>NZ_JBEYTL010000008.1:0-510614 GCF_040643025.1 Streptomyces sp. NPDC047525
CCCACCCCCAACCATCTCTCCCCCTACCCCCCCCTCGCCCTATTTCGGTCCTCTACACCGTGGGCCCCCCGCCCCCCCCCCCCCCCGCCCCGGGGGGGGGGGGGGGCGGCCCCCCCCCCCCCCCACCACTGGCGTTTCAGTCCCCCGACACCCGCTCCATCACACGCCGCAGCCCCTCGGTCAGCTGCTCGGCGTCGGTCGCCGACTCCTCGTCGAACAGCCACTGCACCATCAGGCCGTTGAGCAGCGTCGTGTAGAAGCGCCCCTCGGTCTCCACGACGTCCTCGGACAGGTCGGCCTCGGGGATGCCGGTGAACATCGCGGCGAGCCCGCGCCGCCCCTCCACCTGCGCCTTGGCCAGCAGTTCGCGGATCTCCGCGAGCCGCTCCCCCTGCGTGACGACTTCCAGGCTCAGCATCCAGATCGCCCGCGACTCGGGGATCGAGCGGATGACGTTCACCCACGTCTCCCGGAACCGCTCGATGCCGCTGCCCTCCGCGCCCCGCGCCGCGCCGACCGCTCCCTCGAAACCCTCGCCCATGGGCTCGATGAGCGCGACGTACGCCTCGACGAGCAGGGCGTCCTTCGAGCCGTAGTGGTAGCCGATGGACGCGAGATTGGTCCCGGACTCCTTCACGATGTCGCGCGCGGTCGTCCGCACGAAGCCCTTCTCCAGCAGGCAGCGCTTGGCGCCTTCGAGCAGATCCTCACGGTGTCCCATGCGGTCAGCCTACTCCCGATCCATACGGTCGTCCCAGACCAGCGTTTTATACGACCGTACTAGACATCTGTTTAAGACGTCCGTACAGTCCTCGCCATGACGAACTCGACGCACGAACAAGCGAATTCGGCGGTCCCGGAGCGCGCAGGCCGCAAGGAGTGGACCGCTCTCGCCGTCCTGATGCTGCCGCTGCTCCTGGTCTCGATGGACGTCTCGGTCCTCTACTTCGCGGTCCCCGCGATCAGCGCCGACCTGGAGCCGAGCGGCACCCAGCAGCTGTGGATCTTCGACATCTACGCGTTCGTGCTCGCGGGACTCCTGATGACGATGGGCTCGCTCGGCGACCGCATCGGCCGCCGCAAGCTGCTCCTGTTCGGCGCCGCCGCCTTCGGCGCGGCCTCCCTGACCGCCGCCTACGCCAACAGCGCCGAGCTGCTCATCGCGGCCCGCGCGGTCCTCGGCATCGGCGGCGCGACCCTGATGCCGTCCACGATGGCCCTCGTCCGCACGATGTTCCGCGACGCCGGGCAGCGCGCGAAGGCGATCGGCATCTGGTCGGGCGTGATGGTCGCCGGCATCGCGCTCGGCTCGGTGATGAGCGGCGTCCTCGTCGAGCACTTCTGGTGGGGCTCGGTCTTCCTGGTCAACCTGCCCGCGATGGTGCTGCTCCTGGTCCTCGCCCCGGTCCTCATCCCGGAGTTCAAGGACCCGAAGCCGGGCCGCTTCGACCTGCTCAGCGTGCCGCTGTCCATGGCCGCCGTGCTGCCCGTCGTCTACGGCATCAAGGAGATGGCCGCCGCGGGCCTCGAACTCGAGTACGTCGCCTCGCTCGCCGTCGGACTCGTCTTCGCCGCACTCTTCGTCCACCGCCAGCGCACCACGGAGTCCCCGCTGATCTCCCCCGCGCTGTTCCGCGGCCGCGGCTTCGCCCCCGCCGTCCTCCTGAACCTCGTCTGCTCGCTGGCGATGATGGGTTCGGCCTACTTCACCACCCAGTACCTCCAGTCCGTCCTCGGCAAGAGCGCCATGGAGGCCGCGCTGTGGGCGCTGCTCCCCTCGGTCCCGATCGGATTCGCCGCCCCGGTCGCCACGGCCCTGGTGCAGCGGGGGATGAACCGCGCCTACGTCGTCTCGTCCGGCTTCGCCGTCTCGGCGAGCGGCTACGGCCTGATGACCCTGACCGGCACGGACTCGATGTGGACGGCCCTCACCGCCGCCGCGCTCCTCGCCTGCGGTGCCGTGATCGTCGGCTCACAACTCACCGACCTGGCCCTCGGCTCGACCCCGGCGGAGAAGGCGGGCTCCGCCTCATCGCTCCTGGAGACGGGCCAGGAGTTCGGCGGCGCGCTCGGCATGGCGCTGCTCGGCTCCATCGGCAACGCGGTCTACCGGAGCGAGATCCCGGACTCTGCCCCGGCCGAGGCCCACGAGACACTCGGCGGCGCCCTCGCGGTGGCACAGCACCTGCCGGACAGGGCGGCCTCCGCGCTGGTCGACGCGGCCCGGGAGGCGTTCACCAGCGGCATGCACCTCGCCGCGCTCGCCGGGGCGGCACTGCTGCTGATCGCGGCGGCCTCGGCGGCGGTGACGCTGCGCAGGATCACGCCGACGGCGGCTCCGGCCGAGAACGAGCGGCAGAAGGAACTGGTCTGAGGGCACAAGACAAACGCCGGACGGGCTGGAGCGTATCTCCAGCCCGTCCGGCGTTTGAGGACGAACTCGGCGCAGCCGGTGATGGCGGCGCCCGAAGCTGCGGGGCAACTAGTCCGTGAGGTTCACCGCGCGAGCGGACTCCGCACCGATCTCCTCGGCCAGCTCATTGAGGACCGGCTGCGGCACCGTGTCGTCCACGGTGAGAACGGCGAGCGCCTCGCCGCCCACGTCGGCGCGGGCAACCTGCATGCCGCCGATGTTGATGCCCGCCTCGCCGAGGACACGGCCGACCGTGCCGACGACACCGGGACGGTCCGCGTACCGCAGGACGACCATGTGCTCGGCAAGCGCCAGGTCCACGTCGTACTCGCCGATGGCGACGATCTTCTGCAGGTGCTTGGGTCCGGCCAGCGTGCCGGAGACCGAGATCTCCTCGCCGCCGGTCAGCGTGCCGCGCACCGTCACGACGTTGCGGTGGTCCGGGGACTCCGAGCTCGTGGTGAGGCGGACCTCCACGCCGCGCTCCTGGGCGAAGAGAGGCGCGTTGACGTAGCTCACCGTCTCGTCGACGACGTCCTCGAACACGCCCTTGAGCGCGGAGAGTTCGAGCACCTTCACGTCGTGCTGGGTGATCTCGCCGTACACCTCGACGTCGAGCCGGGCCGCGACCTCGCCCGCGAGCGCGGTGAAGATCCGGCCGAGCTTCTCGGCGAGCGGCAGACCGGGGCGCACGTCCTCGGCGATGACGCCGCCCTGGACGTTCACCGCGTCCGGCACGAGCTCACCGGCGAGGGCCAGGCGCACCGACTTGGCGACGGAGACACCTGCCTTCTCCTGTGCCTCGTCCGTCGACGCGCCGAGGTGCGGCGTGCAGACGACCTGGTCGAACTGGAAGAGCGGGGAGTCCGTGCAGGGCTCCTTCGCGTACACGTCCAGACCGGCGCCCGCGACGCGGCCCTCCTTCAGCGCCGAGTACAGCGCCTCCTCGTCGACGATCCCGCCGCGCGCGGCGTTCACGATGCGGACGGCCGGCTTGACCTTGTGCAGGGCGTCGTCGCCGATCAGACCGACCGTCTCGGGGGTCTTGGGCAGGTGCACGGTGATGAAGTCGGAGACCTCGAGCAGCTCGTCGAGCGTGAGGACCTTGACGCCCATCTGCGCGGCACGCGCGGGCTGTACGTACGGGTCGTACGCGACGACCTTCATGCCGAAGGCGCTCATGCGCTGGGCGACGAGCGCGCCGATACGCCCGAGGCCCACGACACCGAGGGTCTTCTCGGCGAGCTCGACGCCCGTGTACTTCGAGCGCTTCCACTCGCCGGCCTTCAGGGCCTGGCTGCCCTGGGGGATGTTGCGCGCGGTGGCGATGAGCAGACCACAGGCGAGCTCGGCTGCGGTGACGATGTTCGAGGTGGGTGCGTTCACCACCATCACGCCGGCCTTCGTGGCGGCGGACACGTCCACGTTGTCCAGGCCCACGCCCGCGCGGGCGACGACCTTCAGCTTCTTGGCGGCCGCGATGGCCTCGGCGTCGACCTTGGTCGCGGAGCGGACCAGGATGGCGTCCACGTCGGCGATGGCGGGCAGCAGCTCGGCGCGGTCCGCGCCGTTGCACTGACGGATCTCGAAGTCCGGGCCCAAGGCGTCGACAGTGGCGGGCGACAGCTCTTCAGCGATGAGTACGACCGGTTTGCCGTTGGCAGCAGTGCTCACGTGAGTCCTCACAAGTCCAATGCGGACGGCCGTCCCGACGGCCGCATGCGGTGGAGGGTGCTAGCCGCGTGGAAGACGCACGACGCTGTGGGCCTGACGCGAATGTTGAAAGCAGTGTAGTGGCGTCCTGACGGGTGTCTTACGCCTCGGTGGAAGGATCACCCGTCCGTGGCTGGACGGGGTGGACAACGAGATCGTCCGCTGTCCCTCCGTGGATGGGCGTGAGGGCCGGGACTGCGGTCCCGGCCCTCACGCCCTGCGGCTTACGCCTCGTCGTTCACCCACGACATGAGCTTGCGGAGCTCCTTGCCGGTGGTCTCCAGGAGGTGGTTCTCGTCCTGGGTCTTGCACTCGTTGTACTTCTTCAGACCGCCGTGGTACTCGTCCATCCACTGCTTGGCGAAGGTGCCGTCCTGGATCTCGGTCAGGACCTTCTTCATCTCGGCCTTGGTGGCGTCCGTGATGATGCGCGGGCCGGTGACGTAGTCGCCCCACTCCGCGGTCTCGGAGATCGACCAGCGCATCTTCTCCAGGCCGCCCTCGTACATGAGGTCCACGATGAGCTTCAGCTCGTGGAGGCACTCGAAGTACGCGATCTCCGGCTGGTAGCCGGCCTCGGTCAGCGTCTCGAAGCCCGCCTTGACCAGCGCGGCGGTGCCGCCGCAGAGCACGGCCTGCTCGCCGAACAGGTCGGTCTCGGTCTCCTCGGTGAAGGTCGTCTTGATGACGCCCGCACGCGTGCCGCCGATGCCCTTGGCGTACGAGAGGGCCAGCGCGAAGCCGTTGCCGGTCGCGTCCTGCTCGACGGCCGCGATGCACGGAACGCCGCGGCCTTCCTCGTACTGGCGGCGGACCAGGTGACCCGGGCCCTTCGGGGCGACCATGCAGACGTCGACGCCCTCGGGGGCCTTGATGAAGCCGAAGCGGATGTTCAGGCCGTGGCCGAAGAACAGCGCGTCGCCGTCCTTGAGGTTGTCCTTGATGGACTCCTCGTAGACCTGGGCCTGGATCGGGTCCGGCACCAGGATCATGATGACGTCGGCCTCGGCGGCGGCCTCGGCGGGCGTCACCACGCGCAGGCCCTGTTCCTCGGCCTTGGTCTTGGACTTGGAGCCCTCGTGCAGACCGACGCGGACGTCGACACCCGAGTCACGGAGCGACAGCGCGTGGGCGTGGCCCTGGCTGCCGTATCCGATGACCGCGACCTTGCGGCCCTGGATGATGGACAGGTCGGCGTCGTCGTCGTAGAACAGCTCGGCCACTGGAAATCTCCTATGTGTGCTGGTGTTGCGACCCACCGTACGGCGGGCGGGGGAGGGAGGTTTTACGGTCTCGGTATGCGGGCGCGCCCGGTGGCCGGTTTCAGGCCGAGCGGTCGAGCGCCCGCAGGCTGCGGTCCGTGATGGAGCGGGAGCCGCGGCCGATGGCGATGGTGCCGGACTGGACGAGCTCCTTGATGCCGAAGGGTTCCAGCATCTTGAGCATGGCCTCCAGCTTGTCGCTGGATCCGGTGGCCTCGATGGTGACCGCCTCGGGCGAGACGTCCACGGTCTTGGCGCGGAACAGCTGGACGATCTCGACGATCTGCGAGCGCGTCTCGTTGTCGGCGCGGACCTTGGCGAGGACCAGTTCGCGCGCCACGGCGCCGGTCGACTCGAGTTCGACGATCTTCAGGACGTTGACGAGCTTGTTGAGCTGCTTGGTGACCTGTTCGAGCGGCAGTTCCTCGACGTTCACGACGATGGTGATGCGCGAGATGTCGGGGTGCTCGGTGACGCCCACGGCCAGGGAGTCGATGTTGAAGCCGCGGCGGGAGAACAGCGCGGTGATCCGGGCGAGGACACCGGGCTTGTTCTCGACCAGGACGGAGAGCGTGTGCTTGGTGGACATGACTCTTGGTCTCTCTTTCGCTCTCGGTCTCAGTCGTCTTCGTTGTCGCCGAAGTCGGGGCGGACCCCGCGGGCGGCCATGACCTCGTCGTTCGAGGTGCCGGCTGCGACCATCGGCCAGACCTGGGCGTCCTCGTGGACGATGAAGTCGACCACGACGGGGCGGTCGTTGATGGCGTTGGCCTCGGCGATGACCTTGTCGAGGTCCTCGGGGCGCTCGCAGCGCAGCGCCACGCAGCCCATCGCCTCCGACAGCTTCACGAAGTCCGGGACGCGAGTGCCCTTGTTGGGGCCGATGTCCTCGGGACCGCTGTGCAGCACGGTGTTGGAGTAACGCTGGTTGTAGAACAGCGTCTGCCACTGGCGGACCATGCCGAGGGCGCCGTTGTTGATGATGGCGACCTTGATCGGGATGTTGTTCAGGGCGCAGGTGGTCAGTTCCTGATTGGTCATCTGGAAGCAGCCGTCGCCGTCGATCGCCCAGACCGTGCGGTCGGGCTGTCCGGCCTTGGCGCCCATCGCGGCCGGGACCGCGTACCCCATCGTTCCGGCGCCGCCGGAGTTGAGCCAGGTGGCGGGCTGCTCGTAGTCGATGAAGTGAGCGGCCCACATCTGGTGCTGGCCGACGCCGGCCGCGAAGATCGTGCCTTCGGGGGCCAGCTTGCCGACGCGCTCGATGACCTGCTGCGGGGAGAGCGAGCCGTCCTCGGGCTGGTCGTAGCCCAGCGGGTAGGTGTCGCGCCAGCGGCTGAGGTCGTTCCACCAGGCGGTGTAGTCCCCCTTCTGCCCGGCGGTGTGCTCAGCCTGGACGGCCTGGATCAGGTCGGCGATGACCTCGCGGGCGTCACCGACGATCGGCACGTCGGCGGCGCGGTTCTTGCCGATCTCGGCCGGGTCGATGTCGGCGTGGACGATCTTCGCGAAGGGCGCGAAGCTGTCCAGCTTGCCGGTGACGCGGTCGTCGAAGCGGGCTCCGAGGGCGACGATCAGGTCGGCCTTCTGCAGCGCGGTGACGGCGGTGACCGCTCCGTGCATGCCCGGCATTCCCACGTGCAGCTCGTGACTGTCGGGGAATGCGCCGAGCGCCATCAGTGTGGTGGTGACGGGCGCTCCGGTGAGTTCTGCGAGGACCTTGAGCTCGGCGGTGGCGTGGGCCTTGATGACGCCGCCGCCGACGTAGAGGACGGGCCGCTTGGCGCCGGTGATCAGCTTGGCGGCCTCGCGGATCTGCTTGGCGTGCGGCTTGGTCACCGGACGGTAGCCGGGCAGGTCCTGGGTGGGCGGCCACTGGAAGGTGGTCTGCGCCTGGAGGGCGTCCTTGGCGATGTCCACCAGGACAGGGCCCGGACGGCCCGTGGAGGCGATGTGGAAGGCCTCCGCGATCGTCGCCGGGATGTCCTCGGCCTTGGTGACCAGGAAGTTGTGCTTGGTGATCGGCATCGTGATGCCGACGATGTCCGCCTCCTGGAAGGCGTCCGTACCGATCGCCTTGGAGGCCACCTGGCCGGTGATCGCGACCATGGGCACGGAGTCCATGTGGGCGTCGGCGATCGGCGTGACGAGGTTGGTGGCACCGGGGCCGCTCGTCGCCATGCACACCCCGACCTTGCCGGTGGCCTGCGCGTATCCGGTGGCGGCGTGTCCTGCGCCCTGCTCGTGACGGACCAGGATGTGACGGACGCGGGTGGAGTCCATCATCGGGTCGTACGCGGGAAGGATGGCACCGCCGGGGATGCCGAATACCGTGTCGGCCCCGACTTCCTCGAGAGAACGAATGAGGGACTTCGCACCCGTGACGTGCTCGACGGGGGCGGACTGCTGTCCTGAGGATCGGGGCCGCGGCTGCGGATGGTGGGCCCCGGTGGCCTGCTCGGTCATCGGCATTCTCTTCTCGAAGCTGAGGGTTTTTGCGGGGTGTTTGCGGGGGTTTGGCGGGCGCCAGTGCAACAAAAAACCCCTCGTGCCGTGAGGCAGGCGAGGGGAGCGCGTCGGAGCGGGTGCAGGGAATCCGGTGTTCGGACCGGTGACTCCCAGCTTCAGCCGACGCGCTTTCCAAGTACGAGAATTCGGGTGCGCATGGCATTGACCCTCTCCCCGGCGCACAGTGCCTGTCAAGTAGGTGGGACGGGGGTCTCATTATGTGAGCGGACGAAGGCCTCGACACCTCCTCCGAACGCCATCGGAGGGGCACCCGCGAGCACCGGCTCCACCGGCCCGTGCGGCACCGGATAGTGCCCGAGCGACAGCGCACGGCGCAGGCGGTACTCGTCGAGCGGACCGGAGAACGCCATGCCCTGTCCGTGCGTGCAGCCCATCGCGCGCAGGGCGATGACCTGCTCCGGCAGATCGACGCCGTCGGCCACGGAGCGCAGCCCCAGATCGGTGGCGATGCGCAGCAGACCGGCGGTGATCTTGTGAAGGCGCGCGGACTCGACGACGCCCTCGACGAGGCTGCGGTCCAGTTTCAGTACGTCGACGGGGAGCCGCCGCAGTGCGGTGATGGCGGCATAGCCGCTCCCGAAGCCGTCCAGGGCGATGCGGACGCCGAGCCTGCGCAGGGAGGTCAGCCGGCGCTCCAGATCGTCCAGCGGGACGCGGGGGTCGCTGTCGGCCAGCTCGATGATGAGCGCCCCGGAGGGCAGCCCGTGCCGGGTCAGGAGCGCCTCGATGGAGCCCAGCGGCATGGAGCGGTCCAGGAGACGCCGCGCGCTGATACGGACGGCGACGGGTGTCGCGTGACCCGTGCGCCCGCGCTCCGCGGCCTGCTGGACGGCCTCCTCCAGCATCCAGCGGCCCAGCTCGGCGGTGCGTGCACCTTCCTGGGATTCCGAGGTGTCGGCCACGCGCAGGAACTCGGCGGGCGTGAAGAGGATGCCCTGCGCCGAGCGCCAGCGCGCCTGGGCGGCGACGGAGGTGATGCGCCCGTCGTCCAGGGAGACCACCGGCTGGTGCAGCAGCGCGAACTCGCCGTCGTGCAGGGCGGTGCGCAGCCGCGTCGCCAGCTCCGCCTTGCGTACGACGTCGGCCTGCATCTGGGGTGCGTACAGCTCGACGCGGCCCTTGCCCGCGGCCTTGGCGCGGTACATCGCCAGGTCGGCGTTGCGCAGCAACTCGCCCGCCCCGATGCCCGGTTCGGCGAAGGCCACGCCGATGGACGCCGCCACGCGCACGTCGTTGCCGTCGATCGCGTAGGGCTGGGAGAGGGTGATTCTGAGACGGTCGGCGAGTTCGTAGATGTGCTGCTCGCGTGCGGCCTGGTCGCGGGTGCCGTCACCCACGATCAGCGCGGCGAATTCGTCGCCGCCAAGCCGGGCCGCGCAATCCCCGGACCTGACGGCCTCCTGAAGGCGGCGGGCTGCCTGGATGAGGAGCTCGTCCCCCGCTTGGTGGCCGATGGTGTCGTTGACCGCCTTGAAGCCGTCCAGGTCGATGAAGAGCACGGCCGTGCCCCGGTCGGTGACTCTGCGGCCGGTGAGCGCCTGGCCGACCCGGCGCGTGAACAGGGCGCGGTTGGGCAGGTCGGTGAGCGGGTCGTGCTCGGCGTTGTGCTGCAACTGCGCCTGGAGACGGACCCGTTCGGTGACGTCCCTGCTGTTGAAGATGAGGCCGCCCTGGTGGCGGTTGACCGTGGACTCCACGTTCAGCCAGTCGCCGCCGCCGGACTTGAAGCGGCACTCGATGCGGGTCGTGGGTTCCTCGATCGGGTTCGCGGTGAGGAATCTGCGGACTTCGTGGACCACGCGGCCCAGGTCCTCGGGGTGCATGAGCGAGGCCAGTTCGGAACCGACGAGTTCATCGGCCTCCCTGCCGTACACCCCGGAGGCGGCCGGGCTGACGTAATGGAGGATGCCGTTCGGAGCGGCGATCATGATGACGTCGCTCGAACCCTGCACCAGGGAGCGGAAGTGGTTCTCCTTCTGGGCCAGTTCCTGGGTGAGGGTGATGTTGTCGAGGAGCATGATGCCCTGGCGCACGACGAGGGCGAGCACGACCGTGCCCGCGGTGAAGAGCACGACTTCGTCGACACTGCGGCCGCTGAGTACGTTGTAGAGAATCCCCAACGTGCAGACGGCCGCGGCCAGATACGGCGTGAGCGCGGCCAGCGATCCGGCGATCGGCCGGGTGGCCGCGGCCCGCGCGTCCTTGGGTGCGCCGTCGTGCTCCACGCGCGCGTGCTGCGCTTCGTCCGCGTGCTTCTGCCAGGGGGCCGCCCAGGGTGCGTACGCGAGGAGCAGCGATCCCGCGAACCAGCCCGCGTCCAGCATCTGCCCCGAGCGGTAACTGGCGTGCAGCAGGGGCGAGGTGAACATCGCGTCGCACATGACGGTCAGCGCGAGGGCGCCGATCGCCGTGTTCACCGCCGTGCGGTTGGCGGAGGATCGTCTGAAGTGCAGCGCGAGGACCATGCTGACCAACGCGATGTCGAGAAGCGGGTAGGCGAGCGAGAGCGCCGCGTGCGCGACGCTCTGGCCCTCGAACTGTGCCGTGTGCGCGAGCGCCAGGCTCCAGGAGAGCGTGAGCAGTGAGCCGCCGATGAGCCAGGCGTCGAGCGAAAGGCAGACCCAACCGGCCTTGGTCACCGGGCGCTTGGCGAGCACGAGCAGGCCGATGATGGCGGGCGGCGCGAAGCAGAGGAAGAACAGGTCGGCGAGGCCCGGACTCGGCACCGGCTGTTCGAGCACGACCTCGTACCAGCCCCATACGCCGTTGCCCAGGGCCGCCATCGCGGAGGAGAGCGCGAACAGCAGCCACGCGGGTCGAAAGCGGCTTCGTCGGGTGCGTGAGTAGCGGAAACAGGAGACCGCCGCTGTCGCCGCCGCGATGCTCAGGCCGAAGTCGCCCATGATCAGGGCGGCTCGGGCCGAACCCCAGCCGAGCGCGGCCCCGGTGGCATACCCGCCGCAGACCACGAGGAGCGTGATCTGCGAGACCAGTCCCGCACCGCCGCCGGACGCGGGGCGCCGGGTCAGTGGTGCTCCTGGCGGCATCGGCGCCGTCAGACCTCCGCCGCCCTCCAGGGCGGTGGCGGTCGACGGACGGGTGCTCACCGGGCCGCCCTGATCCGTGCCGCTCCCGTGCCCGTCCGCCTCCCGTGACTGATCGGCCCCGGGACTTCGTGTGCGTAACCGTCGCGCCGACTGCGAGCCGGTGCGCGTGAGAGTCGCCGCCGGCGGCCTCGTCGCGTCGGATCGTTCGCCCATTGGCCGTACATCGCCCGTCGCCCCCCTCGCGTCTGATGTCTCGTCCCCGGCGCCGAACGGTCCACGGCGCAGCCCCTGTCGGGACGATACACCAGTCTCGTCACTCAGGGACATAGCTTCTCTACGCTCCGTGACTGTCGACGCCATGCCGGACACGGCCCGCACGCGCACGAGTGCGGAGCGTGCTCGAACGAGCCCTGGGCGACTGCGGCTTGGTGCGCTACTCGGTCGTCAGGACGACGTTGCCAAGGGGTTCCCCGGCGACGTAACGGGTCAGCTGCGCCGCGAGCAGGCGTTTGGCGCGGGGCCGGAAGGCGGAGGTCGGTCCGCCCACGTGCGGGCTGATGAGCACTCCAGGAGCGTGCCACAGGGGGTGACCTGCGGGCAGCGGTTCCGGATCGGTGACGTCGAGGGCGGCGTTGATCCGGCCGCTCTCCAGTTCGGCCAGGAGCGCCTTGGTGTCGACGACGGGGCCGCGCGCGACGTTCACGAGCAGGGCGCCGTCCTTCATGTGGGCCAGGAAGTCGGCGCTCACCAGGCCACGGGTGGTGTCGGTGAGGGGCGTGGAGAGGATGACCACGTCCGCGTCGGGCAGGAGTGCGGGCAGTTCGGCGAGCGGGTGCACGGGGCCGCGCTCCGTGGCACGTGCAGAGCGCGCGACGCGCGCCACCCGCGCGCACTCGAAGGGGGCGAGCCGGTCCTCGATCGCCGAACCGATCGATCCGTACCCCACGATCAGCACGGACTTGTCGGCGAGCGCCGGATGGAACCCGGACCGCCACTCCCCCTGCCGCTGCCCCTCCACGAACCCGGGGATGCCGCGCAAGGACGCGAGGATCAGGGTGAGCGCCAGCTCGGCGGTGCTGGCCTCGTGCACCCCCTTGGCGTTGCACAACTGCACGCCGGGTGCGAGGAACCGGAGCCCGGACTGCATCTGGTCGACGCCCGCCGAGAGTGTCTGCACGGCGCGCACGGAGGTCATCTCGGGCAGCGGCCGCACGGCGATCTCCGCCGGCGCCAGATAGGGCACCACATAGAACGCGCAGTCGGCCGGGTCCGCGGGGAAGTCCGGGCCGCCGTCCCAGAAGCGGTAGTTGAGCCCGGCATCGGCTGCGCCGGGCAGGCCTTCGATCTCGTCCGCGGCGTAGGGAAGCCATACATCTGTCGTCATGGTCAGGAGGCTAATGCGCCCAGGCCGCACGTCACGTGGGGGGAGGCAGAGGTTACGTTGGGGGCCGCTCGGACATGAGGTGGGGAGGGCACGGCCAGGTGGACCGCAGGACGATCGGCGCGGCAGCGCTCGAGGTGGGGGCGGTCGGGCTCGGCTGCATGCCGATGAACTGGGCGTACACCGGCTCACGCCAGCGGGGCGAGGAGTCCCTGCGCACCGTGCACGCCGCGCTCGACCAGGGTTCGACCCTGCTGGACACGGCGGACATGTACGGGCCGTTCACCAACGAGCTGCTTGTGGGGCGGGCGCTGAAGGAGCGGCGGTCCGAGGCCTTCGTGTCCACCAAGTGCGGGCTCCTGGTGGGTGAGCAGCACATCGTCGCCAACGGCCGCCCCGGCTACGTGAAGCGGGCCTGCGACGCGTCGCTGCGACGGCTGCAGACCGAGACGATCGATCTGTACCAGTTGCACCGTGCCGATCCCGAGGTGCCCGTGGAGGAGACCTGGGGCGCGATGGCCGAGCTCGTCGCCGCGGGGAAGGTGCGGGCGCTCGGGCTGTGCGCGGTGGGGGCCCGTGCCTCGCGGCGCGAGGGCAGAGGGCTGCACGAGGGGACCATCCGGCAGCTGGAGCGGGTCCAGCAGGTCTTCCCGGTCGCCGCGGTGGAGGCCGAGCTCTCGGTGTGGTCGCGGGAGGCGCTGGAGACGCTGCTGCCGTGGTGTGCGGCGCGCGGGATCGGTTTTCTGGCGGCGATGCCGCTGGGGAACGGTTTCCTCACCGGGACGCTGACGCCGGGGCAGGGCTTCGAGCCGGACGACGTGCGGGCCCGGCATCCCCGTTTCACCGCCGAGATGATGGCGGCGAACCAGCCGCTGGTGGTGGGTCTGCGCCGGGTGGCCGAGCGGCACGGGGCATCGCCGGCGCAGGTGGCGCTGGCGTGGGTGCTCGCGCAGGGGCGCGACGTGGTGCCGATCCCGGGGGCCAAGCGGGAGCGCTGGGCGGTGCAGAACGCGGGGGCGGCGGCGCTGCGGCTGACCGCGGCGGACCTGGCGGAGATCGCGGCACTGCCTTCGGCCATGGGATCGTGGGACTGACCATGAGCGCGTGGGCCTGACCTTCAGCTCGTGGCTCCGGCCATCAGCTCGTGGCACTGACGTCCCCGGGCCGGCGGAGCCGGGTTGGGAACCTGTGGGGACCGAGCGGTGTATGAACAGTAGAAGCGCTGCGTCGAAGGGAACCTGATCGTGCAACGACCTGCTGTCACAGCCGCATTGGCTGCCGCTGCCCTGGTGCTCACGGCCGGTTGCTCGTCCGGGGGCTCAGACGCGCCGGACAACGGAAAGAGCGCCGAGTCGAGCCCCGCGACGTCGGACGGGACGTCCACGGGAAAGCCGCGCGCCGGCGACGCCCCGCCGGAAAAGGGATCGGCGACGGTCACCAAGACCCTCACCGAGGACCTGAAGTCGCCGTGGGGCCTCGCACCACTGCCCGGCGGGGACCTGCTGGTGTCCTCACGCGACGAGGGGACCATCACGCGCGTCGACGGCGAGACGGGCAAGAAGACCGAACTGGGCTCGGTCCCCGGCGTCTCCCCCGCCGGTGAGGGCGGCCTGATGGGCCTGGCGCTCTCTCCTTCGTACGCATCGGACCACATGGTCTACGCGTACTTCACCACCGAGTCGGACAACCGCATCGCCCGCTTGCTGTACGACGAGAAGAAGCCCTCCGGCCAGCAGCTGGGCGCGCCCGACACAATCTTCAAGGACATCCCCAAGGGCGTCGTCCACAACGGCGGCAGGATCGCCTTCGGCCCGGACAAAATGCTGTACGCGGGCACGGGCGAGACGGGTGACACAGGCCTGGCCCAGGACAAGAAGTCGCTGGGCGGCAAGATCCTGCGCCTGACCGCGGACGGCGAGCCGGCCCCCGGCAACCCCTTCGACGACTCCCCTGTCTATTCGTACGGCCACCGCAATGTGCAGGGCCTTGCCTGGGACGAGGAGAAGCGGCTCTGGGCGGCGGAGTTCGGCCAGGACACCTGGGACGAACTGAACGAGATCAAGGCCGGCGACAACTACGGCTGGCCGGAGGTGGAAGGCAAGGGCGACGAGGACGGCTTCCACGACCCGGTGGCCCAGTGGAAGACCTCGGAGGCCTCTCCCAGCGGCATCGCCTATGCCGAGGGCTCGATCTGGATGGCGGGCCTGCGCGGCGAGCGTCTGTGGCGCATTCCGGTCCGCGGCGTGGAGGGCACCGTGGAGCCCCAGTCCTTCCTGGAGGGCGAGCACGGACGCCTGCGCACGGTCGTCGCGGCGGGCGGCGACAAGCTGTGGCTGGTGACGAACGAGACGGATTCCCGTGGCACCCCGGAGAAGGGGGACGACAAGATCCTTGAGGTGACGGTGAAGTAGGGCGAGCGGGCTACTTCTCGGACGAGGACGAGGACGAGGACAAGGGGTCGGCCTCCGGGGCGGGGTCGGGGTCGGGGTCTCCCGCGGGATCCTGCTCGGCGCCGGCACCCACCGCAGGATCCGCCTCCGCCTGCTGCGGCACCCTCACCACCACCTTGCCCGAGGTGAGGTCTATCGGGCCGCGGCCCGGGTCGCCGTCGGCCACGTCGACCCGGCTCAGCTCCAGCCGCTTCTGCTCGTCGTCCGTGTGTTTGCGGCCGGGCTGGAAAAGCTCGATCGGGTTGAACACTGCGCCTCCTGGCGGCCGAGTTCCTCCTACCAGCGTAAGCGAGGCGATCCGGAACCCATCGAGGCCAGGAAAGCCCAGGTCAGCTGAGGTCGGACCGGGTCAGCTCAGGCCGGACCAGGTCAGCTCAGGTCGGCCCAGGCAGGTCAGCCCGTCGGCTGTGCGCGTTCCGTGGGAAACAGGCGCAGGCGGTGGGCCAGGGCCGCCGCCTCGCCCCGGCCGGCGACGCCCAGCTTGGCGAGGATGTTGGAGACGTGGACGCTCGCCGTCTTCGGGGAGATGAAGAGCTCCTCGGCGATCTGGCGGTTGCTGCGGCCCGCGGCGACACGGCGGAGCACGTCCCGCTCCCGGCTGGTGAGACCGAGTGCCTCGGCGGGATCGACCGGGGTGAGGTGAGCCCTCGCGGTTTCGTGGGCCTGGGCGTGCTCGTCGTCGTTCAGGGTGAGGCGGGCGCGCTGGGCGAGCCCCGCGACGGACTCGGCGAGAGGCCGGGCCCTCAGGCGTTCGGCCACCTCACGGGCCTGGCGCAGCAGAGCGGCGGCACGCTCGCGATCCGCATCGGCGCCTGCTCCGGCGCCCGCTCCTGCAGAGGTCGCGAGGAGGGACTCGGCCAGCCGGAGGCGGGCACGGGCAAGGTCGTAGGGGCGGCCGAGGGGTTCGAACGCGGTGACCGTGGCGGACCAGTCGGCGGGGGTGTCGCGGTCCTCGGCGCGCAGGAGTTCGGCGCGTACCCACTGCTCGTGGGCGGCCCAGACCGGCATGGGTGAGGGGAGCTTCTTGGCGGCTCGGCGGATGCTGTCGATGGCGTCGGTCCGGCCGGGCTCGGCTGCGGGCAGGCCGCGCGTATCGGCCTCCGAGGTGGCGGCGGCGAGCAGCAGGGGCCAGGTGTAGCGCTGGGTGCCGGGTGGGAAGCCCTTGGCCAGGGCCTGTTCGAGCTCGGCGCGCGCGGCGGCGACACCGGCCGCGCGGTCGGGGCCGGCCGCCGCGATGCCGAGGGCGGCGGTGACCATGGGCAGGGAGTACTGCGGCATGAGGACGTGGTGCGTGCCGTAGTGGCTGCGGGCCACGGCCAGTTGGGCGGTGGCCTCGGCCAGATCGCCGCGGGCGAGGGCTATGCAGGCGAGGCGCAGGGCCGCGCCTGCCCGCGGTTTGACGCTGAGCGCACCACGGCGGGCCGCCTCGGAGGCGTCGACGGCCTCGTCCCAACGGCCTAGGGATTCAAGGGTTTCCGCCTTGTTGACCTGGACCCAGCTCTCGGTGTCCGTGAGGCCGTACTTCCGGCAGAGCGCGATGCCCTGGTCGCCGACCTCGAGGGACTCCAGGGAACGGCCCGCGCCTTCGAGCACGGAGGGCAGGTTGACGTGGATGTGCGGGATGCGGGAGACCAGGCCGGGCGGCGCCACGCAGCGGTCCCTGACCGCGTACATCTCCGCGAATCCCTGCTCGACGTCGCCCGCGTCGACCAGGAGGCCGCCGTAGATGAGCCGGGCGTTGAGTTCGATCTCCTCGGCCTTGACCATCCGGGCGTATTCGACGGCGCGTTGGGCCGCCGCCAGGGTCTCCTCGCCGGGGTTGTGGAGCATGCCCCAGGAGGCGACGTTGGTGAGCACCTCGGCATGCACCTCGGACGGCGGCTGGCCGCGGACCAGTTCCTGGGCGGTGGCGATCTCCGCCCAGCCGTCGCCGCGGCCGAGCGTCGAGGTGAGCCGGGAGCGCTGGATCCAGAACCAGGCGGAGCGCAGGGGGTCCTGCTCGTCATCCAGGAGCCGCAGCGCGCGCTTGGTGATCTTCAGGGCGCGTTCCCGCTCGCCACAGAGACGTCCTGCGACGGCGGCCTCCGCCATGAGGTCGAGATAGCGCAGCGGGGTGGTGGCGGGGTCGCAGCCGCAGGGAGGATAGACCTCGGCGTAGTCGAGGGGGCGCAGTTCGAGGCGGATGTCCTCGGGGGCGTCGTCCCACAGCTCCATCGCCCGTTCGAGGAGGCGCAGTTGCTCGGAGTACGCATAGCGGCGGCGCGCCTCGACGGAGGCCCGCAGGACGGCGGGCAGGGCCTTCGCCGCGTCGTGCGCGTGGTACCAGTAGCTGGCGAGGCGGGCGGCGCGCTGGTCGGCGGCGACGAGTGAGGGGTCGGCCTCGAGGACCGTCGCGAACCGGCGGCTGATCCGGGAGCGTTCACCGGGCAGCAGGTCGTCGCCGACCGCCTCGCGGACCAGGGAGTGCCGGAAGCGGTAGCCGTCGCCGTCGGGCGACGGCAGCAGGATGTTGGCGCCGACAGCGGCCCGAAGGGCCTCGATCAGGTCGTCCTCCGCGAGCCCGGCGACCGCGGCGAGCAGCGGGTACTCGACGGTCGAGCCGCCCTCGGCGACGATCCTGGCCACCCGCTGGGTGTCCTCGGGCAGCTCCTCGACGCGTACGAGAAGGAGGTCGCGCAGGGAGTCCGTGATGCTCGCGCAGCTGCCGCCGTGCGAGGCGACGGCGAGCTCCTCGACGAAGAAGGCGTTGCCGTCCGAGCGGTCGAAGATGTCGTCCACCAGGGTCTGCGCGGGCTCGGCGCTGAGGATCCCGGCCATCTGCCGGGCGACCTCGACCTTGCTGAAGCGGGCGAGTTCGATGCGGCGCACCGTGCGCAGGCGGTCCAGCTCGGCGAGGAGGGGGCGCAGCGGATGGCGGCGGTGGATGTCGTCGGCGCGGTAGGTGGCGACGACGACGAGGCTGCCGCTGCGCAGCGTGCGGAAGAGGTAGGCGAGGAGGTGCCTGGTCGAGGCGTCGGCCCAGTGCAGGTCCTCCAGGGCTATGACGACCGGCCGGTCGGTGGCGAGGCGCTCCAGGAGGCGGGCCGTCAGCTCGAAGAGGCGGGCCATGCCTTCCTCGTCGTGCTGGGCGTCGGTGCCGCGGCGGCGCTGCGGGGCCTCGCCCAGTTCGGGCAGGAGCCGGGCGAGCTCGCCCTCCTGGTCGGCGGCCGCGGCGTCCACCTCGTCCGGGAGCTGGCGGCGCAGGGAACGCAGGGCGCTGGAGAAGGGGGCGAAGGGCAGTCCGTCCGCGCCGATCTCGACACAGCCGCCGAGCGCGACGACGGCGCCTTCGGCGCGGGCCGCCGCGGTGAACTCCTCGATGAGGCGGGTCTTGCCGACGCCCGCCTCGCCGCCGAGCAGCAATGCCTGCGGCTCGCCCGTGCCGGGGGTCTTCCCCTTGGCACGGGCGAGCGCGTCGTTCAGAACGCCCAGCTCATCGGCGCGGCCGACGAACACGGGGCTTACGGACCTGGTCTCCACAGCGGTGAGCATCGCACAGGGTGCGAGCCTTGCGGCAGCGGATATTCCGAGCGCCCGGGCAGACGCCCCTGTCTTCATCACGCGGCCCGCGTGAACCGGCTCCGGCGCCGGGCGCCGGTACTCACCCGCCCCTCGGTCTCGTGGCGGGCCGAGCGGCGCTCGGCGCGGGCCGCCTTGGCCTCGCGGGCCTCGCGCAGGAGGCGGCGGCGGTCGGCCTCGCGGGTGAGGTCGGCGGCGCGGAGCTGGTGCATCTCGTACTCGAACATGTCGACTCCCTGGTCTGATCCGACGTCCGGTGTCCGGGGGTCCGGGGTCCGGTGTCTGATCTGGCTACTCGTTCCGGCTTCGCTTTCTGCGATGCCCTTACTTTCGTCTGCCAGGGAGGGGCGGCACATCGGAAGAGTGCCGCATCTTGAGGGGGTGGGGGGCCTTAGGGAGGCGGGAGGGGGCCTTAGGGCACTGCCCGCCTCCCTGAGGCGGGCCCTCAGACGCAGAACGAGGCGGGCCCTCAGACGCAGAACGCCGGTGGGGCTGGCCTCAGCCCCACCGGCGTATCGAACACTGCGCTGCCATCAACTGGTCGACGGCAGTCCGTAGATCAAGTCCGAGTACTTCGCGATGGCCAGCAGCAGGCCGATGACGCCCAGGGCGACACCCGCCCAGGCCACCGACTTGATCCACGGCGCCTGGACCTGGTCGGGCGCGCCGAACGCGGGCCTGACCAGGACGACGAACCCGACGACCAGTGCGGCGAGCGCGAAGGCTCCGGCGATCAGCGCCGTGACCTGCCAGGAGTCGCCGTACAGGGCCTGGATCTGGTCGGCGACGCTCGCCGACTGCTTGGTCTCCAGCTGCCCGACGATGTTCGAGCGCGCGGCGGCGACCGTGCCGAGCCAGCCGCCGGACAGACCGATCACACCGAGAGCGGCGGAGACGACGGCCGCGGCGCCCTGGAACACGCCGCTGGACCTGGCCGGAGCGACCTCGTCGACCACGACGATCTCATCGGCGTCGTCGTCATCGTCGGCCTCGACGGCGTCGTCGGCCGCCGTGGACTTGTCCACCTTGACGGCGTCCGCCTTGGTGCCGTCCTTGGTGTCGCCCTTGGCGTCCGTGGTGTCCGCGGCCTCCGGCTCTGCGGGCTTTGCGGCCGCCTCGGCCGCGGTCTCGTCCTCTGTCTTAGTTCCCATGCTCCGCACCGTACGGACGGAGTCTGAGAGCTTTCTTAACGAGCGGCGCGAGGGGCGTCGGCATCCGCGTCGCGCGCCTCCCGCGCCTTCCGCCACTCCGGCGCGAGCACCGACCACACCTCCATGTCGTGCCGCACCCCCTGCCAGGGGAAGCTCTCCCGCAGCACCCCGTCCTTGGTCATCCCGAGCCGCTTGGCCACCGCGATGCTGGGGGCGTTCGCCGACGAGGCGAGCCACTCCACGCGGTGCATGCCACGCGCGTCCACCGCCCAGTCGATGAGCACCCGGCTCGCCCTGGTGATCAGACCGCGCCCGGCGGCCGAAGGCTCCAGCCAGACGCCGATCTCGCAGCTCTCGTTCGCCGTGTCGAAGATCCGGAAGAGCACCCCGCCGACGAGCGTGCCGTCCAGCCAGATGCCGTAGAGCCGCCCCGTGTCGGCGGCCTGCTTGTCGGCGAACACCTGGAGCCGTTCCCGGGCCGATGCGAGGTCCGTCGTCAGCGCGGTCAGGGGGACCCACGGTCCCGCGTACTCACGCGCACGCTCGACGTGCGTGAGGAACTCCTGCGCCTGCCACGGCTCGATGGGCCTCAGTTCAGCGCCCTCGCCCAGCGATATCGCGAACATCCCGCTCCTTCAGTCCGTCCGGCTCCACGACCGGTACGTCGTGCGTGTCCCGTTGCTCCGGGATACTCGCACCCGCGACGGCCGAATTCGAACGACATTCCGGGGGCTCGATGCTGATGCGCGGCAGCCAGCGGTCGAGGCCGCGCGGCAGCCACCAGTTGGCGCCGCCCAGCATGTGCATGAGGGCCGGCACCAGCAACGTACGAAGCACGAACGCGTCGAGCGCGACCGCGGCCGCGAGGCCGATGCCGAACATCGCGATGACCCGGTCGCCGCTGAGGACGAAGGCGAGGAAGACCGAAATCATGATCACGGCCGCGGAGTTGATCACGCGGCTCGTCTCGGCGAGGCCGACCCGCACGGCCCGCCGGTTGTCGCCGGTCTCGAGCCACTCCTCGTACATCCGGCTGACCAGGAAGACCTGGTAGTCCATGGAGAGCCCGAAGAGGACGGACACCATGATCACGGGCAGGAAGGGTTCGATCGGTCCGGCCGCGCCGAGGCCGAGCAGCTCGCTCCCCCAGCCCCACTGGAAGATCGCGACGACGACCCCGAAGGCCGATGCCACCGCCGCCACGTTCATCGCGGCGGCCTTCAGCGGGATGCCGATGGACCGGAAGGCGAGCAGAAGCAGGACGCAGCCGAGGCCGATGACCACGCCCACGAAGAGGGGCAGCTTGCCGACGATGATCTCCGCGAAGTCGTCGTAACTCGCGGTGACGCCGCCGACGGCCAGGTCGAGCGAGGTGTCGGCCTCGGCCATGGGCAGCACGTCGTCGCGCAGCCGGTCGACGAGATCGCTGGTGCGCTCGGACTGCGGGGAGGAGTCCGGTACGACGGTGACGTAGGCGGCGGTGCCCTCGGCGTCGTACGTGACGGGGCTGACGGAGGCGACGCCCTTGGTCGACTCGAGCGTGGGGACCAGGTTGGTGAGGGCGAGCCGGTCGCCCGCTCCGTGGACGTCGGTGACCAGCGTGAGCGGGCCGTTCACGCCGGGGCCGAAGCCGTCCGCGAGCAGGTCGTAGGCCTGGCGTGTGGTGGCCGACGCCGGGTTGTTGCCCTGGTCGGACGTGCCCAGGTGCAGGGAGAGCGTGGGCAGGGCGAGGAGCGCCATCACGGCGATGGCGACGCCGCCGAGCAGCTTGGGGTGCCGCTCGACGAAGGCGGACCAGCGGGCGGCGAGCCCGGTGGGCACCTCGGGGGCGGGGCCGTGCTCGGCGAGGGTGCGCCGTTCGCGGCGGCTGAGCGCGCGCGGCCCGATCCAGGACAGGAGGGCGGGGAGCAGCGTCACCGAGGCGGCGACCGTGAGGAGCACGGTCAGCGAGCCCGCGATCGCGACGCCGTTGAGGAAGCTGAGCCGCAGGATGAGCATGCCGAGCAGGGCGATGCACACGGTGGCGCCCGCGAAGACGACCGCGCGCCCGGTGGTGGCGACCGCGCGTTCCGCTGCGACGGCCACCGGGAGACCCTGCTTGAGGCCCTTGCGGTGTCTGGTCACGATGAACAGGGCGTAGTCGATGCCGACGCCGAGCCCGATCAGGGTGCCCAGCATCGGGGCGAAGTCCGCGACGGTCATGAAGTGCCCGAGCAGCACGATGCCCGCGTACGCCGTGCCGACCGACACCAGCGCCGTGGCGATGGGCAGGATCGACGCGGCGAGCGAGCCGAAGGCGAGGAAGAGCACGACGGCGGCCACGGCGACCCCGACGATCTCGGCGGTCTGCGCGCTCTTGGACTCGGTGAGGCCGACGGCGCTGCCGCCGAGCTCGACGTCCAGGCTGTCCGACGACGCGGCCTTCGCGGTGTCGACGAGGGCCTGCGCGTCCGCCTTGTCGATGGCGTCGGCCTGCTCGTGGAAGGTGACGTTCGCGTACGCGATGCGGGCGTCGTCACTGATCTGTGCGGCGCCGCGCTCCGTGTAGGGACTGCTGACGGAGGCCACCGCGGGCATGTCCTCGATCGTGTCGAGGGCGTCGGTCATCGTCTGCTCGACGTCGGCCGCGCGCACCGTGGTGCCCGCCTCGGTCCGCCAGACGACGGTGTTGCTGTCGCCGCCGAGCCCTGCGAAGCCCTCGTTCAGGAGCTGGGTCGCGCGGCCCGACTCGGTGCCCGGCACTTCGTAGTCGTTCGAGTACGCGGATCCGGCGACGGCCGCGGCGCTCGCGGCGCCGCCGAGGGCGACGAGCCAGAGCAGGACTGCCAGGAGGCGGTGTTTCACACACCACCGTGCGAGTGCTGCCACTGACCGGCTCCCTGATGTGGTTCGTGGATCTTTATCGGGAACAGTCTTGAATGACCTGAACAGCCCGCAAAGAACGCATGAGCGATGACATAAGCGCCACGGACACTCTGGCAGCACCTGGAGATCGTTGGACCGCTTCGTGGGTTTCCTCACAAGAGCACAAAAGGCGTGCGAGGCCCCACCGGGACCTCGCACACCCTGGGAACTGGGGGCTTCAGCCCGACACGCTCGCGCGTCCGTTCTCTATGTGACCCATCAGGCGCCGCCGGAATGCGGGCTCGCCCGCGGCCGTGACCTCGACGTCGTACCAGCCGTGCTCGTCGTCCGTCTGCCAGGCGATCGTGCGGCTGCTGCCCGCCTTGACGCGGACGACCCGCGTACGCGACCTGACGTGACGTTCCGAGACATATCCGACAGGCTCGACCTTGAAGACGAGCTCCTTGCGGCCCCGGTTGGCCAGGGTGACGTGGATCTCCCGACGGGTGATCGCGGAGGCGAGCTGCGCGCTGCCGTCCTTGCCGCCCGCGAACTCGCGCCGGAAGCCGTTCGGACCCGTGATCGTGAAGGCGTACGCGTCCTTGGCCACCGGAACGGTCCAGGAGCCCTCGCGGACGACGTCCTGGTGCTGCGGGACCGTGAACTCATCCGCGTACGGATAGAGCGCGAAGTGCGCGCTGGAGCGGCCGCCGTTGCGCAGCCGCACCGACAGAGCACCGCTCTCGCCCGGCTTCACGTACGCGTCGGGCTGGTAGGGCAGCGGGCGGGCGCGGCGGGTGCCGGGCTCCTGGACCGGCATGGACTGCTTCAGGGGCGGCTGCGGTGACCAGCGGCCGCTGAACTCCGGGATGGTGCCGGGCTGTTCGACCTCGGGCTGCCGGTGGCCGCGCCTGAAGTCGAAGGCGCCGGTGAGGTCGCCGGTGACCTTGCGGCGCCAGGCGCTGATGTTGGGTTCCTTCACTCCGGTCCACTTCTCCAGGAAGCGCACGACGGAGGTGTGGTCGAAGACTTCGGAGGTGACGTAGCCGCCGACGGTCCAGGGCGAGACGACGAGCATGGGGACGCGCGCGCCGAGGCCGGTGGGCCTGCCCTCCCAGCGCTCCTCCTTCGCCTCGTCGCTGTCGCCGCCGGGCACGGGCGGCGGGACGTGGTCGAAGAAGCCGTCGTTCTCGTCGTAGTTGATGAAGACGGCCGTGCGGCGCCAGACCTCGGGGTGCGAGGCGAGGGCGTCGAGGACCTTGTAGACGATGGTCGCGCTGTGGATCGGCGAGGAGACGCTGGGGTGCTCGGAGTCCTGGGCGGAGGGCACCAGATAGCTGACCTTCGCCAGCTTGCCGCCCGCGACGTCCTTGGCGAACTCATCGGCGAGCCTGCCGGTGGGCACGCGCCGCAGGCCGCGCTCGAAGAGCGACTTCTCGGCCTTGGTGAGGGTGGCGACGCCCTCCTCCAGGGTGGCCAGCAGCTTCTCGCGCTCGGCCTCGTCCTTGGCGTCGCGCACCTTGGCGTAGAAGGCCTCCATGAAGGTCAGGCCGGTCTTGGCGAGGACCTTGCGGGCGATGGCCTTGAAGGTGGTGAAGAACTCGATCTGGTTGTCGGTGAAGTTCTCCCACTCGGTGTACGTCTGCCAGCTCACGCCCGCCTTCTCCAGGCGCTCGGCGTACGTCCCCCAGTCGTAGCCGGGGTGGGTGCCCTCGGCGTACGCGTCGTTCTCGACGGCCCGCTTGCCGTTCGCCTCATAGCCCGTCTTTCCGCTCCACAGGTGGTTGCGGTTGGGGCTCGTGGAGGTGTGGATGGATGAGTGGTAGGCGTCGCAGACGGTGAAGGTGTCGGCGAGTTCGTAGTGCAGCGGGATGTCGTCGCGTGTGTAGTACGCCATGGTCGCGGCGGTCTTGGCGGTGATCCAGCCGTCCATCCAGCCGTCGTGCCAGGCCTTGGCGCCGCCGCTCCATGAGTGGTCGAGTGCGCCGATGTACTGCAGGTCCTTCTTCTGCGCCGCGGCGGCCTCGCGGACGGGGAAGGGCATGACCGTGCGCAGCACGCCCGGCTGCTCGAACACGGACTTGCCGCCCGGGAGCCGGATGGCGTTGCGGTCACCGAAGCCTCGTACGCCGCGCAGGGCGCCGAAGTAGTGGTCGAAGGACCTGTTCTCCTGCATGAGGATGACGACGTGCTCGATCGAGTCGAGCCCACCGCTGCCTGGTTTGTGCCGGTCCTGTGCCAGTGCCTGCTGCAACGACGGCGGCAGGAAGGATCCGACGGCGGCGGCGCCGAGTGCGCCACCGCCGACTGCCATCAGCCGCCTGCGTGAAATCTCCGGGGACACGTACGACCTCCAGTCGACGGCCAATGGTTCTCTGCTGATCCATTGACCTGCTCCGCCGGGACGGTAGTGAAGTCTGGTTTCCCTGTGAAGACTTGGGGACGAAGTCGACGTGAACGGATGGGCCGGGCGGATGTCGCCGCGGCTCAGGAGTCAATCGGGAGCCGGTCAGAAGCCGATCAGGAGCCCCGCCCAGAGGGCCACCGTCGACGCAGCGAGCGTGGCGGGTACGGTCAGCACGCCGAGGCGCGTGAAGGTCCCCAACTCCGCGTCCGTGCCGTGGTCGTGCAGGATGCGGCGCCACAGCAGCGTGGCGAGCGAGCCGACGTAACTCAGGTTCGGGCCGATGTTGACGCCGATCAGGGCGGCGAGGACGGGGCCGGGCCCGGCGGGGGCGACGGCGGGAAGCAGCGCGAGGATCGCCGGCAGGTTGTTGATCAGGTTGGCGAGCACGGCGGCGACGGCCGCCACGGCGAGCAGCGCGGGCAGCGACGCGCCGTCCGGCAGGAGCCACTCGATCCCGGAGCCGAGGCCGTTGTCGACGACCGCCTTGACGACGATGCCGAGCGCGAGCACGAACAGGCAGAACAGCGGGCTCGCGGAGCGGACGATCCTGGTGGCGGTCGTCCGCTTGCGCCGCAGCTCACGACCCGCGAGCACCGCCGCCCCGGCCAGGGCGGCCCACAGGGGTTCGAGGCCCGCGAGCGAGGTCACGACGAACCCGGCGAGCGTGAGGCCGAGGACGACCAGGGTGAAGACCGGCACGGGGGTCGGCTCGGTCTCCTTGGGCTCAAGGGCGCCCGCGGCCAGATCGGCGGCGAAGTACCGCCGGAAGACCACGTACTCGATCCCGATCGCAACGAGCCAGGGCAACGCCATGAGCATCGCGAACCGCGTGAAGGTGAGCCCGCTTGCGGTGAGGGCGAGGAGGTTGGTGAGGTTGGAGACGGGCAGCAGGAGCGACGCCGAGTTGGCCAGGTGGGCGGTGGCGTAGACGTGCGGCCGCGGCCTGGCGCCGACGCGGGCGGCGGTGGCGAAGACGACCGGCGTGAGCAGCACGACGGTGGCATCGAGGCTCAGCACGGCGGTGATCACGGCGGCGACACCGAAGACGCCGCCGAGCAGCGCCTTGGTCCGCCCGCCGCAGAGCCGGGCGACGAGATCACCGGCGGCGGCGAAGAGCCCGTCGTCGGCGCAGAGTTGAGCGAGCACGAGCACGGCGGCGAGGAACCCCACGACCGGCAGCAGGCTCTCGACCTCCGCGAGCGCGTGCTGCGGCGAGACGGCCCCGAGCGCCACGACGAGCCCGGCGGCGGGCAGCGCGGCGGCGGCCTCGGGCCACTGCTTGGGCCGTATGACGGCGAACGCGAGCACTGCGAGCAGCAGGCCCACGGAGAGGATCTCGGCGGTGACGGTGTTCAGGGGGTACTCCGTGGCCCGGGTGGGGCGGTGGTTCGGGGTGAGGCGGTGGTTCGGCGGGACGGATGCTCCCCAGCGTAAGGCGGGCCGCACAGCACCCCGCCCACCCACTCGACGCCCCAGGGCAATCGAGTGGGTGGGCGGGAAAGATCCGTCGCGAAGCGGCGGTTCAGGCCGTACCGGCGAGAGGACTCAGCCCTCCACGCCCAGCTTCTCCAGGATCAGTTCCTTGACGCGGGCAGCGTCGGCCTGACCTCGGGTCGCCTTCATGACCGCGCCGACCAGCGCACCGGCCGCCGCGACCTTGCCGCTGCGGATCTTGTCCGCGATGGCGGGGTTGCCGGCGATCGCCTCGTCCACGGCGGTCGTCAGAGCGCCCTCGTCCGAGACCACCTTCAGGCCGCGCTTCTCGACGACCTCGTCCGGCGTGCCCTCGCCGGCCAGGAGGCCCTCGAAGACCTGACGGGCCAGCTTGTCGTTCAGGTCGCCCTTGGCGACGAGCTCGGCGACCCGGGCGACCTGCACCGGGGTGACCCCCAGCTCGTCCAGGGCCTTGCCCGACTCGTTCGCCGCGCGGGCCATCTCGCCCATCCACCACTTGCGCGCGGCGGCCGAATCGGCGCCCGCCTCGATGGTGGCCACGATCGGGTCGACCGCGCCGGCGTTCAGGATCGACTGCATGTCGTGCTCCGAGACGCCCCACTCCTCGCGGAGGCGGTTGCGGCGCACGCGCGGCATCTCGGGGAGGCCTGCACGCAGCTCCTCGACCCACGTACGGGCCGGGGCCACCGGGACGAGGTCGGGCTCCGGGAAGTACCGGTAGTCCTCGGCGTTGTCCTTGATGCGGCCCGACGTCGTGGAGCCGTCCTCCTCGTGGAAGTGACGGGTCTCCTGGATGATCGTGCCGCCCGAGTTCAGCACCGCGGCATGGCGCTGGATCTCGAAGCGCGCCGCACGCTCCACGGAACGGAGCGAGTTGACGTTCTTCGTCTCCGAGCGCGTACCGAACTCCTCGCGCCCGTGCGGACGCAGGGAGAGGTTCACGTCGCAGCGCATCTGGCCCTTGTCCATGCGGGCCTCGGAGACGTCGAGCGCCTTGATGACCTCGCGCAGCTCGGCGACGTACGCCTTGGCGACCTCGGGAGCCCGCTCGCCCGCGCCCTCGATCGGCTTGGTGACGATCTCGATGAGCGGGATGCCCGCGCGGTTGTAGTCCAGGAGCGAGTGCGACGCGCCGTGGATACGGCCCGTCGCGCCGCCCACGTGCGTGGACTTGCCGGTGTCCTCCTCCATGTGGGCGCGCTCGATCTCCACGCGGAAGACCTCGCCGTCCTCCAGCTGGACGTCCAGATAGCCGTTGAAGGCGATCGGCTCGTCGTACTGGGAGGTCTGGAAGTTCTTCGGCATGTCCGGATAGAAGTAGTTCTTCCGGGCGAAGCGGCACCACTCGGCGATCTCGCAGTTCAGCGCGAGGCCGATCTTGATGGCGGACTCGACGCCGATCTCGTTGACGACCGGCAGCGCGCCGGGCAGTCCGAGACAGGTCGGGCAGGTCTGGCTGTTGGCGTCCTGCTTGAGCTCGGTGGAGCAGCCGCAGAACATCTTGGTCTTGGTGCCCAGCTCGACATGGACCTCAAGGCCCATGACGGGGTCGTACGTCGCGAGGGCATCCTCGTACGACACCAGGTCAGTCGTGACAGTCACGGTGAAACTTTCCCTCTCAACCCAGCAGGACGTCGTCGTCGCCGAGCTTCTTCAGCTCGCGATAGAGCAGAGCAAGACCGGTGACGATGGCGGCGGCGGAGACAGCGGCGTCGACAAGACGGAGCGTGTCGTTCTCCTTGCGGGCCATCCTGGCCTGCTTGACGACGGACACCGCACCGAAGGCGGTGGTGGCCATCGACAGGTACGCGCCGGGCTTCGACTTCTTGAAGCCCTTGGCCTTGGCAGTCATCGGACTCATAGTGACGGTGCCTCCTCAAGCAGCGGGTGACCCCACCTTTCCACGAAGGCGGCCTCTACGGCAGCGCCGACCTTGTAAAGGCGGTCGTCCTTCATGGCCGGGGCGATGATCTGCAGCCCGACGGGCAGGCCGTCCTCCGGCGCGAGGCCGCAGGGCAGCGACATGGCGGCGTTGCCCGCCATGTTCGACGGGATGGTGCACACGTCCGCGAGGTACATCGCCATCGGGTCGTCGGCACGCTCGCCGATCGGGAAGGCGGTGGTGGGCGTCGCGGGCGAGACGATCACGTCGACCTGCTCGAAGGCCTTCTCGAAGTCCTTCGTGATCAGGGTGCGGACCTTCTGGGCGCTTCCGTAGTACGCGTCGTAGTAGCCGGAGCTCAGGGCGTACGTGCCCAGGATGACGCGGCGCTTGACCTCGTCGCCGAAGCCCGCCTCGCGGGTCAGCGCGGTGACGTCCTCGGCGGACTTCGTGCCGTCGTCACCGACGCGCAGGCCGTAACGCATGGCGTCGAAGCGCGCGAGGTTCGACGAGCACTCGGAGGGCGCGATCAGGTAGTACGCGGAGAGCGCCAGGTCGAAGGACGGGCAGTCCAGCTCGACGATCTCGGCGCCGAGCTCCTTGAGCAGCGTCACCGACTCCTGGAAGCGCTGGACGACACCGGCCTGGTAGCCCTCGCCCGCGAACTGCTTGACGACACCGACGCGCATGCCCTGTACGGAGCCGTTGCGGGCCGCCTCGACGACCGAGGGCACCGGGGCGTCGATGGACGTCGAGTCGAGCTCGTCGTGCCCGGCGATGACCTCGTGCAGCAGGGCCGCGTCGAGGACCGTGCGGGCACAGGGGCCGCCCTGGTCGAGCGATGACGAGAACGCCACCATGCCGTAGCGCGAGACGCCGCCGTAGGTGGGCTTGACGCCGACCGTGCCGGTGACGGCCGCGGGCTGGCGGATGGAGCCGCCGGTGTCCGTGCCGATGGCGAGGGGGGCCTCGTACGACGCGAGCGCGGCGCTGGAGCCGCCGCCCGAGCCGCCGGGGATGCGGGTGAGGTCCCACGGGTTGCCGGTGGGGCCGTACGCGCTGTTCTCGGTGGAGGACCCCATGGCGAACTCGTCCATGTTGGTCTTGCCGAGGATGACGACGCCGGCTTCCTTCAGCTTGCGCGTGACGGTCGCGTCGTACGGCGGGATCCAGCCTTCGAGGATCTTGGAACCGACCGTGGTCGGAACGCCCTCGGTGGTGAAGATGTCCTTGAGCGCGAGCGGGACGCCGGCCAGCGGGCCGAGCTTCTCGCCCTTCTCCCGCTTGGCGTCGATGGCGCGGGCCTGCGCGAGCGCGCCCTCACGGTCGACGTGCAGGAAGGCGTGCACCTTCTCGTCGACGGCCTCGATGCGGGCGAGGTGGGCCTCGGTGACCTCGACGGCCGTGAGCTCGCCGGAGGCGATCCTGGAGGCGATCTCGGCGGCGGTGAGCCTGATGATGTCGATCTTGCTGTCCGTCATGGTGGGTTAGTCCTCCCCCAGGATCTGCGGCACCTTGAAACGCTGCTGCTCTTGGGCCGGGGCTCCGGAGAGCGCCTGCTCGGGGGTGAGCGACGGACGGACCTCGTCCGCGCGCATGACGTTCGTCAGCGGCAGCGGGTGGGAGGTCGGCGGTACGTCTTGGTCGGCGACCTCGGAGACGCGGGCGACCGCGCCGATGATGTCGTCGAGCTGTCCGGCGAAGTGGTCGAGCTCTTCTGCCTTCAGCTCCAGACGTGCAAGGCGGGCGAGGTGGGCGACCTCCTCGCGCGTAATGCCAGGCATGCGGCGATCCTCTGGGGGTGAGTGTGTGGTTTGTGGCCCAATCCTATGGGGCCGCACCCCGTGCACGTGAAACGGATTCCCTTGGCAGGGGTCCTGGCGGGTTCCCGGAGGGCCGGGCCGCCTCTCACTCCCGGCGGCGGGGCGCTGTCTGTGCCGCCCGCCGCCCACTCGATCGCCCCGCGGCTACTTCACGATGTCGGCCCCGGTCTCGGCCTCCGCCGCGGCCGCCGCCTCCTCGGCTGCGACATCCACCGGCCTGCGCCAGCCGCGCGAGCCCCGCGCCCGCAGCCAGGCGGTCGTCTCGTCCGGCGGCATCGCGGCGGCGACGAGCCATCCCTGCACGGCGTCGCACCCCAGGTCGCGCAACCGCTCCCACGTCTCGTCGTCCTCGACGCCCTCGGCGACGACGAGCAGTCCCAGGGAGTGTGCGAGGTCGACGGTGCAGCGGACGATCTCCGCGTCTTCGTTGTCGATGGCAAGCCGCGCCACGAACGAGCGGTCGATCTTCAGCTCGCTGACCGGCAGCCGCCTCAGGTGCACCAGGGACGAGTACCCCGTGCCGAAGTCGTCGAGCGACATCTTGACCCCGTGGCCGGTCAGACCGGCCAGCGTGTCCGCGGCCCGCTGCGGGTCCTCGAGGAGGACGTGTTCCGTTATCTCCAGTTGGAGCGCTCCCGCGGGCACCCCGTGCCGGGCGAGGCGTGCGGCGACCGCTCCGGCGAAGCCGGGGGTATGGACGTCGCGCGGCGAGACGTTCACCGCGACGGGGACCTTGAGCCCCATCGCCTGCCACTTCGCCACCTGGGCGAGGGCCGTCTCCAGGACGTACTCCGTCAGGTGCGGCATGAGCCCGGACGACTCCGCTATGGCGATGAACTCGTCCGGCGGCACCTTTCCGCGCTCGGGATGCACCCACCGCACCAGCGCCTCGAGGCCCGCGACGCGACCGTCGAACTGGACCTTCGGCTGGTAGTGGAGCTCGACGTCGCCCGCGTCCAGCGCCCGCCGCAGATCGCCCAACAGGCCGAGCCGGTCGGGGGTGTTGGAGTCGCGCTTGGACTCGTACACCTCGACGCCCGTGCGGTCCCGCTTGGCCTGGTACATCGCGACGTCCGCACGCCGGAGCAGGCCTTCCGCGTCCATCGCGTGGTCGGGGAAGACGGCGAGCCCGGCGCTGGCCTCCAGGACCAGCGTCAGGCCGTCGAGATCGAGGGGCGAGCCGAGGGCCGCGACGAGCGACCGGGCCACGCGGGTGGCCGACGTCGTGGAGTCGGCGACCGGCAGCAGGACGGCGAACTCGTCACCGCCGAGCCGTGCGGCCTCCGCACCGCGCGGCAGGGCGAGGCGCAGCCGGTCGGCGATCTGCAGCAGCAGACGGTCGCCCGCGAGGTGGCCCAGGGTGTCGTTCACCGAACGGAAGCGGTCCATGTCGATCAGCATCAGGGCGGAGCGCGCCCCGATCCGCTCGGCGTCGTCCAGGGCCGTCCAGGTCCGTTCGAGCAGCCACTGCCGGTTGGGCAGGCCCGTGAGCGGGTCGCGCAGCTGCTCCTCGGCCCTGGCCCGCGCGATCCACAGCGTCGAGTCGAGGGCGACGAGGGGGATCGCGAACAGCGGCAGGAGGATGGGCGTCGAGGCCGCGACCACGCAGATCAGCGGGGCGATGCCGAGCAGCGCGACGCCGACCAGGCCCTGTCTGACCAGGGCGGTGCGGGTGACCGTGGGCAGGGCGCCGGTGCGCGGCGCGTGGACGTACCAGAGCAGGACGCGGGTGACGACGAGGTAGGCGATCGCGGCGAGCGCCACTTCGGGGGCCGAGTACAGGTCCCAGGTCTCGGGGAGCCAGGGCGACTGCACCGACGGCGCCGTGCCGAACGCGGCCATGGCGAGCGCGCCCGCGCCGATGCCGAGGATGTCGACGGCGCCGTGCAGGATGCCCTGGCGCCAGCGGTGGCGGCGCGCGATGCCGACCAGGACGACGACGGTGAGGCTGACCATTCCGGCGGGCACCCAGCCGTACAGCAGGAGCACCGCGACGGTGAGTGCGCCGCCCGAGCCGGTGCCGCCCCACCAGCGGTCGCGGCCGAGCGCGACGAGGTGGCCGACGATCAGGCCCGTGAGGACGGCGAGGGACCAGCCGACCGTGCCGGAGGGAAAGAGCGTGCTGCGTCCGGTGAACGCGTGGAAGAAGCCCGTGCCGAGCACGACGGCGGCGACGGCCACGACGGCAACCGGAAGCACCGGCCAGGGGTCGCGCTCGCCGGACGGGTCGTCCGGGCCGTGCGCCTCGGAACCGCGCCAGAGCGTCCTGCGCCGTCCGTCGGCGCCGGACTTGGCGGAGCAGGGCCCCGCCGCGTCCCTGCCGCCCGAGGCCTCGCCCACGTCGAGTTCCTGTGTGCCGTACCCGCCGACGGTGCTCCACGCCCGTTCGCGGCGCTCAACTGCGGTGCTCGGGACGGCGGGGCGCCTGCTCTCGGCTTCGCGCGCCTCCCGTTCCGCTCTGCGTCCGCTGAGCCACGCGCCCGGTCCGCGCCGCAGGCGCGCGCGCAGCCGGGAGTCCGGTGCGGCGCTCTCGGTCGGTTCCATTCCCGTCCCTCTCACAGCCGGCGGTGCCCACGCCACGCGGACTCGGTCCAGAAGTCAGCCGCGTCTGAAACTCCTTCCCTTGCTCCCGATGAGCAGGGGATACCCCAATCGCAGCGGGGCACGGCAGGCGCACACCTCAACAGTAGGCCGCAGAAGGCTTCTACGGGCAGCGGTCCACTACGGTTGCCCGAATGCGACCCGGCCACCCGTATGCCTCTGGTATGCGCTGAACGGGTGGCTTTCAACCGCTACTCCTCGGTCGGAAGCGCGACTTCCGCCGCCGCGTCCGGTCCCTGTTCCAGCAGGACGGCGAAGCCTTCCTCGTTGAGAACCGGAACCTTCAGCTGCATCGCCTTGTCGTACTTCGAGCCGGGATTGTCGCCCACAACCACGAATGCTGTCTTCTTCGAAACGGAACCGGTGACCTTTGCTCCCCGGCTCTGCAACGCCTCTTTTGCGCCATCCCGCGTGTGGTTCTCCAGCGTTCCGGTCACGACGACGGTGAGTCCTTCGAGCGGTCGCGGCCCCTCGTCCTCACCCCCGCCCTCTTCCTCCATGCGGACCCCGGCCGCGCGCCACTTGCGCAGGATCTCCCGGTGCCAGTCCTCCTCGAACCACTGCTTCAGGGAGGCGGCGATGGTCGGGCCCACGCCCTCCACGGCGGCGAGCTCCTCCTCCGTGGCCTGCTCGATGCGGTCGATCGACCGGAATTCGCGGGCGAGCGCCTCCGCGGCGACCGGGCCGACATGGCGGATGGACAGGCCCGTGATGATCCGCGCGAGCGGGCGCTCCTTGGCCGCCGCGATGTTCTCCAGCATCGAAACGGCGTTCTTCCTGGCCTCGCCCTGCTGGTTGGCGAAGATCGTGGCGATCTTCTCCTCGCCCGTCTTGGGGTCCCGCTTGGGCAGACCGCTGTCCTGATCCAGTACGTACGCCTTGATGGGCAGGAGGCGCTCGATGGTCAGGTCGAAGATGTCGCCCTCGTCGAGAATCGGCGGCTCGGACGGCTCCAGGGGCTTGGTGAGCGCGGCGGCGGCCACATACCCGAAGTTCTCGATGTCCAGGCTCTTGCGGCCCGCGAGGTAGAAGAGCCGCTCGCGCAACTGGGCGGGGCAGGACTGGGCGTTGGGGCACCGGAGGTCGATGTCGCCCTCCTTCATCGGCCGCAGCGCCGTCCCGCACTCCGGGCACTCGGCGGGCATCACGAACTCCCGCTCGGTGCCGTCGCGCAGGTCGACGACGGGGCCGAGGATCTCCGGGATGACGTCGCCCGCCTTGCGCAGGACGACCGTGTCCCCGATGAAGACGCCCTTCTTCTTCACCACGTCCTGGTTGTGCAGGGTGGCGAACTCGACCTCGGATCCCGCGACAGTCACGGGCTCCACCTGGGCGTACGGCGTGACGCGGCCGGTGCGGCCGACGCCCACGCGGATGTTGACCAGCTTGGTGTTGACCTCCTCGGGGGCGTACTTCCAGGCGATCGCCCAGCGCGGGGCCCGCGACGTCGAGCCGAGGCGGCCCTGGAGCGGGATCTCGTCCAGCTTCACGACGACGCCGTCGATCTCGTGCGCCACCGAGTGGCGGTTCTCGCCGAAGTACGTGATGAACTCCCGCACGCCGTCGAGCCCTTGGACCACCTTGTTGTGCTGGGCGGTGGGCAGGCCCCAGCCGTGGAGGAGCTCATAGGCGTGGCTGAGGCAGTCGATGTCGAAGCCCTCGCGGGCGCCGATGCCGTGCACCACCATGTGCAGCGGGCGCGTCGCGGTGACGCGCGGGTCCTTCTGGCGCAGCGAACCCGCCGCCGCGTTGCGCGGGTTGGCGAAGGGCTTGTCGCCCGCCTCCACCAGGCGGGCGTTCAGCTCCTCGAACTTCTCCATGGGGAAGAAGACCTCGCCGCGGATCTCGACCAGGGCGGGGATGTTGTCGCCCTTGAGGCGGTCCGGGATGTCCGCGATGGTGCGGACGTTCGGTGTGATGTCCTCGCCGGTGCGGCCGTCGCCGCGGGTGGCCGCGCGCGTGAGCTTGCCGTCCTCGTACGTGAGGTTCACGGCGAGGCCGTCGACCTTCAGTTCGCACAGGAAGTGGTAATCACCGGTGCCGACCTCCTTGGCCACGCGGTCGGCCCAGGCGGCGAGCTCCTCGTCGTCGAAGGCGTTGTCCAGGGAGAGCATGCGCTCGCGGTGCTGCACCGAGGTGAACTCGGTCTCGTACGCCCCGGAGACCTTCTGGGTGGGCGAATCGGGGGTGCGCAGCTCGGAATACTGCTCCTCCAGGGCCTCGAGCGAGCGAAGGAGCTTGTCGAACTCGGCGTCGCTGACGACCGGTTGGTCGTTCACGTAGTACCGGAAGCGGTGCTCCTCGATCTGTTCGGCCAGCTGGGCGTGCTGATCCCGTGCCTCGGCGGGCACAGAGCCTTGCTGTTCGACAGCCACCGTTTCGTCCTCCCGTTACGTCATACCCAATTACTCAGGGTTGTCCGCGAGTGATCTCGCCGCCCGGGCGCAGTGGGCGAGCACCGCGCGCGCGTACGCGGGGGAAGCCCCTGCGAGCCCGCACGACGGAGTGACCACGACCGACTCCGCGAGAGAACCCGGATTCAGCCCCAGCCTGCGCCACAGCGTCCTGACACCCATGACGCTACCGGCAGGGTCTGACAATGAGCCGTCCACGCCCGCCACGACACCGGCGAAGAGCTTCGTGCCCCCCTCGACGGCCTCACCGATCGCCTCGTCGTCACGCTCGGTGAGGAGCGAGAAGTCGAACGAGATCGCGTCGGCCCCGGCTCGGCGCAGGAGCGCGAACGGCACGTCGGGCGCGCAGGAGTGCACGACGGCGGGCCCGTCCGCGTGGACGCCGATGACGTCGCGCAGGGTGCTCTCCACGAGCTGCCGGTCCACGGCGCGGTGGGTGCGGTACTCGCTCGCCGTCTTGATGTGTCCGCGCAGGACGGCGACGAGCGAGGGCTCGTCGAGCTGCAGCACGATCTGGGCGCCGGGGATCCTGCGGCGTACGTCCGCGAGGTGGGCGCGCAGGCCCTCGGCGAGGGATCCTGCCAGGTCACGGCAGGCGCCGGGGTCGGAGAGCGCGGACTCGCCGTTCTTCAACTCCAGGGCTGCCGCCAGCGTCCACGGCCCGACGGCCTGCACCTTGACCGGGCCTTCGTACCCCTGGGTGAACTCCTCCAGGGCGTCGAGGTCTTCGCCGAGCCACGCCTTCGCGCGGCGCGTGTCCCGCCCCGGCCGGTCGCCGATCCGCCAGCCGCTGGGCTCCACGCGCGCGTAGAGCTCGACCAGCATTCCTGCGGTCCGGCCGATCATGTCGGCGCCCGGCCCCCGCGCGGGCAGCTCCGCCAGATACGGGAACTCCTCGAAGCTGCCCGTGACGGTCTTCGCGGTCTCTCGGGCGTCGCCGCCCGGCATGGACCCGATGCCGGTGGCCGGGCCCCAACTGATGTCGGTCACTGTCCCGGCCGCACCGTCAGGTCGTTGACCTCGGCGTCGCGCGGCAGGTCGATCGCCATCAGGATCGTCGTGGCCACCGACTCCGGGTCGATGAAGCGGGAGGGGTCGTACGCCTTGCCCTCCTGCTGGTGGACCTTGGCCTGCATGGCGCTGGCCGTGCGGCCCGGGTAGACGGAGGTGACCCGGACGCCGTTCGCGTGTTCCTCGGCGCGCAGGGCGTCGGCCAGGGCCTTGAGGCCGTGCTTGGAGGCGGCGTAGGCGGACCAGTCGGCGTGGGCGCTCAGGCCCGCGCCCGAGTTGACGAAGACCACGTGGCCCTGGGCGACGCGGAGTTGGGGCAGGAAGTGCCGGGTCAGCTCGGCGGGGGCGATGAGGTTGACGTTGAGCTGGTGGCGCCAGGACTTGGGGGTGAGGTCACCGACCCGGCCCAGGTCGACGACGCCCGCGATGTGGAGCAGGGAGTCCACCCGGTCGGGCAGCGACTGGTGGCCGAACGCCCAGGAGAGCTTGTCCGGGTCGGAGAGGTCGCCCACGAGCGTGTCCGCCCCGGGGAATTGCGCGGCCAGTTCCTTCGCGCGGCCCGCGTCCCGTGCGTGCAGGACGAGGGCGTCGCCGCGTGCGTGGAGGCGGCGGGCGACGGCCGCGCCGATGCCTGAGCCCGCCCCGGTGATCATATGTGTTGCCATGCGTCCATCGTCGCACCCCGGCAGGTGCAGGTCAGCGCACGCCCATGGACTCCTCGAGGTGGGCGAGCGCGCCGACCGGCTCCTCGGCGAAGAAGACGAGACCGGTCAGCGGCACCGGCAGGAAGCCCTCGTCCTCCATGCGCTGGAACTGCTCCTTCAAGCCGTCGTAGAAGCCCGCCGAGTTGAGCAGGACCACCGGCTTGGTGTGCTTGCCGTGCTTCTTCAGTTCGAGGATCTCGGTGGCCTCGTCCAGCGTGCCCGTGCCGCCGACCATGATCACCACTGCGTCGGACTTCTCCAGGAGCAGCGCCTTGCGCTCGGCGAGGTCGCGCGCGATCACCATCTCGTCGGGCGCGGAGACGTCCCTGGCCTTGGCCGCGAGGAAGTCCACCGAGACCCCGACGAGCCGCCCGCCGGCCTCCTGCACTCCGTCGGCGACGACCTTCATCAGGCCGCTCTCCGAACCGCCCCACACCAGGGTGTGGCCGCCCCTGCCGAGCAGCTCGGCGAATTCGCGCGCGGGGCGGGTGTAGCGGTCGGGGAGGTCGGCTGCGGAGAGGAAGACACAGATGTTCATGGCTTCACCGTACGATCCGGCACAGACTGGGTGGGACGCGGCCGCTCACAGAAGGAGACCACGGTGACAGCAGGACACACGATCACCATCGAGCAGGGCACCGACCTCGTACGGGTGGTGCGGGACGGCCAGGTCGTGGCCGAGAGCCGACGCCCGCTGCTGCTGCGCGAGACGGGCTACCCGGTGCGCCACTACCTCCCGCCTCAGGACGTGCGCACCGATCTCCTGACCCCCTCGGACACGACCACGTACTGCCCGTTCAAGGGAACGGCGTCCTACTGGTCGCTGCCCGGCTCCGAGGACGCCAAGGACGCGGTGTGGGCCTACCCCGAGCCCAAGGAGGCGGTGGCGCAGATCAAGGACCACTTCTGCTTCTACGCGTACGAAGTGGAAGCGGCCGACTAGCGAGCGAGACGGACGGAGGGGCTAGGCCGCCGCCGTGGCCCTCTCCGTCGTCGCGATCGTCGCCGACCCCACCACGCGCGTGCCGTCGTACAGCACGATCGCCTGGCCGGGTGCCACGCCCCTCACCGGCTCGTCGAAGGACACCCGCAGCTCCGAGCCGTCGACCAGCTCCGCGCGCACCGGCGTCTCGCCGCCGTGCGCCCGCAGCTGCGCGGTGTACGTGCCGGGCCCGGAGGGGGCCACTCCGCACCAGCGGGGCTTGATGGCCGTCAGGCCCGTGACGTCCAGGGCGGCCGCCGGGCCGACCGTCACCGTGTTGTTCACCGGGGAGATGTCCAGGACGTAGCGCGGCTTGCCGTCGGGGGCCGGGGTGCCGATCCGCAGGCCCTTGCGCTGGCCGATGGTGTAGCCGAAGGCGCCCTCGTGGGTGCCCAGCTTGTTGCCGTCGGCGTCGACGATGTCGCCCTCCGCCTTGCCGAGGCGGTCCGCGAGGAAGCCCTGGGTGTCGCCGTCGGCGATGAAGCAGATGTCGTGGCTGTCGGGCTTCTTGGCGACGGCCAGGCCCCGCTCCTCGGCCTCCGCGCGGATCTCCTCCTTGGTGGTGAGCGTGTCACCGAGGGGGAACATCGCGTGGGCGAGCTGGCGGTCGTCAAGGACCCCCAGGACGTACGACTGGTCCTTGGCCATGTCCGATGCGCGGTGCAGCTCGCGCGTGCCGTCGTCGTTCACGACGACCGTGGCGTAGTGGCCGGTGACGACCGCGTCGAAGCCCAGTGCGAGCGCCTTGTCCAGGAGCGCCGCGAACTTGATCTTCTCGTTGCAGCGGAGGCACGGGTTGGGGGTGCGCCCCGCCTCGTACTCGGCGATGAAGTCGTCGACGACGTCCTCGCGGAACCGCTCGGCCAGGTCCCAGACGTAGAAGGGGATGCCGATGACGTCCGCGGCGCGGCGGGCGTCGCGGGAGTCCTCGATGGTGCAGCAGCCTCGCGCGCCCGTGCGGAACGACTGCGGGTTCGCCGAGAGTGCCAGGTGCACTCCGGTCACGTCGTGCCCTGCTTCGGCGGCGCGCGCGGCGGCGACGGCGGAGTCCACGCCGCCCGACATGGCGGCGAGTACGCGAAGGGGGCGGGGGTGCTGCGGGGTCCGGTTCTCAGTCATAGCTCTAACAGGGTACGGGCCCGCGGGAACCAGCCGCCCGTGAGTAAGCGTTGACGATCACATGGGGGAAGAAAAGGACACGACGGCGGGGCCGGAGCGGGGACGCCGGGGCGTCAACCGGCGGACGCTCCTGATCGGCGGCGCGGCGGCGGCCGTCGGCACGGCCGCGCTCGCTTCGGACCAGCTGGGCCGCCTGTGGTGGCGGCTGCCCGGCGTCGTCAAGAAGCGCAAGGAGGGCGAGGTCGACGCCCGGGGCGCCCAGTGGGTCGCCGCGTCCGACTACAACTGGCGCCGCGCGGACCGCCCCGACGACTACGGAATCGACATGGTCGTCATCCACGTGGTGCAGGGCGGGTACGCGACGGCGCTGAGGGTGTTCAAGGACCCGGCGCACGGCGCGGCGGCCCATTACGTGGTGCGCAAGGACGGGCACGTCGCCCAGATGATCCGCGAGCTGGACGTGGCGTTCCACGCGGGGAACAAGGGCTACAACGAACGGAGCATCGGCATCGAGCACGAGGGCTTCGTCGACCGGAAGTCCTCGTTCACCGATGCCATGTACGAGTCGTCGGCGCGCCTCACGGCCGGCATCTGCGAGCGGTACGACATCCCGGTGGACCGGAAGCACATCATCGGGCACGTGGAGGTGCCGGGCACGGACCACACGGATCCCGGGCCGCACTGGGACTGGGACCGGTATCTGCGGCTGGTACGGAAGGCGCGCACCGCGCTCGGGTGACGCGCCCTGCCAAAGGTGGCCGGGTGACGCCTCCTACCGAAGGTGCACCGGCAGCGACTCCACCCCGTACACGATCGACAGCTTGCGGAACGCGAGGTCCTCGGGGTCGACCGCGAGCCGCATCCCGGGGAAGCGCTTCACCAGGGCCGGGTAGGCGGCGCGCAGCTCCATGCGGGCCAGTTCGGCGCCGATGCAGCGGTGGATGCCGTAGCCGAAGGCGAGGTGGCCCGAGGCCTTGCGGTGCGGGTCGAAGCCGCCGCCGTCGGGGGTGTACTTGGCGTCGCGGTTGCCGCCGCTGAGGGAGCACAGGACCAGGTCGCCCTTGGGGATGAGCACCCCGGCTATCTCGATGTCCTCGCGGGCGAACCGCGGGAAGGCCACCTGTACGACGGTGAGGTAGCGCAGCGCCTCCTCGACGAAGGGTGCGGCCGCCGATTCGTCGTCCCGCAGCCGTGCGGCGGTCCGCGGGTCCTGCAGGAGCAGCAGGGAGCCGAGGGCCACCATGCTCGCGGTGGTCTCGAAGCCGCCGGTGAGGATGCCGTCGGCGAGACCGGCGAGCTCCTCGTCGTCGACCGTGTCGCCGTGCTCCTTCACGATCATGCCGAGCAGTCCGTCGCCCGGGTTCTCGCGCTGCTTCTTGACGACGTCCCGGAAGTACGAGAGCGAGGCGGATATGGCCCCGAAGGGCGCGGTCGCCCCGCCGAAGAGGTCGAAGCGCTCCATGGCCAGCTGCTGGAAGTCGTGGCGGTCCTCGTACGGCACGCCGAGCAGCTCGCAGATCGTCAGCGACGGGATCGGCAGCGCGAAGGCCTCGACGAGGTCGACGGGCCCTTCGGCGGCCTCCATCGCGTCGAGCCGCTCCTCGACGATGGCCTCGATCCGGGGCGTGAGGCGGCGCAGCCTGCGCATCGTGAACTCGGGCGTGAGGATGCGGCGCAGATGCGTGTGGACCGGCGGGTCGCTGAAGCCGAGGCCACCGGGGTTGTGGTCCTCGACCACGCCCGCGTTGCCCGCGAGGTTCGTGAAGTCGTTGCTGAAGCCGCCGGTCGCGCCGAGGACGGCCTTCACCTCGTCGTAGCCGGTGACCACCCAGGCGTCCATGCCGAACGGCAGCGGCACCTTGGAGACCGGCTGCTCCGCCTGGTGCTCGGTGAGCCGGGCCACCGGGTCGAGCCCGTCGCGGCGCATCGGTGCCAGCAGGGGCTCGGGCAGCCGCGAGATCGCCGAGGCGCTGATCCCGTTCTTCTGGATCCTGGAGAGATAGATGCGCCCGAGCCGCGCGGCGATGCGAGAGCGGAGGTTCGCCTTCAATGTGAACTCCATGAGGGGGTTGTCGTGCAGCCCCGAACGCGCGGAGCGGACTCGCGAGCGGCAAGCATAGATCGGCGGACTGTGGGCGCCGTAGCCCGCTCCTGCGCCTGTCCGCCCGATAGCGGCCGAAACCGGCATCAACTCCGGGCGGGATCAACCGAGTCGTGCGTCACCCTCGTCACATATCGCCGCGAACCGGGACCAAGCCGGTGCCACAGGAGGCCGGACTCAGCTCAGCCCCGCCGTCCGCGCCCGTTCCACCGCCGGGCCGATCGCCCGGGCCACCGCCGCCACGTCCGCCTTCGTCGAGGTGTGCCCGAGAGAGAAGCGGAGTGTGCCGCGGGCCAGGTCGGGGTCGGTCCCGGTGGCGAGCAGGACGTGGCTCGGCTGGGCCACTCCCGCCGTGCACGCCGAGCCGGTGGAGCACTCGATGCCCTGGGCGTCGAGCAGCAGCAGGAGGGAGTCCCCCTCGCAGCCGGGGAAGGTGAAGTGCGCGTTCGCGGGCAGGCGGTCGACCGGGTCTCCCCCCAGGATCGCGCCGGGGACCGCCTCGCGCACGGCGGAGACCAGATCGTCCCGCAGCGCGCCGATCTCGCGGGCGAACCACTCGCGCTGCCCGGCGGCGTGCCGCCCCGCCACCGCGAACGCGGCGATCGCGGGCACGTCGAGCGTCCCGGAGCGCACATGACGCTCCTGCCCGCCGCCGTGCAGGACGGGCACGGGGCTGTACTCACGGCCCAGGAGCAGCGCCCCGATGCCGTACGGACCGCCGATCTTGTGCCCGGAGACGGTCATCGCTGCGAGGCCCGATGCGCCGAAGTCGACGGGCACCTGACCGAAGGCCTGCACCGCGTCGGCGTGCAGCGGGATGTCGAACTCCGCTGCCACGTCTGCGAGTTCGCGGATCGGCTGGATGGTGCCGATCTCGTTGTTGGCCCACATGACGGTGGCGAGGGCGACGTCGTCGGGGTTGCGCTCGATCGCCTCGCGCAGCGCCTCGGGGTGCACCCGGCCGTACGTGTCGACGGGGAGGTACTCGACGGTGGCGCCCTCGTGCTCGCCGAGCCAGTGCACGGCGTCGAGGACGGCGTGGTGCTCGACGGGGCTGGAGAGGACCCGGGTGCGCGCGGGGTCGGCGTCGCGCCGCGCCCAGTACAGGCCCTTCACGGCGAGGTTGTCGGCCTCGGTGCCGCCCGCGGTGAAGACGGTCTCGCTGGGGCGCGCGCCGAGCGACTCGGCGAGCGTCTCGCGGGCCTCCTCGACGGTGCGTCGCGCCCGGCGCCCCGCGGCATGCAATGAGGACGCGTTGCCGGTGACGGCGAGCTGGGCGGTCATCGCCGCGATCGCCTCCGGGAGCATCGGAGTGGTCGCTGCGTGGTCGAGGTAGGCCATGGTGGGCACGATTCTACGAGCCTCGCGGGGCCCCGCGTCCAAGCGGTGTCAGCCCGCGAGACCCCACGACACGGTGTTGTCCATGGACATCAGCACGGCGAGGACGACGAGATCGGCCACACCGAGCCCGAGTCCGAGGAGCGCGCGGCCCTTTCGGCTGGTCCCGCGCAGGAGCGCGATGCCCGCGAGGACGATCGCGATCGGGCCGAGGAAGAGGTTGAGGACGAGCAGCCCGAGCAGGCCGAGGACGAACGAGGCGACGGCCATGCCGTCGGTGTCACGCCGGCCGGTGGGGGTGGGGACGGGCGCGGGGGCGGGGGCGGCGGTGGAAGCAGTGGTGGGCTTGCGGGTGAGGGTGGTGAGTTCCATGGTGCGACTCCTTGCAGGTGCCGTACGGATCAGTGGTGGCGCGCTCCGGGGTGGTGGCGCGCCCAGGACCAGTGGCGCGCTCAGGACCGGCGGCCCGCGCGGCGCTCGCGGACCGCGAACACCATGAGCCAGACGCCGATGACGACGGCGGCGACGAGGGTGACGGGGAGCGGCGCGTGGGCAACGGAGCCCAGTGCCACACCGAGCAGCAGGAGAGCGGCGACGAGGAACAACATGGGATGCCTCTCGTTGAGAATTCGGTGAACGCTTGTGGTAACAACTGTTCACTGACTCTGGAGTCTACCGCCTCTCCGGCTTCCCAATCTCGGAGAACAGTTGTTAACTGCATGGCATGAGTCACACTCTCGGCATCCGGCAGGCCCAGAAGCAGAAAACCCGGCAGGCACTCCTGGACGCGGCGCTCCAGCTGCTCGAGGAGCAGAGCCTGAGCAGCCTGGGCCTGCGCGAGGTCACCCGCGCCGTGGGTGTGGCCCCCACCGCCTTCTACCGTCACTTCCGCGACATGGCCGACCTGGGTGTGGCCCTGGTCGAGGAAGCTCTGAGCAGCCTGCACACCACGCTCGTCGCGCTCCTGGCGGCGACCGGTGACAGCGAGGGCGACGACGAGGGCGAGGAACGCATCGCGGCCACGGTCGAGTTGATCGTCGCCTACGTGCGCACCCACCCCGCCCACGTCCGCTTCATCGCGCGCGAGCAGCACGGCGGAGTACAGGCCGTGCGCTCCGCGATAGGCGATCAACTCACCCTGTTCGCACGGGAGGTGAAGGACCAGTTCGCCCGGGAGCCCGAGTCGGCGGGCTGGGACGAGGACGACCTCCTGATGCTGGCCAGGATGTACGTCGACCACATGGTGATGACCGCGTCCGCGCTCCTGGAGGCGTCGCCCGACACCGAGGAGCGAGTGGCCGCCAGTGCGCGCCGGCAGCTGCGCCTGGTCTCGCTCGGGCGGCGCCACTGGCTGGACGAGCGGTGACCGGGGAAACGACGTACGCCCCGCGAGCCTCGACTCTCCCGTAAGGAGCTACTAGCCTTACGGTCATGACGACCGACCGCGACTGGACGCTCGACCAGACCTTCGCAGGACCGACCGGCGCCGTCCGCTGGACCGCGCTGGGCCCCGAGGACGCGCCGCCCGTCGTCCTGGTCCACGGCACGCCCTTCTCGTCGTACGTCTGGCGGGGCGTGGCCCGCGCGCTCTCCCGCGAGCACCGCGTGTACGCATGGGACCTGCCCGGCTACGGAACGTCGGAGATGCGCTCCGGGCAGGACGTGACCCTGGCCGCGCAGGCCCGTGTGCTCGCCGAACTCCTCACGCACTGGGGCCTGGACGAACCCGCCGTCGTGGCCCACGACTTCGGCGGCTGCGTCGCGCTGCGCGCCCACCTCCTGCACGGCGCCCGCTATGAACGCCTCGCCGTCGTCGACCCGGTGGCCCTCGCCCCCTGGGGCTCCCCCGCCTACCGCCTGCTCGGCGCGAACGCCGACGTCTTCGCCCAGCTGCCGCCCGCCCTGCACGAGGCACTGGTGCGCAGTTACGTCGGTTCGGCGAGCCACCGCGGCCTGCACCCCGCGGTGCTCGACCGCCTGGTCGAGCCCTGGTGCACACAGGAGGGCAGGCCCGCGTTCTACCGGCAGATCGAGCAGAACGACCAGCGGTTCACCGACGAGATCCAGGGCCGGTACGGGGAGTTGGCGCTGCCCGTCCTCATCTGCTGGGGCACGGACGACAGCTGGATCCCGGTCGAGCGCGGCCACGAGCTCGCCAAGCTGATCCCCGGCGCGCAGCTGCGTCTGATCGAGGGCGCGGGACATCTCGTACAGGAGGACGCGCCCGCCGAACTCACCGGCGAGCTGAGCCGTTTCCTGCGTACAGACCGGTGACCGCGGCGGCGGCGCGCTCCAGCTCGGCCCGCACCTCGGGCGGCGAGAGCACCTCCACGCTCGCGGCGAACGGGAGCAGCGTGCGGGCGTCACCGACGACGCCGAAACCGAGCCGGACGGTGATCCACTCGCTCTCCCCGTCGTCCTCGGGACGTGCGCTGAGGAACTGACCCTTCAGGCGCAGGAACTGGGCGAACCGGTCGCGCGCGACCCGCGCGGTCACGTCGACGCCGACCGGACGGTCTTCGACCTGGCGCTTCAGCACACGCCAGACGTCGGCGAGTTCAACACCGGGCCTGCGCCGCACGGGCAGGTCCGTGAGGGTCGCCGCCCGCACCCGGTCGGCGCGGAAGAGCTGGGGCGTGCCGCGCCGGTCGGCGACCAGGTACCAGACCCCCGCCTTGGAGACGAGGCCGTAGGGATCCACCGTGTACGTGCTCGGCTCCGCGTCGCCGCTGTGCCGGTAGCGCAGCCGCAGCCGCCGGTCGGAGAAGACGGCGTCCTGCAGCACGTCGAGGTCGGCGGTGACCGGATCCGATCCGCGCGGCCCCGGCATCCAGCGCGCCGCGTCGACGAGGATGCGCCGGCTCGTCAGCTCGGCGGCGGGACGGTGCGGTGCGGGCAGGGCCGCCATCACCTTGCGCAGCGCGGAGCCGATCGCGTCCCCGAGTCCGAGCGCGGCGTGCGCGCCCTGGGCGGCCAGGATGAACAGCGCCCGGGACTCGTCCGCCGTGAGCCCCGTGACGTCGGTGCGGAACCCGGGCAGGAGCGCGATGCCCCCGTGCCGCCCGCGCTCGGCGTACACCGGGACGCCGGAGGCGGAGAGCGCCTCGATGTCGCGGTAGATGGTGCGTACGGAGACTTCGAGACGGTCGGCGAGTTCATGGGCGGGGACCTGCCCGCGGGTCTGGAGCAGCAGCAGGATCGAGAGCAGCCGATCGGATTTCACGCAGCCAAGGATGGCGGACGACGCCGTCGACGGCTGTCAGGTGGTGCCGGGAAGGGGGACCTGTCGGCTCCTCCCGGGGCCTGCCTATGATTCAGGCGTGTTCGATTCCCGGCACATCAGGTCATTCCATGAAGTGGTCCGCACCGGTTCCTACTCCGCCGCCGCCCGCTCGCTCGGCTATACGCAGCCGGCGATCACCCAGCAGATGAAGGCGCTCGAACGGTCCGTCGGCACGGTCCTGTTCACCCGCGTCGGCCGCAGGATGCGGCTGACCGAGGCGGGCGAGGCGCTGTCCCGGCACGCGGGGATCATCCTCGGGAACATCAACGCCGCCGAGCAGCAGATGAACGCCATCACGGGCCTGCGCACCGGGCGCGTCCGCATCTGCGCCTTCCCCAGCGCCAACGCCACGCTCATCCCCGAGGCGCTGGCCCGGCTCGCGAAGAGCCATCCCGGTGTGCGCGTCGAGCTCCAGGAGAACGAACCGCCCGAGTCGCTCCAGCGCCTGGTGGACGGCGACTGCGACATCACGCTGGCCTTCCACTACCCCGGCCTGCACGAGGACGTGCCGGACGAGGTGATGGAGATCCCGCTGATGGAGGACCAGTTGACGGTCCTCATGCCGGCCCGCCACCCGCTCGCCCGGCGCCGCTCCGTCCGGCTCGTGGACCTCGCGGACGAGCGCTGGATCGCGGGCTGCCTGCGCTGCCGCGCCAACTTCCTGCACGAGTGCGCCGAGCAGGGCTTCGCACCGGACATCGCCTTCACCACGGACGACAACCTCGTCATCCAGAGCCTGGTCGCCGAGGGGCTCGGCATCGCGATGATGCCGGGGCTCGTCCTCAACTTCCTGCGTCACCGGGAGGTGACGGGCCGGGCCCTCGATCCGGCGTCGCGGCGGCAGGTCTCGGCGTACGCGCTCCGGGAGCACCTGCGGATTCCCTCGACGGCGCTGGTCCTCGAGGAGTTGAAGACGGTCGCGGCGAACCGGATGGGCTGCTGAGGCGCTCGGCGGCCCTCCGAACACTCCCATCCATAAGCGGAAGTTGGGGCGAGGCTTAGAAACTGTCGTTGGACGTGATGGAAGCGCGGCAGGACGCTGCCTTTATGAGTGCCTCCATCACCGCGTACCGCGCAGCCCGCACCACCGGGCGTCTGAACGACCTCGTCGCCGGCGTCCGCGAGGCCGTCGGCCGTGGCCTGCCGCCGGACCTGACCGCGTACCTCGTCGGCGAGCGGCTCGCGCCCCACCTGGGCGCGGCCGATCTGCTCACCGACGAGCAGTGCGAGGGCCACGACGATCGCTACCGGCAGCACCTGCTGCACGCCGAGCACGACGGCAGCTTCTCGGTGGTCGGCCTGGTCTGGCTGCCGGGCCAGCACACGGCGGTCCACGACCACGTCTCCTGGTGCGTCACCGGCGTCCACGAGGGCGCGGAGCACGAGCGGCGCTACCGCCTCGTCCCGGCAGCGTCCGGCTCCCCGGCGCGGCTCGTCGCCACGGAGGACCTGGTCAACCCGCAGGGCGCGGTGTGCGGCTTCGCGCCGCCCGGCGACATCCACCGGGTCTGGAACGCCGGCACGGAGCGGGCGATCTCGCTCCACGTGTACGGCGCGGACATCTCCCGCCTGGGCACCAGCGTGCGCCGGGTGTACGAGCTGCCGGCCGACCGCTGATGGCGCTGCTCGGGCAGCGGCCGCGCGCCACCGCCACCACGCCTCCCCGCCCCAGCAGTCCCCTGCCAGGGCTCGCTCTCGCGGCCCTCGGTGTCGCGGTGGCCTGGGCGACGCATGCGCTGTTCCCCGCCGTCCCGATGCTGACGGCGGCGGTGGTGCTCGGCCTCGCGGCGGCGCATGTCCCGGGCGTGCGCGCTGTCGTACGCGGCCGGGGCAAGGCCGGGCTCTCCCTCGCCGGCAAGCGGCTGATGCGGCTGGGCATCGTCCTGCTCGGCCTGAAGCTGAGCCTGGACGACGTCCTTGGCCTCGGCTGGGCGACGGTGGCGATGGTGCTCGGGGTGGTCGCGGCGACGTTCTTCGGTACGTGGTGGCTGGGCCGCAGGCTCGGCCTGCCCGGCGACCAGCCGCTCCTGATCGCCACCGGCTACTCGATCTGCGGTGCGTCCGCGATCGGCGCGGTCAGCGAGGTGACCGAGAGCGAGGAGCGGGACGCGGCGGTCTCCGTGGCCCTGGTGACCCTCTGCGGGACGCTTGCCATCGCCGTACTTCCCTTGTTGCAGGGGCCGTTGGGGCTGAGCGACGCGGAGTTCGGGCGGTGGGCCGGTGCGAGCGTGCACGACGTGGGGCAGGTGGTGGCCACCGCGCAGACCGCCGGGGCGGGGGCGCTGGGGGACGCGGTCCTGGTGAAGCTGATGCGGGTGGCGGTGCTCGCGCCGCTGGTGGCGGCGGTGGGGCTCTCCCTGCGGGCGCGGTCCGCCGCGCGCGGGGCGGGGGCGACTGCGGGGAAACGGAGGCCGCCGGTGCTGCCGCTGTTCGTGGCGGGGTTCCTGGGGATGGTCGCGGTACGGAGCACCGGCTGGGTGCCGGGATCCGTCCTGGACCTGGCGGGCCACGTCCAGGAACTGCTCCTCGCGGCGGCCCTGTTCGGGCTCGGCGCCGCGGTGGACCTGCCCTCGCTCACCCGAACGGGCGGGCGCATGGCGGCACTTGGGCTGTCCGCGTGGGTGGTGGTGGCGGGGGTCTCCTACGTGGGCGTCGTCCTCACGGCCTGACCGGGGAAGGAAGGCCCGACCGGGGAAAGAAGGCCTGTCCGGCGCCGACCCGCCGGACAGACCCCCGTCTTGTGGAGCCCCGTCAGGAGAGCCGGACCCGGGCAAGCTGGCGCGACTGGGCGACCAGGCGATCCGCCGCGTCCCAGACCTCCGCGTCCTCCTCCAGGAAGCCGCCGGCGAGGTTCCGCGTGGTGATGGACACCCGCAGGGGACCGGGCGCGGGGCTGGCCCGCACATGCACCGTCAGCTCCACGGTGGGGACCCAGCCGGAGAGGCCCAGCTCGAAGGCCGTCGGCGGCAGCGCGTCCACCGCGAGCAGCAGCGACAGCGGATCGGCGTCACGGCCGTCCGCGAGGCCGAACCAGGCCCGCATCTCCCCCTTGCCGGACGGCTGGCCGAGGGCCCACCCCAGGGTGGAGGGGTCCAGCTTCAGGAAGAGCCGGTCGCTGATCGCCGAACTGCCGGGCACGGGGCGGTGATCCGGAGCGTCCTGCGGACCGAAGCACTGCTCGATCGGCGGCAGGGCGGGCGGCTTGGCCGTCGTGCGGACGTCGTCGGGAAGCCCCGCCAGATCTCCGTACGAGGCGAGCACGCGGATCCGCTCGACCTCGCGCCCCTCGTCGTCGTACTGGAAGAGGGAGGCCTGCCCGGTCGACAGGGTCCGCCCGGCCCGCGCCGTGTCGGTGCGGATGACGGCGGGCCCGGGGTGGGACGCCGTGAGGTAGTGCGCGGAGACCGTGAAGGGATCCGCGTGCGGCAGGGCGTCGGCCAGCGCGCGGCCGATGACCGCGAGGAGATAGCCGCCGTTGACGGCGTTGATGATCGTCCACCCGGCGGAGAGCTCGATGTCATAGACACCGGGCTCCCGCCGGGTGACCGCGGTGTCGCGGTCGAACTCGCTGTCGCCGATGCTCGCGGGCACCGCTGCCGGTATGGATGCTGCCTCTGCCATACCGGCAACGTACAACATCTAATTACTGAGCGGTAGCTTTTTCTGAGCGGTAGCTTTTTCTGTCACGACGACGCGACATCCTCCACCTCCACCGCCGTCGAACGCCGGTGCCAGGCCCGCGGCGCGCGCCAGTGGTAGCGCAGTGCGAGCAGCCGCAGGACGAAGGCCGTGACCACGGCGAGGCTGCTGGTGAAGGCGTTCACCATGTCGTAGTTGATGCAGAGCGCGACCATCGCGGAGCCGACGATCGCGGGCACGGCGTACAGGTCGCGGTCCCAGCGCACCAGTGAGGGCACCTCGTTGGCGATGATGTCGCGCAGCACGCCGCCGCCCACCGCGGTGGCCAGGCCCAGGGCGGCCGACGCGGTGAGCCCGAGGCCGTAGTCGTACGCCTTGGTCGTGCCCGTGACGCAGAAGAGGCCGAGGCCCGCCGCGTCGAAGACGTTCACCGCGAGCTGGGTGCGCTCCACCTCGGGGTGCAGGAAGAACACCAGGAGGGCCGCGAACAGCGGGGTGATGAAGTAGCCGAGGTCGGTGAAGGCGGCGGGCGGCACCGCACCGATGACCACGTCACGGATGAGCCCTCCGCCCAGCGCGGTGACCTCGGCGAGCACGGCGATGCCGAACACGTCGAAGTTCTTCCGCACGGCGAGCAGCGCCCCGGAGATCGCGAAGACGAAGATCCCGACGATGTCGAGCGCGTGCTGGACGGAGGGACTGAACAGATCCTGAATCACGCGACATTCTTACCTGCCCGCCGACGCGGGCCTCACCAGGGCGGCACCGCGAGGCGACTACAGGGCGGGCTTGCCCTTCGTGAACAGCCACGTCTCGAACAACGCGTCGAGCTGCTTGCCCGAGACCTTCTCGGCGAGCCGGATGAAGTCGGCGGTGTTCGCGTTGCCGTACTTGTTCTGCTGGGCCCAGGCCGGGAGCAGCTTGAAGAACGCCTTGTCGCCGATGCGCTCGCGCAGGACCTGGAGCGTCATCGCGCCGCGCTGGTAGACGGCGGAGGCGAACATCGTGTCGCGCTGCGGGTCGCCGACGACGATCTGCCAGAAGGCCGAGTCACCGGGGCGCGAGTTGTAGCCCGCGAGGAAGGCGTCACGTGCGGTCTGGGTGCCCTTGTGCTCGCTCCACAGCCACTGGGAGTAGGTGGCGAAGCCTTCGTTGAGCCAGATGTCGTTCCACTTGTCGGGCGTGACGGAGTCGCCGAACCACTGGTGGGCGAGCTCGTGGGCGATGGTCGACTCGCTGCGGATCGCGGAGTAGACCGGCTTGGTCTGGGTCTCCAGGGAGAAGCCTGCCTGCGGCATGTCGTCGACGATCGCGCCGGTCTCCTCGAAGGGATAGGGGCCGAAGATCTTCGACCAGTAGTCGGTGACCTCCGCGGTGACGCCGTACACATCCACGTTGTTGCTGTTCTCCAGGACGGGGTCGATGGCGACGTAGATCGGGGTCCCCGCCGGGGTCTTGCCCCGCTTCACGTCGAACTTCCCGATCGTGGCGGTCGCGAGGTAGGTCGCCATGGGCTTGGACTCGCGCCAGTGGGCGACGGTCTGGCCGCCCTTGTCGTACGTGCCGACTAGGCGGCCGTTGGAGACCCCGGTCAGGCCCTTGGGCGCCTTGATGCGGATGTCGAAGGCGGCCTTGTCCATCGGGTGGTCGCTGGAGGGGAACCAGGTCGACGCGGCGTTGGGCTCGCAGGCGACGAAGACGCCGTCGGTGGTCTTCATCCAGCCGTAGTCGGAGCCGAAGACGATGGGGCCGCTCAGCGGCTCGGGCACACCGCCGTAGGTGACGCTCACCGTGAAGTTCTTGTGCTTGCGCAGGCTGTCGCGGGGGCTGATGCGGATCTCGTCGCCCTTGCGCGTGAAGTGCGCCCGTCTTCCGTTCACCTCGATCCTCGTCACCTCCAGCTTCTGGAGGTCGAGGTCGAAGGAGGAGAGGTTCTGGGTGGCGCGCGCGGTGATCGTGGTGCGGCCGTCGAGGCGGTCGGTGTCGGGGTTGTACGCCACGTCGAGGCCGTAGTGGCGTACGTCGAATCCGCCGTTGCCGAGCTGCGGGAAGTACGGGTCTCCGACGCCGTCGGAGCCCGGTTGGGGCCCGGGTGCGGCGGCGATCAAGCAGAAGGAGGCGGCGGCGGTGGCCAGTGCCCCCAGACGTGCCGAACGGGAGAGTGCCATGAGTCATCCCTTCGCGCGTGTTCCGATGAAACGGACACGCAGACTCTGCACTCTCCCGTATGGGCGTGTACATGACCTGGTGACTGATTTTTACCAAGTCATCAGGCACTACTTGCCGGTTGACTCCTGACCCGCGACTTCCGCTTCCGGAGCGGCCTTCGGGGCGTCGCCCTCCGCGGCGGCCTTCGGGGCCTCCTCCTTCGCGACGGTCTTCTTCGGGGTCGCGGCCTCCTCGGCCGTCTCCTCGGCCTTGCTCACCACCGACACCACGTCGATCGCCTCCTTGGCGACCTGCAGCAGCTTGGTGTCGCCCGGCTGCTGGTCCTCGGCGTTCTCCGGGTGGTGGCACGCCACCTGGTGGCCGGAGGCGAGGGCGATCAGCGGCGGCTCGGTCTTCGCGCAGATCTCCGTCGCCTTCCAGCAGCGCGTGTGGAAACGGCAGCCGGTGGGCGGGTCGATCGGCGAGGGGACGTCACCGCGGAGCAGGATGCGCTCGCTCTTGACGCCGCGCCGCCTGGGGTCGGGCACCGGAACGGCGGACAGGAGCGCCTTGGTGTACGGGTGCATCGGCGTGGAGTAGAGGTCCTTGCGGTCCGCGAGCTCCACGATCTTGCCGAGGTACATCACCGCGATGCGGTCCGAGACGTGCCGGATGACCGAGAGGTCGTGCGCGATGATCACGTACGTGAGGCCGAGCTCGTCCTGGAGGTCGTCCAGGAGGTTGACCACCTGCGCCTGGATGGAGACGTCCAGGGCGGAGACGGGCTCGTCGGCCACGACCAGCTTGGGCCGCAGCGCGAGCGCACGGGCGATGCCGATGCGCTGGCGCTGACCGCCGGAGAACTCGTGCGGGTAGCGGTTGTAGTGCTCGGGGCTGAGCCCCACGCGCTCCAGCATCTCCTGCACGTGCTTCTTCAGGCCGCCCTCGGGCTTGACGCCCTGCAGCTTGAACGGCGCACCGACGATCGTGCCGATGGTGTGCCGCGGATTCAGCGACGAGTACGGGTCCTGGAAGATCATCTGGACGTCGCGGCGCAGCGGCCGCATCTTGCCGGTGTTCAGGTGCGTGATGTCCACGCCCTCGAACTCCACGCGGCCCGCGGTCGGTTCGAGCAGGCGCGTGATCAGACGGCCCATCGTCGACTTGCCGCAGCCCGACTCGCCCACGACGCCGAGCGTCTCACCGGGACGTACGTCGAAGGTGAGGCCGTCGACGGCCTGCACCGCCGCCACCTGGCGCTGCAACAGCCCCTTCTTGATGGGGAAGTGCTTCACCAGGCCGTCGACCTTGAGCAGCGCCTCGGGCGACCCGGAGGAACTCTTCGTCTGCGCCGGGATCGTCATCTCCTGGCCCTTCGCCTGATCTTTCGCATCGTCTTTCACAGCTTCGGCGCAATCTCTTCGGTCCAGATGCGGGTGCGCTCGCCCTGCGACATGTGGCAGGCGGTGAAGTGACCCGGTGCGACCTCGTGCAGGTCGGGGCGCTCACGGCGGGTGATCTGGTCCTTGGGGATGTCGGCGTACGGGCAGCGCGGGTTGAAGGCGCAGCCGTCCGGCAGGTTGATCAGGCTGGGCGGGGAGCCCTTGACCGGCACGAGACGGTCGGTCTCCTCGCGGTCGATGCGCGGCATCGACCCCAACAGGCCCCAGGTGTAGGGGTGCTGGGGCTCGTAGAAGACCTTCTCTGCGGTGCCGCGCTCGACGCAGCGCCCGCCGTACATCACGAGCAGCTCGTCCGCCATCTCGGCGACCACGCCCAGGTCGTGCGTGATCATGATGACCGCGGAGCCGAACTCCTTCTGCAGATCCCGGATGAGGTCGAGGATCTGCGCCTGGACGGTGACGTCAAGGGCGGTCGTCGGCTCGTCGGCGATGAGCAGTTCGGGGTTGTTCACCAGGGCCATCGCGATCATCGCGCGCTGGCGCATGCCGCCCGAGAACTCGTGCGGGTAGCTGTCGACCCGCTTGTCCGGCTGGGGAATGCCCACCCGGTCGAGCATCTCGATGGCGCGCTTGCGGGCGACCTTCTTGTCCACGTTGTTGTGGACCCGGTACGCCTCCATGATCTGCTTGCCGATGGAGTAGTACGGGTGCAGCGCGGACAGCGGGTCCTGGAAGATCATCGCCATGTCGCGGCCGCGCAGCTTGCGCACCTCGTTCGGGTCCGCGCTGAGCAGCTCCGTGCCGTTCAGCCAGATCTCGCCGGACAGCTGCGCCTTGCGGCTGCCGTACTGCCCGGCGGTGTGCAGGCCGAGGATGCCGAGCGAGGTGACCGACTTGCCGGATCCTGACTCGCCGACGATGCCGAGGGTCTTGCCCTTCTCCAGCTGGAAGCTGAGCCCGTCGACGGACCTGACCAGGCCGTCGTCGGTCGGGAAGTGCACCTTGAGATCGCGCACCTCGAGAAAGGCGGTGGGAGCGACCGCGTCGGCGACGGGTTCTCCGACCGCCGCCCCGGTCTTGTGCAGTTCGGTCATCCCAGCCTCACTCGCGGGTCGATGACGGCGTACAGAAGGTCGACGACGAGGTTGGCGAGCGCGATCGCGAGCGACGCGCACAAGGTCACGCCGAGGATCACCGGCAGGTCCTTGTTGCTGATGGCCTTGACCGCCTCCAGGCCGAGCCCCGGCAGGTTGAACGTGGACTCGGTGAGGACGGCGCCACCGAGGAGCACACCGAGGTCGAGGCCGAAGACCGTGAGGATCGGCGTCATGGCGGAGCGCAGCGCGTGCCGTCTGATGACGACGGCCTCGCCGAGCCCCTTGGCGCGCGCGGTGCGGATGTAGTCCTCACCGAGCACTTCCAGCATGGTGGCGCGGGTGAGGCGCGCGTACATGGCGGCGTTGAGGAACGCGAGCACGATCCAGGGCAGGATCAGGGTCTCGAACCAGATGTTGATCGGATCGTCCGTGGTGAGGGTGTCCTCGATCTTCACCCAGCCGAGCGTGTGGACGAAGAGCCCCATCGCGATCATGCCGGTGAAGAAGATCGGGAGCGAGACGCCGCCGAGGGCGGTGATCATCGCGGAACGGTCCCAGATGGTGCCCCGCTTGAGCGCGGAGAGCACACCGGTGGCGACACCGGCGACCAGCCACAGCACACAGGCACCGGCGGCGAGCGCCGCGGTGACGGGCAGGGCGTCCTTGAGGGTCTCCCAGACGGGCGCCTCGGTACGGAAGGAGTATCCGAAGCAGGGGGCCGGACAGTGGGTGACGTCGGCCCCGTTGGCGTAGTCACGCCCCATCGGGATGCCCTTGACGAAGTCCCAGAACTGGACGAGCAGAGGATCGTCCAGACCCAGTTTGATCCGGATGCCAGCGAGCTGCTCGGCTCCGGACGACTTGCCGGCGAAGAGGACGGCGATGTCCTGTCCCGCCCACTTGGGCAGCATGAAGAAGACGGTGAAGGTCGCGAGCAGTACGACCAGCACCATGACGACAACGGCGATCAGGCGCCGGATGAGATAAGCAAGCACTGTGCGCGGCCCGGCGGTGGCCGGGGCCCCCTTGTGAGGGGTCCCGGCCACCGCCCGGGGCCATCACCTGCCCTTCGGACTGGCGGGATTCGGCGGTGGGACTGCCTTGGCGGCGGGGACTACTTCTTGTCGCTCACACCGAGCGAGACGTAGTCGTAACGACCGCTGTAAGCGGCGGACGAGTAGACGTTGGTCGCCCGCGAGGAACGCCACGAGATGTTCTTCTCGTAGATGAAGGGCATCCAGTAGGCCTTGTCCACGATCTCGTGGGCCAGGTCGGTGTAGATCTCACCGGCCTTGTCGGGGTCGACCGTGCCGATCGCGTCGTCGAAGTACTTGTCGACCTTCGGCTCGTCGATCTGCGACTCGTTGTAGTTGCCGTTCTCGTTGATGAAACGGCTGTCGAACAGCGGCTGGGCGTAGCCCTGGCCGGTCGGGAAGTCAGGACCCCAGCCCGCCATCGTCATGCCGATGCCGCGCTTCTTCACGACCGAGGGAGAGCCGGTGATGCTGGAGGAGTCGGCGCCGTCGATCTGGTCGACGTCGGCGTTGATGTTGACCTTCTTCAGCTGCTCCTGGAGCGCCGTGGCGGCGTCCACCTCACCCGGCTGGTTGGTGCGCGCCGAGATCTTGGTCGAGAAGCCGTCAGGCTTGCCGCACTCCTTGAGCTGAGCCTTCGCCTTGGCGACGTCCGGCTTGCCCTTGCGCTCCTTGATGCCGTACGGGTCGTAGTCGTCGTGACCCTTGATCGACTTCGGGAAGACGTTGGTGGCGATCTCACCGGCGGCGACCTCGCCGCCACGGGTCTTCTGCAGGCTCGCGAAGTCCGTGGCGTAGAAGACGGCCTTGCGGCAGGCCTCGTTGTCGAACGGCTTCGTCTTGGTCACCAGGGCGACGTAACGGACGAAGTCCGTCTGCATGTTGTCGACGTTGTCCTTGTGATCCTGAATGGCGGTGGTACGACCCGACTGGGTCATGCCCGTGCCATTCATGTCGATGTCGTAGTCACCTTCCATCAGGCGCTTGTCGTTCTCTTCGAGGTTCGCCGAGATGGTGACCGAGATCTTGTCCGGCAGGGCGGGACGGACCGGGTCGGACGACTTCTTCCAGTTCTTGTTGCGGACGAGCGTGATGCTCTTGCCCGCGCTGTAGTTCTGGAACTTGTACGGGCCGGAGGAGAACGGGCGCTGGGTGTACTTGGCGCCGGTGTCCTCGGACTGCTTCACCGGGGTGCCCGACGGCATCGCGAGCATCTGCTCGAAGTCGCCGTTCTTCTTGGGCAGCTTGAAGATGATGGTGGTGTCGTCCGGCGTCTCGATCGCCTTCAGGCCCAGCTTGTCCTTGGACTTGTCCTCGTAGGGGCCCTTGTACTCGCCCTTGGGGTCAAGCGTCGACTTCAGGTAGCCGGGACCACCGGTGATGACCTTGGTGGCCCAGATGCGCTCGATGCCGTACTTGATGTCCTTGGAGGTCAGCTTCGAGCCGTCCTCCCAGGTCAGGCCGTCACGCAGCTTGTACGTGTAGGTCTTCCCGTCGTCGCTGATCTTCGCCGTGGACTCGGCGAGGTCGGGGACGAGCTTGTTGGACGCGGCGCCCGGCTTGGTGTCGTACGTGATCAGCGTGCGGGTGTAGTACCGCATGAAGTCCCACGTCATGCCGTAGTACGCGCGCTGCGGGTCGGCCGAGTCCAGGTCCTGCTTGGCGATGAACTTGAGCGTTCCGCCCTTCTTCGCCGACTCGTTCGCGACCTTGCCGATGGCCGCGTCGTAGCCGGCGCCCTTGCTGTCGTCGTCGTCGCTGCCGCCGCCGCACGCCGTGGTGGTCACCAGCGCCGCCACGACGAGGGCCGCGCCTGCGGTCAACCGTCGTTTAGAGGAACCTGTGGGCATTTCTCGCATCCTCCGAGATTCGCGGTCCTTGGCTTTGACTGCCTTAAGAACCATGGGAAGAGCCACCTGACGCTGCGGCAGGGGCAAGCCAGTTGGAGCTGTTTACCGAGTTCCCTTGGGGTCCAGGGCGTCGCGCAGCCCGTCACCGAAGAGGTTGAAGGCAAGCACGGTCACGAAGATCGCCAGGCCGGGGAAGACCATGAACATCGGGTCGTGCTCGTACGTCGCGAGCGCGTCCCGGAGCATGCCGCCCCAGGAAGCCGTCGGCGGGCGTACACCTGCGCCGAGGAAGCTGAGTGCCGCTTCGGTGAGGATGTTGGTGGGGATCATGAGCGTGGCGTACACGGTGATCGGCGCGACCAGGTTCGGCAGCAACTCACGGAAGAGGATGTGCCGTTGACCGCCGCCGAGACTGCGGGCCGCTTCGACGTACTCGCGTTCGCGCAGGCTGAGGGTCTGGCCGCGGACGATGCGCCCGACGTAGGGCCAGCCGAAGAAGCCGATCACCAGGATCAGTACGGCGATGCGGACGCCGCTGCCGGTGAGCCCGAGCAGGTCGTCGGGCAGGACCGAGACCAGGGAGATCACGAAGAGCAGCTGCGGGAAGGCGAGCAGCACGTCCATGACCCGGCTGATCAGCGCGTCGATCCAGCCGCCGAAGTAACCGGCGATGATCCCGAAGAAGGTGCCGAGCACCACGGCCACCACGGCGGCGAGGAACGCCACGAGGAGCGAGATCCGGGCGCCGTAGACGATCCGGCTGAAGACGTCGCGTCCCTTGTTGGGCTCCACTCCGAAGAGGAAGTCCCAACTCATGCCGCCGAACGCGCCCTTGGGCAGGTTCGTCAGGTCTTCCAGCTCGTCCTGGTGGAACTCGTTGGGCGGGTGGCCCAGCAGGGAGACGATCAGGGGCGCGAAGACGGCGACAAGGACCAGGACGAGCACGGTGATGCCGCCGGCCAGGGCGACCTTGTCCCGCTTCAGGCGGTTCCAGGCGATCTGCTTGAGGGACCGCCCCTCGACCTTCTTCACCCCTGCATCAGCTGCGGGAGCGACGTCCGCCGTCGGGTCCGCGTCCGCAGGTGTGTCATGCAATGGTGCCGTCATCGTGGCAGGGACCCCTCTCAACCGGTGGTGACCGGCCCGCACTTGTCGCTGTAGCGATGTGATCAGTCCGTCGTACACAGGGGCGAAGCGCCCCTGGTGCGGGAGTCTTCATCGGGGTCGCGATCTGTTACCAGCCTTGACGGTGAATGGATGCGCAACCGTGATGCTGATCGAGGTGTTCCGTTATCCGGACGCACGTGAACGAGGGGCGAACACGGGGCAGTTGGGTCGCAAGGTGCCACGGGAGCCCATAGGGCCCCTCCACCATCAGAACGGACATCGTGACGGTCAGGGCAGGTATACGAGCCGCGGTGGCCGGTTCAGGGCCCCTTCAGGGCCCTGACGAGTGCCGCGTCGCGGCCGCTTCAGTACTGCGCGGGGTAGCCGTATCCGCCCGCGGGTGCCGGGGCCGGCTGGGCCTCGCGGTCGTAGAAGGGCCTGACGTTGGCGCGCAGCCACATGGCCACCGGGTCGTACGCGTCCGACATCGCGACGGTCGACACGGGCAGGCCGTCGGGGACGGCGGCGATCGACTGCTGCATCATCGTGCGCACCCCGTCGACCGACGACGGCGATGTGTCGTACACATCGAGGCCGATGGCCAGGTACGGCGCGCCGAGAGCGGGCTGCACCCAGGCGCGGCGCAGCGAGCGGACCGCGGGGGTGCGGTGCGCGTTCTGCGTGAGCAGGGCGTAGAACTGGGGGATCTCGATGGCCGGCTCGGTGAGCCGCAGCGGGCCCGCGGGCAGCAGGTCGAGGCCCGACGCGATGCGCCGCAGGTCGAGCCAGGGGATGCCGACGCCGCCGCCGGGGGCGTGCGGGTTGAGCCAGAGGCCGTAGTGGTCGGGGTAGAGGGTGCGGGAGATGTCGAGCCCGCTGACCACCTCGTACGAGCGGTTCCAGCCACTGGCGGAGAGCTCCTGGGCGGAGGTCACGCACGGCGCGTACCCGAGGCCCTCGACCTCCATGTTTCCGTACTGCGCGTCGGGGGATCCGGCCTGGCCGTGCCAGAGCAGCATCCATACCTGGTCGGCGGCGAGCGCCCGCAGGAGCGCCTCGTAGGCGTCGTAGCGCCCCGGCGTCACCTGGCGCAGCATGTGCTCGACCTGCCCGGCCGCAGCCGTGCCCGACGCACTCACCCTTAACCGCCCCTTCGCGATGACCCGCTGACCCGGTGGACCCAGGTCATGAAACCAGCTTAAGCGGCGATCCTGACACCGACTTGACGTACGGCACCCTCACACACGTACCTGCACATGTCCTTACGCGTGTCCGTGCTCGTGCCCGGCGGCCCGGCCGAAGAAGGGCCGCACCCGCTCGCGCAGCCAGTCGCCGACCGGATCCTGGGCCACGTCGAGCAGCACCAGGTTCACCGGCCAGGCCACCGGGGCCTGGCCGAGGGCCCGCCCCACGGCCTCCATCGGCAGCTCGCGCGCGTTGCCCTCCCAGGAGGTCAGTTCGACGCCGACGAACAGCGTGGGGTCCTCGCCCTCGACACTCGCCAGGCAGCGGCGTGCGCTCAGGACGACCCCGGTGGCCTCGAACTCACGGGCGGCGGCGGACAGGAAGTCCACCGGGTCCTCCTGCCAGTCCGGTTCGAAGAGGCGTACGCGGCCGCCGCTCGCGGGCCCGTCCAGCGGGGTGCGCCCGGCGCGGCAGAGCTCGGCGACGGCAGGCGGCGGCAGCGGGACCCCGATCGTGCCGTCCGGGTTGACCGCGATGCCCAGCTGCGGGGGCAGGCCGCGCGCGAACTCCACGGCGGGCGCCACGGTGCAGCCCATCCGGCCGCCGGTGGCCTGCTGGAACTGCTGCTCGGAGCTGAAGACGGGGACGTAGGCCTGGCCGTCGATCTCCAGCGTGGGCAGGTCCAGGGTGCCGCTGTCCGGGGCTCCGCCGTTCGGCAGCGGGACCCAGACGTGGCTGCGGCCGAGCACCTCGACGATGCGGGCCCCCGCGGAGGCCTGCGGCGCCCCCGGCGTGCCGAGAGATGCGGCGAGCACCTCTTCGAGTTCGTTGCCCGGCCATCCTCCATAGGGATGGGCGTGTGCCTGCGCCGGAAAGTCCATCTCTTTAACCCCTGCTCGGTCCCGCTCTGCCTGCGGCACGACCCTAACGTGGCGGCGGGCGGCTCAGTCGCCGAAGCCGATCCCCCGCAGCACGCCCGCCGCGGTCCGGTCGAGCAGCACCGCAGAGCCGCAGCCGCGCGGCAGATCGCCCCGCTCGGCGGCGCCGACCAGGCGGCCGACCGTCCTGCGGTGGCGCGCGAAGGCGTACCGCGACACGCCGCGGCCGCGCGAGAGCTGGCCCTCTATGGCGGTGTCCGGCGGCACGTCGAGCAGCAGCAGGTGCAGCGTCGTGCCGCGCCGCGCGGCCTCGCGGGCCAGCCAGCGGCGCACCCACGCCTGCGTTCCGCAGTCGTGCACCACGACACTCTCGCCGGAGCGCAGGGCCCTGCGCAGCCCCGCGTAGTGCGCGAGGCGGACCAGGGGGCGGTACACCGCGTACGGCAGCAGGTCCGGCATGCGCCGGGCCCAGCGGTCGCGGGTGTCCTGCGAGTCGATGCGCGGGCCCGCGACGGCTCTGCGCATCAGCGTGGACTTGCCGCTGCCCGGCAGCCCGGAGACGACGATCAGGTCGCCGTCGCCGAACGTCAGCCGGTGCGGGCTGTGGCCGGTCCGCTGCCGCAGATCGCGGACGACGGCCGCCGGCAGGGGGCCGCAGCTCTCCCTGGTGGGGGCGGCGGCCTGTTTGGGCAGGGCCACCCCTGTGTTGGTCGCGTAGACACTCGTCCTGCGCACCGTGATCGGCCTCCCCATAGCGGTCACGTACCTGCTTCCCGCAGCTTCCCCGGCAAGTGTAAAGAGAAGGTAATGCGGCACAAGGGCATTACTGGACTGGCACTGCCCTGTGACGCGGGCGCGTGCAATGATGTGCCCGCAAACTCCATACAGGCCGTTTGAATCCGCGCGGGAGAGTTCCCGGTCACCGTCGTACGACGCACCGGGGCGCCGAAGGAGCAAGTCCCTCCCTTGAATCTCTCAGGCCCCGTACCGCGCGGGCGAGGCACATCTGAAAAGCGGGCCGCCCCGGTGGCTCCACCCAAGGTGCAAGTCATGACCCCCTGTACGAGCGGGTCGTGGTGAACCTCTCAGGTTCCGATGACAGATGGGGAGGATCGACCTCGCCCGTCATGCCCTGGGAGTTCCACGTATGAGTACCGCCCCCCGTCTGACTGCCCTCGATGCCGTGCATCGCGCGCTCGGCGCGACCATGACCGACTTCGCGGGCTGGGACATGCCGCTGCGCTACGGCAGCGAGCGCGACGAGCACATCGCCGTCCGCACCAAGGCCGGTCTCTTCGACCTCTCCCACATGGGCGAGATCACGGTCACAGGACCTGAGGCCGTGGACTTCCTGAACTTCTCGCTCGTCGGCAACATCGGCTCCGTCGGTGTCGGCCGCGCCCGCTACACGATGATCTGTGCCGAGGACGGCGGGATCCTGGACGACCTGATCGTCTACCGCCTCGGCGAGACCGAGTACATGGTGGTCGCCAACGCCTCGAACGCGCAGGTGGTGCTCGACGCGCTCACCGCCCGCGCCGACGGCTTCGACGCCGAGGTCCGCGACGACCGCGACGCGTACGCCCTGCTCGCCGTCCAGGGTCCCGAGTCCCCCGGCATCCTGAAGTCACTCACGGACGCCGACCTGGACGGCCTGAAGTACTACGCGGGCCTGCCGGGCACGGTCGCGGGCGTCCCCGCGCTGATCGCCCGCACGGGCTACACCGGCGAGGACGGCTTCGAGCTCTTCGTCGCGCCCGGCGACGCCGAGAAGCTCTGGGGCGCGCTGATGGAGGCGGGCGAGCCCGTCGGCCTGGTCCCGGCCGGGCTCTCCTGCCGCGACACGCTCCGCCTGGAGGCGGGCATGCCGCTGTACGGGCACGAGCTGACCGCTGAGCTGACGCCCTTCGACGCCGGTCTCGGCCGGGTCGTGAAGTTCGAGAAGACCTCGCAGTCCGACACCTTCGTGGGGCGCGCCGCGCTCGCGGCCGCCGCCGAGCGCGCCGAGACCGCTCCCCCGCGCAAGCTGGTGGGCCTGATCGCCGAGGGCCGTCGCGTCCCGCGCGCGGGCTTCTCCGTGGTCGCCGACGGAAAGGTCATCGGCGAGGTCACCTCCGGCGCCCCGTCCCCGACGCTGGGCAAGCCGATCGCCATCGCGTACGTCGACGCGGCGCACGCGGCGCCCGGCACCGAGGGTGTCGGAGTGGACATCCGGGGCACGCACGAGCCGTACGAGGTCGTGGCGCTGCCGTTCTACAAGCGCCAGAAGTGACACCCCGCACAACAGCCTCGTTCATCAGCACTCCCCCGCGTACAGGAGAATTCAGGTCATGAGCAACCCCCAGCAGCTGCGTTACAGCAAGGAGCACGAGTGGCTCTCGAACGCCGAGGACGGTGTGGCGACGGTCGGTATCACGGAGCACGCGGCCAACGCGCTCGGTGACGTCGTCTACGCCGACCTGCCCGGGGCCGGCACCGCGGTGACCGCGGGCGAGACCTGCGGCGAGCTCGAGTCGACCAAGTCGGTCAGCGACCTGTACTCGCCGGTGACCGGTGAGGTCGTCGAGTCGAACCAGGACGTCGTGGACGACCCGTCGCTGGTCAACTCCGCCCCGTTCGAGGGTGGTTGGCTCTTCAAGGTGCGCGTCACGGAGGAGCCGAAGGACCTGCTCTCCGCGGACGAGTACACCGAGTTCTCCGGCAGCTGAAGCCCCCCGAAGACCCTTAGGGACCACCTGATGTCGCTTCTCAACACCCCTCTCCACGAGCTGGACCCGGACGTCGCCGCCGCCGTCGACGCCGAGCTCCACCGCCAGCAGTCCACCCTGGAAATGATCGCCTCGGAGAACTTCGCTCCGGTCGCCGTCATGGAGGCCCAGGGCACGGTCCTGACCAACAAGTACGCCGAGGGCTACCCCGGCCGCCGTTACTACGGCGGCTGCGAGCACGTCGACGTCACCGAGCAGATCGCGATCGACCGGATCAAGGACCTGTTCGGCGCCGAGTACGCCAACGTCCAGCCGCACTCCGGCGCCTCCGCCAACCAGGCCGCCCTCTTCGCGATCGCCAAGCCCGGCGACACGATCCTCGGCCTGGACCTGGCGCACGGCGGCCACCTCACGCACGGCATGCGCCTGAACTTCTCCGGCAAGCAGTTCAACGTGGTCGCGTACCACGTGGACGAGGCCGGTCTGGTGGACATGGCCGAGGTCGAGCGCCTGGCCAAGGAGAACAGCCCGAAGGTGATCATCGCGGGCTGGTCCGCCTACCCGCGCCAGCTGGACTTCGCGGAGTTCCGCCGGATCGCCGACGAGGTCGGCGCGTACCTGTGGGTCGACATGGCGCACTTCGCCGGACTCGTCGCCGCGGGGCTGCACCCGAACCCGGTGCCGTACGCGGACGTGGTCACCTCCACGACGCACAAGACGCTCGGCGGCCCGCGCGGCGGCGTCATCCTGGCCCGCAGCAAGGAGTTCGCGAAGAAGCTGAACTCCGCGGTCTTCCCCGGCTTCCAGGGCGGCCCCCTGGAGCACGTGATCGCGGCCAAGGCCGTCTCCTTCAAGGTCGCGGCCTCCGAGGAGTTCAAGGAGCGCCAGCAGCGCACCCTGGACGGCGCCCGCATCCTGGCCGAGCGCCTGGTGCAGGACGACGCGAAGGCCGTCGGCGTCGACGTCCTGTCCGGCGGCACGGACGTGCACCTGGTCCTGGTGGACCTGCGCAACTCCGAGCTCGACGGCCAGCAGGCCGAGGACCGCCTCCACGAGGTCGGCATCACGGTCAACCGCAACGCGGTCCCGAACGACCCGCGCCCCCCGATGGTCACCTCGGGCCTGCGGATCGGTACGCCCGCGCTCGCGACCCGTGGCTTCCAGGAGGAGGACTTCCGTGAGGTCGCCGACGTCATCGCCGAGGCGCTGAAGCCGGGCGACGTCGACACGGAGTCGCTCAAGGCCCGCGTCTCGGCCTTGGCAGCCAAGCACCCGCTGTACCCCAACCTGTAGCATTTTCGTACGCTTTCCTTCGTACGAATCTTCGGGGCACCGCGCACACTGGACAGTGAAGACAGTGAGTGCGGTGCCCCGGCTCATGCCCCGCGTTCGTAGTTTTCTGCACCACCCCGGCAGACAACGGCGTCTACCAACCATCATTGGAGTTTCTCGTGGCCCTCTCGGTCTTCGACCTGTTCTCGATCGGCATCGGCCCGTCCAGCTCCCACACGGTCGGTCCCATGCGCGCCGCCCGCATCTTCGCGAGCCGCCTCAAGAACGAGGGCCTGATGGCCCACACCACCGCCATACGGGCCGAGCTCTACGGCTCCCTCGGCGCGACGGGCCACGGCCACGGCACCCCGAAGGCGGTCCTTCTCGGCCTGGAGGGCGAGTCCCCGCGCTCGGTCGACGTCGAGTTCGCCGACGACCGCATCGAGCAGATCAAGAGCACGGGACGCCTCAACCTGCTCGGCATGCACGAGATCGACTTCGACTTCGACGAGGACCTGGTCCTGCACCGCCGCAAGGCCCTGCCGTACCACGCCAACGGCATGACGATCTTCGCGTACGACCGTGAGGGCGCCCTCGTCCTGGAGAAGACGTACTACTCCGTGGGCGGCGGCTTCGTCGTCGACGAGGACGCGGTGGCCGGCGAGAACCCGATCGTGCCGGACGACACGGTCCTCAAGCACCCCTTCCGCACCGGCGACGAGCTGCTCCGCCTCGCCGACGAGACCGGCCTGTCCATCTCCGCGCTGATGCTGGAGAACGAGAAGGCCTGGCGCACCGAGGCGGAGATCCGCGAGGGCCTGCTCGACATCTGGCGCGTGATGCAGGCGTGCGTCTCGCGCGGCATGTCCCGCGAGGGCATCCTGCCGGGCGGCCTCAAGGTCCGCCGCCGCGCGGCGAACTCCGCACGCCAGCTGCGCGCCGAGGGCGATCCGCAGGCCCGCGCCATGGAGTGGATCACGCTGTACGCGATGGCGGTGAACGAGGAGAACGCCGCGGGCGGCCGTGTCGTGACCGCCCCGACGAACGGCGCCGCGGGGATCATCCCGGCGGTCCTGCACTACTACATGAACTTCGTGGCCGGCGGGTCCTCCCAGGAGGAGCGGGAGGACGGCGTGGTCCGCTTCCTGCTCGCGGCCGGCGCGATCGGCATGCTCTTCAAGGAGAACGCCTCGATCTCCGGCGCCGAGGTCGGCTGCCAGGGCGAGGTCGGCTCCGCCTGCTCGATGGCGGCGGGCGCCTTCGCCGAGGTGCTCGGCGGCAGCCCCGAGCAGGTCGAGAACGCGGCCGAGATCGGCATGGAGCACAACCTCGGCCTGACCTGCGACCCGGTCGGCGGCCTCGTCCAGATCCCGTGCATCGAGCGCAACGGCATGGCGGCCGTGAAGGCCGTGACCGCGGCGAAGATGGCGATGCGCGGCGACGGCAGCCACAAGGTCTCCCTCGACAAGGTCATCAAGACCATGAAGGAGACCGGCGCGGACATGAGCGTGAAGTACAAGGAGACGGCGCGGGGCGGGCTCGCGGTGAACATCATCGAGTGCTGAGGCCTGCTGCCGAGGAAAAGGCCGGGGCCCTCACCGCGCCACGAACAACGCCTCCGCGCCCACCGGCCGGTACCCCGCCGCCTGGAAGGCCCGCACGCTGCGAGCGTTGCCCGGTGACTGCTGCGCCCACACGTGGGACGCGCCGGGCACCAGGTGCCGGGCGGCGAGGGCGAGCGCGCGGCCGAGGCCCCGGTGGCGTACGTCCTCGTCGACCTCTAGGGCCGCCTCCCAGCGCCCGGTGAGTCCCCGGCCAAGGACCAGCACCCCGCCTTCGGCGGACGCCCACACCCGCACGTCGTCGCGACGCTTGCGGGCCCGTGCCACCCGGGGATGGTCCGGGTCGTCGATCTCGCGCAGGCCGAGGGCCGGTTCGGGGCCGCCCGGCAGTGCGTCGGCCACGGTCAGGAGATCGGTGGTGTCCGTCGCGCGTCCCGTCCGGTGCAGGAAGGCGGCGAGGAACAGGGGGTTCATCGTGGCGGCCAGCGGGTCGCAGTCGAGCGCGGCGAGGGTGTCGTGCACCCATGTCGGGTCCTCGTCCGTGAAGACCACCGAGTGTGCGGTGAAGGCGATCACGCCCGCGTCGCGGTGGCAGGGCTGCGGCACGACGGTGGTGGTGCCGTCGGGCGGCGGGAACCGCCCGTGGGCCGCCGCGTCGAGGATCGACCCGAGCGTGGCAGGTGTGCTGGCCATGGGCGTACTCCTTGTGATCGCGTCCCCGGACGGCCGATACCCTAGCCCTCGTCAGTAGTGCACCAAGAAGGGGTGGATCCGGTGGCGGACATCGAGGAAGCGCGCAAGACGTTCGACCAGTTCGACGCGGACGGCGACGGCTTCATCACGGCGGCCGAGTGGAAGTCGGCGATGGCGAAGATGGGGGACTTCTACGTCACCGAGACGGTGGCCGAGGCCGTGATCGGCACGAAGGACACCGACAAGGACAAGCGTCTCTCCTTCGACGAGTTCTGGGCGAGCCTGAACAAGTAGCGGGACACGACGCGGAAGGGGCCCGGCACGCGCGAGCGCCGGGCCCCTTCCGCGTGCCTCAGCGGGGGCGCCGCGCGGCCCGCACGCTCCAGCGGCCCTCGGTGCGCTCGAGCCGCACCGGGTGGTCGAAGCACTTGCTGATCTGATCGCTGGTCAGTACGTCGTCCACGGCACCGGAGGCGAGCGCGCGGCCGTCGCGGAGGAGCAGCGCGTGCGTCGTACCGGCCGGGAGCTCCTCCAGGTGGTGCGTGACCAGGACCGTGGCGAGCTCGGGGTGCGTCTCGCGCAGGGCGTCCAGGCTGTCGAGGAGGCGCTCGCGGCCCGCGAGGTCGAGCCCGGTGGCCGGTTCGTCGAGCAGCACGAGCCGCGGCCTCGGCATCAGCGAGCGCGCGATCAGGGTCCGTCCGCGCTCGCCCTGCGAGAGCGTGGGCCAGCGCGCTTCCGTGCGGTGCGCGAGGCCGAGCATGGCGATCAGACGGTCGGCCTGCTCCTCCTGCTCGGGGGTGGGGCGCCAACGGGGCAGCGGTTCCACGCTGTTGGTGAGCCCGGTGAGGACGACGTCACGCACGCGCAGGGGTGAGCGGAGCGGGTGACGCGGGTTCACATGACCTACGTATGCACGGAGTTCGCGCAGGTCGACGCTGCCCAGGCGGCGGCCGAGCACCTCGACCGTGCCGTGCGTGGGGTGGGTGACGGCGCCGCAGAGGCCGAGCAGGGTCGACTTGCCCGCGCCGTTCGCGCCGAGCAGCGCCCAGTGCTCGCCGGGGCGGACGGTGAGGGTGACCTCTTCGAGGATGGGGCGCCCCTCGCGCACGACGGTGACGGTGTCGGCGTGCAGGACCGGGGTCATCGGGCGACCGCCGCACGGTTGGCCGCCGCTCGGTTGACCGCCGCGAGCACGGCCTGCACGGACGCCGTCAGGACCGAGGTGTCCAGGCCCGCGCCCCAGCGGACGGCATCGCCCACCCGGCACTCCGCGTACGCGACGGCCTCGCTGCCGCCGCCCGCCTCGGTGGCGTGTTCGGAGTAGTCGAGGATGCCGACGGTGATCCCGGCCGCGGCGAGCGCCTCGACGAACGCGGACAGCGGGCCGTTGCCCACGCCTTCGAAGTCCCCTGTGCGGTCGCCCACTTGGAGGGTGCAGACGAAGCGGTGGGCTCCGTCCGGGGCCCGGTCGGTGGTCCAGGAGCTCAGCTCCACGTCGCCGCCGCCGGCCTGCCCCGGTGCGACGTAGGTCGCGCGGAACAGCTCGTACAGCTCCTTGGCGCTCGCCTCCTGCCCGCTGTCGTCGGTGGCCTCCTGCACCACGCTCGAGAAGTCGGGCCGCATGCGCTGCGGCAGGTCGAGGCCGTGCCGGGTCTGCAGCAGGTACGCCATTCCACCCTTGCCGGACTGGGAGTTGACCCGGATGACGGCTTCGTAGGAGCGGCCGATGTCGGCGGGATCGATGGGCAGATACGGCACATCCCACGGCGCCTCGCTCTCCGGGACCCCCAACTCGGCTGCCCTGCGCGCGTGATGGGCGAAGCCCTTGCTGATGGCGTCCTGGTGGGTCCCGGAGAAGGCGGTGTGGACGAGGTCGCCCGCATACGGGTGGCGGGGGTGCACGGGCAGCCGGTTGCAGTGCTCGACGACCTCGCGCACGGCGTCGATGTCGGAGAAGTCGACCATGGGGTCGACGCCTTGGGCGTACAGGTTCAGGGCGAGGGTCACCAGGTCCACGTTGCCGGTGCGCTCGCCGTTGCCGAAGAGGCAGCCCTCGACGCGCTGGGCCCCGGCCAGGACGGCGAGTTCGGCGCAGGCGACGCCGGTACCGCGGTCGTTGTGGGGGTGGACGGAGAGGATGACGGAGTCGCGCCGGGAGAGGTTGCGGTGCAGGTACTCGATCTGGTCGGCGTACACGTTCGGCGTCGCGATCTCGACGGTCGCCGGGAGGTTGTGGGTGACGGGCCGGTCGGGGCTCGCGTCCCACAACTCGGTGAGTCCGTCGCAGAGTTCGAGTACGTAGTCGGGCTCGGTGAGGTTGAAGGTCTCCGGCGAGAACTGGAACCGGATGTCCGCGCCCGGCCGCGCGTCGGCCAGGCGCGCCATGTGCGAGGCGGCCTGGGTGACGACGTCGTGCACCTGCGCGCGCGACCGTCCGAGCACGACGTCGCGCCAGACGGGCGAGGTGGGGATGTACAGGTGCACGACCGCGCGGGGCAGTCCCTCGATCGACTCGAAGGTGCGGTCGATGAGTTCGGGCTTGGCAGGGGTGAAGACGACGATGCTGACGTCGTCGGGGATGCCGCCGCTCGCGCTCAGCGCGGCGAGGTCGCGCACGAAGTCGAAGTCGGCGCGGCTGGCCGACGGATAGCCGACCTCGATCTCCTTGAAGCCCATCGAGACGAGCAGATCGAAGAAGCGCCGCTTGCGGCCGGTGTCCATCGGCTCGGCGAGCGCCTGATTGCCGTCGCGCAGGTCGACGGGGACCCAGAGGGGGGCGCGCTCGATGCGGGAGCTGGGCCAACTGCGCTGGATCGAGGGGGTCGAGGGGATGTTGACCCGGTCTTGGTACGGGCGGTAGCGGTGGTGCGGCATGGGGCTGGGGCGCTGCGGGTTCCAGTCGTACGCGATGTCGTACGCGATGTCGTACGCGGTGGCCGCCGGGCCCGCGGAGGCGGAGGTGGCGGGAGTGACGGGAGTGGCGCTCATCGGAAGCGGTGTCCTTCAGCTCGCGATCGGTTGCCGACCGGCAGCACGGCACCCCGCGGCGGGGTGCCGGTCGCTTCAGGCCCCGCCGCGGCAGCCGAGAAGAAGGAGACCGCAGAAGATCATGGCGGTAGACTAGCCACACCTCAGCTCCTCAGACAAGTACTCCTCAGACAAGTTGGTCCTCAGCTCCTCCGAGGAGTAGGTCCTCAGAGGGGTCACTCCTCCCGATGAGCTACCCCCTCCCCCGGCCTCACCCCGAAAGGTCCCCCGGATGCCGCTAGGCTCCCTGCGCCCCAGCCCCCTGGTCGAACAAGCAACCCAGCGCCTGCGCGAGCAGATCACCGGCGGCCACTGGCCCATCGGCAGCCGACTCCCCGGCGAGACGACCCTCGCCAAGGAGCTCGGCATCGGCCGCTCCACCGTCCGCGAGGCACTGCGCTCCCTCGCCGGAGCCGGTCTCGTCCAGCCACGGCAGGGCGCCGGTGTCTTCGTCATCGCGACGCAGCCGGTCGCGGACTGGCCGACGCGGTTGCGGCGGGCGGCGGTGTCGGACGTGTACGAGGTGCGGATGCTGGTGGAGGTGCAGGCCGCCCGGCTCGCGGCGATGCGGCGCACCGACGAGGACATCACGGCGATGCGCGCCGCGCTCGAAGGCCGCAGGGCCACCGCGTCGGCGAGCGACGCCGCCTTCATCGACGCCGACATCGCCCTGCACGCGGCGGTCGTGGCGGCGGCCCGCAACCCCGTCCTCACGGATCTCTTCGCGGAGTTCACCCCCGTACTGCGGGAGGGCCTGATCAGCCTGCTCGACCTGATCGACGTACGCACGGAGGAGACGAACCACGGGGACGCCGCACACGCCGCGCTCGTACGGGCCGTCGAGGCGATGGACGCCGAGGAAGCGGCACGCGTGGCGCAGGCCGAACTCCAGGACACCCTGGGCCGGTTGCTGGCCCGCGGCTAGGCGGCCGACCATCCGCGCGCCCAGCCCTCCCCCTTACCGGTTTCCGCCTGGCTCCTCACGGTCGTCCCCGTACAGCCGCGCCGACGCGTTCACATGTGCCATCCGCCGCATCGCGTTGAACACCGCCTCCCCAAGCACGGTGCCGATCACCACGCTCTCCACCAGGTCCTCGACCGCCACCCGCCGGTCCACGTAACCGAGGTCGGCGCGGGCGACCATCTCGGCGGCGTCGGCGTACTCGTCGAGCAGTTCCGCGAACGCTCCGTGGCCGACGCGGCCCATGGCGGCAAGGGCCCGTGACAGGTCGGCCGCGGCGGGGTTCGACTCGTTGGTGTGCCAGCCTCGGCGCGCGATCAGCTCCCCGACCGCCGCACGCGCGGCCGCCGCCTCGGCATCGTCGTCGGCCTCCCCCGCCGCACCGAGCCGGTCGGCGGCCGCGCCGAGCACCTTGTGCAGCGGGCGCCCGGGGTCGTCGACCGCGCCGAGCACGTCCGCGATCGCGGCCACCTTCAGGCCGCCCACGTCGAGCAGCGCGCGGATGAGGCGCAGCCTTCGCTCGTGAGCCTCGCCGTACTGCGCCTGGTTCGGGCTGCTCAGCTCGCCCGGCGGCAACAGCCCTTCACGGACGTAGTACTTGATCGTCGGCACCGGCACACCGGTCCTGCGACTCAACTCGCCAATACGCACGGCCTGCCCACTCTCCTGTTCGCGCTCCCGCTCGCCACTCTGCCACCGGCTCCGCCCTTGCCATCCCCGGCCCCCATCATAGATAGTGGCGCTATCGGATAGTAGACAGCTCCACTATCCATTTTCAGCGACCACCATCTCGGGGATTCCTATGTCTTCATGGCGTTCATGGCACCGGCCGCTCGTGGCGTTCTCCGCGTCCATGGCGGCTCTGGCCGTCTTGTCCGGCGTCGGCCTGGTCGTCGACGACCGCGTCCTCGCCGGCTCGCCGATCTGGTTCAAGCCGTTCAAGTTCTCGGTCTCGTTCATCGCCTACGGGCTCTCGCTCGCCTGGATGCTGTCGCTGCTCGACCGCGGCCGGAGAACGGGCTGGTGGGCAGGCACGGTCGTCGCCGTGTCGAGCCTCGCCGAGATGGTGATCATCACCGGGCAGGTGGTGCGGGGGAAGCGCAGCCACTTCAACCAGCAGACCCCGTTCGACGAAGCGCTGTTCAACGCGATGGCCGTCACCGTCGTCATCCTGTGGCTCGGCACCCTGCTCATCGCGACCCTGCTGCTGCGCGCCCGCATCGCCGACCGCGCCTCCGCCTGGGCGATGCGCTGCGGGATCGCCATCGCGCTCGCCGGTGCCGCCGTCGGCTTCCTGATGACGCAGCCGACGCCCGACCAGGAGCGGGGCTCCTCGTCGATCGTCGGTGCCCACAGCGTCGGCGTACCGGACGGCGGCCCCTCCATGCCGCTGACCGGCTGGTCGACCACCGGCGGTGATCTGCGCATCCCGCACTTCGTCGGCATGCACGCGCTGCAGTTGCTCCCCTTGCTCCTCATGGGCCTCACGGCACTCGCGGCACGCCCCCGCCCCGTCCGCCCTGGCCACCCCGGCCGCCTCAGTCGCCTCAGCCGCCTTGCCGACGAGCGGACGCGACTGCGGATCGTGCTCATCGCCTCGGGTGCGTACGCGGCCTTCTTCGCCCTGGTCACCTGGCAGGCCCTGCGCGGCCAGCCGCTCCTGCGCCCGGACGGCGCGACGCTGACGGCGGCGGGACTGATCATCGCCGCCACGGCCGCGGGTGCGTACGGAGCCTTGCGCACCCCGACTCACCTCAAGAACCGCCTGGGTCACACGCCCCGCAGCAACGAAAAAGACGAAGAACACGAAGACAACTACAAGGAGCTTGTGTCATGACCGGATTCCTCTTCGAACTCTCCTTCTGGCTGGCCGCCCCGGTCTGGCTGCTCATGATCTTCGCCCCGGGGTGGCGGACGACCGCCCGCGTCGCCGCCTCTCCCCTCACCGTCGTACCGGTCCTCGCCGTCTACGTCGCGATGGCGCTGCCCGTCATGCCCGAACTCTGGACCGCCGTCAGCAGCCCGGACATCGACGGATTCCGCGACCTGCTCGTCCTCGCCAACGGGGCGGGCGCGATCTGGGCCCAGGTCATCGCCTGGGACCTGCTGATCGGACAGTGGATGTACCGCGAGGCGCGGCGCATCGGCATCCACCCGCTGGTGATGGGACCGCTCCTGGTCCTGACGATTCTCCTGTCACCGTTCGGACTGCTGCTCTTCCTGGCGATACGGGCCGTCCTGACCCAGCGGACGCACCGCGATCAGCCGCTCTCGCCCGCGGGCTCCATGCCGCGCTGATCGACGACGGCGCGCTCCAGGACCGCGGAGCTGCCGTAGAGCACCTCGGGGTTGCCCTCCCTTCCCGGCCTGCCGCCCGGCTGGTGGTTCTTCGTCATGTAGCCGCGTGAACCGAGATAGGTGAAGGACTTCTTGTCGAAGATCCACTCTTCACGCGTCGTGTACGACGACTCATCGAGGGTGATGCCGATCCCGTGGCGGCCCGCCGCGTCCACCGCATCGGGCACCTCGGTCACACCGGGGAGCTTCGCGACCGCCTTGTAGAGGGCGGCGGCATTCTCCGGCGGCATGATCGTCGCGCCGAGCAGGCCACCGATCTTGTCGAAGACGGCCTGCGCCTTCGTCTCCTGCCCCTCGATCACCCGCGTCTCGGCGTACAGCTTCTTCAGGAGGGCGTCGGGGTCGGTGGGCAGCGAGGCGAGCCAGTTGTACGTGGGCCGCTCGGGCCCCTCCGGAATGGCTCCGGAGTCCTCGGAACCGTCCACCGCGGACGCCTCGATCGGCACGTCCTGGCCGGGCATCTGCGCCCCCTTGCCGCTCTCCCGGGTCATGCCGATGTCCGTGACGGGGGCTGGATCCTGCGAGAACCAGGTCTGCTCCGTGTACGGGGCGCCGAGCTTCACCTTGCCGTTGAGCTCGCCGTCGTTGCCCCGGACCAGGCTGCGCACGTAGACGAACTGACTGGCCTTCACCGGCCGCGTGCCGGACTTCAGGGACGCGTTCGCGATCCGGTCGAGCGTGACGGCCGCGCCGGGAGTGGCGCCTTGCCCCGCACCCATGTCGCGTACGCCGTCGGAGCCGCCGGAGGGAAGCGTGGCGGCCAGGATTCCGGCCACGGCGAGCCCGGCGGCGGCCGGCATCAGCACCGCGGGACGCAGCAGCCTGCGGCGGGGTGCCAGGGCGGCGGGGGCCTGGTGTACGGGCTCGGTGTCTCGGTCGATCTGCTGCATCAGGACGTCCTTGTGGTGAAGGTGACGCCCCGGCGGAAGTTCCCATTCGTCTTCGTCCGACTCCGGCAGCAGGCGGGCCAGTTCAGCGGCCTCGGCCTCTCCCCGGGACGGGGTGGCGGCGTTCATCGGAATTCCTCCCGCAGGGGCAGGGCCGCGAACGCGGCCTCACTCTCTACCTCTCCGCGGCCACGGAGAGGTTCCGTCACGTTCTTCATTTGCGCCACACCGGTCACGTCGGCCCCGTCGTCGCTGAGCCGCCTCAGCCGCGCACGGGCCCGCGAGAGCCGCGACCGCACCGTGCCGACCGGAACGCCGAGCGCCTCGGCGGCCTGCGCGTAGTCGAGCCCGGACCACACGCACAGGACGAGCACCTCGCGCTCCTGACGGCGCAACCGGCGCAGCGCGCCGTGCACCGCCGCAAGGCGTCGCGCGTCGTCCATCCGCCCCGCCGACTCCTCGGCGAAGTCCGCCACTTGGGGCGGGGACGGCTGACGGGACAGAAAAGCGAGCCGACGTCTCAGACCGCGGTTGGCGTTCTGCGCCTTGTGCGTCGCGATACCGAGCAGCCACGGCTTGAGCGAACCGCCGTCCGGCTCCAGCCGCTCGCGCGTGCGCCAGGCCGCCAGGAAGGTCTCGGACATGACCTCCTCGGCGGTCGACCAGTCGCCGGTCAGCCGCAGGGCATGGTTGTAGACCGTCCGCGCATACGCCTCGTACAACTCACCGAACGCTCCCCGCTCACCTGCGCGTATCCGTGCATGGATGCCATCTCCCAGTTCAGTAGGCCTCACATCACGTATCTCTCCGCGCCCCCCGACGAGTTCCTGTGCCCCTCGTCACACCACTTCGCCGACCGGCCGCCGACCGAGAGAGGCCGACCCACCCAACCGGAAACACCCACCCGGAACCACCCGGCCGGAATACCTCAGCCGTTCCGGAGGTTGGCTCCGCTACGACACCAGCGAACCAACCACGGAAGGGTCAGTCATGAAGATCGGCATCATCGGCGCGGGCAACATCGGCGGCAACCTGACGCGCCGCCTCACGGCCATCGGCCACGACGTCTCCGTCGCGAACTCCCGTGGCCCGCAGACCCTCACCGCCCTCGCCGAGGAGACCGGCGCGACGCCGGTGACGGTCGAGGAGGCCGCACGCGGCGCCCAGGTCGTCGTCGTGACGATCCCCCTGAAGGCCGTGCCGAACCTGCCGTCCGGTTTCCTCGACGGCGCGGCCGAGAACGTCGCCGTCATCGACACCGGCAACTACTACCCGCAGCAGCGCGACGGGAAGATCGCCGAGATCGAGGACGGCCTGACCGAGAGCCGCTGGACCGAGCGCCAGATCGGCCACCCGGTCATCAAGGCCTTCAACGGCACGTACGCCCAGGACATCCTCGACAAGCCGCAGCCGGGCGGCACCCCCGGCCGCGTCGCCCTCCCGGTGTCCGGCGACGACGAGGCCGCCAAGAAGGTCGTACGCGACCTCATCGACGAGATCGGCTTCGACACCGTCGACACGGGCGGTCAGGACGAGTCGTGGCGCCAGCAGCCGGGCACCCCCGTCTACGGCCTGGCCGCGGACACCGAAGCAGTCGCCACGGCGCTGACCGAGGCGTCCTCGGAGCGCACGGCGGAGTGGCGCGCCTGACCGCCACGGGCCGCGCGGCGGGGGTGGCTAGGGCGTGGCCCAGTCCCGCAGCGCGTCCTCGCTCGCGAAGTCCGCGACGTTCTTGTCCAGCGGCGTCGACGTGTACTGATGGATCCGCCACTTCGCCTGGATTCGGGGCTTGCCCGCCGTGACGTAGTCGGCGATCCAGAGGCCGTCGCCCGCGTAGGACGTGGTGTCGTGGTTCAGCCAGAAATCGCGGTTCGTATAGAGCACGGTCCTGTGGTTCGGGCGCAGCCGCTTCACCTCCCGGATGAAGCGGTCCTTCTCCGCGTTGCTCGCGCGCGTGTGCTCGCCCGTCCATTCCCAGTCCACCGCCAGCAAGTCCCCCGCCTTCTCGGGGGCCTTGCTCACGAAGTACGCCGCCTGTGCCGTGATGTTCCCCGGCCACAGGAAGTGGTAGAAGCCGACCACGCAGCCGCCGTCCCTGGCCCGCTTCGTCTGTGCGGTCAGTCTTGGGTTGACGTACGAACGGCCCTCTGTCGCCTTGATGATGACGAAAGATATGCCGTCCGTGTTGAACGTGGACTGGTACGAGCTGACGTCGATGCCTTTGAGCACGCGCGGCCTCCTGCGTGGCAGAGGGGAGGGGTCGATCTACCCTTCTGGTGCCCGGTGGCCGTGATGGTCAACCGTTGAATGACTCAGCGGAAGATCCCCGTGTGGCCGAGCGAGTAGCGGCCGGGCTGCGGGTACACCGCGAGGCCGTGCGGGCCGCCGCCGACGGGGATGCGGGCCGTCTGGACTCCGGTGCGGGTGTCGATGGCGTACACCTCGGAGTCGTAACGCCCCGACAGCCAGAGGGTGTTGCCGTCCGCGGAGACGCCGCCCATGTCGGGGCTGCCGCCCTGGGGGAGCTTCCACTTCTTGGTGAGCCTGTTCTTGGGGAAGTCGAAGACGGAGACGGTGCCCTCGCCGCGGTTGGACACGTACATCTCGCGTGAGTCCCGGCTGACGTACAGGCCGTGGGTGCCCTTGCCGGTGGGCAGCAGCTTCGGCTTCTCGAACTTCTCGCCGTTCAGGACCCACATGCCGTCGGCCATCATGTCGGCCACGTAGAACGTCTTGCCGTCGGGCGAGATCTTCACGTCCTGCGGCATCGCGCCCTCGAAGGGCAGCTTCTGCTGGCCGATGACCTTCATCTTCTCCGTGTCGACCTTGAGGAGTTCGCCGGAGAACTCGCAGGAGACGATGAAGTACCGCCCGTCGGCCGAGAAGTCGGCGTGGTTGACGCCGTAGCAGCTGACCGGTTCGGTCTTGACCTTCTTCATGGTGTGCGGGTCGCGGAAGACCAGCTCGCGGTCCATCGAGGCCATCACGATGGCGTACTTGCCGTTGGGCGTGAAGTAGAGGTTGTACGGGTCGTGGACGTCGACCGGCTTGCCCGCCTTGCCGGTCCTGGGGTCGATGGGGGTGAGCGTGTGGCCGCGGTTGTTGTTGACCCAGAGCGTCTTCATGTCCCAGGAGGGCACGACGTGCTGGGGCTGGACGCCGACGTCGATCGTGTCGACGACTTCGTACGTCTTGGGGTCGATGACCGAGACGGTGTTGGAGTTGGTGTTGGGGACGTAGATCCGGGAGGGGAAGTCCTTGACCACCGGGGAGAGTTTGTTGGGGCGGTCCGCCGCGTAGACGTCCTTCGCGTCGAGGACGGGCGGCATGCCCGGGAGTCCGGGTGCGACCTTGGGTTTGGCGGGTTTCTGGATGCCCTGGGTGCTGAGGGCTTCGTTCTCGCGTGCGTCGGTGCCGCAGCCCGCGAGTGCGGCGGCGGCGACGGCGCCGGCGGCGATGACCGCTCCGGTGCGCTGGGTGAGGTTCAGGTGCAGGGTCATCAGGTCAGCAACTCCGTGGTGGTCACCGCGCGCAGGCCGCGGCGGTCGAGGGCTTCCAGGACGGCGGGCAGTGCGGCGACCGTGTCGGCGTACCCGAAGTGCAGGCTCACCACGGAGCCCGCGCGCACCTCCGAGGCGACCTTTCGGGTGACGGCCTGGGCGCCCGGCGAGGTGAAGTCGAGGGAGTCGACGTCGTAGATGAGGACGTGCGGGTAGCCCGCGCGGCGGGCGAGGCGGGCGACGAGGGGGGTCGCGGTCTCGGCGCGCGAGGGGCGGAACCAGGTGCCGATGGAGCCGGTGAGGCGGCGCAGGCGGTCGGCGCAGCCGGTGATCTCCGCGTAGGCGTCGGCCTCGGTCATCTCGTTGATGGTGCGGTGGTGGTGGGTGTGGTTGCCGAGGTCGTGGCCGCCGTCGAGGATGCGGCGGGCCAGCTCGGGGTGTTCGTCGAGCCAGCTGCCGACGGCGAGGACGGTGATCCTGGCGTCCGCCTTCTCGGCGATGGTGAGCAGGGATCGCGCGGTGGCGGGGTCGCCCTGGCCGTGGAAGGTGAGGGCGACCTGGGGGCGGTCGCGGGGGCTGTGCGCGATCTGGTCGGGCAGGCCGGGGAAGCGGCGGGGTGCGGGGGCGGCGCGGGGGGATTGCGTGGCGGGGTGCCGGGCGGCGGGTGCGGCCCGGTGTGCCGTGGGGGCGGATCCGGAGGCGGAGCAGCCTGCGGTGAGCGCGCCGGCGACGGCCAGTGCGGCGCCCGCGCGCAGGGCTCCGCGGCGGTCAGTCTCGATCACGCGACCATTTAATGGTAAAAGCGGGCAAAAGCCGCTGATTGCCCGCGCTCGAACTCTACGGGTCGGGGCCGCGGGGGCACTTGGCCCCTTCATCGCCTCTTACGGAACATCTGCCACAGCCTGAACTTAACCAGCGTTTACCAGGCAGGTGTCCCAGCTCACCAAGGATTCACCTTTGATGTGTCACGTTTTGTGCCTGTATGACCGGATCAGGACTTTTGGATCGCTGGCCCCTGTCTGCCATAGTCGGAGCCACGACCCCCATTGACCCGGGCTCAGGTCGTCATCAGCGTCCGTGGACCACACCCCTTTGTCCACGGCGCTCCGCGAAGGCCCCCGCACTGCCGCAGCCGGCGACCGGGGGCTTTCGCGTACCGCCCCCGCGCTGCCCCCGTACCGCCGCGGAGCCCGCGCGCCTCAGCGGTCGGCGACCCGCATCTCGAACCAGGTCGTCTTGCCGCGCGGCAGCAGGTCCACGCCCCACCGGTCGGAGAGCTTGTCGACGAGGAAGAGGCCGCGGCCGCTGAGGTCGAGTTCCTGGACGGGCATCAGACAGGGCAGTCCGCGCGAGGGGTCGCGCACCTCGATCCTGATCCAGCCCCGCCGCCGCATCATCCGGAGCCCGAAGACGCGGGCGCCGGTGTGCCGCACGGCGTTGCCGACGAGTTCGGAGGTGAGGAGCACCGCGTCCTCGGTCAGCTTCGGGGAGAGCCCCCAGTGGCGGAGCACGACGACCTGGGTGAGCCTGCGCGCGATGGCGGCGGACTCCGGGCGCGACGGCAGCGGAACCTCCGCGTCCGTCGGATTGCCGAACAACTCGAGCGCCTTGAGCGCGTGTTCGTCCTCAACCGCCGGCGACCAGCGCGCCGCGGTCGCACTCCCGTGTCGCCGCGGCTGTTCGATACCCTCCAGCCCCGCCATGCCCCCCATCATGGCCGCACAGAGCGTGTTCCGGGGCCGTTCCGACGGAATAAGCCCCCCGGAACCATCCATTCCGGGGGGCTGGGTAGGCATATGCCAGTGGCAGAAGGGACCCTATGACACCCCTGCTGACCTGCAATGACTACCCGCTTACGGATGATCACCTACGGCCGCGAACGAGGCAGACTTAAGGTTCTCTTAAGCTCCGCATAATCCGCTCCTTCGAGGGACACTTTGGCTGACGCGTCCTCAACTGAACGTGATCCAGAGGAACTTCGGACGCCGCAGACGGAACGCGGGACGTCGCCTCAGAGGAACTTCGCCTTGCCCGGACCCTCTTCGACGAAGCTGCGCATGCCCCGCTCGCGGTCCTCGGTGGCGAACAGGCCCGCGAACCAGGTGCGCTCGATCGCGAGCCCGGTGTCGATGTCCGTCTCCAGGCCCGCGTCCACGGACTCCTTGGCGGCGCGCAGCGCGAGCGCGGGCCCCTGCGCGAGCCGCGCGGCCCACTGCTTCGCCTGCTCGTACACCTCGGCGGCGGGCACGACCCGGTCCACCAGGCCGATGGTGAGCGCCTCGTCGGCCTTGACCATGCGGCCGGTGAAGATGAGGTCCTTGGCCTTGGACGGGCCGACCAGACGGGACAGGCGCTGGGTGCCGCCCGCGCCGGGGATCAGGCCGAGCAGGATCTCCGGCTGGCCGAGCTTGGCGTTGTCGGCGGCGATGCGGAAGTCGGCGCAGAGGGCCAGCTCGCAGCCGCCGCCGAGGGCGTAGCCGGTGACGGCGGCGACGACGGGCTTGGGGATGCGGGCGACGGCGGTGAAGGAGTCCTGCAGCGCCCTGGACCGCGCGACCATCGCCGCGTGGTCCATGGCCTGCATCTCCTTGATGTCCGCGCCCGCCGCGAACACCTTCTCGCCGCCGTAGATGATCACGGCGCGTACGTCGTCGCGCCGGGTCGCCTCCTCGGCCAGCTCCTTGAGCCGGTCCTGGAGGGCGATGTCGAGCGCGTTCATCGGGGGGCGGTCGAGGCGGATCGTGCCGACGCCTTCGGCGACTTCGAGATGCACAGATGTCATGCGAGGCACGTTAGCCGTGCCCCGCACGCGTCTGCCGACCGGTCAGGCCTTCCACTTCTCCCAGGACATGTTCCAGCCGTTGTAGCCGTTCTCGGGCTGGATCGTCTTGTCCGCCGAGTTCTTCACGACCACGAGGTCCCCGACGAGGGAGTTCTCGAAGAACCAGCCGGCGGGCGTCTTCTTGCTGTAGCCGCCGCGCACGTCGCTCAGGCCTATGCAGCCGTGGCTGGCGTTCGTGTTGCCGAAGGCGCCGCCCGACCAGTAGTTGCCGTGGATGAACGTGCCCGAGGTGGACAGGCGCATCGCGTTCGGGACGTCCTTGATGTCGTACTCGCCGCCGAAGCCGACGGTCTCGCCGTTCATGCGGGTGACCTTCAGCTTCTCGCTGATGACCATCTGGCCGTTGTACGTCGTCGTGCCCGGCGCGCCCGCGGTGATCGGGATCTTCTTGATCTGCTTGCCGTCCCGGACGACCTTCATCTGGTGCTTCTTGGCGTCGACGGTGGAGACCTGGCTGCGGCCGATCTCGAACTTCAGCGTCTTGGCCTGCTCGCCGTAGACCCCCGGCCGGCCCTCGACACCGTCGAGGTTGAGGTTGACGGTGACCTTCGTGCCCGCCTTCCAGTACTTCTCGGGGCGGAAGTCGATGCGGTCGTTGCCGAACCAGTGCGGCTCGACGTCCACGGCCGGCTCGGTCTTGACCTCGATGGCCTTCTCGACGGCCTCCGGGTCGGTGATGCCGCGCGAGAAGTGGACCGAGAACGGCATTCCGACGCCGACCTTGGAGCCGTCCTCCGGCGTGAACTGACCTATGAAGGTGTTCTTCGGCGTCAGCGTCGTGAACGACGTGTCCTTGGCGGACTCACGTCCTTCGGAGTCCTTGGCTATCGCGTGGACCTTGTACTTCGTGGAGGCGGCGAGGTGATGCGCCGGCGCCCACGAGGCTCCGCCCGAGGTGATCTTGCCCGGGACGGGATTGCCCTTGCTGTCCTCGACCTTGACCTCGGACAGCTTGCCCTTGTCGGCGGCTATCTTCAGCGCGCCGCTGGTGGCCACCGAGTCGGCGCCGTCCTTCGGCGCTATGTTCACCACCGCGGTCGACGGCGCGTTCTTGTCGGCCGCCTTGCCCTTGCCGTCGCCGCCCGCGTCCGAGCCGCCTCCCCCGCCGCATGCCGTGACCAACAGCAGCGTCACACCCGATGCCACCGCAAAGAGGCCCTTGGTGCCCCGTCGCCGTGCGCGCCCCCGCGCACCAACCGACGTCCCCGATATCGGTCGCCCGTTCAAGATGTGTCTCCCCTCGCACGGCCTGGTCAGGCCCGCACCCCAGTGCCTCAGCGCGCACAGACACGCGCCTGCGCTAGATAACCACACGGTCCCGACCGATGACTCCCCGCCAATGTCACTGTTCAGTCCCAACTGCGCATGAGGTGCGGGCCCTGCCTCAGTTCCGGCCCTCGGGCTTGGCTTCCGGCTTGGAGCCGGGCGGTGCCGTCCAGTCCTTCCACTCCATGTTCCAGCCACCGAGCCCGTTGTCAGGAGCGACTTTCTTGTCATCGCTGTTGACAACTTCCACCACATCGCCGATCAGAGTGCGGTCGAAGAACCACCCCGCCGGGGTCCGTGAGCTGCCGCCCTTCACATCGCGCAGGCCCACGCAGCCGTGGCTGACATTCGTGTTGCCGGGGGCGTTCGGCGACCAGTAGTTGCCGTGCAGGAAGGTGCCGGACGTCGTCAGGCGCATCGCGTGCGGGACGTCGGGGATGTTGTACTCCCCGCCGAAGCCGACGGTGCGGCTGTTCATCCGGGTCACCTCCAGCATCTCGGTGACCACCATCTTCCCGTTGTACGTCGTGGTCTTGGGGGCGCCCGCGGTGATCGGGACCGTGGAGAGGACCTCGCCGTCGCGGCGTACTTCCATGGTGTGCTCGGCGGCGTCCACCAGGGAGGTCTGGCTGCGGCCGACGGTGAACGAGAAGCTCTTGTCCTGGAGGCCGTAGATGCCGGGGGCGGCCTCGACGTCGCGCAGGCGCAGGCCGACGGTGACCTTCGTGCCGGGCTTCCAGTACTTCTCGGGGCGGAAGTCCACGCGGGTCTTGCCGAACCAGTGGGGTCGCACGTCGACTTCCGGGTCCGCGGTGACGTGGATGGCCCGCTGGACGGCCTCGCGGTTCTCGATCTCCTGGTTGAACTCCAGGGAGACGATCATGCCGGTGCCGACGGTGGAGCGGTTCTCCGGCGACACGTAGGCGATGAACCGCTCGTCGGGGACCTGGGTCGTGAACGTCGTGTGCCGGGCCGAGCGGCGGCCGTGGCCGTCGAGGGCGACGGCGTCCACCGTGTACTTCGCGGCCAGCGCCAGGCCTCCCTCGTCCGCGGGCTTCCAGGTCATGCCGTCCTCGTCGATGCGGCCGGGCACCGGAGCCTCCTGCGCGTCCTGCACCCGGACGACCTTCACCGATTCGAGGCGTCCGTCGGGGACCTTCACCTGGAGCGGTTCGTCGCCCTTGACTCCCTTGCTGCCGTCGTCGGGCGTGACGCGGATCGCGTCGGCGGGCGAGCGTGGCTTGCCCATCAGCCGGTCGATGCCTCCGCCGTCACCACTGCACCCCGCGGCACCGGCAAGCAGTCCTGCCCATGTCACTGCGGCGGCCAGCGCGGCCCCTGCGCGCCGAGCGCGCCTCGCTACCTGTCTCACGTCCGTCCCAACGACCGTCCCCCTCCTGGGGAAACGTGAGTGCGACGCACACGCTGGGCAGAACAGTGGGGAGGACGGCACCGGCCCACGGGTCCAGGCGTGCCGTCCGGTCTGGTAAGCCCCCGCCGCCGGGACGCGGCAGGGGTCGAGCCGCAGGAGGCGGATGGGTGTCCAGCGCAGCCGAACAGGAAGCACTTCGGGGTGGGCGGCGCGGGACGGGCGCGGCCGCCGTGAACGGGAAGGCCGCCGCCGTGAACGGTCCGCCGACGCGGACGGAGGCGCGCACCGCGCCGCGGGCCGCCGCGAGCACGCACGGCCCGACCGTGTGGCCGGGGGCCCCGACGCCGCTCGGCGCGCGGTTCAGAGTGGGGCCCGATGGTGTCGCGGGGACCAACTTCGCGCTGTGGGCCGGGGGCGCGGAGGCCGTCGAGCTCTGCCTCTTCGACGACGAGGGCGTCGAGACACGCTCGCCCCTGACCGAGCTGACGCACGAGATCTGGCACGGCTTCGTGCCGGGCGTCCGTCCGGGGCAGCGCTACGGCTACCGCGTGCACGGCCGCTGGGACCCGTGGACGGGCGCCCGCTGGAACCCGGCGAAACTGCTCCTTGATCCGTACGCGCGTGCGGTGGACGGCGACTTCGCCACGTCCGGTCTGCCGCCCGAGGTGTACGGACACGTGCGGGACTGGCCCCAGCAGCAGGTGGCCGACACGGTGCGGGACGACAGGGACTCGGCCGCGTACGTCCCCAAGGGCGTGGTCGTGCACGACGACGCCCCGGACGACGAGTGGACCGACGACCGGCGCCCGAAGACGCCGTGGGCGGACTCCGTCATCTACGAGGTCCACGTACGCGGCTTCACCAAGCTGCACCCGGGGATTCCCCAGGAGCTGCGGGGCACGTACGCCGGTCTCGCGCATCCGGCGGCGATCGAGCATCTCGTCGGGCTGGGGGTGACGGCGGTGGAGCTGCTGCCGGTGCACCAGTTCGCGCACGAGGACCATCTGCTGCGGCGGGGCCTGAGGAACTACTGGGGCTACAACTCGATCGGCTACTTCGCACCGCACGCGGCGTACGCGGCGTCGGGGACGACGGGCGGGCAGGTCGGCGAGTTCAAGCGGATGGTGCGGGCGCTGCACGAGGCCGGGATCGAGGTGATCCTGGACGTGGTCTACAACCACACGGCGGAGGCGGGCGAGCTGGGCCCGATGTTCTCGCTCAAGGGCATAGACAACCGCGGCTACTACCGGCTTCAGTCGTCCGACGCACGGCGGTACGCGGACTACACGGGCTGCGGGAACACGCTCCAGGTGGTGCAGCCGCACGTCCTTCGCCTGATCACGGACTCCTTGCGCTACTGGGTGACCGAGATGGGCGTGGACGGCTTCCGCTTCGACCTCGCGGCGGCGCTCGCGCGCTCGTTCCACGACGTCGACATGCTCTCCCCCTTTCTCGCGGTGATCGCGCAGGATCCGGTGCTTCGGCGCGTGAAGCTGATCGCCGAGCCGTGGGACGTGGGCTCGGGCGGCTATCAGGTGGGGGCGTTCCCGCCGCTGTGGACGGAGTGGAACGACCGCTACCGGGGCGCGGTGCGGGACTTCTGGCGGGGCGCGCTGCCCGATGTGCGGGATCTGGGGTACCGGCTCTCCGGGTCGAGCGACCTGTACGCGTGGGGCGGGCGGCGTCCGTACGCGTCGGTGAACTTCGTGACGGCGCACGACGGGTTCACGCTGCGGGACCTGGTGACGTACGAGCGCAAGCGCAACGAGGCCAACGGCGAGGGGAACAGGGACGGCACGGACGACAACCGGGCCTGGAACTGCGGCGTGGAGGGCGAGAGCGCGGACGAGCGGGTGACCGTGCTGCGGCGCCGGCAGCTGCGCAATCTGCTGACGACGCTACTGCTCTCGACCGGGGTGCCGATGCTGGTCGCCGGGGACGAGATGGGGCGTACGCAAAGGGGCAGCAACAACGCGTACTGCCAGGACAACGAGGTCAGCTGGGTGGACTGGGGGCTCCTGGAGGAGCCCGGGTGGCGCGCTCTGTACGACCTGACGTCCCGTCTGATCGGGTTGCGGCACCGGCATCCCGTGCTGCGGCGGCGGGCGTTCTTCTCGGGGCGTGCGCATTCGGCGGACGGGCTCCGGGACCTGGCGTGGTTCACGGCGCGCGGGACGGAGATGACGGAGGGCGACTGGTACGCGCCGGCGGCGACGCTCGGCATGTATCTGTCGGGCCGCGACATCCCCGGGCGTGACGCCAGGGGCGCGCCGGTCGTCGACGACAGCTTCCTCGCGGTCCTGCACGCGGCGGACCGCGCGGGGAGCTTCGTGCTGCCGGGTGCGCCGTGGGCCCAGGCGTACGAGGTGGTGGTGGACACCTCCCTGGAGGAGCAGGGGGCCGCGCCCGGCACCGTCCTGCGCGCGGACACGACGGTCACGATGGACGCGCGGTCGGTGCTGCTGCTGCGGGTGCGCGACGACGTGACGGGCGAAGGAGGCTGACGCCGTGCGGGACGTCGCCCGGGGGCGGCACTCCGCAGCGGCCGCATTGGTACGAACCTGCCCATTGCAGCGCTCCGGGCCACGGGTCAAGCTCGGCCCATGGACCTGGAGTTGCGGCACCTCAAGACGATCCGGGCGATCGCCGACGCGGGCAGCCTGACCAAGGCCGCCACCGTGCTCGGGCTCGCGCAGCCCGCCCTGAGCGCACAGCTGAAGCGGATCGAGCGCGCCCTGGGAGGTGAGCTGTTCGAGCGGGGGCGGCACGGGGTGCGGGCCACTCCGCTCGGGGAGTTCGTGCTCGCCCGTGCCCGGGTCGTGCTGCCCGCGGTCAGCGGCCTGCGCGAGGAGGCGCTGCGGTTCGGCCGGGCCTGGGAGGGCGGGGCGGGGTTCCGGCTCGGCGCGACGCACGGGCCGCTGCTCGGCGCCCTGGTGGACCGGCTGGCCGCCGCGCACCCGGGGGTGCCGGTGACGACCCACACCTCCTGGTCGGAGCGGGAGATCGCCTCCCGCACGGCCGACGGGCGCCTGGACTTCGCGCTGGTGGGGACGTGCGGGGCGAGCACGCCGCCGGAGAGCGAGCTGCTTGTGTGGCGTGAGGTCGCCCGTGACCCCGTCTTCGTCATGCTGCCCACCGGGCATGCGCTGGCCGCCCGCCAGGAGATCGACCTGGCGGCGCTCGCGGGCGAGGCGTGGACGGACGTGCCGGGCGACGGCTGCTTCGCGGACTGCTTCACCGCCGCGTGCGCCCGCGCGGGGTTCACTCCGTCGTCCGTCTACGAGACGGATGTCGCGTCCTGTGTCCATCTGGTCCAGGTGGGGCGGGCGGTGGGCCTCTGCCGGGCGACGTTCCCGCCGACGCACGGCCTGGTGACCCGGCCGCTCGCCGGGGCGCCGCTGTACTGGCGGCATCTGCTCGGCTGGCATCCGACGGCCCCGGCCCACGACACCGCGCCCGCCGTCTTCGCACAGGCCCGCGCTGCGCACGCCGAGGCCGCCGCGCGCAGCGAGAGCTACACGGCGTGGCTCGCGGCGCCTTCGACCCGCCTTCCCTGACCTGCCCGGTGGGGCCTCGGCGAGGCCTCACGGAACCTCGTGGCGCGTTCCATAACGCCGGGGCAGGGGGTCGGCTGACAGCTACTGGGCGGCAGTTGAGGCTTCTACGGTGTGGGCGATCCGCTGACCGACCCCCTCACCGGTCCGCTCACCCCCTCGCAACCGAGGAGACGTCCCCATGCTCCCCACCCACCACAGACGCGCCGCGGCGGCGTGCGCCGCGCTCGCCGCGTCCTGCGCCCTGGTCCTCGCGGGTCTGCCCGGCACCGCGAACGCCCAGGCCGATCCCGCTCGCGCCTCTCTGCCATCACCCGCCGAGACCGCCGCCGTCGACAGGACATCGCCCGAGGTCCTGAAGGCCATGCAGCGGGACCTCGGCCTCACGTCGGCGCAGGCCGAGGCCCGTCTGGTCAACGAGGCCGAGGCCGGCGCCGCCGCGGGAGCCCTGCGGGCCGCCCTCGGCCGTGACTTCGCGGGCGCCTGGGTGCACGGCGCCACGTCGGCGCGGCTCACCGTGGCCACCACCGACGCCGCCGACGTCCCCGCGATCGAGGCGCGGGGTGCGCGGGCCGAGGTCGTGCGGCACTCCACGGCTCAACTGGACGCGGCCAAGGGCAAGTTGGACCGCGCCGCGAAGAAGACGGCGACGCGCGACGCGCCCGTCTGGTACGTCGACGTGCGCTCCAACGCGGTCGTGGTGCGTGCCGTGCACACCGCCGCCGCCAAATCCCTCGTCTCCGCCGCGGGTGTCGCGTCCTCCCTCGTACGGATCGAGAGGACCAAGGAACGGCCTCGCCCGCTGTACGACCTCGTGGGCGGCGAGGCGTACTACATGGGCGGCCGGTGTTCCATCGGCTTCCCGATCACCAAGGGCACGCAGCAGGGCTTCGCCACGGCGGGCCACTGCGGGCGCGCGGGCACCGCGACCAGCGGCTACAACCAGGTGGCCCAGGGCACGTTCCAGGCGTCGATCTTCCCCGGCAGGGACATGGCCTGGGTCGCCGTCAACTCCCAGTGGACCGCCACCCCGTACGTGAAGGGCCAGGGCGGGCAACGGGTCGGCGTCGGGGGCTCCACACAGTCCCCGGTGGGTGCGTCGATCTGCCGTTCCGGCTCCACTACGGGGTGGCACTGCGGCACGATCCAGCAGCACAACACCAGTGTCACCTACCCCGAGGGCACCATCAGCGGCGTGACGCGGACGACGGTCTGCGCGGAGCCGGGCGACTCGGGCGGCTCCTACATATCCGGGAGCCAGGCGCAGGGCGTCACGTCGGGCGGCTCGGGCAACTGCTCAAGCGGCGGGACGACCTTCCACCAGCCGATCAATCCGCTGCTCCAGCAGTTCGGCCTGACGCTGAAGACCACGGGGGGTGGCCCCGGCCCCGGCGATCCGGACCCCGGCGGCACGTGGGCCGCGGGCAAGGTCTACGCGGCGGGTGACACCGTCACCTACGGCGGGTCGACCTACCGGTGCCTCCAGGGGCACCAGGCGCAGTCGGGCTGGGAGCCGCCGAATACTCCTGCGCTGTGGGCTGCCGCCTGATCGCTCATCTGTTGGCTGCGGACCGCCGTGGCTGGTCGCGCAGTTCCCCGCGCCCCTTCGGGGCCCGGCCTCAGCCCAGGATGCCGCGGCTGTACGCCGTGGCCACCGCCGCCGCTCGGTCCTTGACGCCCAGCTTGCCGTAGATGTGGGTGAGATGCGTCTTGACCGTGGCCTCGCTGATGAAGAGTTCGACGGCGATCGCACGGTTCGACGTGCCCTTGGCGACGAGCGCGAGCACTTCCCGTTCGCGGGTGCTCAGCGGCTCGTTGCCGGGGGCACGCACGCGTGAGACGAGCCGGGACGCGACGGCGGGCGAGAGGACCGTGCGGCCCTGGGCCGCCGCGCGGACCGCGGTGAACAGGTCGTCGCGGGGCGCGTCCTTGAGGAGATAGCCGGTCGCGCCAGCCTCGATCGCGGGCAGCGTGTCCGAGTCCGTGTCGTACGTGGTGAGGACCAGGACCCGGGCACGGGCCCCGCGCCGGCCCAGCTCGGCGATCGCGTCGACGCCGCCCCCGCCCGGCATGCGCAGGTCCATCAGGACGACGTCCGGGTCGAGGCGCTCCACCAGGGCGACGGCCTCGACGCCGTCGGCGGCCTCGCCGAGCACCTCGAAGCAGGGGTCCGACCGGAACATGCCGCGCAGACCGTCCCGTACGACGGGATGGTCATCGACGATGAGCAGGGTGATCAGGTCAGCCATGGCGGACCAACGGTACGCGAGCCGAGAGCGCGGTGCCGTTGCCCGGCTCCGATTCGACGGTGAACGAGCCCGCGATGCGTTCGGCGCGGGCCCGCATGCCGTCCAGGCCGAAGCCGCCGGAGCCGCTGCGCTGCACCAGGGTCAGCGGGTCGAAGCCGCGGCCGTCGTCGCGTACGTCCAGGGCCACCTCGCCCTCCATGTAGGAGAGGGTGACGCCGAGGCGGGCGGCTGCCGCGTGCCGGGCGGCGTTGGACAGGGCCTCCTGGACGATGCGCAGGAGGGTCGCCTCGATCTCTTCGTGGAGCGGCTCGGCGGGTCCGGTGACCGTGAAGTCGGCGCGGACGCCGGTGCGTTCGGCCCACTGGGCGACCGTCTTCTTCAGCGCTTCGGGCAGGGCGTCGTGCTCCAGGGCCGTCGGGGAGAGGTTGTGGACGGAGCGGCGGGCCTCGCCGAGGCTGTGCCGGGCCAGGTCGGCGGCGCGGCCGAGGTGTTCGCGGGCCAGGGTCTCGTCGGAGGCGGTCGAGACGACCTGGAGCTGGGCGATGATGCCGGTCAGGCCCTGCGCGATGGTGTCGTGGATCTCGGCGGCGAGCCTGCGCCGCTCGTCGGCGACGCCCGCCTCCCGTGCCTGGACGAGGAGTTGGTCGTGCAGGGCGGCGTTCTCGTCCATGGCCTGCTGGAGTGCGGTGTTGGTGCGTTCCAGTTCGACGATGGTGGCGGCGGCGTCGCGGGCGCGCTGTTCCTCCTGCTCCGCGAGGTGGGCGAAGACGGTGAGCAGCGCGATGTTCACGGCGAGCAGCCCGCCGAAGACGGACCAGCCGAGTTCCTCGTCCGGCGGAAGTCCGCCCGACTGGGAGCCCGCCATGATGACGGCGGTGGCGAAGAGGCCGGGCTTGACCAGGCGCGGGGACAGCAGCCGTTCGGCGCCGAAGTAGCCGACGACGGCGTAGAACGCGAAGAACGGGTTGATCCAGGTGAGGACGAAGGCGATCGCCCAGCGCAGGGCGTAGTAGACGGCGCCCGTGCGCGAGGGGCCGGGGTGGGCGGGGGCCAGGCGGCCCCACCACAGCTGGAGCGCCACCGCGGCGGCGACCAGGGCCCCCGACAGGTACCACGCGTCGCGCCCCATGCCGACGACGCCGCTCGTGGCGACCGACATGAGGACGCCGAACCCGAGCAGGACGTAGGGGCCCCAGCGGTGGAACATGCCCCATCGCCGCTCGATCATCTGCGTGGCGTCCGCCGTAGTCGTACTCACGCTCCCAGTGTCGGTCACCTGCGGGGCCGCATCCGGCTCACTCCCACCGGAACCACCGCGCGGCCGCCGCCGAGAGGACCACGGTCCACAGCGCGAGCACGCCGAGGTGGGACAGGCCGGGCCAGTCGCCCGCCGCGGCCTCGCCCAGGGCCTGGGCCGCGGCGCCGAGCGGGGCGATCTCCACGACGCGGGCGAGCGCGTCCGGCATCGCCTGCACCGGCAGCCAGACGCCCGCGCTGAACATCATCGGGAAGAAGACGGCGGAGCCGATCGCGGTCGCGGCCTTGGTCGTGCGCGAGATGGCGGAGACCATGGCGCCGAGCGCGAGCCCGCACAGGATGGCGAGGAGCAGCGCGATCGCGTAGCCGAAGGCCTGGCGCGGCAGGGGCACGTCGAAGACCAGGCGGCCCACGGTCAGGGAGAGCAGGGCCGAGACGAGCGCGGCGGCGCCGTGGATGCCCATCTGCGCGCCGAGTACGGCGGAGGGGCGGACCGGCGTGGTCGACATGCGGCGCAGGATGCCGCGTTCGCGGTAGCCGGTGATCATCGGCGGCATGGCCTGCAGGCCCGCCATGATCAGGGAGAGCAGCACCGTCACGGGGACGTACGCGTCGACGAGGCGGATGCCGCCCAGCGAGGCGTCGGTCTCCCGGAAGGAGGGGATGGAGCCGAGGATCACCAGGAGGACCGTGGGAAACGCCATGATCCAGAAGAGGGCGCCCGGCTCGCGGCGGAAGATCCGGAACTCGGCCTTGAGGACGGCGGCCGAGGCCTTGCTCCTCGCGGTGGCGTGCGGTGCGGCGACGGCGGTGGCGGTCATGCCGTGGCTCCCGTCAGGTCGAGGAACGCGTCGTCCAACGTGGCGTCGGAGACCCGCAGTTGGTGGGCGGTGATGTGGTGCCGGGCGAGCAGCGTGATGGCGGCGTTGACGGTCTCGTCGGTGCCATTGAGGGTGTAGCGGCCGTCGCGCTGGTCGACGGAGATCACCCGCGGCAGCGCGGCGAGCTCCCGCTCGTCGAGGGGCGCGGACGGGGTGAAGGACATGACGGTGGATCCGGCGGCCCGGCTGATGAGGCCCGCCGGGCTGTCGAGCGCGGCGATCCGCCCCTGGTCGATGACCGCGATGCGGTCGCAGAGGCGCTGGGCCTCCTCCATGAAGTGGGTGACCAGGAGGACGGTGACGCCGCTGTCGCGTACGTCCTCGATGAGCTCCCATGTGTCGCGGCGGGCGCGCGGGTCGAGCCCGGTGGTCAGCTCGTCGAGCACGACGACCCTCGGGTTGCCGATCAGCGCGAGCGCGATGAACAGGCGCTGCTTCTGGCCTCCGGAGAGCTTGCCGAAGCGGCTGTCCAGCTTGTCGGTCAGGCGCAGGCGTTCGGCGAGGGGGCGCCAGTCGGCGGGGTTCGGGTAGAACGCGGCGTACAGCTCAAGGGCCTCGCGCACGGTGAGCTTCGCCTGGAGCTCGCTCTCCTGGAGCTGGGCGCCGAGGAGCTGGGTGACCCGGTCGTGGTCGGCGACGGGGTCGTGCCCGGCGACGCGGACGGTTCCGCTGTCGGGCAGGCGCAGGCCCTCGACGCACTCCACGGTGGTGGTCTTGCCCGCGCCGTTGGGCCCGAGGACGCCGAAGATCTCGCCCTCCTCGACGGCGAAGGAGACACCGTCGACGACGGCACGTCCGCCGTAGGCCTTGCGCAGGTCCTGCACTTCGATGATGGGCATGGGTCGAGCCTCGCCGGTGGGCGGGGGTCCCGGCATCGCCCATCGCGCTCGAAGCGGCATCAGCCGATCGGTTGATGGCGGGGTACGACTGGCGTCACGTTCCTGGGGCTTAGGACCAGCGGACGAGCAGGGACGGGCCAAAACTCAGTGGGCTGCGCGGGTGGCCGTCCGTAGGCTCGCTCCTGATGCCGAAACCAGATGCACCGACCAAGGAACCGACCCGGGAAGGGTCAGCGGCGCGGACTCTGCTGCGGCTGTGGCCGTATGTCCGACCCGTACGAACTCGCCTGTTCAGCGCGGCATTTGTCGCCATCATCGCCTCCTGTACGGGGCTTGTCTTCCCCCTCGTCCTGAAGTGGCTCGTGGACGGCCCGGTGGCCGACCGGGACCTGGCGGGTGTGTGGCTCGGAGCGCTGCTCCTGCTGCTGCTCGGCGTCGCGGAGGCGCTGCTCTTCGGCCTGCGGCGGTGGCTCGTGGCCCGGCCGCTCGCCTCCGTCGAGGCGGCGATGCGGGCGGATCTCTACCGCCATCTGCAGCGGCTTCCCGTGGCCTTCCACGACCGCTGGGCCTCGGGCCAGTTGCTGTCGCGCGGCACGACGGACCTGATGCTGCTCCGGATGTTCCTCGCCTTCCCGCTGACGTTCCTGATCGTGAACGGGACGACGATCGTGGTCGGCATGGCGATCCTGCTGGCGCAGGACTGGGCACTCGGTCTCGTCCTGCTGACCCCGCTGCTGCCGCTGGTGGTCGCCTGCGCGTACTTCGAGGGCCGGTACATGGCGGTGGCGCGGCGGGCGCAGGACCAGGTCGGCGATCTGACGACGGTCGTCGAGGAGAGCGTGCTCGGCATCCGCATCATCAAGGGCTTCGGCCGCCACCGCAGTCAGGCGCACGCGTTCCGCGAGCTGTCGCACACGCTGCGGGGTACGGAGCTGGTCAAGGCGCGGCTGCTCGCCGCGATATACGCGGTGATCATGACGCTGCCGGAGATCGCGCTCGGTGCGGCGCTCGTCCTCGGGACGGTGCAGGTGGCGGACGGGGATCTGTCGACGGGCACGCTGGTCGCGTTCCTCTCGACGGCGCTCGCGCTGCGCTGGCCGGTGGAGTCGATCGGGTTCCTGCTCGCGATGAGCCAGGAGTCGGCGACGGCCACGGAGCGGTACTTCGAGGTGATGGATGCGGAGCCGGAGTCCTCGGTGATGGTGGCCGACGACGCGGGGCCGGGCTCCGGTGCTGCGGCCGGACTCCGCTTCCACGGCGTGGAGTTCCGCTACCCGGACGCGCCGCCCGATGCGCCGCCCGCGCTCGACCGGATCGACCTGCACATACGCCCCGGCGAGACGCTCGCCCTCGTGGGCGCGACGGGCAGCGGCAAGACGACGCTGACGGCGCTGGTGCCCCGGCTGCACGAGGTGAGCGGGGGCCGCATCACGCTGGACGGCGAGGACATCACGGAGATGGACCGCGAGCGGCTGCGCACGCTGGTGGCGGTCGCCTTCGAGGAGCCGACGCTCTTCTCCGCGACGGTGGGCGAGAACGTCCTCATGGGGGCCGGAGAGGCCGCGGGCGACGCGGAGCTGGAGCGCGCCCTGGAGGTCGCCCAGGCCGACTTCGCCCACGCGCTGCCCCAGGGCACGGCCACCCAGGTCGGCGAACAGGGCCTGAGCCTCTCCGGCGGCCAGCGCCAGCGCCTCGCCCTGGCCCGCGCGGTGGTGGGCCGCCCGCGCTTCCTGGTCCTGGACGACCCGCTCTCGGCGCTGGACGTCCACACGGAGGCCCTGGTGGAGGCGGCTCTGCGGCGCGTCCTGAAGGACACGACGGCCCTGGTGGTGGCCCACCGCCCCTCCACGGTCCTGCTCGCCGACCGCGTCGCCCTGCTCTCCGCCGGCAGAATCACCGCGGTGGGCACCCACCAGGAGCTGCTGCGGGGGAACGCGGAGTACGCGTGGCTGATGTCGGGGTCGGGGGTCGCTCCCGCGGCTGGGGAAGCAGATCCGGGGCATGACACCGCCCCCACGACAGGGGAAGCGGGCCCGGCGCCCGCGCCCGGCGGGACGAGCTCGGACGCCGCTCCCGCGGCCCGGGAAACGGACCCGGCGCCCGCGAACGGACCGACGAAGCCGGAGGCCGGCCCCGCGGCCGGGGAAGCGGACTCTGCGCCCGCCACCGCGCCCTCACTCCCATCCCCACCCCCACCCCCACAGACAGAAGCGGGCCCCGCGTCCGCGGAAGGTGAGGCCGCACGATGAGCGCGTCTACACCCGCCTCACGGACCACCGGGCCCGGTGAAGAGGACCCGCCCCGCTTTCCCGGCCGGGAGGCCGCCGGTGGGTCGCTGGCCGTCACCGAGTCCCCCGAGGCGGAGGCCATCCAACTCCCCTCCCCCACGGACCACTTCGACAAGGACACCCTCCCCGCGCCCCCCGGCGCCACCTCCGCCCTGCTCCGTTCGCTGCTCTCGCCGTTGCGTGGGCGCGTTGTTCTCGCGACCGTGCTGCTTCTTCTCCAGCAGGCCGCCGTGCAGGGCGGGCCGCTGCTCGTCGCGTACGCCATCGACCGTGGCGTGCCCGCCGTCCGTGCCGACGACTACGGGCCGCTCATCGCCATCGGCATCGGATATCTGCTCTGCGCGGCGGCATCCGGCGGGTTCCAGTACGCGTTCATCGTGGCCTCCGCCCGCGTCAACCAGGACGTACTGCTCGATCTGCGGGGGCGGATCTTCCGCCATGCGCAGGCCCTCAGCGTGGACTTCCACGAGCAGTACACCTCGGGGCGGCTCATCTCCCGGTCCACCACCGACGTGGAATCCCTGCGGGAACTCCTCAGCGAAGGGCTGCAGGAGCTGGTCACCGTCATCCTGTCCTTCGTCTACATCTCGGCGATGCTGCTCTGGCTCGACCTGAGCCTCGGCGCGGCGGCGGTCGTGTCGTTCGTGCCGCTGTATCTGCTCGTTCGCCGGTATCAGCATCGTGCCGGGCCCCTCTTCGGGAAGCGGTCCACCGCCATCGCCGCCGTCATCGTGAAGTTCGCCGAGACGATGAACGGCATCCGGCCGGTCCGCGCCTTCCGGCGCGAGCGGGCCAACGAGGCCGAGTTCGGCGTGCTCAACCGCCACCACGAGCGGTCGAACGGCGACGCCATGCTGGAGATGGCCCGCTACGTCGTCGGCTCCCGGCTCGTCGCCAACACGGCCGTCGCCGGCATCGTCCTGTGGGGCGCCTACCGCGTCACCGACGGCACCCTCGCCCTTGGCGTCCTCGCCGCGGCCGTGCTCTATCTGCGGCGCCTGTACGACCCGATCGACCGGCTCGGGATGTTCCTGAACTCCTACCAGTCGGCCGCCGCCTCCCTGGAGAAGGTCGCCGGACTGCTTGCCCAGACCCCCTCCGTGCCCGAGCCCCACCCCGACCGCGCCCGCCCGCTGCCCGCCCTCGCCTCCGAACACCCGGGCCGCGAGGTCGACTTCGACGGCGTGCGGTTCGCCTACCGGACCGGCGGCGAGGTCCTGCCCCGCTTCGATCTGACGCTGCCCGCCGGGCAGACCGTCGCCGTCGTCGGCTCCACCGGCGCGGGCAAGTCGACGCTCGCCAAGCTGCTCGCCCGCTTCTACGACCCGACGGCGGGCCGGGTCCTGCTCGACGGGGTCGACCTGCGGGACCTCGCCAACGCCGAGCTGAGGCGCGGCGTCGTCATGGTGACCCAGGAGGCCTTCCTCTTCTCCGGCACGGTCGCCGAGAACATCGCCATCGGCCGCCCCGACGCCACCCGCGAGGACATCGAGCGGGCGGCGAAGGCCATCGGCGCCCATGACTTCATCACGTCGCTGCCCGACGGCTACGACACCGACGTACGCAAGCGGGGCGGCCGTATCTCCGCCGGTCAGCGGCAGCTCGTCGCCTTCGCGCGGGCGCTGCTCGCCGACCCGGCGGTGCTGATCCTCGACGAGGCGACCAGCTCGCTCGACATCCCCGGCGAGCGGGCCGTGCAGCGCGCCATGCACACGGTGCTTCGCGGCCGTACCGCCGTCGTGATCGCCCACCGGCTCTCCACGGTGGAGATCGCCGACCGGGTGCTGGTGATGGAGCACGGGCGCGTCGTGGAGGACGGCACACCGGACGAACTGATCGCCGGGAGCGGGTCGTTCGCGGACCTGCACCGGGCGTGGCGGGACAGCGTGGTGGGGTAGGCACAGGGGCAGGCCGCCGCGCGGTCCGCACGGGCACCTCCGGTAATCTGGACTTTTCCCCCAGAAGGAGATGCATCAGTGGAGTTCCGGCTGCTCGGAGCGGTTTCCGTCGCCACCGAGAGCGGCGAACTGCCACTCGGTCCGGCCAAGCGGCGCAGCCTCCTCGCCGCCCTGCTCCTGCGGCCCAACCGCCCGGTGCCGGTGGACCAGCTGACGGCCACCCTGTGGGATCACGAACCTCCGCCGCGCGCCCGGAGCGTCATCCAGGGCCATGTGTCGCGGCTGCGGGTCCTGTTCGCCGGTGCGGACGCCGAGATGTTCGGGGTGCAGCTGGTCACCCAGGGCGCCTCCTACGTCCTGCGGATGCCGGAGAGCCTCCTGGACGCCCACCGGTTCGAGGAGCTGGTGACGCTGGCCCGCGGCCAGCGCGCGCCGGCCGACGCCGTGGCGATGTACCAGGAGGCGCTGTCCCTGTGGCAGGGGCCCGCGCTGAGCGGCACCTATCCGAGCCCGCCGCTCCAGGCCGCCGCCCATGCCCTGGACGAACTCCGGCTCGCCTCCGTGGAGATGCTGGCCGGGGCCTACGCGCGCCTCGGCGAGCACAACCGCGCGGCGGCCGTCCTGCGCGCGGAGGCCGAGGCCCACCCGCTGCGCGAATCGCTGTCCGCGGCGCTCATGCGCGAACTCCAGCGCGCGGGGCGCCGTTCGGAGGCGCTCGACTGGTTCCACCGCACCCGGCGGCTGCTGGCCGACGAACTGGGTGTCGACCCGGGCCGTGAACTCGCGGACGCCTACGGGGTCGCGCTGCGCGGGGAGGGTGACGACGCGGGGACGGCGGCCCCGGCCGCGGCAGCCCCCGCGCCCGTCCCGGCACACGGCGCGCCCACCGCCCCCGTGGCGGACACGGTCGACCTGCTGCCGCGCATGCCCCGCGGCTTCCACGGGCGCGCGGGCGAACTGACCGACCTGTCCCGCGCGGCCGCGGGCGAAGCCCCCGTGTGCCTGGTCACCGGGCCCGCGGGCGTGGGCAAGACGGCCCTGGTCGTGCACTGGGCGCACCGCAACCGCGCCGCGTTCCCCGGCGGCCTGCTCTACGCCGACCTGCGCGGCTTCAGCGACACGGGCGAGCCGACGCACCTCGAAGTGCTGCGCGAGTTCCTGCTCGCCCTCGGGGTCGCGCCGCGCCGGATCCCGGAGTCGGCGAACGGCGCGTCCGCGCTGTACCGCTCGCTCGCCGCCGACCGGCAGCTCCTCGTCGTCCTGGACAACGCGCGCGGCTCCGAGCAGGTCAGGGAGCTCCTTCCGGGAGGCACCCGCTGCGTCACCGTGGTCACCAGCCGCTACCGCCTGCGTGGCCTGATCGCGTCCGACGCCGCCCGTCCCGTCCCGGTGGACGTACTGGAACCGGACGACAGCACGGCCCTGCTCGCCGCGGTGCTCGGCAAGGAGCGGGTCCTCGCGGAGGCGGTGGGCGCCCGGCGGCTCGTGGAGCTGTGCGGCGGGCTTCCCCTCGCGCTGCGGGTGGCCGCGGCCCGCCTCGCGGACCAGCCGGACTGGTCCCTGCGGGCGATGAGCACCGAACTGGCCGACGAATCACGCCGGTTGACCCTGCTCGACGTGGAGGACACGGGCGTACGCGCGGCGCTGCGGCTCACCGTGCGGCGGCTGCCCGATGACGTCGCGCACCACTTCGCCCACCTCGGCCGCCATCCGGGCACGCACGTCGACCGCTTCACGGCGGCGGCCCTCGCGGGCACGGACCCGGACACGGCCGAGGCCGCCCTCGACCGGCTGACCGCCGCCCATCTCGTCACCCGGACCGCGCCGGGGCGCTGGACCCTGCACGATCTCGTACGCCTCTACGCGCGCGACCTGGACGCGGAGCCCGACGCCCTGATCCGGGTGCTCGACCACGGCGTGGCCACCGCCCTGGCCGCGGCCGACTCGGCCGAGCCCGGCGCCGAGTCGTGCTTCACGCTGCCCGCGGACTTCCGTCCGCCGCACGCGATACGGACGTTCGCGGACCGCGACGAGGCCATGGAGTGGTACGCGGCCGAGCGTGACGACCTGATGCTCGCGGCGGCCGCGGCGGAGGCGGCCGGGCTGCCCGGCAGGACGTGGCGGATCGTCCTCGGGCTGTGGCCGCAGATGGTGTGGCGGGTCCTCGACGGCTGGACTCCCTTGCTCCACAAGGCACTTGAGGCCACGCGAGCCGAAGCGGACGCCCGTGCGGAGTCGCGGGTGCTCGCCCTGCTCGGGTGGGTGCTCACCGAGGAGGGCCGCACCGAGGAGGCCCTCGTGCACCTGGAGGCCGCCCCGGTGATCGCCGCCCGCGCGGGCGACCGGCTCGGCGAGGCGACGGCACTGATCAACCTCTCCCTCGCCCAGGCCGCGCTCGGCAGCCCGGAGGAGGCGGCCGAGGGCTGCGTACAGGCGGCGCACCTGGCCCACGAGGCGGGCGACCGCCACACCGAACGCCTGGCCCTGCACCACCTCGCCCGGCATCAACTGGACACCAGGCAATGGCAGTCGGCCCTGGACACGTCGGTCGCGGCCCTGGACATCGAGAGCTCCCCGAAGGCCCCGGCGACCTCCCGCGTCCTGCTGCTCACCGCGGGCGGCGAGGCCCTCATCGGCATGGGCGACGAGGCCGAGGGAATCCGCCGCCTGGAGGGCGCGGCGAGCGAGGCGGAGGCGTCCGGCTACGACGAGGGCGCGGTACGGGCCCTCGGTGCGCTGCTGCGGGTGTCGGCGGACGTGGGGCTGCGGGCGCGCTACGACACGGCGATGGTGCGGCTCGCGGAACGGACGTGAGGGGCCGGTTCGCGGAACGGACGTGAGGGTGCGGCGCGGCTGACGGGGGGCAGGTTCCCGCCGACCCCGACCCCGACCCCGACCCCGGCTCAGCCCCGCTTGCGGCACGGCCCCCCGCGTCAGCGGGACGTCAGCGCGGCGTGAGCGGAACGCCAGCGGGGGTGGACACAGTGGTCTCAACAGCGGGAACGACCAGCCCGTTCCGCGCCCACCACCACCGCACGGGGGAACCTCACATGCGTACGACCCGGATCCGCACCACCGTCCTCGCCGCCACCACCGCCGCGCTCGCCCTGACCCTGACCGCCTGTGGCGGCTCGGACGGCTCCGGCGGCAGCGCGTCGAAGGCCGGTTCGGGCCGGAGCGTTGCCACGGCCGACGGCACGGCGGGCTCCGAGAAGGCGTCCGGGACGACGGTCACAACGGAGACGGGCGGCGGCGAGCAGGGGACGGCAGGCTCCGGTGCGGGCAAGGCCGCCCCCGCACGCGCCGCCGCGGCCCAGCCGTGCACGGGCGACGAGATCTCGTACGCCGTGCTGCACCGCTTCCCGGCGGAGGAGGGCGAGCACCTCCTGATCACCGCGACGAACGCCGACTCCAAGCCCTGCTGGGTCACTTCCTACCCGTCCGTGATGCTCGGCGACACCTCGGGCGTCCTGCCCCACGCGGCCAAGGACGCCCCGGGCGGCACCGCCCGGATCACGGTCAAGCCCGGCGGCAAGGTCTACTCCGCCGTGTCCCTCTTCACCGACTCCGACAAGACCCACACCTCGGCGGAACTCTCCGTCGCCCTGCGCGACCAGACCGGCGACACCGGTCCGGGCGCGGGGACGGGCGCCTTCGACGGCAAGGGCGCGCCGTCGGAGTTCACCTGGTCCGACGCCGAGGTCACCAACTGGAACACCACGAAGCCCTACGACTTCTGAGCGGTCCTGAGCAGTCTCTGACCCGCTGCTGATCCGTTTCTGATCAGCGGCCCACCACCCGAGCACCGGCCTGGAGCGACGCAGCGCTCCAGGCCGGCTTTCGTTCTGCCTGAACTCGTCGGCATCCGGCGCTGGTTGGGGTGCGGAATCGGCCACACCCCTTCGGGCACCCCACGAAGTTTCACCTCGAACAATCGCGAGCCCTTGGCGTTGAGCGACCCCTCCGTATATCGAACGTGACCCACCGGGCAGCGGACCAGTTCCGGCCAACTCTTGACGCACTCCTGACAAACAGAGCGCCCCGGTGCCACTCTTCCCCTCGATTCCCAGCTCCACCACGCTCCACCACGCTCCACGTTCTGCCTTGTTCTGCCCGGACGGCACGACCGCGCCGACCGGTCCCCCTGGCCGCGTATCCCGCGGCCACGCAGAAGGAGTCCGTGTTGAGAAGCACCTCTCACAGACCTGCCTCCCACAGACGCGCCACCGCCGCGGGCGCCCTGACCGCCGTCGCCGCCCTTGTCGCGGTGGCCTTCCAGACGGGCCCGGCATCGGCCGACGACCCCGGGATACCCAAGGCCAAGGCCCCGGCCGCGGCCAAGATAGGCAAGGCCGACCCCGGTTCCCTGCCCGTGAAGCTCTCCCCCGCCCAGCGTGCCGCGCTCCTCAAGGACGCCAACGCCACCAAGGCGGACACGGCCAAGGACCTCGGGCTCGGCGCCAAGGAGAAGCTCGTCGTACGTGACGTCACCAAGGACGGCGACGGCACGACCCACACCCGCTACGAGCGCACCTACGAGGGTCTCCCGGTCCTCGGCGGCGACCTGGTCGTCGACGAGTCGAAGTCCGGGAAGGCCGAGGGCGTCACCAAGGCCGCGAAGGCCGAGCTCAAGGGCGTCGACACCAGCGCCGACGTGAAGGCGTCGGCCGCCGAGAAGCAGGCGCTCGGCGCGGCGAAGGCCGCGGGCTCGAAGAAGACCGACGCGGACCGCGCGCCGCGCAAGGTCGTCTGGATGGCCAAGGGCGAGCCGACTCTCGCGTACGAGACGGTGGTCGGCGGGCTGCAGCACGACGGCACCCCGAACGAGCTGCACGTCATCACGGACGCGGCCACCGGCAAGAAGATCTTCCAGTGGCAGGGCATCGAGAACGGCACGGGCAACACCCAGTACAGCGGTCAAGTCACCCTGGGGTCCGCCCAGTCCGGGTCCACGTACAACCTGACGGACACCGGTCGCGGCAACCACAAGACGTACAACCTGAACCGCGGCACGTCCGGCACGGGCACGCTCTTCTCCGGCCCGGACGACGTGTGGGGCAACGGCGCGGCCTCCAACCTGGAGACCGCCGGCGCGGACGCCCACTACGGGGCCGCGCTGACCTGGGACTACTACAAGAACGTGCACGGCCGTTCCGGTATCCGCGGTGACGGCGTCGGCGCGTACTCGCGGGTCCACTACGGCAACAACTACGTCAACGCGTTCTGGTCCGACAGCTGCTTCTGCATGACGTACGGCGACGGCGCGGGCAACGCCAAGCCGCTGACGTCCATCGACGTGGCGGCCCACGAGATGACGCACGGCGTGACGGCGGCCACCGGCAACATGACGTACAGCGGTGAGTCCGGCGGCCTGAACGAGGCCACCTCCGACATCTTCGCGGCGGCCGTGGAGTTCCACGCCAACAACGCGCAGGACAAGGGCGACTACCTCGTCGGCGAGAAGATCGACATCAACGGCGACGGCACCCCGCTGCGCTACATGGACAAGCCGAGCAAGGACGGCGGGTCCAAGGACTCCTGGTACTCGGGCATCGGCAACATCGACGTCCACTACTCGTCCGGTGTCGCCAACCACTTCTACTACATGCTGAGCGAGGGCAGCGGCGCCAAGGTGATCAACGGCGTCTCGTACGACTCGCCGACCTCGGACGGCCTGCCTGTGGCCGGAATTGGTCGTGACAAGGCGTCGCTCATCTGGTTCAAGGCGCTGACGACGAAGTTCACCACGACCACCAACTACGCGGCGGCCCGCACCGGGACCCTCGCGGTGGCCGGTGAGCTGTACGGCACCACCAGCGCCGAGTACAAGGCGGTGGGCGATGCCTGGGCAGCGGTCAACGTCGGCACGCGTGGCGGCCCCGGCGGCGGCACGGACTTCGAGAACACCACCGACGTGGCCATCCCGGACCGGGGCGCGGCCGTCACCTCGTCGGTCAACGTCACCGGACGCACGGGCAACGCGCCCGCCGCGCTGAAGGTCGGCGTCGACATCGTGCACACCTGGCGCGGTGACCTGGTCGTCGATCTGGTGGCCCCGGACGGCTCGACGTACCGCCTGAAGAATTCGAGCGCGAACGACTCGGCGGACAACATCGTCGAGACGTACACGGTCAACGCCTCGTCCGAGGTGGCCAACGGCACCTGGAAGCTGAAGGTCCAGGACGTGGCCGCGCAGGACGTCGGCCGCATCAACAGCTGGAAGCTGACCTTCCCGTAAGCCCTGACCAGGCTTGAGACACATGCAGACTGCGCCGCTCCGGGTGGACCGACTCCCCGGAGCGGCGCACCCATGCGTGGCGCCGACCGCGTAACTCCCCGTTCGCATTGCGTACATGGACCATCGCTCAACGGACGATTTCTGGCCAACCTGCGGTCAGGGACCTGACATGAACCTGGCTCAACTGACACTCTTCCCTCGATCAGTCACACCAGCACACCCGCACCGCATCTTTCAGCCCGGACAGTCCCCATGCCGTCCGGGCCCCCCACAGAAGGAGCATGCGTGACCCCCCACATATCCCGGAAGCGCTCGACGCTGGCCATCGCCACCGCTGTTGCCGCAGGTGCCCTGCTCGCGGGCGGTCTTGCCACCGGCGCCTCCGCGCAGCCCGACCGGGCGGCCGCGCCCTCGGGAGCGCCCGTCGCGCTCTCCTCGACGGCCCGTGCGGACCTGCTGCAGGACGCGAACACGGAGAAGGCCGCCACCGCCGAGAAGATCGGCCTCGGCGCCAAGGAGAAGCTCGTCGTACGCGACGTCGTCAAGGACCGTGACGGCACCACGCACACCCGCTACGAGCGCACCTACGACGGTCTGCCCGTCCTCGGCGGCGACCTCGTCGTCCACACCGCCAAGAGCGGCTCGGTCAAGAGCGTGACCAAGGCGGCCAAGGCCACCATCAAGGTCGCCTCCACCTCCGCGAAGGTCGGGGCCAAGTCGGCCGCGAAGTCCGCCGAGTCGACCGCGTCGAAGAGCGGCGACACCAAGAAGGCCGACGCGCAGACGCCGCGCAAGGTCGTCTGGGCCGCGTCCGGCAAGCCGGTCCTCGCCCACGAGACCGTCGTCACCGGCGTCCAGAAGGACGGCACGCCCAGCAAGCTGCACGTCATCACCGACGCGGCCACGGGCAAGAAGCTCTTCCAGTACCAGGCCATCGAGAACGGCGCGGGCCACAGCCAGTACAGCGGCGACGTCGAGGTCGGCTCCAAGAAGGGCACCAGCGGCTTCGACCTGACCGACGACGCGCGCGGCGGCCACTCGACGTACGACCTGGCCCACGGCCAGAGCGGCGAGGGCAAGCTCGTCACGGACGACGACGACACGTGGGGCACCGGAAAGCCGGACGACGCCCAGACCGCCGCCGTCGACGCCGCCTACGGCGCCCAGTTGACGTGGGACTACTACAAGGCCGTGCACGGCCGCGAGGGCATCAAGGGCGACGGCAAGGGCGCCACCTCGCGCGTCCACTACGGCAACGCGTACGTCAACGCGTTCTGGGACGACAGCTGCTTCTGCATGACGTACGGCGACGGCGAGGGCGACAAGAAGCCCCTCACGTCGATGGACGTGGCCGCGCACGAGATGACGCACGGCGTCACGTCGGCGACCGGCAACATGGAGTACAGCGGTGAGTCCGGCGGCCTGAACGAGGCCACCTCCGACATCTTCGCGGCGGCGGTCGAGTTCAACGCCAAGAACCCCGAGGACATCGGCGACTACATGGTCGGCGAGAAGATCGACATCAACGGCGACGGTTCGCCGCTCCGCTACATGGACAAGCCCTCCAAGGACGGCTCGTCCCTGGACAACTGGAGCGCGGACGCGGGCAACGTAGACGTCCACTACTCCTCCGGCATCGCCAACCACTTCTTCTACCTGCTGTCCGAGGGCAGCGGCGCGAAGGAGATCAACGGCGTCAAGTACGACTCCCCGACCGCGGACGGCTCCAAGGTCGAGGGCATCGGTCGCGACAAGGCCGAGAAGATCTGGTTCAAGGCGCTGACGTCGTACTTCACGACGACGACGGACTACAAGGCGGCCCGCGAGGGCACGCTGAGCGCCGCGAAGGACCTGTACGGCGCGGACTCCGCGGAGTACAAGGGCGTGGACGCGGCCTGGGCCGGCGTGAACGTCAAGTAGTCACCCTGCACGACCAGGCGGCACCCGGGGTTCTCGTTTCCCCCGGGTGCCGCCTGTCGTCGTGCCGGATCTCCCCTACCGCAACAACACCCCCGCGGCCTCCCCCGTCCCCTCCGACGGCACCGCCACGAGCCCCAGCTCCGCCCCGCTCGCCAGCAGCCGGTGCGCGGGCAGGATCCGCACCGTGTAGCCGAACGGGCCCGTGCGGTCGAGGGCCAGAGGGCCCTCGTAGAGGCGGCGGCCCTCCGTGTCGGGGCCGCCCACCAGCTTCAGCGGCACCGGACTCGCGTCGGCGATGAAGTCCTCGGGGTCGACCCGGCCCGCGATCGTCTGGACCTCCACGTCGTCCGGCGTCAGCTCCCCCAGATGCACGCGGACCCGCAGCGAAAGCGTGGCGCCCAGCTCCGCCGTGGCCCCCGTCGCCGACGCCTCGACATGGTCGACGGCAACCCGCGGCCAGGCCGCACGCACCCGTGCCTTCCAGGAGGCGAGCTCCCCCGCCGCGTCCACGCCGCCCAGCGTGCGCTGCGCCCGCGCGGCGGGAACGTACAGCTGCTCCACGTAGTCACGCACCATCCGCCCCGCGAGCACCTTCGGGCCCAGCCGGGTCAGCGTCCGCCGCACCATCTCGATCCACCGGTCGGGCAGGCCTGCCGGCCCCTGCTCGTAGAAGCGGGGGGCGATCCGGCGCTCAAGCAGGTCGTACAGCGCCGCCGCCTCCAGTTCGTCCCGCCGGTCGTCGTCCGTCGCCGCCCCGTCCGCCGTGGGGATCGCCCACCCGAAGTCGGGCTCGAACCACTCGTCCCACCAGCCGTCAAGGACCGACAGGTTGAGGCAGCCGTTCAGCGCGGCCTTCATCCCACTCGTCCCGCAGGCCTCCAGCGGACGGAGGGGATTGTTCAGCCACACGTCGCACCCCGGATACAGCTTCTGCGCCATCGCCATGCCGTAGTCCGGCAGGAACACGATGCGGTGCCGCACCCGCGGGTCGTCCGTGAAGCGCACCAGCTCCTGGATGAGGCGTTTGCCGCCGTCGTCCGCCGGATGCGCCTTTCCGGCCACGACGATCTGGATCGGCCGCTCCTCGTGCGTAAGGAGCTCCATCAGGCGGTCCCTGTCGCGCAGCATCAGCGTCAGGCGCTTGTAGGACGGGACGCGGCGTGCGAAGCCGATCGTCAGGACGTCCGGATCGAGTACGTCGTCGATCCACCCCAACTCCGCGCTCGCGGCGCCCCGTTGACGCCACGACGCGTACAGCCGCCGCCTGACCTCCGTCACCAGCTGGCCCCGCAGCTCCCGCCGCAGCTCCCAGATGTCCACGTCCTGGATCTCGGCGACCGCGTCCCACCGCTCCGAGCCGCCCACCGACAGCGCCTCCTCCGTCCGCTGGGCGCCGATCTGCCGGGCGCCGAGCCGGAACACCTCGGGGGCCACCCAGGTCGGGGCGTGCACGCCGTTCGTGACGGAGGAGATCGGGATCTCCTCGGCGTCGAATCCCGGCCACAGGCCCGCGAACATCTCGCGGCTCACCTTGCCGTGCAGGGTCGAGACGCCGTTCGCGCACCGCCCGAGCCGCAGGCCCATCACCGCCATGTTGAAGAGATTGGGCTCACCGCCCGGATACGTCTCCATGCCGAGCCGCAGTATGCGTTCGACGTCGATGCGGGGCAGTTCGGCGTGCGGGCCGAAGTGCCGGGCGACCAGCTCGCGGTCGAAGCGGTCGATCCCGGCGGGTACGGGGGTGTGGGTGGTGAAGACCGTCCCGGCCCGGACCGCTTCCAGCGAGGCGTCGAACTCCACGCCCGGCGCGGCCAGTTCATGGATCCGCTCAAGACCCAGGAAGCCCGCGTGGCCTTCGTTCGTGTGGAAGACCTCGGGCTCGGCGTGCCCGCTCAGGCGGCAGTACGTCCTGATGGCGCGCACCCCGCCGATGCCGAGCAGCATCTCCTGGAGCAGCCGGTGCTCGCTGCCGCCGCCGTAGAGCCGGTCGGTCACCTCGCGGGCGCCCGCGTCGTTCTCCTCGACGTCCGAGTCGAGCATGAGGAGCGGTACGCGCCCGACGCTGGCCTGCCAGACGTGTGCGCGCAGCTGTCGCCCGCCGGGCAGCGCGATCGCCACCAGGCTCGGAGTGCCGTCCGCCTCCCGCAGGAGGGACAGGGGCAGTTCGTTCGGGTCGAGCACCGGGTAGGTCTCCTGCTGCCAGCCGTCGCGGGACAGCGACTGGTGGAAGTAGCCGTGCCGGTAGAGCAGCCCGACCCCGATGAGCGGAAGCCCGAGGTCGCTCGCCGCCTTCAGGTGGTCGCCCGCGAGGATGCCGAGCCCGCCCGAGTACTGCGGAAGGGCGGCGGTGATGCCGAACTCGGGCGAGAAATAGGCGACGGCGCGCGGCAGTTCACCGCCACGCTCGGCGGACTGGTCCTGATACCAGCGGGCTCCGGTGACGTACTCCCGAAGGCCGTCCGAGGCCTCGGCGAGGCGGCGCAGAAAGGCCCCGTCCCCGGCCAGCTGCGCGAGCCGCGCGGGCGGCACGCTGCCGAGCAGCCGCATGGGGTCGCAGTCCGAAGCGGCCCACTGCTCGGGGTCGACGGCCTTGAACAGCTCACGGGTTCCGGTGTGCCAGGACCACCGCAGGTTGCGCGCAAGCTCCGAGAGCGGGGTGAGAGGTTCGGGAAGGGCGGGTCGTACGGTGAATCGACGGATGGCCTTCATCACGGTGCACCTCTGTCAGGGTGTCCGACGGGGCGTATGACGGGGGCGTTCGTACCTCGCACAACGACGTGCGCATCGACGTGTCGCCTCGACGTTAGCGGTGCGCCGCCCCTGTCACCACGGCGCACAGGGCGCATATTCCGGGTCGGGGGTAACGTGACCTGGTATTGGGGGAGTTGACGGGGGCACAGGGGGTACGGGGCGGATGATCGGCCAGTTGCGGGATGCGTCACCGAGGCGGATCGGACCGTATGTGACGCTGGCCCGGCTCGGGGCGGGCGGCATGGGCGAGGTCTTCCTCGCGCGCCCCGGCGATGCCTCCGGGTACGGGCCCGATGACCTCGTCGCCGTCAAGGCCATCCGGAACGAACTGGCGACGGACGAGATGTTCCGGCGGCGCTTCCGGCGCGAGGCGGAGGTCGCCGCCTCCGTCGACAGCCCTTACGTGGCGCGGCTCGTGGCGAGCGAGGCCGAGGGTGAAGTGCCGTGGCTGGCCACGGAGTACGTTCCCGGGCCCACGCTTTCCGAGGCGGTGCGCGGGCACGGTCCGCTGCCCGCGGGCGCGGTCGCCGCACTCGGCGCCGGCCTGGCGGGGGCGCTGACGGTCGTGCACGCGGCGGGCGCTCTGCACCGTGATCTCAAGCCGGGCAACGTACTGCTCGGCCAGGACGGCCCCAAGCTGATCGACTTCGGTGTGGCACGGGTGCAGGCCGCCACGACCATGACCCGGTCCGGCCTGCTCGTCGGAACACCGGGCTTCATGTCGCCGGAGCATGTGGCGGGCGGCAGGCATGTGGTGGCGGCATCGGACGTCTTCTGCCTCGCCTCGGTGCTCGCGTACGCGGTGACGGGGCGGGACCCCTTCGGGGACGGGCCGATGGCGGCTGTCCTGTACCGGGTCTCGCGGGCCGAGGCCGAACTGGGCGCCATGCCCGATGAGTTGCGGGACATCCTTGCGGCATGCCTCGCGCGGGACCCGGGCGAGCGGCCGGGCGCGCAGGAGGTCGCCGAGCGGTTCGCACGGCTGCGGGACGCGGCCACGAACGCGCGGTGGCCGGACGCGGTGCGGGCGGCGATCGGTGAGGTGCGGCGGGACGTGGAGCAGCTCTGCGCCTCGGGGCAGCCGTTGCTGCCGGTTCCGCTCTGGCCGGAGCCGGAGGCCGGGCGTCCGGCGACGGCTCAGGGCGGCCCCGCCACCGCACCGGGCCATCCGGTCACCGCACCGGGCCATCCCGCCACCGCGCCGGGCCATCCGGTCATCGCCACCGGGGCGCCCGCCCCCTTCGGCGTGCATCAGCTGCCGACGATGAGCGGATCGCCGCCGCCCGCCCCGCCGCGTCCGCGTCGCCGGGTGCCGCGCGCGCTGCTCGCCACCGTCGCCGCCGCCGTGGTGGCGGGCGCGCTGGGCGGTGCGCTCGCCGTGTGGGGGCCCTGGACGGAGGAGTCCGGCGGCAAGGGATCGGAGGCCGCGACTCCCGGCGGCTCGGCCGCGCCCGGCAAGGTCGATCCGGGGCCCACCGACCCGGCCGCCGCCGAGAAGCTGATCGCGCGGGCCGGGGTCGACGCGGACGGCACGGCCGACCGGTCCGGGGTGGTGGACCAGGTCGCCGCCCAGCGCCCCAAGGGGTGGAAGGCGTGGCAGGGGCGTCTCAGCCACTCCCCCATGAGCTGCGCCGCCGACACCCACGCCATCGTCTGCCTGCTGACCAACGGCACCTACGAAGCGGTGAGCGCGGTCGACGGACGGCGGCTGTGGAAGTCCGGCAAGGTCGATCCGCAGGGCGGTGTGGACGAGGCGTACATCGGCCCGAGCGGCGCCTACTTCAGGCCGGGCGACGTGCTCGAACCGCAGGTGCGCGGCGGCAGAGCGGTCATCGCGAGCGACGGTGTCCTGCAGGTCCGCGACTCCACGTCGGGTGACGTCATCTGGGACGCCCCGGCCCCGGACGGTGCGGGCGCGTTCGGCCTGCGTCCGCTCCTGGGCGACGACACACTCCTGGTCACGGCGGAGGGGGTGTACGGCAAGGAGGGCTCCATCGCCTCCCTGCACGCCTACGACCTCGACGGCGGGCGCCCTCTGTGGGACGAGGATCTCGGCACCCCGCTGGAGGCCAAGGCCGACATCAACCGCTACCAGCTGCGGGCATTGCGCGACGGGGTCGTCTACGCCGACGAGAAGGGCAGCCTGACGTCGTACGACGTGCGAAGCGGCAAGGAGCTCGGCCGGGCAGGAAGCGAGTGCGGGGCGGTGCTCGTCGGCGAGGACGTCCTGTGCACGGCATCCGCCGGCGCCGCGGCCGGGACGGACGCTCCGGCGCCGCGCGTGAGGGCGCTGCAGCTGAAGCCCCGCACCTTCCAGGAGGCGAGCGAGCCCTTCTTCTACCCGACACCCGAGGAGTTCGCACCGGTCACGGGCCCGACGGCCATGAACCACGCCCTCGCGGTCTCCGTCGACCCCGACAAGAAGAGCGTGCTCGTGAACGACCGGGGCAACGGAGAGGTGCTGCGTTCCGCGCAGCTGCCCAAGGGGAACGTCCCGGCCTCGGCGCCGCTGCTGCTCGGCGGGCGCGCCGTCTACGCGGACAGCGGCGCGCTCTACACGCTGCCGCTCAACGCCGGTACGGGGAAGCCGAAGCGGCATCCCGTGCCGGGGGCGCCGGGCGACCGCCCCGAGCCCCCGCAGAACGCCAACGGCACCGTCATCTCGGAGACGCTGCGCGCGCCGACCGTCCTGGCCCTCGGCGGCGTCGCCCACGTCATCTACGACGAGGGCAAGATCTCGTCGGTCGAACTGCCCTGACGGCACCGCCGCCCTGACGTTCCCGTCCAGCCGCCGAGCCGAGGAGACCCATGCTCACCCCCTTGCCGCCGGGCCACACCCGCCGCATCGGCCCCTACCGGCTGCTTGCCGGGATCGGGGCGGGCGGCATGGGCGAGGTCTTCCTCGCCCGGCGTGCGGAACGTGAGCAAGGGGCGGCCCGGCCACTGGTCGCCCTCAAGGCCGTACGGCAGGACCTCGACCTGGGCCTGGACGACGCGTTCCGGGTCCGCTTCCGACGGGAGATGGCGGCGGCCCGCGCGGTCACAGGACCGTTCACCGCGGCGCTGCTGGACGGCGACGCGGACGCCGAACTCCCCTGGCTGGCAACGGAGTACGTGCCGGGTCCCTCGCTCGCCGACACGGTCGCACGCCTGGGGCCACTGCCCACGCCGGCGGTCCGCGCACTGGGGGCGGGCCTGGCCCGCGCGCTCGCCGCGGTGCACGCGGCCAGGGTCCTGCACCGCGACCTGAAGCCGGGGAACGTGCTGCTCACACCCGACGGCCCCCGTCTGATCGACTTCGGCATCGCGCGGGCCTTCGAGGCCACGGCCCTGACCGTGACCGGCATGCTGGTGGGCACGCCCGGTTTCCTGGCACCGGAGCAGATCGAGGGGTCCCAGGCGGTCGTCCCCGCATCGGACGTCTTCTCGCTCGGCGCGGTCCTGTGCCACGCGGCGACGGGCCGCGGTCCCTTCGACGACCCGGAGTTCGCCTCGGTCGTCTTCCGCATCTCCCAGGGCGACGCCGACCTGACCGGCGTGCCGGACGAGCTGCGCGGCATCGTCACCGACTGCCTGGACACCGATCCGGCCAGGCGCCCCACTCCGACGGAGCTCGCCGAGCGCCTGGCTGTCCCCGCGGCCTCCACGTTCCCCTGGCCGTCCGACGTGCTGTCGCTGTTCGCCGAGTACCGTTTGGCCGCGGCCGGGTTCGAGCGGTCGGAGGCGGACGCGCCGCCCCTGCCGGTGGCGCCGCCCGCCCTGGGGTCGTTCGGTCCCCCACCCGTCATCGGGCGGCGCCGCCTGCCGTGGGTCGTGGCGTCCGCCGCGGCGGCCGTGGTGGTCGCCGTGGCGGCGGTGGTGCTGCCGGACGCCCTCACGGACGACCCGGCGGGCCCTCCTGCCGCCGGGCCGGGACCGGACGCGGGCGCGCCGTCCGGCCGCGTGGTCACCGCGTACGGAAACCAGGGCCACTCGGGCGAGTTCGGCACATCCGCGGTGCGCGAAGCCGCGCTGCCCAAGGGCTGGCGCCCCTGGTCCCGCAAGAAGCCGAAAGGCGTCGACGGCATGGGCAAGGGCTGCGTCATCGCGCGGTCCACGCTCGTGTGCCGGGACGGGTGGGGCGCCGCGACCGCCCTGGACGCGGCGACCGGCAAGGACCGATGGAAGGCCCCCGGCTTCGCGGGAAGGCCGACCGGCATCCAGGAGAACCCGCCCGAGACCGACGGCAAGCGGGTCTTCGTCCCCAGTGAACTGGGCGTCATCGGCCTCGACCTGGCGACCGGCGACGAAGTCTGGCGGCACAAGGTCGCCCCGTACGCGGGGGTGATCTCGGTGACGTACGCGCAAGGGGTGGTGTACACCGCCGAGTTCAACAGCCAGACCGCGCCCGCCCCGTACACGACCGTGGTGCGGGCCCGCCGCGCGAGCACCGGCAGGCAACTGTGGGAGACCCGCGTCGACGGCAAACCCCGGGGCACGCTGCTCGTGCAGGGCGGCAGGCTGTACGCGGCCCTGGAGGCCGGTGGCGTCATCGCCCTCTCGACCCGGAACGGCGACGAGAAGGCCAAGGTGTCGAAGCCCGCGTGCGGCGACCTCATCGGCTACGGCGGTGCGGTCCTGTGCTGGTCCGTGGAGCGCGCGGGCGTGAGCGTGCTCCACGGCGACACCCTTGCCTCCCGCCGCACGATCGGGGCCGCCAAGCAGCCCGACGTCGCCCCGGTCGTCGGCAAGAAGGGCGTTCTGGTGATCGCGAGCAGCGACAAGAAGGCTCAGCTGCAGGACCGCCTGACCGCGTACGACTGGAAGTCCGGCAAGGAACTCTGGGACCTCCCGGCCCGCGGCACGCCCAGCGCCCTCGGCCTCTCCGGAGACCGGGTCCTGTCCGTGGGCTCGTACGAGATCCGGTCCGTGCCCCTCGACGGTGACGCGGAGAACATCACCCAGCGGACGATCCCCACGACCGACCCCATGGCGATCGACGGCCTCGCACCCACCCTGACGACGCCGCTCTATCTGGGCGGCGCGGTCTTCGCCGAGTCCATCGAGGGCCGCCTCGTCTCGGGCCGGGCCCTGTGACGCGCTAAGGCGTCGTCGCCGCCACGATCGCCGCCGTGTCCCAGTAGAACGGCCGCACCTCCGCGATCCGCCCGCCCCGCACAGCGATCGTCTGCAGTACGGGGAAGGCGAGTTCACGCCCCGTGGCGCGGGCCCTCGCGTGGACCTGGCTGTGCACGACCGCCGTCTCGCCCGTGGCCAGGAATTCCTGCTCGCCGATCTCGAAGGACTCCCACGTCCGGCTCATGGCGAGGAAGAAGCGGGTCATGCCGTCGTGGCCGCGCCAGGTGCCGCCGTACGGAAGGGCCCGGGCCTGGTGCATCACGACATCGGGGGCGAAATAGGGGGCGAGCAGGTCGAACGTGGCCCGGCCGGGGCCGCCGGCCGCCAGGTAGCGGGACTCCGCCTCGTACATGCCGGTGAGGACGGTCAGGGAGTCCGGCGCGGGTGATTCGTGCTGGGTGGTCATGCCCTCAGCGTGACGGCTGCGGCGCTGGTCGGCTGGCGGTAATCGGACGCCGACGTACCGACGGTCACCCCGTGGCCCCGCACCTGACGGAGGCGTCCTGAACCCGTCCGAAAATCGGCGCAACCCTCACAGCACCCCCACGGGCGATATGGCCGATTCCCCCCTGCCCTGTGGTCTTGTAGGCCCTCACACCGCACGAGAGGCTGCCAAGTGACGCCCTTGCAGATACAGGGGATCCGGCACTGACCGGCCAACTCTGCGGTGGGCACGTCAAGTTGGGGAGGGAAACCAGCGTATGACTCTTACGCGAACGAAGCGTTTGCGGTGGGCGGGAGCCATCACCGCCGCCACCACGGCAGCGGTACTTTCGGCCATCACGCTGCCCGCACACGCCGCTCCCGCCGATGCCCCGCTCGGGGAGATACTCGGCGCCGGTGAGCCCGGTTCCATCAGCGGGAGTTACATCGTCACGCTCAAGGGCGGGACCTCGGCCCCGTCGGACACGGGCAAGGACATAGCCGCCAAGTACGGGGCGGACATCAGTCACACCTACAGCACCGCGCTCAACGGCTATGCGGTGAAGGCGGGTTCGGCCCAGGCCAAGAAGCTCGCGGGCGACTCCAGGGTCGCCACCGTGGTCCAGGACAGCATCGTGTCCCTGGACCACACCCAGAAGAATCCGCCGTCCTGGGGGCTCGACCGGATCGACCAGAAGGGTCTGCCGCTCGACAAGTCCTACACCTCTCCCGAATCCGCCGGGCAGGGCGTGACCGCGTACGTCATCGACACCGGCGTCCGCACCACGCACAAGGATTTCGGCGGCCGCGCAAGCAGCGGCTGGGACTTCATCGACAACGACGCCACCGCGCAGGACGGCAACGGACACGGCACGCACGTCTCCGCGACGGTCGCGGGCGAGAGCCACGGGGTCGCCAAGAAGGCGGACGTCGTGGGCGTGCGGGTGCTCGACGACGCGGGTTCGGGGACGACCGCCCAGGTCATCGCCGGCATCGACTGGGTGACCAAGAACGCGAAGAAACCCGCCGTCGCCAATTTGAGCCTCGGCGGCACGGCCAACGCCCAGCTGGACGCGGCCGTGCGCAACTCGATCGCGTCCGGGGTCACTTACACGGTCGCCGCGGGGAACGACGGGCTGCCCGCCTTCCTGTTCTCACCGGCCCGCGTGAAGGAAGCGGTCACGGTCGGCGCGACCGACGTCAAGGACGCCAAGGCCAGTTTCTCCAACTGGGGCGGCAGCCTTGATCTGTTCGCGCCGGGCGTCGGCATCACCTCCGCCTGGAACACGGACGACGCCGCCACGGACACCATCTCGGGTACGTCGATGGCCTCGCCGCACGTGGCGGGCGCGGCGGCGCTCTACCTCGCCGACCACCCCTCGGCCACACCGGCCGAGGTGAGCAAGGCACTGACCGATCGGGCGGTGCCGGGCAAGGTGACGGGCGCCGGTCTCGGCTCACCGAACAAGTTGCTGCAGGTCAACAACCCTTAAGGCACTGCGCATCACGGAACGGGCCCCGCCGCACACGGCGGGGCCCGTTCCGCGTGCCCGAGCTTTGGCCTTGCCTCTGGCGCCGACCCGAAGCACCCTCGATAGGGCGACAGCCTTGTTTGAGCCTTACGCACCAGTAGTGCTGCATTGCCCGCCGTCCGGGAGCACTCCCGATACACGCACAGCCTTGTTTGAGCCTTACGCACCAGTAGTTAACAAAGCGCCGGATTGCCCACCCAAAGTTGGTGGGAAGGCTCCCCCGTACGCACACGGCTCAGTACGGTCAGTCACGGCTCAGAACGGCCTGTACAGCGCGGCACGCAGTCGCAGAACCCCTCCACACCCCCGTATCCGCCCCACTTATGTAACGCGGACAGGAGCGGTCATGCCCTCAACTCGCCCGTCGGCGAAGCCCTCGGGAAAGGCCCCCACAAGGGTGCCCACATCCCCGGCACCACAGCAGGACCCGCAGGATCCACCCCCTCGACCCGCCCGGCCGGACACCCTCACCGGCCGCATACCCGTCCTCGACATCGCGCCCCTCGTCCACGGCGGACGCAGGCCCGCCAAGGCCGTGGTGGGCGAGACCTTCCAGGTCACCGCCACCGTCTTCCGCGAAGGGCACGAGGCGGTCGCCGCCAATGTCGTCCTGCGGGACCCGGAAGGGCGCCCGGGGCCGTGGACGCCGATGCGCGAACTCGCTCCCGGGACCGACCGGTGGGGCGCGGACGTCACCGCGGACGCCGAGGGGAACTGGACGTACTGCGTCGAGGCGTGGGGCGATCCCCTCGCCCAGTGGCGGCACCACGCGCACATCAAGATCCCGGCGGGCATCGACACCGAGCTCGTCCTGGAGGAAGGCGCCCGTCTGCACGAGCGCGCCGCCGCCGACGCCCCCGTGAGCAAGGGCCGCCGCGCCACCCTCCGCACCGCCGCCGAGTCCCTGCGCGACACGGACCGCCCCGTCGCGGCCCGCCTGGCCGCCGCCCTCACCCCGGAGGTGGACGCGGTCCTGGCCGAGCATCCGCTGCGCGAACTCGTCACGGAGTCGGACCGGTTGCCGCTGCTCGTGGAGCGGCCGCGCGCCCTCTTCGGGTCCTGGTACGAATTCTTCCCGCGCTCGGAGGGCGCCGTCGTCCGCGAGGGCGAGCCACCGAGGTCGGGCACCTTCCGCACCGCCGCCGAGCGCCTCCCGGCCATCGCCGCGATGGGCTTCGACGTCGTCTATCTGCCGCCGGTCCATCCGATCGGGAGCACCTTCCGCAAGGGTCCGAACAACTCCCTCTCCCCCGGGCCGCACGACGTCGGCGTGCCCTGGGCGATCGGCTCCCCCGAGGGCGGCCACGACGCCGTCCACCCGGACCTCGGCACGCTGGATGACTTCGACGCCTTCGTGCGCCGCGCCGCCGAACTGGACCTCGAAGTCGCCCTCGACTTCGCGCTCCAGTGCTCCCCCGACCACCCCTGGGTGGACAAGCACCCCGAGTGGTTCGCGCACCGCGCCGACGGCTCCATCGCGTACGCGGAGAACCCGCCGAAGAAGTACCAGGACATCTACCCCCTGGCCTTCGATCGCGACATGCCGGGCCTGATCGCCGAGACCCTACGTCTGCTGCGGTTCTGGATGGCCCACGGCGTGCGTATCTTCCGCGTGGACAATCCGCACACCAAGCCCGTCGGCTTCTGGGAGGAAGTGCTGGGCGACATCAACAGGACCGACCCGGACGTCATCTTCCTGGCGGAGGCGTTCACGCGCCCGGCGATGATGCGCACCCTGGCCGCGATCGGCTTCCAGCAGTCCTACACGTACTTCACCTGGCGCAACGGCAAGGACGAACTGACCGACTACCTGCGGGAGTTGTCGACCGAGACCGCCCATTACCTGCGGCCGAACTTCTTCGTCAACACCCCGGACATCCTGCATGCCTACCTCCAGAACGGCGGACGACCGGCCTTCGAGGCCCGCGCCGTGCTCGCCGCAACCCTCTCGCCGACGTGGGGCGTCTACAGCGGATACGAGCTGTGCGAGAACGCCCCCGCACGGGCCGACAGCGAGGAGTATCTGAACTCGGAGAAGTATCAACTGCGTCCGCGTGACTGGAAGTCGGCCGAGCGCACCGGCTCCACCATCGCTCCCCTCATCACCACGCTGAACCGCGTACGACGCGCCAACCCCGCCCTGCGGCAACTGCGTGACCTGCACTTCCATCCCACGGACCAGGAAGCGGTGATCGCGTACTCGAAGACGGCCGACGACACGGACGGATCGAACACGGTTCTGGTGGTCGTGAACCTCGACGCCCACCACACCCAGGAGGCCACGGTCTCGTTGGACATGCCGAAACTCGGCCTCCACTGGCACGAGACCGTGCCGGTGCGCGACGAGCTCACCGGCGTCACCTACCACTGGGGCAGGGCCAACTATGTGCGCCTCGAGCCGGGCCGCACGCCCGCGCACGTCTTCAGGGTCCTGCGACCGTCCTCACCGTTGATCGGAGGGTCACCCACACCATGATCATCAACGAGCCCGTCCAGGACACGTTCGAGGACACGCCCGCCAAGGACCGCGACCCCGAGTGGTTCAAGCGCGCCGTGTTCTACGAAGTCCTGGTGCGGTCCTTCCAGGACAGCAACGGCGACGGCATCGGCGACCTCAAGGGCATCACCGCCAAGCTGGACTATCTCCAGTGGCTCGGCGTGGACTGCCTGTGGCTGCCGCCGTTCTTCAAGTCACCGCTGCGGGACGGCGGTTACGACGTGTCGGACTACACCGCGGTCCTGCCCGAGTTCGGCGACCTCGCCGACTTCGTGGAGTTCGTGGACTCCGCGCACCAGCGCGGCATGCGCGTGATCATCGACTTCGTGATGAACCACACCAGCGATCAGCACCCGTGGTTCAAGGAGTCCCGCAGCGACCCCGAAGGGCCCTACGGCGACTACTACGTCTGGGCGGACGACGACAAGCAGTACCAGGACGCGCGCATCATCTTCGTCGACACCGAGGCGTCGAACTGGACCTTCGACCCGGTGCGCAAGCAGTACTTCTGGCACCGCTTCTTCTCCCACCAGCCAGATCTCAACTACGAGAACCCGGCCGTCCAGGAGGAGATCATCTCCGCCCTGCGGTTCTGGCTCGACCTGGGCATCGACGGCTTCCGCCTGGACGCCGTGCCCTACCTCTTCGCCGAGGAGGGCACCAACTGCGAGAACCTCCCCCGCTCGCACGGCCTGCTCAAGCGCGTCCGGGCCGAGATCGACGCCCACTACCCGGACACGGTGCTGCTCGCCGAGGCCAACCAGTGGCCCGAGGACGTCGTCGACTACTTCGGCGACTTCAAGGACGGCGGCGACGAATGCCACATGGCGTTCCACTTCCCCGTCATGCCGCGCATCTTCATGGCCGTGCGCCGCGAATCCCGCTATCCGGTCTCCGAGATCCTCGCCAAGACCCCGGCCATCCCCTCGGGCTGCCAGTGGGGCATCTTCCTGCGCAACCACGACGAGCTCACCCTCGAAATGGTCACGGACGAAGAGCGCGACTACATGTACGCGGAATACGCCAAAGACCCGCGGATGCGCGCCAACATCGGCATCCGGCGGCGCCTGGCCACGCTCCTGGACAACGACCGCAACCAGATCGAGCTGTTCACGGCCCTGCTCCTCTCGCTGCCCGGATCGCCGATCCTGTACTACGGCGACGAGATCGGCATGGGCGACAACATCTGGCTCGGTGACCGCGACGCGGTGCGCACCCCGATGCAGTGGACGCCCGACCGCAACGCGGGCTTCTCGTCCTGCGACCCGGGACGGCTCTACCTCCCGACGATCATGGATCCGGTCTACGGGTACCAGGTCACGAACGTCGAGGCGTCCATGTCGTCGCCGTCCTCGCTGCTGCACTGGACGCGCCGGATGATCGAGATCCGCAAGCAGAACCCGGCGTTCGGGCTCGGCTCGTACACGGAACTGCCGTCGTCGAACCCGGCGGTGATCGCGTTCCTGCGCGAGTACAAGGACGACCTCGTGCTGTGCGTGCACAACTTCTCCAGGTTCGCGCAGCCCACCGAACTGGATCTGCAGACCTTCAACGGCCGCCACCCCGTGGAACTGATCGGTGGCGTGCGCTTCCCGGCCATCGGTGAGCTGCCCTATCTGCTGACTCTGGCAGGACATGGCTTCTACTGGTTCCGGCTGCGCAGGGACGCGGCGTAGGCTCCACCCCTGCTACTCCTGTGCGGGGCGGTTTCCACCGCCCCGCCCTGGGCACTCTCCCGCACAACCGGCACTCCCGCACTCCTCCCTTGTCCGCACCGCGGAAAGGACGCGACGCCATGTCGGAAGCCGTCACCCGCCCGGGCATCACCACGGACGCGCTGCTCGCCTCGCTCGATCCGCTGCTGCGCGCGTGGCTGCCACGGCAGCGCTGGTTCGCGGGCAAGGGCCATCCCATCACCGACTTCACCCTGGTCACGGCGACCGAACTGCTGCCGCCGACCTCCGAGTTGGGCCTTCTCCACCTGCTCGTACGGGTGCGGCAGCCGCAGGTGCCCGCGCAGGTCACCGGCGGCGCGCCCGCACTGCCCGCCGACTGCTATCAACTCCTCCTGGGCGTACGGCGCGAGCTGCCGCCACGGCTCGCGCCCGCGCTGATCGGCCATGTGACGCGGGGGCCCCTCGCCGGGTTCACGGTCTACGAAGCGATGCACGACGCCCGCATGTCCGGGTTCCTCCTGGAGGCGCTGCGGATGGAGGCGCGGGTCGGGAAGCTCCGCTTCGAGCGCGACCCGCGCAAGGACATCGGCGACGACCTCGCGCCGCGTGTGCTCGCCGCCGAGCAGTCCAACTCCTCGCTCGTGTACGGCGACACGTTCATCCTGAAGCTGTTCCGCCGTATCGTCCCCGGAGTCAATCCCGACCTGGAACTGCCCCTGATGCTGGCCCGCGAGGGCTGTGCGCAGGTGCCCGCGCCCGCTGCCTGGCTCCTTGCGGACGTCGCGGACGACCTGAACGTCCTCGGTGTCCTCCAGCCCTATCTGAAGGGCACGGCGGACGGCTGGGAGCTGGCCCTGCGGGAGCTCACCGCCGGCCGGGACTTCAGCGGCGAGGCGCGGGCGCTCGGCCGCGCGACGGCCGACGTACACCTGGCGCTCGCCCGCGCGCTGCCCACCGTCACGCTGGGCCGCGCCCAGATGGAGCTGATCGCCGGGGGCATGGCGGACCGCCTGGACGCGGCGGCGAAGGCGGTGCCCGCCCTTCAGCCGTACGCCGCCGCCCTGCGCACGACCTTCGAGGCCCTCGCCGACCTGGGCCGGGGCGAGGCCCAGTGGACGGCGCAGCGCATCCACGGTGACCTGCACCTGGGGCAGTGCCTGCGCTCGCCCGCCGGGGAGTGGTCGCTCATCGACTTCGAGGGTGAGCCCTCGCGCGCGCTGTCCGAGCGCAGGATGCCGCAGCCGCCGGTGCGCGATGTGGCGGGCATGCTCCGGTCCTTCGACTACGCGGCGCGCTCGAGCGAGCCGTGGGCGACCGAGTGGGCGGGCGACTGCCGGGCCGCGTACTGCACGGGGTACGCGGAGGTCTCCGGCCGCGATCCCCGTATGGACCCGGTACTGCTGCGCGCCTACGAAACGGACAAGGCGGTCTACGAAGTCCTCTACGAGGCCCGCCACCGCCCCGACTGGCTCCCCGTGCCCCTCGCCGCGATCAAGCGCCTCGCCACGAACGGCCCCGCCACCGAACCCCACTGACCTGCCATCGCCGAGGAGGCTCCCCCGTGACCCCCCGCCCGCAGCCGCGCAAACCGTCCGACGAGGCCAGCAAGAAGGGCAAGCGGAAGCCGGAGCCCGACCGCCCGAAGCAGCGGCTGAAGAAGAGCAGCCGCCCCACGTCGCCCGTCCCCCGGGCCGACCGTGCCCGTCTCCTGGGCGGCACGCACCACGACCCGCACGGGGTGCTCGGCGCCCACGTCGTGCGCGAGGGCATAGCCTTCCGCGCGCTGCGGCCGTACGCGCGCTCCGTCGCCGTCGTCGCCAAGGATCTGCGGGCGGAGCTGCAGGACGACGGGGAAGGGTTCTTCTCCGGGGTGCTTCCGCTGCGGGAGATTCCCGACGACTACCGGCTCCGGATCACGTACGAGGACGCCGATCTTGAGATCCACGACGCGTACCGCTTCCTGCCCGCGCTCGGCGAGTTCGATCTGCATCTGATCGGCGAGGGCCGGCACGAGCAGCTGTGGCACGCGCTCGGCTCACGCCCGATGGTGCACGAGGGGGCGACCGGGACACGCTTCACGGTGTGGGCGCCCAACGCCCTGGGCGTGCGCGTGGTGGGGAACTTCAACTTCTGGGACGGCACCGGTTTCCCGATGCGCTCGCTCGGCGGCAGCGGTGTCTGGGAGCTGTTCGTGCCCTCGGTCGGCGAGGGCGAGCTCTACAAGTACGAGATCACCCGGCCCGACGGCTCGAAGACGCTGCGCGCCGACCCGCTGGCCCGCCGCACGGAGACCCCGCCCGCGAACTCCTCCGTCGTGCACGAGTCGCACCACGAGTGGCATGACGAGGAGTGGCTCGCGCGCCGTGCGGAGGTGCCGGTCCATGAGGCGCCGTTCTCCGTGTACGAGATGCATCTGGCCTCCTGGCGACCAGGCCTGACGTACCGTCAACTGGCCGAGCAACTGCCCGCGTACGTCGCCGACCTGGGGTTCACGCACGTCGAGCTGATGCCCGTCGCCGAGCACCCCTTCGGCGGCTCCTGGGGCTATCAGGTCACCGGCTTCTACGCGCCGACGGCACGCCTCGGCTCGCCCGACGACTTCAAGTACCTGGTCGACGCCCTGCACAGAGCGGGCATCGGCGTCCTGATGGACTGGGTGCCCGCGCACTTCCCGCGCGACGACTGGGCGCTCGCGGAGTTCGACGGACGGACGCTGTACGAGCACGAGGACCCGGACCGGGCCGCGCACCCCGACTGGGGCACCCTGGAGTTCGACTACGGCCGCAAGGAGGTCCGCAACTTCCTTGTCGCGAACGCCACTTACTGGTGCGAGGAGTTCCACATCGACGGGCTGCGCGTCGACGCCGTCGCCTCCATGCTGTATCTGGACTACTCGCGCGAGAACGGCGAATGGACGCCGAACGTGCACGGCGGGCGCGAGAACCTCGACGCCGTCGCCTTCCTCCAGGAGATGAACGCCACCGTCTACCGCCGCGCCCCCGGCGTCGTCACGATCGCCGAGGAGTCCACGGCCTGGGACGGCGTGACCCGCGCGACGCACCACGAGGGACCCGGCGGCTTCGGCGGGCTCGGCTTCGGCCTGAAGTGGAACATGGGGTGGATGCACGACTCGCTCGACTACGTGTCGAAGGAGCCCGTGCACCGCAAGTTCCACCACAACGAGATGACGTTCTCGATGGTGTACGCCTACAGCGAGAACTACGTCCTGCCGATCTCGCACGACGAGGTCGTGCACGGCAAGCGGTCCCTGGTGTCGAAGATGCCGGGCGACTGGTGGCAGCAGCGCGCCAACCACCGCGCCTACCTGGGCTTCATGTGGGCTCACCCCGGCAAGCAACTGATCTTCATGGGACAGGAGTTCGCGCAGGGCGCCGAGTGGTCGGAGGGGCACGGCCCCGACTGGTGGCTGCTCGACCCCGCGTACGGGGCCGAGGCCGACCACCGGGGCGTCCGGGACCTCGTACGCGACCTGAACACCGTCTACCGCCGCGAGCCGTGCCTCTGGCAGCGCGACACCGACCCCGGCGGCTTCGCCTGGGTCGAGGGCGACGCGGCCGAGGACAACGTCTTCGCGTTCCTGCGCTACGCCGACCAGGAAACGGACGGAGCGCCGCTCCTGGCCATCTCGCACTTCTCGCCGGTGGTGCGGCACGAGTACCGCCTGGGCGTCCCGGGCGAGTTCACCGCCTGGCAGGAGGTCCTGAACACGGACCTGGCACGCTACGGCGGCGGCGACGTCACCAACCCGGACCCGGTCAAGACCGAGCCGGTGGCGTCGCACGGCCGCCCCGCGTCCCTGCGCCTGACCCTGCCGCCCCTGGCTACGGTGTGGCTGCGACCTGTTTGAGCGCCACCGGAAGCTCCTGCGCGTGCAGGATGCCGAGCCGCTGCGTGGCCCGGGTCAGGGCCACGTACAGGTCGCTCGTGCCGTAACGGCCCGGCTCCACGACCAGGACCGTGTCGAACTCCAGGCCCTTCGCCTGACGCGGGTCGATCAGGACGACCGGCCGCGTCAGGTCCGGGGCCTCCCCGGCCGTCACCCCGGGGAGCTTTACGGCGAGCTCGTCGTGCAGCTCGCGCGGGGCGATCACCGCGAGGCGGCCGTCGTCCCGTGTCTCGGCGGCCACCGCGTCGGCCACGGCCGCCGCGAGGTCGTCGGTGCGGCGCGCCCACGGCACCACACCCGTGGACCGCACGGAGCTGGGCGGCTGGAAATCGGGGTGCTCGACGCGGGGCACCTCGGCGGCCACGTCCATGATCTCCACCGGCGTGCGGTAGTTGACGCCGAGCCGTGTGTACTCCCAGCGGTCCTCGACGTACGGGGACAGGATCGACTCCCAGGAGCCGCAGCCGCCCGCCTCCGCCGTCTGCGCGGGGTCGCCGACCAGCGTCATGGAGCGGGTCGGACAGCGCCGCATCAGCAACCGCCAGGCCATGGCGGAGAGTTCCTGCGCCTCGTCCACGATGATGTGCCCGAACGCCCACGTGCGGTCCGCCGCCGCGCGCTCGGCGGCGCTCCGGTGGTCGTCCTCCTCCTGGCGCTCGGCCATGCGCTCGGCGTCGATGATGTCGTGCGCGAGCAGGACCTCGGACTCGTCGTCGTCCTTGTCCTCGAACTCGTACGTACGGGATGCGTACGAGACGTCCAACACGCCCTGCGCGTAAGCGATCTGCTTGGCCCGTTCGGCCTCCGCCATCGCCCGTGCCGCGCTGTCGTCGCTGCCGAGCAGCTCGGCGGCCTCGTCGAGCAGCGGGACGTCGGCGGCGGTCCACTCGGCGCCGCGCGAGCGTCGCACGAGCCTCGCGTCCTCGTCCGGCAGATGCGGCGTCGGCTCCTCCAGGAAGTCCGCGAGGAAACCCTCCGGAGTGAGCTGGGGCCACAACTCCTCGATGGCAGCGTGCACTTCGGGGCTCGCGGCGATCGCCTTGCCGAGCTGGGCGATGTCGTCGGGGCCGAGGAAGTTCGGGCCGCCGTACGGGTCGGCGCCCAGGCGCTCGGCGAGCTGCTCGGTGAGCATGTCGATGACGCGGAAGGCGAAGTGCGGGCGGCCGAGGTTGTGCGGGACGTCCGCCTCACGGGCCGCCTCGCGCGCCTCCTGGGCGATCGTCCAGTCAAGGACGAGGTCGCCGTCGTCGTGCTCGATGATCACCGGGGCGCCGGGCTCGGGCGTCCGCTGCCGGTCGCGCAGGGCGGCGGCGAGCACGTCCGCCATCTCCGCCCGCCCCTTCACCTCGGCGGCTTCGGGGGTGTCGGTGCCGGTGGCGCTCACACCGGGGAACAGCTCGCCGACCGTCGAGAGCAGGACGCCCGTCTCGCCGAGCGCTGGCAGGACCTCGCTGATGTAGCCGAGGAAGGCGGGGTTCGGGCCGACGATCAGGACCGCGCGCTTGGCGAGCAGCTGGCGGTGGGCGTAGAGGAGGAACGCGGCGCGGTGCAGCGCCACGACCGTCTTGCCGGTGCCGGGGCCGCCCTCGACGACGAGGACGCCGTGGTGCGGGGCCCGGATGATGCGGTCCTGCTCGGCCTGGATGGTCTGCACGATGTCGTGCATGCGTCCGGTGCGGGCCGAGTCGAGCGCGGCGAGCAGCACCTCGTCGGCGTCCGCGCCCTCGTACCCGGTGCGGGTGGTGTCGCTGAGATCGAGGATCTCGTCGTGCAGGGCCGTCACGTCACGGCCCTCGGTGGTGATGTGCCTGCGCCGCCTGAGCCCCATCGGCGTATGACCGGTCGCGAGATAGAAGGGGCGTGCGACATCGGCACGCCAATCGATCACGAGTGGGGTGCGTTCGATGTCGGACGCGCGGATTCCGATGCGCCCGATGTGGTGATCACGGCCGTCGCGGAATTCGAGCCTCCCGAAGCAGAGGCCGTTCTCTCCCGCGTTGAAGGCGGCCAGCAGCCCGGACCGCTCTGCCACCAGGACGTCACGCTCAAGCCTGGCCTGCAGACCGTTGCCGACCTGCGTCAACGACGCCCGCACGGCGGCTTCTGCCTCCTCGCGCAGCGCGTCGAGGCGCGCGTACAGCCCGGAGACGAATTGCTGCTCTTCCCGCAATTCCTCGGTTGACAATTCAGCCCCTCGCCAGTTACAGTGCTCTTATACAGATTCTCGCGATTCCGTGCGCCCAAATGAGCCAGGCGTCGCGAAAGGATCCAATATACGCGAAGAAATACCCCGGACGTCAATTCGTCCGGGGTATTTCTTTTTCACCCGCGTAGACCCGCGTCGATCCCGCGTAGGTCAGAGCACCTCGGCCTCGGCCAGCTCCGCGAGCAGCTTGCGCTTGGGCCGCGCGCCCACCATGGACTTCACCGGCTCACCGCCCCGGAAGACCAGCAGGGACGGCACCGAGAGAATCCCGTACGCGATCGCCGTCCGCGGATTGTGGTCCACGTCCAGCTGCACGATCTTCAGCCGCTCCGCCTCCTCGCGCGAGATCTCGCTGAGCACCGGCGCGAGCTGGCGGCACGGGCCGCACCACTCCGCGCCGAACTCCACGAGCACGGGCAGATCCGCCTTGAGCACCTCCCCCTCGAAGTCCGCGTCCGTCACCTCGGCCACACCGTCGGCCTTGACCATCGCCATGCTTGTGCTCCCTCTCCCTCAGCCCCTCAGCCCGTCAGCTCGCACTGCGGGTCCGGGCCTCCCACAACCGCCGCCTCGGCGCGCACGAGCTGCGCACCGACCTGTTCGCGCACCGCGCTCAACTCAACTATCAGCGCGTCGAGTTCACCGAGCTTGCGGCGGTATACGTCGAGCGACGCGGGGCAGGAGTCGCCCGCCGGATGCCCCGACCGCAGACACTCCACGAAGGGCCGCGTCTCCTCCAGGTCGAACCCGAAGTCCTGCAGGGTCCTGATCTGCTCGAGGAGCCGCACGTCGTCCTCGTCGTAGGTGCGGTAGCCGTTGCCACTGCGACGGGCGGGCAGCAGCCCCCGTGACTCGTAGTACCGAAGCGTCCGCGTGGTGGTGCCGGCCCGCTCCGCAAGTTCGCCGATGCGCATGCGTACGACGGTAATCCTTGACGCAGGCGTCAAGGCCAGCGTGCGGTCCCGCCTCTTTTCGGCGGGCGAGCGGCGGCTCTCAGCGGGCGGGCGGCGGCTGGTGCAGGCCGAAGGTGGAGCCCTGGTCGTCCTTGCAGAGCCGGAACCGGCCGAAGGCGGCGTCCGACTCCTCGCTCTCGCCGCCGATGGGCGCCTCGACCGTGCCGCCCAGCTTGATGACGGTGGCCAGCGCGGTGTCCATGTCGTCCACCCGGAAGAACAGGTAGGGCGCGGCGCCCGCGTCACCGCCGTGCATGCCGCCGGGCACACCCGGGGTCGAGATCACATATCCCTGTCCGGACGGCCCCGGCTCGAAGGACCAGCCGAGCAGCTCCCCGTAGAAGGCGCGCCCCCGCTCCGGGTCCTCGACGCCGATCTCGAAGAAGCTCGGTTCACCAGTCATCGCACGGCTCCTGCTCTGTGACGGCGGTCACTTTCACCGTACGCCGCAGGGGGCGAGGCCCGCCTGTTGTTCAGTGTTCAGTGGGCCCGGGCCAGGGCCTGGGGCTCGGGCGTGCGGATGGCCTCGATGACGGCCGTCCAGCCGTCCGCGCCGTGCCCCTTGGCGATGGCCCGGTCCAGGACGGCCTTGACGCCGTTCAGGGCCTGCACGTCCAGACCGCGGTGTGCGGAGGCGTGGATGATGTGATCGACGTTGGCGGCCTCCGTGACGAGCGGGGCCTGCTCGCCCGGATACTCGCCGGAGTCGACCTCGACCGCCGTCGACTCGATGGCCGGCGGGAAGATGGAGAGCAGGGCGCTCATATAGGGCGCGAGGTCCGCACCCTTCACACCGTCCGCCCCGGCCAGCGCGAACGCGTGCACGAGGCCGGACATGCTGGTCCAGAAGAAGTCGAGCAGGGCGTTGTCGTAGACCGCCGCGAGGCCGTGGTCCTCGCCGAGGTACACGGTGTTGCCGCCGAGCGCCTTGAGCGTGCCCTCGTGCCGCTCGTACACGGACTTCGGGCCGCTGTGGAAGAGCAGCGCGTCCGGGGTGCCGATCACGGTCACCGGCACCAGGATGGCGCCGTCCAGGTACGCGACGCCGTGTTCGGCGGCCCAGGCCGCGGCCTCGCGCGAGCGCTCCGGGGTGTCCGACGTGAGGTTGACCAGGGCGCGGCCTGACAGGTCCGCGGCGATCGGGCCGAGCACGGCCCGCGAGGCTTCGTAGTCGTAGAGGCAGACGACCACCAGGTCCGAGGCACGGACGGCCTCGGCTGCCGTGGCCGTGCGCACGGCACCCCTGGCGACCAGGTCGTCACCCTTGTCCGGCGTGCGGTTCCAGATGGTGGTGGGGTGACCGGCCTTGAGGAAGGCACCGGCGAGGGCCTGTCCCATGGCGCCGAGGCCGAGGACGGTGACAGAGGATTCGGAAGGGTTGTGGCTCTGGTTCGTCATGTGGACCATGCTTGACGGGCGCCGGATTCCTCACAAGTACCGACTAATTAGTCAGGTACTTACGAAAAGGTAAGCAAGCAGGGGGAGTTGGGCGGTGCGGGGCTGCCCGAGGAGTCGAAGGTCAGCGGTCAGTGGTCAGCGGTCAGTGGTCAGCGGAAGTCGAGTTCGCCGTACGGCCGCTTCAGCTCGCGGAAGTCCCGGACGCCCGCCATCAGCACCACCCCGTCCCACAGCCGCCCCGCAGCCTCTCCTTTCGGCGCGGGCGAGACGACCGGGCCGAAGACGGCTCCCGCTCCCCGGACGGAGAGCACGGGCGTCCCGGCCTCGGGGCCGACCAGCGCGACGCCCTGCTCGTGCGAGGCCCGCACGGCATCGTCGTACTCCTCCGTCCAGGCCAGCGCCGCAAGCTCCACGGGCAGTCCGGCGTCGGCGAGGGCGCGCTCGGCACCGTCCCACTCGCCCCGCTCGTGCAGCCGCACCCCGAGCGCGTCGAGGTACCTCCCCAGCGCCTCGCTCCCGTGTTTCCCGGCCACGGCCGCGCAGACCCGGCCCGGACCGCGCATGTAGTCACCCCACCGGCCCTCCGGGTCCTCGGGGTCGACATCGAGGTCCTCGTTGAGCACCGAGAGGCTCATCACCCGCCAGCGCACGGTGACGTCCCGCACCCGCTCGACCTCGCGGATCCACCGGGAGGTGAGCCAGGTGTACGGGCACACGGGGTCGAACCAGAAGTCGGCGTGCTGGGGCTCGCTCACCCAACCACCGTACGTGTTCGGGAAGTTGACGGTCCGGAGCCATTGACGCCCGGCATGTCTGCAACTACAAAAACCGGAGAGCGTTTCTGAGAGCGCTCTCACCGGTACGCACACTCCCCCCACGGAGGTGTTCCATGAGCACCACTCACACTGCTCGCACCACTCACCCCGCCCGCAGCACTCGCATCGGCCGCTTCGCCAGATCCCCCCGCACCGGCCCCGTCCTGGCCGGTCTGGCCGCCGTCGGTCTGCTCGGCGCCCTGATGACGCCCGGCACGGCTCGCGGCGACGTCCCACCGGCGCCCGGCTGGTCGCTGGAGTGGAGCGACGACTTCAACGGCGCCGCGGGCTCCCGCCCCTCCGCCGACAACTGGCAGATCGACCTCGGCCACAACTACCCCGGCGGGCCCGGCAATTGGGGCACGGGTGAGATCCAGTCGTACACGGACTCCCCCGACAACCTCGCCCTCGACGGAAACGGCAGCCTGCGGATCACCCCGCGCAAGGACGGCGCGGGGAACTGGACGTCGGCCCGCATCGAGACGAAGCGCTCCGACTTCAAGGCCCCGGACGGCGGCACGCTCGCCATCGAGGGCCGCATCCAGATGCCGGACATCACCGGCGAGAGCGCGCTCGGCTACTGGCCCGCCTTCTGGGCGCTCGGCGCGCCCTACCGCGGCAACTACCAGAACTGGCCGGCGATAGGCGAGTTCGACGTGATGGAGAACGTCAACGGCATCAACTCCGTCTGGGGCGTACTGCACTGCGGCGTGAACCCGGGAGGCGACTGCAACGAGACACAGGGCCTCGGCGCCAGCCGGGCGTGTCCGGGAACCAGCTGCCAGTCGGCGTTCCACACGTACCGCTTCGAATGGGACCGCTCGACGAGCCCGAACCAGCTGCGCTGGTACGTGGACGGAGAGCAGTTCCACACCCTCTCCCAGGACCGCTTCTCCGCCGCCACGTGGTCCAACATGACGGACCACGCGGGGTACTTCATCCTGCTGAACGTCGCGATGGGCGGCGCCTTCCCCGACGGCGTCGCGGGCAGGGCGACTCCGGTCGCGCAGACGGAGCCGGGGAAGGCGATGGCGGTGGACTACGTGGCGGTATGGACGAAGCGGCCGTGACGCTCCATCACCACAAGGGCTGTGATGGTCAGTTGAGCTTCATCACGCCGATGGCCTGATCGGCCATCCCCTTCTCGCCGAGGGCGTTCGGGTGCACCGGGACGAAGTTGGTGCCGAACAGCACGGGCTCGATCCAGCGGGTGCCCAGCGGCTTGCAGGCGTCGTGCCCCTCCGAGGCGGCGGCCATGTCGACGTACGTCGCACCCGTCTCGGAGGCGGCGCGCTGCACGGCCTTGTTCAAGTGGGCCTGAAGGTCGCGCAGGTAGGGAACGTCCCCGGTGGCGATCGGCATCTTGGCGAAGCAGCTGGGGTCGGCCTTGGCCGGGACGATCCACGGGTAGCCGAGGATGCCGACGCGGGCGTTCGGGGCCTTGGCCTTGACCGCTCGCAGGGCGTTCTTCAGCGCGGGGTACGTACTGGCGTCGATCTCCTTGGTGAACTTGTCCCCGTTGGCGTCCTTGCAGGGGCTGCCCTTGCCGCCGGAGAGCACCCCGGCGGAGCCGCAGGCGACGATCGCGCCGATGAAGGTGTTGTTGTCGTTGCCGCCGATGGTCAGCGTCACGACGTCGGTGTCGGCGTCGACGGCGTCGAGCTGCGGGGCGACGCCGGGGTACTGCGACCCGGCGAAGTCCTTGGTCTGGGCTCCGCCGCAGGTCACGTCGGTGAGCTTGGCGCCGGTGCGCTGGGCCACGACGTGCGGGTAGTTGGCCGTCGAGCGCGCACAGAGGAGCGGCGCGGTCGGGTCGAGGGGCAGGATGCCGGACCCGGCGCTGAAGCTGTCGCCGAGGGCGACGTAGTCGAGCGGGTCACCGCCGGTCGCGTGGGCGGGTGCGGTCAGGCCGAGGGTGGCGGTACCTGCGGCGGCGAGAACGGCTGCCAGGCGCAGGGCGCGAGAGCCAGAGCGGGTGCGGGTGCCGGTGCGGGTGCCGGTGCGGGTGCGGATTGCCATCTGGAGTCTCCTTTGAATCCGATGGGGGGTCAGTCCCGGGGAGGAGCGAGCAAGCCGCAGGCGCCAAGAGCCTTGCTGTACAGGGGATTTGGGCAGGCTTCAGCGGCTTTTGGCGGGTCTCGGTGGTACAACGCTGAAGTTACTGGCAGGTTTGAATATCAGTCAACAGTTTGCGCACGCGCCCACCTGGATGGCGGAATCCTCATCCAGCACACGGCGCATCAGCCCGCAGAATTCCTCCACGGCACCCGGCTCCAACTCCGCGCCCTCGGCGAACATCGCCATCTGGAGGGCGGGGCCGTACGTGTCGCCGTGGCGGTCGATGTCAGACGTACGGGCGGGCTGCACGACGAAGTGGATGTGACCGGGCACGCGCCCGGCGTGCGACCACAGGCAGACGTAGACCTGCTCGCACTCGTCGCCAACTGCCGTGCGCAGGGCGGAGGTCACCCGGGTCAGCAGCGGCCCCAGCTCGGCACTCTCACCCGCACTCATCTCGTGTACGCCGGTGATGTGCCGCAGCGGCTTGACGATGAGGGTGCCGGTGCCGAGGGGGCCGACGCAGTGCTCGACGGTCCAGTGCGCGGTGCGCAGCAGGGTGCCGCCGGGAAGCGGGCGGGTGCCTGCGGCGAGTGCGCAGGCGACGCAGCCTCCGCCGCCCTCTGCGTCCTCTGCGCCTTCTGCGCCTTCTGCTTCCGCTGTACCTTCTGCTTCCTCTGCCGTCACTTGTCCGCTCGGTGCAGCCGGAGTTCACGGTTCACGAAGAGGTGGACGTAGCCGCAGCGCCAGCAGATGAGCCCGGTCGCCGACTCGTTCGCCCACGCCAGGTTCATGAACTCCATGCCGGAGCTGTTGAGCTTGACCTCCCGGTCGCGGAACAGATCCCCCTTGCAGACCTGGCAGTTGATCCACATCTCCCCGATGGCCGCTCGCATCGGCTTGGGCCCCATGAGCTGCGCCCCCTTCCCCGTTGCCCCGTTTTTCCGACCTCGAGGTTAACCCCGCCGCGCCGCCGCGAATTGCCCCCGCCCACCCACCCGTACCACGGGGCAATCTGGTGGGTGGGCGGGAGAGACCCGCCGCGAAGCAGCGGCGCAGGCAGAAACGGCGCCGCACCCGAAGAGCTACCGCCGCCCGGCGACCTCCGCAGCCTCCGCGGTCTCCGGAGCATCCGAGGACTCCAAAGCCTCGGCCCCCGCCGCAGCCGCACCCTTGCGCCGCCCCGGCAGCATCACAGCAACCACAACAGTCCCCACCCCCAGAATCACCGCACCGATCAGACTGGTGTGGGCCACCGCGCCAGAGAACGCCGAGCCCACCGCGTCCGCCATCTGGTGCGCGCCCCCGGCGAGCTCCTGCGCCTGCGCCTTCAGCTGCGCCGCCTCCTGAGGCGATGAAGCCTTCGCCGCCTTCTCCGTGAGTTCGCGTGCCTGCTCGGCGATGCCCTGGGCCACGCCGTTGCCCGCGCCCACCGAGTCCTGGGCCGTGTCGAGCGCGGAGGCGGGAAGCTTGCTGCCCGACGTCTCATCGGCCAGCTTCGACGAGTACGAACCCGCGAGGACCGAGCCGAGGACCGCGATCCCCAGCGAACCGCCCAGCTCCAGCGAGGTGTCGTTCACCGCGCCGCCCACGCCGAGCTCCGACTCGGGGAACGCGCCCATGATGGCGTCCGTGCAGGGCGAGACCGCGAAGCCCAGGGACATACCGAGGATGACAAGGGGTGCCACGAAGTCCGCGTACGTGGAACCCGCCTCGATCTGCGTGAGCAGGGCCAGGGCCACCGTCCCGCCGACCATGCCCGCCACCACCATGATCTTGCCGCCGATGCGCGGCGCGAGGATCCCGGTGACCGCCGAGCCCACGAACACCGCACCGGCCAGCGGCAGCATGCGGATGCCGGTCTCCAGCGGGTCGTAGTCGAGGACGAACTGGAGGTGCTGCGTCAGGTAGTAGAAGGCGCCGAACACCGCGAGGAAGAAGAGCGCCACGGCCAGGTTCGAGCCCGCGAAGCCACGCTGCGTGAACTTGCGTACGTCGAGGACCGGGCGCGGGTGCTTCAGCTCCCAGAGGACGAAGGCGATCAGGCCGAGGCCCGCCACCACCGCGGCGGAGATGGCGCGCACGCCCCATCCGAAGTGCGGGCCATCGATGATCATGAAGATCAGGGAGCCCACCCAGACGACCGAGAGCAGGCCGCCCACGTAGTCGATCCGGCCGTGCTGCGCCGCCTTGGAGGGCGGCACGAGGACGAACGCGCCGATGATCGCGAGCACCGCCACCGGGATGTTGATCAGGAACGTCGAGTGCCAGCCGTTGTCGCGGAGCAGCGCACCCGCGATCAGCGGGCCCGCCGCGATCGCGATGCCGGACGTGGCCGCCCAGATGGTGATCGCCTTGGCCCGCTCGGCACGCGGGAAGGTCGCCGCGAGGAGCGAGAGCGTCGCGGGCATGATCAGCGCCGCGCCCACGCCCATCACGGCGCGGACCACGATGACCGCCGTCGAGCTGTCCACCATCGCGCCCGCCCCGGCGCCCGCGGACATGATCACCAGGCCGAGCACCAGCGCGCCCCTGCGGCTGTACTTGTCGCCGATCGCGCCGAGCAGCAGCATCAGCGCGGCGTACGGGACGGTGTAGGCGTCGATGACCCACTGCAGGTCGGAGCTGGACAGGCCGAGGTCCATGGTCATGTCGGGCGCGGCCACGGTCAGCGCGGTGTTCGCCATCACGGCGATGAGGAGGCTCAGGCAGAGCACACCCAGGGCCCACCAGCGGCGGGCGTACGGCCGGTCCATCCGTTCGACCGGTTCGTTGATCAGCAGAGGCATCTGGATTTCACCCATCCCGTATTGCACAAGCTTGTGTAACTACACACTGATGTGCAAGATACCCGATGTTGCACAGTGATGTGCAAGTGGGTGAGCGGGGGCTCGCGCGAGTGGGCAGAATGGGGCCATGAATCCCCGCCCCGCGAGCAGCGTCAGAGCCGACGCCAACCGCCGCCGCATCCTCGACGTCGCCGTCGCCGAGCTGCTGCGCGACCCCGACGCGTCCATGGACCAGATCGCGCGCGCCGCGGGTGTGGTGCGCCGGACGGTGTACGGGCACTTCCCCAGCCGTGACGCGCTGATCGAGGCGATCGTGGAGCGGGCCGTCGAGGCGGTGGAGAGCGCGCACAGCGCGGGTCGCGAGGGCATCGACGACCCCGCGGAGGCGGTGGCCGGTTCACTGCTCGCCGTCTGGGACGTCGCCGACCGCTACCGTCTGCTGCTCTCGCTCTCCCACCGGAGCGTCACGATGGGCGGCATCCGCGAACGGCTCGGCCGCGTCCACGAGTCCGGCCTGGAGACGTTCCAACGCGGCCTGGACGGCGGCACGTTCGTGTCGCCGCTGCCGACGCGGGCGCTCGGCTACGTGCTCGAAGGGATCCTGTTCGCCGTGATGGAGGCCGTCAACGACGGTGTCGTACCAGCGGAAAAGGCGGGCAGGTCCACCGCGATCACGATTCTGACCGCGGCGGGCCTGCCCGCCTCCAAGGCCACCGAGGTGGTGACCAGGGTCGCCGACCGAAGGGCCGCGACCAGCGACGGCTAAGCCGTCAGGGACTTCTTCTCGGCGCCCTCCGGCTGCGGCGGGATGGCGTCCACCGTCTCCTGGCCCGCGTCGTCGGCCTCGGGAGCGCTGTCGTCGAGCAGCGTCCGCTCGTCGAACGGCAGCTTCCCGGCGAGCACGAGCTCGACCCGCTCCCGGTCGACCTCCTTGGTCCACGTACCGATCAGGAGCGTCGCCACCGCGTTGCCCGCGAAGTTGGTCAGGGCGCGGGCCTCGCTCATGAAGCGGTCGACGCCGATGATCAGGCCGACGCCGTCCACCAGGCCCGGCTTGTGCGACTGCAGGCCACTGGCCAGGACCGCGATGCCCGAGCCCGAGACGCCGGCCGCGCCCTTGGACGCGATCATCATGAACAGGAGCAGGGAGATCTGCTCACCGATGCCGAGCGGCTGGTCCATCGCCTCGGCGATGAAGAGCGACGACATGGTCAAGTAGATCATCGTGCCGTCGAGGTTGAAGGAGTAGCCCGTCGGGACGGTGATGCCGACGACCGGGCGGCTGACGCCCAGGTGCTCCATCTTCGCGATGAGCCGCGGAAGGGCGGACTCGGACGAGGAGGTGGAGAGGATGAGCAGGAACTCGCGGCCCAGGTATTTCAGGAGCTTGAAGAGGTTGACGCCGGTCACCAGGCGCAGCAGCGTGCCGAGCACGATCAGGATGAACAGCGCACAGGTGACGTAGAACCCGATCATGATCGTGGCAAGCGCCTTCAGGGCGTCCGTGCCGGTCTCGCCGACCACCGCCGCCATCGCGCCGAACGCGCCGACCGGGGCTGCCCACATGATCATGCCGAGCACGCGGAAGACGAGCCTCTGGATGTGCCCGATGCCGCGCAGGATCGGCTCCCCGGAACGGCCCATGGCCTGCAGCGCGAAGCCCACGAGCAGCGCGACGAGCAGCGTCTGCAGCACCTCGCCCTCGGTGAAGGCGGAGACGAGCGTCTTCGGGATGATGCCGAGCGCGAAGTCGACGAGACCCTTGTCCGCCTCTTCGGCCGCGTCGTGGCCCGCGCCCTTCTCGGAGTCGGAGATGTCCATGCCCGAGCCCGGGTGCAGGATGTTGCCGACGAGCAGGCCGATGGCGAGCGCGACGACCGACATCGCGACGAAGTAGGCGAGCGCGAGACCGCCGACCTTGCCGACCTTGGCGGCCTTGCGGACCGAGCCGACGCCCAGAACGATCGTGCAGAAGATGATGGGCGAGATCATCATCTTGATCAGGTTCACGAAGCCGGTGCCGACCGGCTTGAGCTCCTTGGCGAAGTCGGGGAAGAGCAGACCGACACCGATACCGAGGACGACGGCGATGATGACGGCGATGTACAGATAGTGGGTGCGGTCCCGCTTGGCTGCGGGCGCCTTTGCCACCTGGCTGTCGGTGGTGTCGGCCACGAGGGCCCTCCTTGAACGACTACGTCGGCGTTTTCGGCCAGTGCGTGCGGCTCACGTCCTGGGCAGGCGAATCCCGGTGACTATCTCTCGCCCTGTGAGGGCGGTCACCCTTGCGTTCATTTAGTTCGCACTTATACGGCCAGGCAGACTGGCAGCATGGCCCTCGCCCGTCCACCCCGCCCGCGCAGCCTCGCCGGGCAGCTCTTCGCGATGCAGATCGTGCTGGTCACCGTCGTGGTGGCCGGATGTGCGCTCTTCACGTTCCTGAGCGACCGGCAGCAGGCCGAGGAGGGCGCGCGCCGCCAGGCGACGGCCGCGGCGCGGGCGGTGGCGGACTCTCCCTCGGTGCGCGAGGCCGCCCGTGGCGAGAATCCGACGAAGACCCTCCAGCCGTACGCGACGGACGTACGCCTGCACACCGGGGTCGACTTCGTGACGATCATGGACCCGGACGGCATCCGCTGGACGCACCCCGACGAGGGCCAGATCGGCGAGCGCTTCCTGGGCCACCGGGCGGACGCCCTGCGGGGCGAGACCTTCACCGAGACGTACACGGGAACGCTCGGCCCCTCCGTGCGCGTGGTCACACCCATCCGGGCCGACGACGGCACGGACCGCATCACCGGCCTGGTCAGCGCGGGCATCACCATCGAGGAGATCAGCCAGAAGGCGCGCGGCCAGCTCCTCGCCCTGCTCGGGGTCGCGGCCGGCGCGCTCGCGCTCGGCGGACTCGGTACGTACGTCATCAACGCCCGCCTGCGCCGCCACACCCACGGCATGAACGCCGCCGAGCTGAGCCGTATGCACGACTACCACGAGGCGGCGCTGCACGCGGTGCGTGAGGGACTCCTGATGCTGGACGGACAGCGCAGGATCGCCCTCATCAACGACGGAGGGCGCGAGCTGCTCGGCGTATCGGGCGACCTGGTCGGCCGGAACGTCGCCGAGCTGGGCCTGCCCGCACCGCTGACGGGCGCGCTGCTCGCGGCCGAGCCGCGGGTGGACGAGCTGCACCTGACGGCGGACCGCGTGGTCGTCGTCAACACGTCCCCCGTGTCGAGCGGTGAGCGCCGGGGCACGGTGGTCACCCTGCGCGACCACACCGAGCTCCAGGCCCTGACCGGCGAGCTGGACTCGGAGCGCGGCTTCACGCGGGCACTGCGCTCGCAGGCCCACGAGGCGGCGAACCGGCTCCACACGGTGGTGTCCCTCATCGAGCTGGGCCGCGCCGAAGAGGCGGTCGACTTCGCCACGGCCGAGCTGGAACTGGCGCAGACGCTGACCGACCAGGTGGTCGCCGCGGTGAGCGAGCCGGTCCTCGCGGCCCTGCTCCTGGGCAAGGCGGCCCAGGCCAACGAACACGGCGTGGAGCTCGTCGTCTCCCCCGACAGCAGCATCGACGACGGCATGCTGCCCGCGGACCTGCCCGCGCGCGACCTCGTGACCGTCCTCGGCAACCTGATCGACAACGCGGTGGACGCGGCCCAGGGCTCACCCGCGGCCCGCGTGACGGTGACGGCGCGGGCCGACGAGGCGGGCCTTACGCTGCGGGTGTCGGACACCGGCCCCGGGGTGGACCCGGCCCACACCGAGGCGGTCTTCGAACGCGGCTGGTCGACCAAGGCCACGGCGGGCCGGGGCCTCGGCCTGGCCCTGGTCCACCAGACGGTGACCAAGCACGAGGGGACACTCGTGGTGCGGGAGGCGCCGGGGGGCGGCGCGGAGTTCGAGGTCCACCTGCGGACGGCCGCCGTCGGCGCGGGCCGCCGGACGTGGTCCCCGGCGGCGGACGTTGACGACGAGGCGTCCTGCTCACCGGACGCAGCAGACGGAGGCACCAAGTGACAGAGCCGATCAGGGTCCTGGTCGTCGAGGACGACCCCGTCGCCGCGGACGCCCACGTCCTCTACGTGAACCGCATCCCCGGCTTCCACGCCGTGGGCAAGGCGCACAGCGCCGCCGAGGCGAAACGCGCCCTGGACCGGACCGAGGTGGACCTGCTCCTCCTCGACCTCCACCTCCCCGACGGCCACGGCCTCCAGCTGGCCCGCACCCTGCGCGCCGCGAGCCACCGCGCGGACGTCATCGCCGTCACCTCGGCCCGCGATCTCGCGGTCGTACGCGAGGGCGTCTCCCTCGGCGTGGTCCAGTACGTACTGAAGCCCTTCACCTTCGCCACCCTGCGCGACCGCCTCACCCGCTATGCCGAGTTCCGCACCGCCGCGGGCGAGGCCACCGGCCAGGACGAGGTGGACCGCGCCCTGGCCACCCTGCGCGCGCCCAGCCCCGCCGCCCTGCCCAAAGGGCTCAGCGGCCCCACCCTCGAGAGAGTGACCCGCACCCTGCGCGACGCACCCCCCGAGGGCGTCACCGCGGCGGTCGCCGCCGAGACCGTGGGGATCTCCCGCATCACCGCGCGCCGCTACCTGGAACACCTGGTCACCACGGGCCGCGCCGCCCGCACCCCGCAGTACGGCCACGTCGGCCGCCCCGAGTACGCCTACCGCTGGCTGACGTCGGCCACCTGACGCGACCTGGCGCCACCCGACGTCATCTGGCGCCCCAAGTCCCCACCCGCGTACGCCGATTCACGCCCGATGCGGCCTCCCATAACAACGTTGTCACGTTGATGACAAGCGGCGATGCACGAGCATTGACCTTGCTCCGAGCCCGCCCTTACGTTCACCGGGCAGCCCCGCGTTGCGCCCTGCGTGGTAACCCAGCCGCGTCGGCCAGTAGGAGGTCGTGCCCGTGCGTCCCACCACCCCTCTGCTCCTCGCCACCGCCCTGGTCGCCGCCGGCACCCTCACCGCGTGCGGCGGGGACTCCGGCGACGATCCGGACACCGTGAAGGTCTCCTTCAAACAGTCCACGGACAACCAGGTCAAGGTCATGGACACCTATCTGGCGGACATCAAGAAGCAGTTCGAGAAGGCGAACCCCGGCAAGAAGGTGAAGCTGGTGCCGATCAAGGCGCCGGACTCCGAGTACTACACCAAGCTCCAGCAGATGATGCGCTCCCCGAAGACGGCGCCCGACCTGGTCTACGAGGACACCTTCCTCATCAACTCGGACATCACCAGCGGGTACTTGAAGCCGCTCGACCCGTATCTGGACAAGTGGGAGGACTGGAACCAGTTCATCGGGACGTCCAAGTCGGCGGCGAAGGCGGCGGACGGCAAGACGTACGGCGTGCCCGACGGCACCGACACCCGCGGTCTCTGGTTCAGCAAGGGCATCTTCAAGAAGGCCGGTCTGCCGGCGGACTGGCAGCCCAAGTCGTGGGACGACATCCTCGAGACCGCGCGGACCATCAAGAAGAAGGTCCCGGGCGTCACGCCCCTGAACGTCTACACGGGCAAGCCCGCGGGCGAGGCCGCCACCATGCAGGGCATGGAGATGCTCCTGTACGGCACGGGCCAGGACCCGATGTACGACCCGAAGTCGAAGAAGTGGGTGACAGGAAGCCAGGGTTTCAAGGACTCCCTGAAGTTCGTCGAGACGGTCTACAAGGAGAAGCTCGGCCCTGACGTCACCGACGCCCTCGACCCGAACTTCGCCACCCGGGTCCGCGGCGAGCTCCTGCCCGAGGACAAGCTCGGCATCAACCTCGACGGCTCCTGGCTGCCGCAGGACTGGGGCAAGGGCGCGGGTCACGAGTGGCCCGAGTGGTCGAAGAAACTGGGCCTCGCCCACATGCCCACCCAGAACGGCGAGGCTCCCGGCAAGGTGAGCATGTCCGGCGGCTGGACCTGGGCCATCCCGACCAAGGCGTCCAACCCCGACCTGGCGTTCAGGTTCATCGAGCAGATGCAGACCAAGGCCAACGCCCAGAAGTGGTACGTGGCCAACTCGGGCATCGCGGTCCGCAAGGACGTCGCCGCCGACCCCGCGTACCTCAAGGCGCAGCCCGGCCTGAAGTTCTTCACCGACCTGGTGCCCTCGACGCACTACCGGCCGGCGTACCCGGCGTACCCGAAGGTCTCCACCGCGGTGCAGGAGGCCATGGAGAAGGTCACGACGGGCGACGCCTCCGTGGAGGACGCGGCGAGCGGATACGACGACGAGGTCAAGGCGGCGACGGACGGCGAGGTCGTCGAGAAGTGACCGCCGGCGCGCGGTAGTTGTCGTCCGTACGCAAGGGAAGTGAGTGCCCCGAGGTGACCACCGCACCCCCCGCCGGGCCCGGCGACATCGTCAAGACAGCGCCGGGCCCGGCCTCCTCCCATCCACCGTCCCGCCGCAAGCTGACGGGCCGGGCCCTGTCCCGCGCGCTGCCCGTGTCCCCCGCCGTGATCCTGCTGCTCCTCTTCCTGGCAGGACCGATCGGCTACTGCGCGTACATCGCCTTCACCGACCTCCAGCTCACCGGCCAGGCGGAGTCGAGCTTCGTCGGGTTCGACAACTTCCGTAAGGCCTTCGGCGACGAGGCGTTCCTCAACGCGGTCTGGCTGACCCTGGTCTTCACGGTCGTGTCCTCGCTCATCGGGCAGAACACCATCGGCCTCGCCCTCGCGTCCCTGATGCAGCGGGCGTCCAAGCCGGTCCGCACGCTCACCGGCGCGATCGTGATCACGGCGTGGGTGCTGCCCGAGGTGGTAGCGGCCTTCCTCCTGTACGCGTTCTTCCGCCGCGAGGGCACGCTCAACGCGGTCCTCGACTTCCTCCATCTCCCGTCCCAGAACTGGATGTACACGCTGCCGATCCTGGCGGTGTCGTTCGCCAACGTCTGGCGGGGTACGGCGTTCTCGATGCTGGTCTACTCGGCGGCCCTGAACGAGATCCCCAAGGAGATCACCGAGGCGGCCGAGGTGGACGGCGCGGGCGGCTGGCGCCGCATGTGGCACATCACGCTGCCGATGATCCGCCGCTCCATCGGCACGAACCTGATGCTGAACACCCTCCAGACCCTCTCCGTCTTCGGCCTGATCTGGGTGATGACGCGAGGCGGCCCGGGAAACCGCAGCCAGACCCTCCCTCTGTTCATGTACGAACAGGCCTTCCAGAAGAGCATGATCGGCTACGGCACGGCGGTGGCGCTTCTGCTCCTGGTCGTCGGCTCACTCTTCTCCCTCGTCTATATGCGCCTGCTCCGCACGGAGGTCTGAGTGTCCGCGAACACCGTCAACTCCCCTGCCCGCACCATGCGTTCACGCCGTACGACCCGTCGGATCGCGGCGGACGCGGGCCTGCTCGTGGTCGCCGCCGCGTTCGTCCTGCCGCTGGCCTGGGTGATCCTGTCGTCGCTCGACACCAAGGCCGACCTCAAGGTGAAGGTCCCCGACGGCATCACCCTGGACAACTACGACGCGGTCCTGACCCCGGAGATCACCTTCACGCCTCTCCTCAACAGCCTGCTGCTGTGCGGCGGGGGCACGCTCCTGACGGTGGTCTGCGCGGCGCTCGCCGCGTACCCCCTGTCCCGCTTCAAGTCCCGCCTGAACCGCCCCTTCATGCTGACGATCCTCTTCGCGACGAGCCTGCCGATCACGGCGATCATGGTCCCGGTGTACGCGCTGTTCGTCCAGGTCGACCTGATCGACACGATGCAGGGCACGATCTTCTTCTTCGCCGCGTCCCAACTCCCCTTCGCCATCTGGCTGATGAAGAACTTCATGGACGGCGTCCCGAAGGAGCTGGAGGAGGCGGCGTGGACGGACGGCGCGTCGTCCTTCCAGTCGCTGATCCGTATCGTGCTGCCGCTGATGGGCCCGGGAGTGGCCGTGGTCACGGTCTTCTCGTTCGTCATGATGTGGGGCAACTTCTTCGTCCCGTTCATGCTGCTCCTGACCCCGGAGCAGATGCCGGCGTCGGTCAGCATCAACGACTTCTTCGGCAACAAGGGGACGGTCGTCTATGGCCAGTTGGCGGCCTTCTCGATCATCTACTCGACGCCGGTGATCCTGCTGTACGTCCTCATCTCGCGCCGTCTGGGGGGCGGGTTCGCGCTGGGGGGTGCGGTGAAGGGGTGATCCGTCCAAGGCAGGAAGGGTGGACGTCGCGTACTACTGCTCGACGCCCAGCTTCTCCTCGATCCAGGCGACGCCGAAGCTCGCGACGTCCCCGGCCTCGAAGAGATGGCTCCTGGCGGCCCCGACCGCCCCTTCGACGCCGATCCCTGCCGCGAGCATGTCCCGGGCGATGACCTCGAACGGCCACTGTCCTTCCGGCACGACGGAGGAGTAGTCGAAGGCGCCGTCCGACGAGTCGATGTCGCGGAAGCGCCGCCAGACCCGCTTCCCCTCCTCGATGATCGGCTGCTCGTACTCCACGAACCGCTTGCCGGGCGCATCGGCGAGCGCCTCCGCGTGGTGCAGCAGCGTGAGGGAGTCCAGCGGAGCCCCCAGCAGGAGGACCCGCCCGCCCATGGCGACCAGGTGCCCCAGCGGACTGCCGGGGCCGTGCGGGTCGTCCCAGGGGTGGTCGGCCACCAGCGCGGCCGCGGCCGGGCCGAGCGCCGCGAAGCCGGCATCGGGGTGACGGCTTCGTACGGCCCCCGGCCAGCGGCGAAGGGCCTCGGGGAGCCGACCGTAGCTGTGGTCCGCCTCGCTGAGAAGGGGGTCGTACGCGGGGTGCTCCGCACGCACGGCGTCCTGCCAGGCCTGCGGCCAGTCGGTGAGGTCGTAGGGCGGGGCGTCGTTCCAACCGCAGGTGACCATGAGGGTGCCGCGCTCGCCGACCACGTCGCGCAGGGCGCCGATGACGGTCGGCGGACCGCCCGCCACATACCCGATCGCCGACATCTCGGTATGGAACATCACGATGTCCCCGGCACGCAGCCCGAGGTCCACGAGCTCACGCCTGAGCCGACCACGGGTGACGGGACCGCCGGAACGCTTGAGCAGGGCCATTTCGTCCATGAGGCGAACCTATCCAGCGGCGGTCGGGCGCCGTGGGGCCATGGCTAGGATCATCGGCGTCGAAGGGGGAACGCCGTGCACGGGCGGTTGCTGAACGATCGGTACGAGTTGCTGGCGCCGATCGGCTCCGGGGGTATGGGGCAGGTCTGGCGGGCCCGTGACCGGAGCCTGGGCCGGGAGGTGGCGGTCAAGCTGCTCGCGGCGACGGGCTCGGCGGGATCAGCGGGATCAGCGGGTGGGGACGATCAGGAGCAGCTCCTGGCCCGGTTCCGGCAGGAGGCCCGCGCGGCGGCCTCGCTGGACAGCCCGTACATCGTCGCCGTCCACGACCACGGCACGGACGACGGCACCCCGTACCTGGTGATGGCGCTGGTGCAGGGCCGCTCGCTCGACCAGGTGCTGCGCGAGAGCATCCGCGTGCCGGTGGCGGACGCGCTGCGCTGGGCGGCGGACATCTGCCGCGCCCTGGACGCGGCGCACTCGGCGGGCGTCGTGCACCGCGACATCAAGCCCGGCAACGTGATGATCGCGCAGGACGGCACCGCCAAGGTCGTCGACTTCGGCATCGCGACGTTCATGGAGCGCGCCGCGGGAGACGCCCGCCTCACGCAGACCGGGCAACTGCCGTTCGGCAGCGTGCCGTACCTGGCGCCGGAACGGTTCCGCCAGGAGGCGGGCGACGGACGCACCGATCTGTACGCGCTCGGCTGCGTCCTCTACGAACTCCTCGTCGGCAGACCGCCGTTCACCGGCTCGGCGGCCGGCGTCATGTACAACCACGTCAACGACGCACCGCTGAGGCCCTCGCGGGCACGGGCCGAGGTGACGCCTCCGGTGGAGCGCCTCGTACTCGACCTCCTGGCCAAGTCCCCCGCCGACCGGCCCGCGGACGCGGCGACGACGCTGGAGAGGATCCTGGCGGCGGGGGCGGAGAGGGCAAAGGCTGGTGCCGCGTACGACACTCCGGCGCCGGACGTACAGGATTCCGTCCCCGCAGCGGACTCCCGGGCCGTCGAGGACGCCCGCCCCCAGTCACTCCAGTCACCGCACTCGCCGGGTGTCCGCAAGGAACCCACGCCCCCGGACGCGCCGGGCCCCCAACTGCGCTCACGCAAGCGCGTATTGATGACGACGGCCCTCGTCCTGGCGGCGGTCGGCATCACGGCGGGCCTGGGCATACGCTCACTCGCCGCACCCGACACCGAGTCCGCCTCCGCGTCCGCGTCCGGCGCCAAGGACAGCCCGGCCGTCTACACGATCGGCGTCGCACACAGCTACACCCACGTCGGCGCCGATCGCTCGGGCGGGGCCGGGGACACGTACGAGAAGTCGGAGTTCAAGCAGTTCACGACGCAGCAGAAGCGCACCGTCGAGTCCGCGTTCGCCGAGACGCTCGGCGCGAAAGGCGGCAGCCGCTTCCGCATCGTCCCCGTGTCCGCCAACCCGGACACGACGTCCCGCAAGCTCCTCGCCAGGCATCCGGAGATGCTCGCCGTCATCGGTGACACCGTCGACTTCTCCTGGGTGCACGACACGGACGAGGCGTTCCTGCCGGAGATCAGCACGTGCTCCGAAGTCGCCCATGCGGCAGGGGCGTTCGCGATCCCGGCCGACGAGGCGCGGCAGGGCGAAGCAATGGCGGACTACCTCCTGACACGGACCGAGGCGCGCCGGGTGTTCGTGGCCGAGGACAAGATCTGGACGGACCGCGAGGACGGCATCGGCACCGCGCTGCGCAGGGCAGGCGTGACCACGAAGTCGCTGGACACGTCGCCCGACGAGGTGAAGACGGCGCGGATCCCGGCATTGGTCGGCAAGGCACGGGCGGACGCGGTGGTGGTGCCCACGGGTGCGGACATCAACGTGTGGGCCAAGAAGCTGAGGGCCGACGGCTTCAAGGGACCGGTGCTGACCCAGAGCGATCCGGAGGGTGTCTGCGAGGACTCGGAGGAGCGGTCCACGGCAGAGAGGAGGGACAAGACCGTCCCCGACGGCGTCCTGCGCACCCGCAACTACTCCGGTGAACCCGACGAGAACCTCCCGGCGCGCGGCAACCAGGAGCTGTACGACGGCGCCCTGGCCCTGGCGACGGCGCTCAAGAAGCTCCCGGCCGAGGGCTCGGCCACCTCGGCGAGTTCGTTGCGGCACACCCTGGACCGCGAGATCCAGGGCGTCTCCGTCAACGGCGTACTCGACGAGGTCTCCTTCGAGAAGCGCCGTTCGGCTCGCGAGCGCCCGGTGTGGTTCGACCGCCGTGAGGACGGCACGTGGTCCGAAGTCGGCAAGGTGGACAAGAAGTTCGAGGCAACGCGGCAGTAGCGGGCCCCGGCCGGGGGGCTACGGCGAGGCGATGGCGCGCCGGAGCCGCGCGGCGATGTCGGCCATCTCATCCGGCGCCACATCCAGGACACCGTTCTCGGTCATCAGGACATGGAACTGCTGCTCCTCGTACGGGACTCCGGGCGGCAGGGCGGCAATGTGCCAGTGGAGGTGGCTGTTCCCCTCCTGGCTGCCGAGGGAGTAGACGTAGGTCCGCTCGGCGTCGAAGACGTGCTCGACTGCGAGGGCGACCTCCCGCACGAAGAGCATGAGCCGCGCGTACGCCGCCGCGTCCAGATCACGGACGACATGCTCGACATGGGCTCTCGGCACGACGAGGACCTTGCCGGGAAGGGTGGGCCACCGATCGAGAAAGGCGACGTGGTCGTCGTCCTCGTGGATGGTGTGATGCGGATAGCCGGGATCCCCGGCAAGGAACGCACAGACAAAACAGGGCCCGCTACGCGCCCGCTCCATATACCCCTCAAGATCCATGGCTTTCCGCTGCCCGATCCCCATGAGCACTCCTTCCCTGCGCTTGACCCTCCTCCGGAAAGGAGGCCGCATGCACTTCCAGTCACCACGTACGTTCCGAATGTGGCGCTACGGAGTGGGCCACTCCCAACTGCTGCTCCGCGCACTCCCAGAGAACACCGAATCCACGGACTTGGACCTGCACTTCGAGGGAGTGGCCGCCGTACAACTCGGAACCCGGTACGTGGCCCCCAGACTGCGCCTGGCCGACAGACACGAACGAGCAACGCTGAGGACACTGGCGCAGACCGGGGCGGGGCCGCGCCATGTGGCCATCGCGATCGAATCCGAGGCAGGCACGGGGCTGGTGCTCTGCAGAAGGGTGCGCGTCCTGAGGAACGTCTTGGGCGCGTCCGGCGACACCGAGCGGAGCGAGACGCTCTGGAGCCACCCGCCGGGGCAATTCCAGGACGCACCGCTGACCGAGGCGGTGTGGTCGGAGCTGTCAGGCCCGGTGCGGGCGGCGATCGCACAATGCGACGCGGAACGGCTGGAACTCGAACGGTCACGTGTGGCTCAGCGACTGCGTCCGACGATCACGGACGCGGTCTATTCGGTGGCCCACTACGTCGCCTCTTGGGAACGATTGGTACGGAGACTGGAACCAGGCCGGGAGAAGAGCGAGGACCTCTACGTCATCAGCGCGTACAGCAACGACCTGGACTCCCGGGACTCCCTGGAGCAGGTGATGACCGCACTCCCGGCGGAAGCGCGCGAAGGCCCCCTGGGGCGGCACCTCTCGGCCCTGGACGTACGCTTCGACGCCGCGACGGTCCCCGACCCGGAGCGGTCGCTTCGCCCCTGGGTACGCCCGTCGAAGGAGAAACCCGAGTCCGACCTCGGGGAATGGTGGAAGCGGAAACCGGTGCGCGAGCCCTGGGATTGAAAAGGCCGCCCGGTTTCACCGGGATAAACCCCGCACGCCCCATTGCTCATCAGATATCTCTCTGGTGCCACCGATCAGCTCCCACTAGCGTGCTTAGCTCGCGCCAACTCTCACCCTCACCAGGAGCCGCTCAGTGAACCGCCCTCTCCGTCTCGCGACGGTCGCCCTCACCGCGTCCGCAGCTTTGCTGCTGACTTCCTGCGGAAGCGGCGACGAGTCCAAGGACAACGACAAGATCGCCGGGGCAGAGCAGGACGGCGCGAAGAAATCGGCTTCGCCCAGCGCATCGGACTCGGGGAGTGCAGACCGCCCGAAGATCGACCTGCCCGCGGACCTGACGTACACCTTCGACTGGCCGAAGACGGGCAAGAAGGCCGATGACGCGATCCTGGCCGACAGTGAGCAGTCCATCAAGGCCGTCGACATGGCCATCGCCGAGCAGGACCCGGCGAACAAGGCGTACCGCTTCTACTACGAAGGGGAAGCCGCCGCTCAGACGCAGAAGTTCATCAAGGCCTACGTCGACGCCAAGGCGCGCACCACCGGCGCCTATCGGTACTACAACCCGGCCGTATCCGGCGATGGCGCCTTCGCCTCCCTCGTCTACTGCGAGGACCAGAGCAAGGCCTACGACAAGTACCTCAAGAAGGACAAGGTCAACAAGACTCCCGCGACGAAGAACAGCTACGTTCTCTACGCAGCCAAGCTGCAAAGGAACGACGCGGGCGTCTGGGTCACCACACAATTGAATTCCACTCGGGGGAGTGCCAAGTGCCAACCGTAAAAATCCGCTTGAAAGTACTGACCGTCGCCGCCCTCAGCTGCATGTTCCTCAGCGCCGTCCCGGCGGCGGCTGACAACGAGATCGGCGGCGGCGCCCAGAATCCCGGATCTGACAGCGACGCCTCGGGCAACGCGGACGGCGACGAACTGTCCGCCACCGCATCCGGCATCGTCTACGACCGCTCCAAGAACGGCTCCGGTCCCAAGACCGGAGCCGTGACCCCCGCGACGAACTGGACCCCGCCTGCCTGCTGGTACGCACCCACGTACTCGCCGGCGGAGTTCAAGAAGTACGTCGAGCCGATCTGGCAGGCCGAGTCGACCGGCTCCCAGTGGGACTTGGAGCAGAAGAAGCGGTACGTGGACGGCGAGCCCTACAAGAACTTCAACCTGGACAAGGCGGGCAAGGGCTTCTGGTGGACGTCCTTCCCCAACAAGAGCTTCCCACCCGGCTGGGACGGCTGCGACGAGCCCACCTTCTGGGTGGACAAGGGCGACCCGCCCCCGGCCGACATCCCCGAAGCGATAACTCCGGAGATGCTCTCCAAGCTCGCGTACGCCGAGATCCGCGTACCCGGCACCAAGGTGACCCTCGCCCCTGAAGGCGAGACGAAGGTCAATCTGCCGACCTGGGCCTGGCTGGACGAGGCGGAGTTCAAGCCGGTGTCGGTGACGGCATCCGTCCCCGACATCGGCATCGAGGCGACGACCACGGCGGAGCCGATCTCCCTCAAGATCGACCCGGGCACGAAGGACGCGGAGACCTACCCCGCCTCCGGTGCCTGCCCCATCAAGAACGGCAAAATCGGCGAACCGTACGCCAAGGGCAAGTCCAAGGAGACCCCCTCGTGCGGCGTGAAGTACCTCCGCTCGTCCGGCGACGGCTCGTACCCGCTCAAGGCAACGGTCACGTGGAAGATCCACTGGACCGGCACGGGAGTCAACGGCGAAAAGCCGCTCCCTGACGGCGAGTTCGGCGCGGATCAGGACGTGGTGGTCCAGGAGATCCAGTCGATCAACCGATAGCCGGTGGTGCGAACGTGACGGGGATGTTCCGGGATCACTCACCACAGTCCTGGTCCCTGCTGCTCGACTTGAGCGTCGCGTAGGCAGAGACGGGACGCACCTGACTCGGAACATCTCCGGTGGAGAGCGGTGGTCGTGGAAGCCGTCCGCCGGAAGCGCAGCGAGATCGGATCCCCATGACGTCAGTCGGCCGCTTCCGGTAAATTCGCACCCGCGTACGGTGATTGAAGTGTTGAACGTGACGGGGGTTACGAAGTGGGGGGCAATCGCCCAGCAGACTGGCATGTCCTGGACCTGGACAAGGACCCGACGCCCGGGGATCCGGACCGGGTGCGGAACCTGGCAAAGAATCTGCATGACTTCGCCGACGACGTGTCGAAAGTCCTCCGCGACATCAAGGGGATGGCGGGCGAGGACGCGATCCTCACCTGGGCGGGTAAGACGGCGGAGTCCTTCACGGCGGAGTTCGAGGACGCGCCGGGCAAGCTGAAGAAGCTCAAGAAGAGCTACGAGATGGCCGGCGACGCCCTCTCCACCTACTGGCCCGAGCTGGAGCGCGCCCAGGCCCTCGCGGACAAAGCCCTGGTCAAGGGCCGCGAAGCGCAAGGCGACCTGTCCTCCGCCCAGACCCGGCTGACCTCCGCGGACTCGTGGATGGACAAGGCGGGCAAGGAAGCCGACAAGTACAAGGACGACAAGGACAGCGGGAAAGACGTCCCCAAGCCCGACCCCGACAAGGTCAAGGCCGCCACCCGCAACGCCAACTCCGCCGAAAAAGCCCAGACGGCAGCCAAGTCGGATGTCTCCGCCGCGAAGAGCAACCTCGACGCCGCCAAGAAGATGGCAGAAGACGCGCGCAAGATGCGCGAGGACGCGGCAGGCACCGCGAAGAAGAAACTCGAAGACGCCTCCGACGCCGGTATCCAGAACCGCAAGTGGTGGGAGGAAGTCGGGGACTGGGTCACCGACAACTGGGACACCATCGTCGCCGTCTGCAAAGTCGTCGTCGCCGTCCTCGGCATCATCGCCATGATCATCGGCGGGCCCATCCTCGGCGCCATCGTCCTCATCGCCGCCCTCATCGTCCTCGCCGACACCCTCAACAAATACGCCAACGGGGAAGCAGGGCTACTCGACGTCGCCTTCGCCGCCCTGGACTGCATCCCCGGCATGAAGGGCCTCACCAGCCTCCGCGGCCTCGCCAAGGGGGCGATGGGCCTCAAGGCCGGGCTCAAGGGCATGGGCAAGGGCCTCCGTGGCCTGAAGTCGGCCCGCAGCGCCATCACGGACGGTGCCAAGGGCACGTACAACCGACTCAAAAGCAAGATCAAGGGCTGCGGTGACCCGGTCGACGTGGCCACGGGGCAGATGTTCTTGGTCGAGACCGATGTCACCCTGCCCGGAACCCTGCCATTCTCCTTCGCCCGACGTGCCGCCTCCGGCTACCGCACTGGTGGGTGGTTCGGCCCCTCTTGGGCCTCCACGATCGACCAACGTCTCGAGATCGATGACGCAGGCGTTGTCTTCGTCACCGAAGACGGCATGCTGCTTGCCTATGCGCATCCCGAAGATCCTGAGACGCCCGTCCTGCCCGAGGCCGGACCCCGCTGGCCGCTGGAGAGCCTGGCCGACGGGGGCTATCGCATCAGGAATCCGTTTACCGGGCACAGCCACCAGTTCGCTCCGCCCAGCGACGGTTTGTCCTTGCTGGAGCGCATCGCTGACCGCAATGGCAATTCCATCTCCTTCGACCATGACGACTCCGGCGCGCCAGTAGCCATCCGGCACTCTGGCGGCTACCACCTCCGGCTGACAGTGTCCGAGGGGCGTGTGAGCGCACTGGCTCTGAAGGCCTCGAATGCGGACGGCTCAGACACCGTCATCAAGCGCTACGGCTACACCGATGGGAACCTGACGTCCATCAGTAACTCCGTAGGTACGCCTATGCGGTTCGCCTACGACCAACACCGACGCATCACCTCGTGGACCGACACCAACCAGACCAGCTACGCCTACACCTACGACGAGAACGACCGTTGCCTCACGCAACGCGGTGAGGCCGGCCACCTGAGCGGCAGCTTCACGTATGACATCGCCAGCCCCCAGTGGCAAGGGTGCCGGGTCACGGAATACACAACGGCCACCGGCGCCGTCACCCGCTTCGTCATCAACAGCAACTGCCAAGTGATCGCCGAAGTCGACCCAATGGGCAGCCTCACGCGCACTGACTATGACCCGAATCATCATGTCGTGTCCCGGACGGACGCACTCGGCCACACCACCACCTTCAGGAACAGCGCACTGGGACAGCCGATCGAAATGGTGCGCCCAGACGGTTCGAGGATCAGTTACACATATGACGACCTGAACCTGCTTTCCTCCATTCACCTGGAGGACGGGACCACGTGGCAGCAAGAATTTGACGAGCGCGGCAATCGCACCACCGTCGTCGATCGGTCCGGGGCCACCACAGAGTTCGGCTACAGCGAGGCAGGACACAACACCTCCATCACCAACGCGTTGGGGCACAGAACGTCAGTCCGGTGCGATCCCGCAGGACTCCCTCTGGAAGTCACCGATCCCCTGGGCGCTACCAGCCGCTGGGAACGGGACGCATTTGGCCGACCGCTCTCCTTCACTGATCCGGAGGGGAACACCACCCGCCTCATCTGGACAGTCGAGGGTCAGCTGGCCCGTCGCACCAATCCGGACGGTGCCATCGAGACGTGGGAATACGACGGTGAAGGCAACTGCACCAGCCACACCGACCCCATGGGAAACGTCACCCGCTCCGAGTACACCCATTTCGACTTGCTGGCCGCCCGTGTCGAGCCCAACGGTGCACGCTACGACTTCACGCATGACCTTGATCTGCGCTTGACCCGGGTCACCAGCCCGCTCGGCCTCGCATGGGATTACACATACGACACGGCAGGCCGTCTGATATCCGAAACGGACTTCGACGGTCGGACACAGACGTACGACCACGATGCAGCCGGCGGTCTCATCTCCCGCAGTAACGCGCTCGGCCAGACGGTCCGTTACGAGTACAACAACCTCGGCCAGATGTCCCGGAAGGATGCCGACGGCCGCGTTACCGACTTCACGTACGACCAGGTCGGCCAGCTCGCTCAAGCCACCAATCCCGATGCTTCACTCCTCTTGTCACGGGATCACTCCGGTCTGCTCCGCTCCGAGACAGTCAACGGCCAGACTCTTACCCATACCCATGACCACTTGGGCCGCCGCACGGGACGCATCACCCCTACCGGCGCCTCCAGCACGTGGACCTACAACGAAGCCGGGCGCCGTACCCAGCTGACCACGTCCGGTCACATCGTCGACTTCTCCTACAGCTCGACCGGCCACGAGCTGTCTCGCCAGATCGACGCAAGCGCCACCCTCGACTACACCTTCGACCCCCTCGGCCGCCTTGTCAGCCAGTCGCTCACGACCAACGGGGACCGGCCCGCCCAACACCGCACCTTTACCTACCGTGCGGATGGCCATCTCGTCGGCATCGAAGACCAGATCGCCGGCTCACGCAGCTTCGACCTGGAAGACACAGGCCGGGTCACCGCAGTCCATGCATCGAATTGGTCGGAAAGTTACGCCTACGACGCCGCAGGTAATCAGACCAATGCCACCTGGCCTGAGAGCCACCCCGGCAACGAGGCGACAGGCCCACGTGCTTACTCAGGCACACGCATCACGCGCGCCGGCAGCGTCCGCTATGAGCACGACGATCTCGGACGCATCATCCTGCGGCAGAAGGCCCGGCTTTCCCGGAAGCCGGACACCTGGCGATACAGCTGGGACGTCGAGGATCGTCTCATCTCGACCATCACCCCGGACGGCACTCTGTGGCGATACACCTACGATCCGTTGGGCCGAAGGACCGCCAAACTCCGCATGGCCGACGACGGAGAGACCGTACGGGAGCGCACCGACTTCACCTGGGACGGCAACACGCTCTGCGAGCAGACCACCACTTCCGACGAACTGCCGAACCCGGTCACGCTGACCTGGGACCACAAGGGTCTGCACCCCATTGCCCAGACCGAGCGCCTCACCGCGGCCGACGCTCCCCAACATGAAATCGACTCCCGCTTCTTCGCCATCGTCACCGACCTCGTCGGGACCCCCACCGAGCTCCTCGATGAGCAAGGCGAAGTCGCCTGGCGCGCCCGCACCACACTCTGGGGCACCACGACCTGGCCCACAGCCAGCACGGCCTACACCCCTCTGCGCTTCCCTGGCCAGTACCACGACCCCGAGACCGGCCTCCACTACAACCACTTCCGCCACTACGACCCAGAGACCGCGCGCTACCTCACACCTGACCCACTCGGTCTCGCTCCGGCACCCAACTCAGGCGCCTACGTCCACAACCCTCATACCTGGATTGACCCCCTCGGTCTCTCGCCGACGTGCCCGGACGACGAGCCGTTCAAGCTTTACCGAGCCCCGGGCAAGGGGAATCGCGCCAGAGAGGCCGAGGGGCTCGACCCCGCTCTCCACCCCGATACACCAGAGGGGGGAGCCGGAACCGCTTATCTCGGCGAAACGGATAGGGTTGCACAGAAATACGCCGAACAGGGAATGCATGAAGATGGCTACCACATTTTCACAATGAAGCCAGGATTCAAGGAGGCGTTCCCGGAATCCGTAAAACCTGCCTACCGGCGAACGCACGACAACAAGCCGGACGAATTCCAATGGGTCATACCAAAGGAAGATATTCCGAAGTTCAATTCCTATATCCAAGACGTCCAGTGGATGAACTATCGCCAAGGCTACGCCTGGCCCGACTGAAACCCATCGACCGGAATCAACATTTAATGCACACCGGCAGGGAGGCTTGAATGAGCAGCGGTGAAGACAAATCAGCCAGGGAATTCCTCGAATCGCTACATCAGGGACAGGTGTGCAGGGGCCCTGTTTCCGCGGTGACGGACTTCGGAGTGTTCGTGGACCTGGGCGTCACGAAGGGGATCATCACTGTTCCCAATCTCTCATGGCGGCACTTCAGCCACCCATCGGAGGTTGTCGGCGTAGGCGACGAGGTGACCGTATGTGTACTGAGCGTCGACTTGGATCGCGAGCAGGCGTCGCTGTCACTCAAGGAGCTACAGCCCGATCCCTTCCTTGATTTCGCACGCACGCGATTCAGCCGCAATATCGCCGGAACTGTCGCAAAAATTGCCCCCATCGGGATCTTTGTCCAGCTTGAGGGAGACATCGAGGGACTCTTGCCCGCTTCGGAGTTCGAAGCGCAGAGGAAGGAAATGGAAATCGGCGCCCCACTCACCGTGCGAGTGGACTACGTGAACACCGCAACGCGCCGAATCATGGTGTCTCGCACTGATTCCCAGTCATAGAGTGACGATCGGGCGAAGGTCGGCAGCCCGTGCCCCCAACAGCCCCCGTAGCTTCACACCAATCCGCAACCTCGTATGAACGCACCGTAGTCGCCAGCCCCCCGCACCCATACCGTGTGCCCGTGCAACCGAGCCAACCGCCGCACCAGCCCACACCCCCGTTCAACTTCCCCGCCGCCCGGCGCCTTCGTGAGGCGCTGGGGATGGCGCACGGGCACGTCGCCTACGGGATGCGGGCGAGCTATGGGCTCTCCTACATCACCCCCGAGACCATCGCCGCCTGGGAGCGCGGGCTCGCCGCGCCCACTTCCGCCGAACTCACCGCCCTCGCCGGGACGCTGTGGTGCTCGCCGGGGGAGCTCATGGGCGCCGCGACCACCCTGCGCGAGCATCGGATCGCCCGGGGGCTCGCTCCGGACGACGTCGCTCGGGGGGCCGGGGTCGAGATCCAGGCGTATCTGCGCATGGAGGAGACCAACACCTGGCGCGGCAACGAGCGGCAGTCCGCCGCCCTCGCCGAGGTGCTGCAGCTCGCCCTGCCCGACTTCATCACCGTCACCGGACGCGCCGACGACCTCGCCGAGCTGCTGCGCAGCGCCGTGACCTCGCGCTGGCAGGGGTACGTCCGGCCCGTCAGCAAGATGCTGCCGGTGCCGAAGCGGCACCTTGAGGACGTGCTTCAGCAGCTGCACGCCGACTATCAGGCGCGCATGGTGCGCACGCTCAGCTGGGGCGGCGGCGCCGGGGCCGATGCGTCAGGGAGTGCCGGGCGGGACTTCCTGGACAAGATCCTTGAGCATTTCTGGGCTCAGGTCCGGGGGACGCGGGGCGGCGGCGGCAGCACCGGGGGGTGACCACCCTCCCCCGGCCCGCCGAAAAGCCGCTGCTGAAAAGCCGCCTCTAGAAGACCGACTCCGCCTCGTCCATCCGGTCCTTCGGCACCGTCTTCAGCTCGGTGACCGCCTCCGCCAGCGGCACCATCGTGATGTCCGTGCCCCGCAGCGCCGTCATGCGGCCGAAGTCCTGGCGGTGCGCCGCCTCCACCGCGTGCCAGCCGAAGCGGGTCGCCAGGACGCGGTCGTACGCCGTCGGGGTGCCGCCTCGCTGGACGTGGCCCAGGATGACCGGCTTGGCCTCCTTGCCGAGGCGGGTCTCCAGTTCGTACGCGAGCGCCGTACCGATGCCCTGGAAGCGCTCGTGGCCGAACTGGTCGATCGCGCCGACACCGTAATTCATGGTGCCCTCCTGCGGGTGCGCGCCCTCGGCCACACAGATCACCGCGAACTTCTTGCCGCGCGAGAACCGCTCCTCGACCAGTTTGACCAGGTCAGCGGGGTCGAAGGGGCGCTCGGGGAGGCAGATTCCGTGGGCTCCGCCCGCCATGCCCGACTCCAGGGCGATCCAGCCCGCGTGACGGCCCATGACCTCGACCACCATCACGCGCTGGTGGGACTCGGCCGTCGTCTTGAGGCGGTCCATCGCCTCGGTGGCCACGCCCACCGCCGTGTCGAAGCCGAAGGTGCGGTCCGTCGACGAGATGTCGTTGTCGATCGTCTTCGGGACGCCCACCACGGACAGGCCCGCGTCCGACAGCATCTTCGCGGCCGTGAGCGTGCCCTCGCCGCCGATGGGGATCAGGACGTCGAAGCCGATCTCCTTGGCGAGCGCGGGCGCGTCCTCGCAGGCCGCGCGGAAGCGGTCGCGCTCCAGGCGCGATGAGCCGAGAATCGTTCCGCCACGGGCCAGGATGCCGCTGACCTCGTTCAGGCCGAGCGAGCGGTAGCGGCCGTCGAGCAGGCCGGCGTAACCGTCCTCGAAGCCGATGACCTCGTCGCCGTAGTGCGTCACGGCTCGGTGCACGACCGACCGGATCACTGCGTTGAGGCCGGGGCAGTCGCCGCCTGCGGTGAGAATTCCGATACGCATCGCGCTGTGTCTCCTGCTCGCTGTTGATGCTTGTGAGCCGGTCTGATTGTTCCATGGCCGCGAACCGGTCGCCGCTCACACCTCAAGCGTCCCACCGACCGCAGCCCTCACGGCTGGCCCGTCCGATCCTGGGGAGGAGGCCTTTGGGCCCGCTCCACGAGGCCCTTCGTCCGGCGGGCGACCTAGCCAGCCGCAGAGGTATTGTCAAGAGGGCACGGCAACCATATCGGGGCATTTGTCCGACCCTGAGGCACCTCGCCCGGTCCCGCCGGGTACACAGGGAAACCGCAGCGAAGAAGGGGAGAGCACGCGTGACGCGCAGCGTGTACGTGACCGGGATCGACCGGGGCGACGGCCGCCAGGTCATCGAGCTGGGAGTCATGGAGCTCCTGACCCGTCAGGTCGACCGGGTGGGGGTCTTCCGTCCGCTGGTCCACGACGGGCCCGACCGGCTCTTCGACCTCCTGCGGGCCCGCTACCGGCTCGCGCAGGACGCCGCCTCCGGGTACGGGATGGATTACCACGAGGCCTCCGCCCTCCAGGCCGAGCAGGGCACCGACGAGCTGGTCTCCCAGCTCGTCGACCGTTTTCACCGGGTGGCCAGGGACTACGAGGTCGTCCTCGTGCTCGGCACGGACTTCGCCGACACCCAGCTCCCGGACGAGCTCTCCCTCAACGCCCGCCTCGCCAACGAGTTCGGGGCGTCGGTGATACCCGTCGTCGGCGGCAAGAACCAGACCGCCGAATCCGTCCGCGCCGAGACGCGCAACGCCTACCGCGCGTACGAGTCCCTGGGCTGCGACGTCCTCGCGATGGTCACCAACCGCGTGGCGCCCGCCGACCGTGACGAGATCCACGACGGACTCGCCTCCGGCCTCCCCGTGCCCAGCTACGTACTGCCCGACGAGCCCGCGCTCGCCGCCCCCACGGTCGCCCAGATCACCCACGCGCTCGGCGGCCGCGTCGTGCTCGGCGACGACGCGGGCCTGGCCCGTGACGCGCTCGACTTCGTCTTCGGCGGCGCGATGCTGCCGAACTTCCTGAACGCCCTGACGCCGGGCTGCCTGGTGGTCACCCCCGGCGACCGCGCCGACCTCGTGGTGGGCTCGCTCGCCGCGCACAGCGCCGGTACGCCGCCCATCGCGGGCGTCCTGCTCACCCTCAACGAACAGCCGGGCGAAGCGATCCTGAAGCTCGCCGACCGCCTCGCGCCCGGCACCCCGGTCATCGCCGTGTCCGGTGGCTCCTTCCCGACGGCGGGCGAACTCTTCGCCCTGGAGGGGAAGTTGAACGCCGCCACGCCCCGCAAGGCGGAGACGGCCCTCGGCCTCTTCGAGCGGTACGTGGACACGGCCGGGCTGCGCAGCCGCGTACAGGCCCCCAGCAGCGACCGCGTCACGCCGATGATGTTCGAGCACAAGCTCCTGGAGCAGGCCCGCTCCGACAAGCGCCGCGTCGTCCTTCCCGAAGGCACCGAGGAGCGCGTCCTGCGCGCCGCCGACGTGCTCCTGCGCCGCGGTGTCTGCGACCTGACGCTGCTCGGCCCCGCCGAACAGATCCGCAAGAAGGCCGCGGACCTCGGCATCGACCTCGCCGACTCGCAGGTCATCGACCCGCAGACCTCGGAGCTGCGGGACGCCTTCGCCACCAAGTACGCCGAGCTGCGCGCCCACAAGGGCGTCACCGTCGAGCTCGCGTACGACGTCGTCGCGGACGTGAACTACTTCGGCACCCTGATGGTGCAGGAAGGGTTCGCCGACGGCATGGTCTCGGGTTCCGTTCACTCCACGGCCGCCACCATCCGGCCCGCCTTCGAGATCATCAAGACGAAGCCTGACGCCTCGATCGTCAGCTCCGTCTTCTTCATGTGCCTGGCCGACAAGGTGCTCGTCTACGGCGACTGCGCCGTGAACCCGGACCCGAACGCCGAGCAGCTCGCCGACATCGCCGTCCAGGCGGCGGCCACCGCCGAGCAGTTCGGCGTGGAGCCGCGGATCGCGATGCTGTCGTACTCGACGGGCACGTCCGGTTCGGGCGCCGACGTCGACAAGGTGCGCGAGGCGACCGAGCTGGTGCGCGCGAGCCGCAGTGACCTGAAGATCGAGGGGCCGATCCAGTACGACGCCGCCGTGGAGCCCTCGGTCGCGGCGACGAAGCTGCCGGAATCGGAGGTCGCGGGCCAGGCGAGCGTGCTGATCTTCCCGGACCTGAACACCGGCAACAACACCTACAAGGCCGTCCAGCGCTCGGCCGGCGCGATCGCCGTCGGGCCGGTCCTCCAGGGCCTGCGCAAGCCGGTGAACGACCTGTCCCGCGGCGCACTCGTGCAGGACATCGTGAACACCGTCGTGATCACCGCGATCCAGGCCCAGGGCGGCCCGGCCACCTCCGCCTAGCAGTCCCGCACCTCCCGTATGACGTCTACAGAAAGCATTCCTCCTGTGACCGCCACCCGCGTCCTCGTCCTCAACTCCGGCTCCTCGTCGGTGAAATACCAGTTGCTCGACATGCGCGACAGCTCCCGTCTCGCGGTCGGCCTGGTCGAGCGCATCGGCGAGGAGACCTCACGGCTCAAGCACACCCCGCTGACGGGCGGCGGCGAGGAGCGTGAGCGCGAGGAGCCGATCGCCGACCACGAGGCCGCCCTGAAGGCCGTCTCCGCCGAGCTGACCGCGGACGGGCTCGGCCTCGACTCCCCCGAGCTGGCCGCGATCGGCCACCGCGTGGTGCACGGCGGCCTGAAGTTCACCGCGCCGACGGTCGTCACGGACGAGGTGCTCGCGGAGATCCAGCGGCTCGTCCCGGTGGCCCCGCTGCACAACCCGGCCAACATCACCGGCATCCGCACGGCCCAGGCGCTGCGTCCGGACCTCCCCCAGGTCGCCGTCTTCGACACGGCGTTCCACACGACGATGCCGGAGTCGGCCGCCCGCTACGCGATCGACGTGGCCACCGCCGACCAGCACCGCGTGCGGCGCTACGGCTTCCACGGGACGTCGCACGCGTACGTGTCCCGCGAGACCGCCGGGCTGCTCGGCAAGGCGCCCCAGGACGTGAACGTCATCGTGCTGCACCTGGGCAACGGCGCCTCCGCGAGCGCCGTGCGGGGCGGCAGGTGCGTGGAGACCTCGATGGGGCTCACGCCGCTTGAGGGGCTCGTGATGGGTACCCGTTCCGGTGACGTGGACCCCGCGGTCGTCTTCCACCTGGCCCGCGTCGGCGGGATGTCGATCGACGAGGTCGACACCCTGCTCAACAAGAAGAGCGGTCTGGTCGGTCTCTGCGGCGACAACGACATGCGGGAGATCCGGCGCCGCATCGACGAGGGCGACGAGGCGGCCGCGCTCGCCTTCGACATCTACATCCACCGTCTGAAGAAGTACATCGGCGCCTACTACGCGGTGCTCGGCCGGGTGGACGCCATCGCGTTCACGGCGGGGGTCGGTGAGAACGCGGCGCCGGTGCGGGAGGCTGCCGTCGCGGGTCTGGAGGAACTGGGGCTCGCGGTCGACGGAGAGCTCAACGCTGTACGTTCCGACGAGGCTCGCCTGATCTCGCCGGAGTACGCACGGGTCGCGGTCGCCGTCGTCCCCACGGACGAGGAGCTGGAGATCGCGCGGCAGACCTATGCACTGGTCGGAAACCCGTCATAAACGCAATACATCAGGAATTCATTACCGCAACGCCTGAGCGCACTTCCGCCCATTTGTAGATTCCACCAGACGGAATATTCCGAAGCGAAACAAACCGATAGGATCGCCCCCATGCGCCGTTCCAAAATCGTCTGCACGCTGGGCCCCGCCGTCGACTCCGAAGAGCAGCTCGTCTCGCTGATCGAAGCCGGCATGAATGTGGCCCGCTTCAACTTCAGCCACGGCACGCACGCCGAGCACCAGGGCCGGTACGACCGTGTCCGTGCCGCTGCCGACAAGACCGGCCGTGCCGTCGGCGTCCTCGCCGACCTGCAGGGTCCGAAGATCCGTCTGGAGACCTTCGCCGAGGGACCCGTCGAGCTGGTGCGCGGTGACGAGTTCACCATCACCACCGAGGACGTCCCCGGCGACAAGTCCATCTGTGGCACCACCTACAAGGGCCTGCCCGGAGACGTCTCCAAGGGCGACCAGGTCCTGATCAACGACGGCAACGTCGAGCTGCGCGTCGTCGAGGTGGACGGCCCGCGCGTCAAGACGATCGTCGTCGAGGGCGGTGTCATCTCCGACCACAAGGGCATCAACCTGCCCGGCGCGGCCGTGAACGTGCCCGCGCTCTCCGAGAAGGACGTCGAGGACCTGCGCTTCGCCCTGAAGATGGGCTGCGACATGGTCGCCCTGTCCTTCGTGCGCGACGCCGGCGACGTCAAGGACGTCCACAAGGTGATGGACGAGGAGGGCCGCCGGGTCCCCGTCATCGCCAAGGTGGAGAAGCCGCAGGCCGTCGACAACATGGAGGGCGTCGTCGCGGCCTTCGACGCCGTCATGGTCGCCCGTGGTGACCTGGCCGTCGAGTACCCGCTCGAGAAGGTCCCGATGGTGCAGAAGCGCCTCGTGGAGATGTGCCGCCGCAACGCCAAGCCGGTGATCGTCGCGACCCAGATGATGGAGTCGATGATCACCAACTCGCGCCCCACGCGCGCGGAGGCGTCCGATGTCGCCAACGCGATCCTCGACGGCGCGGACGCGGTCATGCTGTCCGCCGAGTCGTCCGTGGGCGCCTACCCGATCGAGACCGTCAAGACGATGTCGAAGATCGTCGTGGCGGCCGAGGAGGAGCTGCTCTCCAAGGGCCTGCAGCCGCTCGTGCCCGGCAAGAAGCCGCGTACGCAGGGTGGTTCGGTGGCCCGTGCCGCGTGCGAGATCGCGGACTTCCTGGGCGGCGAGGCGCTGATCGCCTTCACGCAGTCCGGTGACACGGCCCGCCGTCTGTCCCGCTACCGCGCGGCCCAGCCGATCCTGGCCTTCACCACCGACCAGGCCACCCGCAACCAGCTCACCCTGAGCTGGGGCGTGGACTCGTACGTCGTGCCGCACGTCGACAACACCGACGCGATGGTCGAGCTCGTCGACGCCGAGCTGGTCCGTCTCAACCGCTTCAACGACGGCGACACCGTGATCATCACCGCCGGTTCGCCCCCCGGCGTCCCCGGCACCACCAACATGGTCCGGGTGCACCACCTGGGCGGCGGAGAGCGCGACTGAGGTCCTCCGCAGGACACCTGGTACGACGCTGAGGGCGCCCCCTGGTTCAGGGGGCGCCCTCAGCGCTTTTTGCGGCTCCCGGTGGGGTCTTGCCGACCGGCCGCTGATCGCAGGACGATCAGTCGGTGATCGTCTGGCTCAGGCCGGGTACGTGCAGGTTGCCGCCGAACTGGCCCGCCTGCTTGACCTTCACGTCCGTGAAGTAGATCAGCGGGATGTTCAGGGGCGGCGGGTGCTCCGGGTCGAACGTGATCGGGATCAGGCCGAAGAGCTTGCCGGAGATCGACTCGGTGTACATCGTCGTCTCCCCGCCACGGATCGTGGACGTGGAGCCCTTCTCGGCCTGGACGTGGTACTTCTTGCCGGCCGGTCCTTCGACGATCTGGTGCAGGTCGCCGATGTCCGTGTTCTGGACGACGTACTTCAGTGCCTGCTTGGACTGGCCGTTGGGCATCGTCAGGTTCACGACGCCCTGGTAGTCCGCGCCCTTGAGGGTCAGCGAGCTGGCTTCCAGGTTCCACGGCTGGTTCGGGATCGGCGCGGGCGTCTGCTCGCCCTTTCCGTCGACCTTCTTCTCGACCACGCACGGGAACGGCTTCTTGCCGTTCTCGTCCGGTGCCATCGGGTCCTCGGCCTTGTCCTTGGCCTTGTCGACCGTGTCCTCGGCCTTGTCGGCACCGTCCTTGACGCCGTCCGTGACTCCGTCGACCGTGTCCTTGACGGGCTTGGTGACGTCGTCGACGGTGTCCTTCGCCTTGTCCTCGGCGGACTCCGAGGACTCGGCCTCCTCCGAGGCGGAGGGGGTCGGCGTGGGGCTCGCGGATTCCTTCTCGTCGGGCGTGAAAAGGTCCTTGAGAGCGGGACCGACACCCAGCGGGTCCAGCGGGTTCTTGGTCTCGGAGGGCTCCGGAGCAGGCTCTTCGGCCTTGTCGGCCTCGTCCTTCGAAGCGGACGAATCCGGCTCGGCCTTGTCGCCGTCCGAGCCCGCGTCGTCACCGGCGGAGGGCGAGGGCGTCGGCTCGGCGGTGGCCTTGCCGGAGTCGTCCTTGCCGCTCTTGTCGGCCTTCTCGGCGGCGTCCTTCTCCGCCTGCTCGGCCTTCTCCTTCTCCGCCTTCTCCGCGGCAGCCTTGTCGGCTTCCTTCTCTGCGTCCTTGGTGGCCTCGGATGCGTCGTCCGGCGCCGTGACGCACGGGCCGTCCTGGAAGGGGTTCTTCGGCAGCGGCTTGGCCTGCGCGAGCTGGGGGGTCAGTCCCATGCCCATGAGGACGGCGGTCGGCATGGCCGCGATGGCTATCGCCTTGCCCGCCGGCACGTGCAGGCGGGTGAGGAGCGGCTTTCTGGGTGCCGCGTGGCGCGGCCCGGATCTCGCGCGGGGCTCACCCGCGGAGTCCAGTTGGTGCACCTCGTCAGCCGGCACGGTGCCTCCCGTTCGTCCCGTTGTCCGGGCTCGTTCCTGACAGATCGTCCGTAGTGCCGCTCACCCCGTTCGCGGCCCCCGCGGCCGCGGGCTCCGGCGCCCCGCCGTCGGACCTGTCGGCCCGTCCCTTCGCGGATCCCTTCGCAGGCTTGTCCGCCGCCCAGGAGATGCCGAGGGCACCGCCGAGCAGGGCGAGCAGGAAGCCGATGACGAAGCCGCCGAAGTTGGAGACCACCAGAGAGACCAGGGCGAGCAGAATCGCCGCGACACCCGCGAAGATCCGGGAATGCGGCTGGAACCACATGGTCAGGCCGAGCACGACAAGCAGGACGCCAATGATCAGCGAGCCGGCACCGGCGGTCGTCGCCATCCGGATCGTCATCGTGCCGATCGTGAGGTTCGCGTACGGGAAGTACATGATCGGGAGGCCGCCGAGCAATGTCAGCAGGCCACCCCAGAACGGGCGCTGACCGCGCCACCCTCGGAACGATTGGCGCATCCGACCGAGCTTATCGCCCAGTCCCACTTGCGCTTCGGCGCTCATGTCGTACAGCTCCTCGGGGAATGGCGTTGGTTCTGTGTGTGCTGCGGATTCGGGCACGGGGACGGTGTGAGGTCAAGATTCCGTCGCGCCCCCGCGCCCGGCCGTGCTGCGCAACAAGTACCGCTCTTAAGGCATCAATTGCCTCAGTAGCACTCGTGCTTGCCCTTCTTGACCGACATGGCCAGACCAGAGAGCTTGAAGGTGCCGGCGGTGGTCGCCCACGCGCGCTGCTTGACGTCGGTGAACCGCACCTTGTCAGCCTGCTGCGCGAACGAGTCCGGGGCGTACTTGTCGCCCTTCGCCGGGCCGGGGCCCTTGGTGGTCTGGTCGACCGAGACGCCGATGTCGACGTTGGTGAACGTCGCATCCGCCTTCAGGTCATCGGCGTCGATGTAGAGCTTCTTCGCCTCGACCCTCGGGCCGCCCTTGCCGCCGGCCTTGAGGGTCATCGACACATCGCCGAAGACGGGGACCGGAACGACGACGGACTGACACAGGTTGGTGATCTTGGCCGAGTTGAGGCCGACGACGGCGACCGGGTGGTTACCCGACTTACCGCTGTCAAGCGCCCCGTACTGGACGAAACCCGTACCGTCGAGCTGGTCGGCAGTCACCTTGAACTGCTGACCGGACACACTGAACGATGCCGCGAGTGCACCCTGCGAGAGGGCCACGCCTATCGCGGCAGTCGCCGCGACGCTCGGCACCATGACTACGGCGAACCGCTTCCATCTGGTTCCGCCACGAGCCACGGACTCCATGACTTTCCTCCTTCTCGGACGTACATCTCCGGCCCTGACTGGTCCCGTTCGGGCGGCTCAGTCGGGCAGGGATGGGAGAAGCGCTACGTCCTCGGGAAGGAGAGCGCCCGCATGGGAGGCGCGCAACTGCGCCACTCAGCACCGGCGATCACCCCCGAGCGACAACCACTGGTCGCACGCGACACGCACAACCTGCCGGACAGGCCCTGCCGGATGGCAGAGACCCCCCTGTCCAAGACCGGTGACGGGGTGTCTCCGGCCTGCTCGGTGGGGACCCAGAAACCCCGCTCCCGACTGGCTTTCGGGCTGCGGGTTATTGGACCGAGCGTCGCCGATCGTGGTGCATTCTCGGCCCCCGCACAAGGGGGTTCGTTACTGGCTAGTAACGGCGCGATAACCGAACCACGACCGCGCGGTATCGGTCGGCCACAGACGGTGTCCCCATGGCCAGGAACAGACCGGGATGTTGAAGGGCACAACAGGACAGAAGGCTGGCCTGGGCTTACTCCAAGTAACAGTGGCCGCGTTTACCAAGATTTGGTAAAGCGCGGCCACTGTGACGCCTTGGAAGCGGTTTTTTCACTCGGGCATCACAAGCCCCAGCGTTTAGCGACTGGTCAGCGAACGGCTCGCGAGGGGTCGAACAGCCTGGCGCACGGAGTGGCCGAACGGCTGTGTCAGAAAAGCACCCGTGCGAGCTGCGTGCGCGCCGCGGTCACCCGCGGGTCGTCCGAGCCGACCACCTCGAGGAGTTCGAGCAGCCGCACGCGCGCGGCGTCCCGGTCCTCGCCCGCCGTGCGCCGGACCGCCTCGATGAGCCGCCCGAAGGCGTCCTCCACATGACCGCCCACCAGGTCGAGGTCGGCGGCGGCGATCTGCGCGGCCACATCTGCGGGACGGTCGGCGGCGTCCTTGCGGACCTGCTGCGCGTCCAGGCCCTGGACACGCTGCAGCAGTTCGGCCTGGGCGAGGCCGAGCTTGGCCTCCGTGTTGCCCGGGTCGTCGCTCAGCACATTGCGGTAGGCCTGCACGGCTCCGGCCAAGTCGCCCGCGTCCAGCGCCTGGACGGCGGCTTCGAGCAGGGCGTCGTACGGACCGGCGGGCACCTCGGCGACGGGGGCTTCCTGCTGCTCCCCGTCCTGGGCGTCCGCGTCGACGGCGAGACCGGTGAGACCGAAGCGCTCCTCGCCGACCTGGATCAGCTGGTCCAGGGTCTGACGGATCTGCTCCACCGGGGCCGCGCCCTGGAAGAGCGGCAGGGCCTGTCCGGCCACCACCGCGAAGACGGCCGGGATCCCCTGGACCCCGAACTGCTGCATCAGCATCTGATTGGCGTCTACGTCGATCTTGGCGAGGACGAAGCGGCCGTTGTACTCCCGCGCGAGGCCTTCGAGCAGCGGGCTCAGCTGCTTGCACGGCTCGCACCACTCGGCCCAGAAGTCGATGACTACGGGCACTTCGGTGGAGCGCTGGAGGACCTCGCGCTCGAAGCCCGCCTCGTCGACGTCGATGACGAGACTCGACGGGGAGACCGCGGGGACCGCGCCCCCGCCCTGCCTGGCCGCTTCGGCGCGCGCCTGCTCCGCCTTCGCCTTGGCCTCCTGGGCCGCCTTCACGGCGGCGAGGTCGACGACTCCGCTCATGGACATGTTCCGTGGCTGCATGAGTACATCCTCCCCCAAGCCGTGCGGGAACCGCGCCCGTCCGGAGCCCCCCGCCGGATTGCGGGGCTACGGACGGCCGTGGCGCCAAGGTCCCGAGGAGGACCGATGGTTGTGGCGCGGGGTCCCCACCCCGTGCCGGTGCCGCTGCTGTGGTTGTCGCTGTGCTGTGTCGCCGTGCTTTGTGGCTGTGCTGTGTCACTGGTTGCCGCTCGGCGAAGGAGCGTGGGCGCCGAGGAGGAATTGCCGTTCGTCCCGCCCACATCTCTTTCGCTACGAGTCGTAGCGTAACTGTCCTGCGCTGCCGCGTGGGAGGCGGACCTGCGTGAACTTCGGTGATCTGCCTCACTCGGCCGCCGCTCCGGCCTCTTCCGTACTGGCCGGTATGGTCACGGGATGCAGAGCCGCATCCCCCCTCACGCCCGCACCGGCGGCCGCCCCCGCAACGCCGCGGCGGACACCGCGATCCTGGAGTCGACCCGCCAGGCCCTGGTCGAACTGGGCTGGTCCAAGCTGACGCTCGGCGACGTCGCCACGCGCGCGGGGGTCGCCAAGACGACGCTGTACCGGCGCTGGGCGGGCAAGAGCGAGCTGGTCGTGGACGCGGTGGCGGAGCTGTTCGACGAGCTGGAGCTGCCGGACCGCGGCAGCCTCGCGGCGGACATCGAGGGTGTGGTGCTCCAGTTCGCGGCGCTGCTCGGCCGTCCCGAGACGAAGACGGCGCTGATGGCGGTGGTGGCCGAGTCGACCTCGGACGAACCGCTGCGGGAGCGGATCCGTACGTCGATCGTGGACCGCCAGAAGCGGCTTGTCCTCGCGGGGCGGAAGCGGGCGCAGGAGCGGGGCGAACTCCCTCCGGAGCCGGACCCCGCCGCCGCCGGGCGGACGGCCGACCTCATCTTCGACGTGATCGCCGGAGCGGTGGTCCACCGGGCCCTGGTCAGCGCGGAGCCGGTCGACGAGGACTGGGCCGCGCGTTTTACGTTGCTCTTGCTGGGCGGGTTGGCCGCGGCGGCGGCTGGCCCGGAGGCCTCCACCGCCCCCTGACGTCACCCCTCCACGGGGCAGCGCGCCTGCGGCTGCGGCTGGACCCGGACCGGGGATTCCCCTCCCCAGATGATCCGGGGCAATCGGGCGGGTGGGTGGGAATGACGCCGCGCAGCGGCGAACCCGCAGCGCGCAGCGAAGCCGCCGGGCGGAGGAAGGCGCTGCTCCCGCCCACCGCAGGTGCCCCTCAGACCTGGTAGCGGTCCGCCGCGAAGAGGCGGAGGTTGTCCGCGACCCACTCCGACGTCCGCTTCAGGCCCTCCGCCAAGGAGACCTCCGGAGTCCACCCGGCCCACTCCCTGGCCCGGGAGTTGTCCGACAGGAGCCGCTGCACCTCGCTGCCCGAGGGACGCAGACGCGCCGGGTCCACGACCACCTTCGCCTCGCGCCCCGACGCCTCGATCAGCGCCTCCGCCAGGTCACCGATCGAGATCTCCTGGCCCACCCCCAGGTTCACCGCGTGACCCACGGCCGCCTCGCACTCCGCCAGCGCCATGAAGCCCCGCGCGGTGTCCGTCACGTACGTGAAGTCGCGCGTGGGCGTGAGCGAGCCCAGCTTGATCTCCCGTGCCCCGGAGTGCAGTTGGGCAAGGATCGTGGGGATCACCGCGCGGGCCGACTGCCGCGGACCGTACGTGTTGAAGGGGCGCACCACCGTCACCGGCAGCTCGAAGGCGTGCCAGTGCGACAGCGCCATCATGTCGGCGCCTATCTTCGACGCGGAGTAAGGCGATTGGGGCTGGAGCGGGTGCTCCTCCGAGATGGGGGCGGTCAGCGCCGTCCCGTACACCTCACTCGTCGACGTGTGGACGAGCCGCCGCACCGCATGCCGCCGGCACGCCTCCGCCACGTTCTCCGTGCCGACGACGTTCGTCTGGACGTACGCCCCCGGTGAGTCGTACGAGTACGGGATCCCGATCAGCGCGGCCAGGTGGAAGACCGTGTCGCAGCCCTCCACCGCGTCCATCACACGCCCCGCGTCCCGGACGTCGCCCGCGAGCATCTCGACCCGCGGGTCCCCGAGGAGATGCGCGAGGTAGCCCTTCTCCGCGTACGGCTTGTAGTGCACGAAGGCGCGGACCTTCGCGCCCTGCTCAAGGAGCAGGTCGACGAGCGTCGAGCCGATGAACCCCTCGGCCCCGGTGACGAGGACCGTGCGGCCCGCCCAGCCGAAGGTGCCGTCCCCAGTGGTGGCGTTGCTGCTCGCGCTCATGCTCGTGCTCGGGCTCGTGCTCATGCGTACTCCAAGTGCGTGGTGTGGTCGGTGAGTTGGATGACCCGCTCGGCGAGCAGATCGGCGGCGTGCGCATGCGGGCCCGGATCGGCCGCCCCGCTCATCGCGGCGAGCCGCGCAGGATCGGCAAGGAGCGGCCCGACGAGCTCGGCGAGCCGCGCCGCCGTCGTCTCGCCGTCGGGCAGGAGCAGGCCCGCGCCCGCGTCGGAGAGGACCCGTGCGTTGTGCGTCTGGTGGTCGCCGGGAGCGTGCGGATAGGGGACGAGCACGGCCGGGACGCCGGTGGCGGCGAGTTCGGCGACGGTCGCCGAACCGGCGCGGCAGACCACCAGGTCGGCCGCGGCGTACGCGAGGTCCATCCGGTCGAGATAGGGCACGGCCTTGGCGACCGCGTCCCCGCCCGACTCCACGAGCCGCCGCCGCGTCTCGTCGAGCGCGGCAGGCCCCGTCTTGATCAGCAGATGCACGTCGGAGCGGTGCCGCCAGCTCGCCGCGAGCCCCACCGCCGCCTCGGTGAGACGGGCCGCGCCGAGACTGCCGCCGTTGAACAGCAGCATCCGGGCCCCGTCCGGCACCCCGAACTCCCGGCGGGCCTCGGCCCGCAGCGCCCCCCGGTCGAGCACGGCGAGCGGCGCCGCGATGGGCATCCCGGTGGTGTACGCGCGCTCGCCGCCCGGCAGATGCTCCCGGCTGCGGTCGAAGGCGACCGCGATGTTCGGGGTGAGGCGGGCCGCGAAGCGGTTGGCGCGGCCGGGCACGGCGTTGGACTCGTGGATCAGGCTGGGCAGCCCCGCCATCCGGGCGCCGACGATGACGGGAGCGCTGGGATAGCCGCCCATCCCGACGGCGACCTGAGCGCCCTGCGCCCGCAGGATCGCCCGGCACTGGGCGCCGGACTTCACCAGGGCTGCGGGCAGGAGATACCGCTTGGCGCCGAGCGACGGGTCGAAGGGGATCATGTCGACGGTGTGCAGGCGGTACCCGGCGTCCGGTATCAGCCGGGTCTCGAGCCCCCGTTCCGTGCCGACGAAGGAGACGACCGCGCCCGGCACGGCACGGCGCAGGGCGTCGGCGAGGGCGAGCCCGGGATAGATGTGTCCACCGGTGCCGCCCGCGCCGATGACGACGGAGAGAGGGGCACGGGCCCCTGACTCGGGAGATCGCATATCGGGTGTTCGCATGGCAATGGAGCATCACGAGCAGGTCTAAGAGGGTTTTAAGAGCCGCGTTTGGCACCTTTGGACCATGAGATCTCCGAGGAGCTCGCCCTGCGGGCAGCCAGGCCGCCCCCGTCGCACCCAGGCAGGCCCCGCGTGACCACACCCCCCGCGCCCAAGATCCTCGTGGTCGACGACGACCCGGAAGTCCGCGCGGCGGTGGAGGACGCCCTCACGATCGAGGGCCACTCCGTCCGCGGCGCCGCCGACGGGAGCCGCGCGCTCGGCGCCATCGCCCGGTGGGAGCCGGACCTCGTGGTCCTGGACGTGATGATGCCGGTGATGGACGGCCTCGCCGTCTGCCGCCAGATGCGCGCCATCGGCGACCGCACCCCGGTCCTCGTCCTCACCGCCCTCGGCTCCGTCAGCGAACGCGTCGACGGCCTCGACGCGGGCGCCGACGACTATCTGGTGAAGCCCTTCGCCCTCGACGAGCTCGTCGCCCGCGTCCGCGCCCTCCTGCGCCGCGCCGCCCCGGAGCAGCACTCCCCCGCCGACGGCGACGACCTCGCGTACGCCGATCTCGTCCTGGACCCGGCGACCCGCACCGGCCACCGCGGCCACCGCGCCGTCGAGTTCAGCCGCACCGAGTTCGCCCTCCTCGAACTGCTCCTGCGCAACGCGGGACAGGTGCTCCCGCGCGAGCTGATCCAGGAGTCGGTCTGGGGGCGCGACTTCGGGCCCGACTCCAACTCCCTTGCCGTGTACGTCGGTTACCTGCGCCGCAAACTGGAGTCGGGCGGCGAGCCCCGCCTCGTGCACACCGTGCACGGCGTCGGCTACCGGCTCGGCAGCCCATGAGCGCCCGGCGCAGGCTCGGTGCCCGGTGGCGGCGCAGGCGTCCGCTGCGCACCCGGCTCGCGCTCGCCGCGGCGGCGGCCGTCGCGCTGGTCGCGGTCGGGGTCTGCGTGGCCGCGTTCCTCGTCATCCGCTACAAGCTCTACCAGCAGCTCGACCAGAACCTCACCCAGTCGGCGACCCTCATCGCCCAGCAGCGGAACTACGACAACGAGCCGGGCGTCCTGACGGGCGAGTGCCGTTTCCTGGGCGCCCCCGCCTGCTCCCAGATCGTCCCGGCCGACCCGGCCGACGATCCGTCGAAGCCCTATCTGCTCCCGGTCACCCACTCCACGCGGCTGGTCGCGGGCGGCAAGGCCTCGCCGTACTACACGAGCCTCACGCTCCAGGGGCGGCCGACCCGGATGTACACCACCCACTACGGCAAGGGGGACGCCGTCCAGGTCGCCCTGCGCGCCGACATCGCCGAGCGCGGCGTGCGGCAGGCCGCCGGGCTCCTGTCGGCGGTGGGCGGCGCCGGGGTGCTCCTGTCGGGGCTCGGCGGCTACTGGGTCTCGCGCACCGGCCTCGCCCCGGTCGCCCGCCTCACCGCCACGGCGGAACGCATCGCGGCGACCCGCGACGCCCGTCACCGCATCGAGCTGCCGCCGGGCCCGCCGGGCCGCGAGGACGAAGTGACGCGCCTGGCCGCCTCGTTCAACGCGATGCTGGCCGAGCTGGAGAAGTCGGTCACCGCACAACGCCGCCTGGTCGCCGACGCCTCGCACGAGCTGCGCACTCCGCTGACCGCGCTGCGTACGAACGCCGAACTCCTCGCCCGCGCCGACCGGTTGAACGAGGCTCAGCGCGAACGGGCGTCCGGCGCGCTCGCCCGCCAGCTGCGCGAAGTCACCGGCATGGTCAACGACTTGATCGAGCTGGCCCGCGACGAGGAGCCGCAGCCCCTCCTGGAGGAAGTGCGGCTCGCTCCCCTGGTCGCCCATGTCGTGGACGCGGCGCGCGGCCACTGGCCGCAGGTGCCCTTCACGCTCCAGGTGACGCCGGAAGCGGCGGACCTGAGCATCCCCGGGGTCCCCGCGCGCCTCTCGCGCCTGGTCACCAATCTCCTGGACAACGCGGCCAAGTTCAGCCCGCCGGGCACCCCCGTGGAGGCCTCCCTCACCGCCACCGCCCTGACGGTCCGCGACCACGGGCCCGGCATCGCGGAGGAGGACCTTCCCTATGTCTTCGACCGCTTCTACCGCGCGGAGAAGGCCCGCGCCCTGCCGGGCTCGGGCCTGGGTCTCGCGATGGCCCGCCAGATCGCCCACGCGCACGGAGCGGAGCTCTCGGCGGAGAGGGCGCCGGGCGGGGGCGCACTGTTCAGACTGACGCTGGGCCGGAATTAAGCCCGTCCGGCGATTGAGGACATTGGTGACCGCTAGCGAGACCAGGCGCAACTGCCAAGAGTGGCCCGCTCCTTGGCGACGAGGCTGTCCGCTTCCCGCGCGGGCAGGACGCGGCTGTGCTTGCCGCGGCAGATGACCGTCCGGTCACCGTGTCCGGCCAGGTCGACCAGGATCTGGTCCCAGTGGCGGTACTGCACGTCGTGCCCGGAGTCCGCGTACGTCCGCACCTTCGCCTTGCCGGGCAGCGCGTCCTGCCAGGTCTTGAGCGTCGCCGGCGGCACCGTCGTGTCCTTCTCGCCGCCGTAGAGGTACACGGGGGCGTCCAGCTTCTTCAGGTCCGGGCCCGGCCGTCCGCAGTACAGCTTCTGCTCGTGCACCTGCGGCGCGGGGTCCGCCTGCTGGCCGCGCTGGTTGTAGGTGCGCGCGCCTTCCTCGTACGCCGTGTCGGCGAAGCCCGGTATCGACTTCACGGGGCTGTCGTCGGGGAAGGCCCACCACTTGCGCGGGTCCCTGATGGAGTCCTTGACGGTGTCGGCCAGCTCGTCGTCGGACATCGAGCAGTACGCGGGCTTCGCGCCGTAGGGCGGCAGGGCCGCCGCGAGGTGCAGCGCCGAGATCCGCCCGGGGGCGCGCCCGGCGAGCTCCGCGGCGTACGGACCGCCGCCCGAGATCGCGATCACGCTCACGTCGTCCACGCCGAGCTTGTCGAGGACCTCGAGGGTGTCGTCGGCGAAGTCGGCCTTGCCGAGCTTCTCGTCGTACTCCGTGTCACCGAAGCCGTTGCGCTCGACGGAGATGAGACGCAGGCCCAGGTCCTCGCGGGTCGTGCGGAAGAAGTCCGTCATGTGCGCCGCGCGGGCGCTCGTGCCGGTGCCGCCTATGAAGAGGACGGGCTTGCCCTTCTTGTTCCCGGTGTCGGAGTAGTGAGCCGTCCGGCCGTTCGACAGCTTCGCCGCGTGCACCTCCGGGCCCAGCGAGTCGAAGGTGTCCTGGACCTTCGGCTCGGCCGGCGGGCTCGCGCTCACCTCACCGGAGCCGTACACCGTCAGCGCACCGAGCAGAGTGAGCGTGGCGGCTCCAATGGCGATCACAGCGGTACGAGTGGGGCCGGGCAGGCTCACGGGTGACACAGGGTGACTCCAGGGGCAGGACGGTTGGACGGGCGGCGCCTACCCAGCCCCGTGCATCTGACACCCATGACTTTCAGCCGACCGCCGACGGGCGCCCCTTTAGGGGCGCGGGGAACTGCGCGACCAGCCAAAACAGGCCCGCAGATCCCCACACACCCAAAGCATCCAAAGCGCCCGAACTAGAACCCCGGAGGCTCCGTGTAAATCCCCCACTCGTCCCGCAGGGCGTTGCAGATCTCCCCCAGCGTCGCCTCCGCGCGGACCGCCTCCAGCATCGGGGCGATCATGTTCGACCCGTCCCGCGCAGCCGCCAGCATGGCGTCCAGCGAGGCCCGTACCCGCGCATCGTCCCGCGCCGAGCGGCGCGCGCCGAGGACCTTGACCTGCTCCCGCTCCACCTCGTGGGAGACCCGCAGGATCTCCAGGTCGCCGGTGACGGAGCCGTGGTGGACATTGACGCCCACGACGCGCTTGTCGCCCTTCTCCAGGGACTGCTGGTACTGGAACGCCGACTCGGCGATCTCCCCGGTGAACCAGCCGTCCTCGATGCCGCGCAGGATCCCGGAGGTGATGGGCCCGATGGGGTGCTGCCCGTCCGGGTGCGCCCTGCGCCCCCGCTCCTTGATCTGCTCGAAGATCTTCTCGGCGTCGGCCTCGATGCGGTCGGTGAGCTGCTCGACGTACCAGGAGCCGCCCAGCGGGTCCGCCACGTTGGCGACGCCCGTCTCCTCCATGAGCACCTGCTGCGTGCGCAGCGCGATCTCGGCGGCCTGCTCGCTCGGCAGCGCGAGGGTCTCGTCGAGGGCGTTCGTGTGCAGGGAGTTCGTGCCGCCGAGGACCGCGGAGAGGGCCTCGACAGCGGTGCGTACGACGTTGTTGTAGGGCTGCTGTGCCGTCAGCGAGACGCCCGCGGTCTGCGTGTGGAAGCGCAGCCACTGGGCCTTGTCGGTCTTCGCGCCGTACACGTCGCGCATCCAGCGGGCCCAGATCCGGCGCGCGGCGCGGAACTTGGCGATCTCCTCGAAGAAGTCCAGGTGCGCGTCGAAGAAGAAGCTGAGTCCGGGCGCGAAGACGTCCACGTCCATGTCGCGGCTCAGGCCGAGTTCGACGTACCCGAACCCGTCCGCGAGCGTGTACGCGAGCTCCTGCGCGGCCGTCGCACCGGCCTCGCGGATGTGGTATCCGGAGACGGACAGGGGCTTGTACGCGGGGATGTCGCGCGCGCAGTGCTCCATCAGGTCGCCGATGAGGCGCAGGTGCGGCTCGGGCTGGAAGAGCCACTCCTTCTGCGCGATGTACTCCTTGAAGATGTCCGTCTGGAGCGTGCCGTTCAGGACGGCCGGGTCGATGCCCTGCCGCTCGGCGGCGACCAGATACATGCAGAAGACGGGGACGGCGGGTCCGGAGATCGTCATCGACGTCGTCACGTCACCGAGCGGGATGTCCTTGAACAGGACCTCCATGTCGGCGGCCGAGTCGATGGCGACCCCGCAGTGCCCGACCTCGCCGAGGGACTGGGGCTCGTCGGAGTCCCGGCCCATCAGGGTCGGCATGTCGAAGGCCACGGAGAGACCGCCGCCGCCGTTGGCCAGGATCATCTTGTAGCGCTCGTTCGTCTGCTCGGCGTTGCCGAAGCCCGCGAACTGGCGGATGGTCCAGGTCCGGCCGCGGTAGCCGGTGGCGTGCAGTCCGCGGGTGAAGGGGTATTCGCCGGGCCATCCGATCCGCTCGAAACCCTCGTACGTGTCCCCGGGCCGTGGCCCGTAGACCGGCTCGACCGGGTCACCGGAGAGCGTGGTGAAATCCGCGTCGCGCTTCTTCGCGGTGTCGTACCGGGCCTGCCAGCGACGGCGGCCCTCCTCGATGGCGTCAGCGTCCATACCCTCGAATTTACTAGGACGTCCTAGTAAATGTCGAGGCGCTGCGGCATCAGCTGCTCCGCAGCGGGGCCACGGGTATGTCCGTGGCGGTGTTTGCCGCAGTGGAGCTAGGCCTTCGCGGTGGCCGGCGAGCCGTCGACGATCAGCGGCTCCACCTCGCGCACGACCTTGCGCTCGACGAAGAACGCGGCCGTCGGGATGGTGCCGGAGACGAGCACCCACAGGAGCTTGCCGAACGGCCACTTCGCCTTGGAGCCCAGGTCGAAGGCGAAGATCAGGTAGATGATGTAGAGGACGCCGTGGACCTGGGAGACGACCAGCGTCAGGCCCTCGCCCTTGTCGAAGCCGTACTTGAAAATCATGCAGGTGCACAGCACGAGCAACATGACGGCGGTGACATAGGCCATCACCCGGTAACGGGTCAGCACGCTTCGCTTCATGCCCACGAGCGTATCGGCCCGTTTTGCGCGATCTTCCGGCGGCCCCGCTTCCGGTTACGCGCGCCCGCTACTGCCGCCCTACCGCTCCCCTACTGCCCGTCTACTGCTCGTCGAAGTCCTCGGCCGCCACCCGCAGCGGCCGCAGCATCGCGAAGATCTCCGCGCACTCCTCGGCGTCGTAGACCCCGAGCCCGAAGTCCATGGCCATCAGCTCGCGCGTGGCCGCCTCGACGACCTCGCGGCCCTTCTCCGTGATGGAGGCGAGGGTGCCGCGCCCGTCGTTCGGATTGGGGCGCTTGTCGACGAGGCCGGACTTGACCAGCCGGTCGACGGTATTGGTGACGGAGGTGGGGTGAACCATCAGGCGCTCGCCGATCTTGGACATCGGCAACTCGCCCGCCTGCGAGAACGTGAGAAGCACCAGCGCCTCGTACCTCGCGAAGGTCAGTCCGTACGGCTTGACGACGGCGTCGACCTCGGCGAGCAGGATCTGGTGCGCCCGCATGATCGAGGTGATCGCGCCCATGGCCGGTACGGATCCCCAGCGCTGCTTCCAGAGTTCGTCGGCGCGGGCGATGGGATCGAAGGGGAGGCTGAGCGGCTTCGGCACGCCAAAGACCTTACCCGCCGGTCATATGGTGGTCAGCCCCGTCTCGCGATTCGGTCACGCGTTCCCGTAGGTTGGCGGGTTTGCCCTCTTCCCCTCCGTCGTCCGTACGGTGCGTGGCGCGGACCTCGGCGGCCAGGACCAGGCAGCAGACCGTGCCGAGCACACCCGAAGCCATGACGACGGTGCTCACCGCGAAGAACTCCGCCGCGAGCCCGGCGAGCGCCATCCCGACTCCCTGGATCGTCATGAGCCCCGCCGTGTGCACGGTCATGGCCCGCCCGCGCAGCTCCTGGGGCACGGCGTCGACGAACCACCGGTCGACACCCAGCGTGTACGCGGATCCCGCGCCGGCGAGCGCGAGCGCGAGCATCGCCCACAGGAGGCCCGGGGTGACGGCGTACACCGTGAGCGGCAGGAGCGTGAAGGAGGCGAGCGGCAGGGCGATGCGGGCCCGGGTGGTCGCGGAGAGCGCGGACCCCGCGTACAGCTCCGCCGCGATCGTGCCGACCGGCAGCGCGCACATCAGGAGTCCGACGCCCGCGACGCCGACGCCGATCTGGTCCGCGTACGGAGCGGCGAGCGCCTCCGGGGCGACCATGAACATGGGCGGCGCCCACAGGAGGAGCAGCAGCGCCCTGATCCGCCGGTCGCCGAGCACCTGCCGCGCGCCGCCGAGCGAGTACTTCACCAGCGCGGAACCACCGCCCCCGCGCGCGGGTCTGCGCTGCGTCCCGCACCGCAGGAACAGCGCGGACGCGGCGAACGTGCCCACGGTGATGAGGAGCGCCTCGCGCGGCGACACGACGGTGAGCAGGACGCCGCCGAGCCCGAAGCCGACGAGCACGGAGCTCTGCGAGACGATCCGCAGCAGGGAACGCCCGAGGACGAACAGGTCGCCGTCCCCGAGGATGTCGGCGAGGGTCGCCATCCGCGTCCCGTTGAACACGGGCGAGACGACGGCGATGACGCACCGCAGCGCGAGCAGCCCGAAGACGGGCGTGACGGGCAGGGCCATGAGGGCGGCGCACGCGGCACACACGACGTCGCACACCACGAGTACCCGCCGCGGCGGGTACCGGTCGGCGATCCCGGACAGCAGGGTGCCGCCCACGAGATAGGGCAGCATCCCCAGCGCGAAGGTGAGCGCGCTGAGCAGCGGCGACCCGGTGAGCCCGTACACGAGCACGGTGAGCGCGACCTCGCTGACGACGACGCCGAGCAGCGAGAGGGCGTGCGCGAGGAAGACGGCACGGAACTCACGGATCTTGAAGAGGCGGAGGTAGCCCGGGGGTTCGGAGGTGCACTTTTCTGGGGTGTGCTTGTCTGAGGTGCGGTTGTCTGAGGTGTGCTCGTCGGACATGTCCGCACCCTGCACGGGCCCGCGCCGGTCGCCCTAGAGTTTCGGCTCCAGGCGAATCGTGGGGGGGGTGGGAGCCGTGCCGGACCGGCTGCACTTCGGGCCCGACGATCTCTTGCGGTGCCGGTTCGCCGTCTCGCCGCTGTGGGAGACGCAGGAAGCCGTGCGCACCCTCAAGCGGCCCGACCGGCACGGCTACCACCCGCAGTGGCTCCGGCGGATCCGCGACGCGAGCGCCGGGCTCGAACTCCGGACGCTGTGGCTGCTGATGCCGCAGCGCGGCTACTCCCCCGACTTCATCGGCCCTCCGCCCATCGGCCCGGCCGCCACCTTCGAGGAGGAAATCGCGGCCGTGCGCGCCGCCGACCCCGAAGCCGCGCGCGAGGAGCTGACGCGCGCGCTCGCCTGCACCGCGGGAGCCGCCGAATCGCCGCAGGGGCGCGCGCTGCTCGCCGATCCGGCGCGCGCGGTGCGGGCTCTCGCCGACGCCATGGAGGCCGCCTGGCACACCCTCGTCGAGCCCGACTGGCCCCGGCTCCGCGCGCTCCTGGAGGCGGACGTCGCCTTCCATTCGCGGCGGCTCGCGGAGGTCGGCCTCGGCGCGCTCGTCGCCGAGCTCGACCCGAGGTTCACCTGGGATGCGGAGACCCTGACCGTCGCGCGCAGGGGCGACCACGTGCGGCAGTTGGCGGGGCAGGGCCTCGTCCTGATGCCCAGCGTCTTCACCTGGCCCGACGTGGTGGGCGGCCACGAGCCGCCCTGGCAGCCGACCCTGGTCTATCCCGCCCGCGGGATCGGCGGCCTCTGGGCCGAGCCGAGCGACCGTACGTCCGAAGCGCTCGTACGGCTCCTGGGGCGGGGCAGGGCGAACGTCCTGGCCGCGCTCACCGACCCGGCCACCACCTCGGCCCTCGCGCATCGCCTGGGGCTCGCCCCCTCGTCCGTCTCCGCGCACCTCGGCGCCCTGCGCGGCGCCGGGCTGCTGGTCTCGCGGCGGTACGGGCACCAGGTGCTCTACGAACGCACCCCGCTCGGCATCGCGCTGGCGAGCGGCGGCGGCATCTGAACATCGCCCGGCGTCCGGCCCGGTGTCGTAACCAAGGGTGATTGGCCCCTTATGTAACGATTGCCGTCGTTACCGTCGCCCAAGGGGGCTGGATGCACCGCCTGGTCCGTACGTTCACCGCACTCACGGCCCTCACGGCCCTCGCGCTCACGGCAGGGTGCTCGTCCGACTCCGGCTCCCAGGGCAAGGAAAGGGCTGCGTCCGAGGCAGGACCCTCCACCGAGGCCGCGAAGAAGACACAGAGCGCCTTCTGGGTCGACCCGCAGAGCGCCGCCGCCCGGCAGGTCAGGCAGTGGGAGCAGGAAGGCCGCACCCAGGACGCCGACGCCCTGAAGCGGATCTCCGAGCAGCCCATGGCCGTGTGGCCCGCGGGCGACGACCCGGTGCCGGACATCAAGGCGGCCGTCGACGGCGCCGCGCAGGCCGACCGCACCGCCGTACTCGTCGCGTACAACATCCCGCACCGCGACTGCGGCCAGCACTCCGCGGGCGGCGCGCACAGCTCGGACTTCTACCGGCAGTGGATCGACAAGTTCGCGGGCGCCATCGGCGAGAGCCCGGCCGTCGTCATCCTGGAGCCGGACGCGATCCCGCACATCGTCGACGGCTGCACCCCCGCCGAGTACCACGCCGACCGCTACCAACTGCTCTCCGAAGGCATCCAGCGGCTCAAGCAGCAGCAAAAGGTGAAGGTCTATCTGGACGCGGGCAACCCAGGCTGGATCAACCAGGCGGACAAGCTCGCGCAGCCGCTCCAGCAGGCCGGGATCGCACAGGCCGACGGCTTCTCGCTGAACGTGTCGAACTTCCAGAGCGACGGGACCATCAAGGCGTACGGCCGCAGCCTCTCGGGGATCGTCGGCGGCAAGCACTTCGTGATGGACACCAGCCGCAACGGCAAGGGCCCGCTCGCAGGCGACCGCGCGGACGCCTGGTGCAATCCGCCGGGCCGCGGCCTCGGCACCCCGCCCACGGACAAGACCGGTGACGCGCTGCTCGACGCGGTCCTGTGGATCAAGCGGCCCGGCGACTCGGACGGACCGTGCCGCGGCGGCCCGGCGGCGGGCCAGTGGTGGCCCGACTACGCGCTCGGTCTCGCGCGCAACGCCAAGGCCACCTGACCGGCACTCACTTCTGCCCGACGTGGATCCACTTCGCCTCTGACGACGTGCCGTCCTGGTCCGTCACGAACAGCATGTACCAGCCGGGCGGCACCAGAGCGGTGTCGCCCTTGGGCACGTCCACCGTCACCTCGCCCTTGCCCTTGGTGAGGCCGAGCGCGATCGACCGCTGCTCGACGTCCGTCGTGTGCGTCACCGCGCTGGGACGCATCAGGCGGGCCGAGGCGATCTTCTCGGGCGTCTTCGTGCGGAACGTCGCGCGGCCGTCCGCCGCCAGCTGCTCGGGGCCCTCGCCGAGGACCGGCCGGTTGTTGCCCGCCTTGTGCAGCGTGGGCGGCGTGAAGACCTCCATGCGCTGCTCGAAGTGGCCGAGCTTGGTGTTCTCCTGGTTGTCGAAGAGCGGGTCGGAGCCGAAGGTGACGACCCGTCCGTCGGGCAGGAGCAGCGCCTCCGAGTGGTAGTTGCGGCCCACCTTGGGGGACGCCGCCTCGCGGAAGCTGTTCGTCCTGGGGTCGTAGAACTGCGCCTTGAGGATGTTGCTGCCGCCGCGTCCCCGGTAGTCCTTGGAGCCGTTGGACGTGAACACCGAGTCGTCCGGCAGGATCACGCTGTTCAAGTAGCGGGTTCCCTGCGGGAGTTCGGGCCCGGTCTTGAAGGCGGGGCTGTCCTCCTTGAGGTCCACCACGGCCGTGCGCCGGGTCGCCTTGTCGGACTCGCCGACGCCTCCGCCGCCCAGGATCATCACCTTCTGGTCCTGCGCCGGGGGCAGCAGGACGGACGCGGACGTCTCGGTCTGGTCGAGGTCGACGAGGCCGGGGATCTTCTCGAACTTGTTGGTCTTCAGGTCCCACAGGCCCGGGTCGCGCCCCTTGTCGGCGGGCCCGTAGCCCGCGTTCGACGCCGGGTAGAAGAGCTTGCCGCCCTTGGTGAGGAAGAGCGCGGGGTAGGTCGGGAAGTAGCGCTTGGGCCCGTTGGTCCACTTCTTCGTCTTCGGGTCGTAGATCTCGTTGTCGCCCGGGTCGATCATGCCCACGTCGTCGAGGCCGGAGACCGCGAGCACCTTGCCGTCGTCGAGACCGACGAGCGTGGGGTACCAGCGGGCCTTCTCCATCGGCTCCACGGGGACGTACTTCTCGGCCTTAGGGTCGAACTCGTACGCCGCCTTGATCCCCTGGAAGTCCTGCTTGTCCATGGTGATCTTCTCGGCGATCCCGTAGGCGTTGTCCGCGTCCTTGCCGGTGAGGCCCTCGATCTCGTACTGCGCGGACTTCTCGTTGACGAACTCCTCGCCCTCCTTTGCCGCTTCGACGAAGACGCGGGTCTCGCTCGCCTTGACGGTCGTCTTCCAGGGCTGCATCACACCGGACTTGTTGTACGTGATCTTGTAGTCCCGCTTGGCCTTGGGGACCTTCACGTCGAACTTGCTCACGTACTCGACGCCCGACGGGGAACGGAAACGGGTGCCCTTCTTGAGGACGATGGCCTTGTCGGGGCTCTCGTTCTTGACGCGCATGCCGCCGCCGGCCCGGTTGATCTCGCCGTCGAGGAGTTCGTAGCGCGCCGTGCCGCCCGCCACCAGCAGGCGCCCGTCCGGGAGTTGGGCGTGCCCCGAGCAGAAGAAGTCCTCCGGGGTCGCGACCTTCTTGAAGGTGTCCGTCCTCGGGTCCCAGAGGATCGTGTCGAACGACCCCTTGTCGAACTTCTTCTGCTCGTTCCCGGAGCCCGCGACGATCAGGACCTTGCCGGTGTGCAGGAGCGCGGCGTGGATGGCGTTCGTGCGGTACTCGTCGGGGATGCCGATCTGCTTCCAGGAGCCGTACTTCGCCTTGTAGCCGGGCTGGGCGATCTTGTACGCGTAGTACCTCTCCTCGGCGAAAGAGAGTGCCGCCGGTGCGTTGAGTCCGACGAGCAGCACGCCCGCCCCGACTCCGAGGAGCGTCTTCTTGGTCCGCTTAGAGGGCCGGTAAGCCATGGGTCAGTTCCCTCCTGTCGTCGTACCGGTGGCGAACGCCGGCTCCGGCTCGCCGTCCGCGCCGCCCGGGACGCCCAGGCCTTCCGCGTCCTGCCTGCCGCGCTGCCGCGCCCTCTGGCGGGCCTCGCCGTGCACCTTGCGTTCCTTGCGCTCCTTGACCAGCGTGAAGCTCCAGATCGCGATCGGCGCGAGCGAGATGACCATCGCGAGCACGGCCCAGGTGCGCATCGCCACGTGGGTGTGGCCGAGCACGAACGAGGCGGCCAGCGAACTGGCGAGGACCGCCGCCCAGAAGAGATGGATCCGGAAGGTCATCACCCGGTCCGGGCTGGCGTCGCCGCCCTTGGGCGTGACCACGAAGCGGCTCGGGCGGCGCAGGACGGCGGCGCCGAGCGACTTGGCGTAGATGGGCGCGGAGAGCGCGGACATCGCCATGCCCGCGAGGCCTCCGGAGCCCTCCGGTTCGTGCGGGGAGACGTTGTGGCGGCGGTTCCACAAATAGAGCCCGACCTGGAGCGCTGCCGCGTCGCTGTAGAGCATCAGCCAGACGGAGGCGGCGACTTGGGTCCCGGACGCGCCGAACCACAGGAAGAGCACGCAACTCAACACACCCAGAAGCCAGTTGACGGCCGTCATGGGGTAGTAGACGAGCATCATCGTGTACGAGAAGAGACGGCCGGGCGGCATCGTGAACGGCGCCTTCCAGTACTGCTTGAACAGCGTCTCGTACGTCCCGCGCGACCAGCGCATCTGCTGGGTGAAGAAGTCCGTCCAGGAGGCGGGTCCCTCACCGACGGCGAGCACGTCCGGGGTGTAGACGGACCGCCAGTGCTTCCTGGTGAGGGGGTTCTTGTGACGGTGCAGCTCGAAGCCGGTCGCCATGTCCTCGGTGATGGAGTCGTACAGGCCGCCGACCTGACGGAGCGCCTGGATGCGTACGACGTTGTTGGTGCCGACGAACATGGGCGCGCGGTAGCGGTTGCCTGCGCGCTGGATCAGGGCGTGGAAGAGGAACTGCTGGGACTCGGCGGCCTTGGTGACGGGAGAGTCGTAGTTCCCGTAGACCTGGGGCCCGACGACGAACGCCACATCCTCGTCCCGGAAGTAACCCATCATCCGCTCGAGGAAGTTGGGGAGGGGGACGTGGTCGGTGTCCACCGAGGCGAAGAAGTCGTAGTCGCCGCCGTGCATCGCGAGCCAGGCGTTGTAGTTGCCGTGCTTGGTGCGGGCCTTGTGGACGCCCTTCTTGCGGTTCCACTCGGGGACGCCGTTGCGGGTGAAGTGGAGTACGCCGAGTTCGCCGCAGAGCGCCTTGGCGTCCTCGCTGTCCCCTTCGTCCAGGAGCCAGACGTCGAGGGGTCCTGTGTGGTGTATCCGCTTGGCCCCTTCGAGGGTGGCGCGGACCATGCTGAGGGGTTCCTTGCCGGGGACGTACGTCGTGAGGAAGGCGACGCGGGTGCCGGGCTCGGGGGTGACCGGTATCGGGTCCCTCGCCACCATCGTCGCGTGGGCGATCGAGATGACGTTGACGAGCATGAAGAGCTCGATGAGCCCGATCGCGACGAGCATCGTGACGTCGAGTCCGATGAGCCAGCGGTCGGCGCCCTCGCGTTCCGTCCAGTGGGTGGGCCAGACGAGGTAGACGAGGAGGAGACCGGTGAGGACGGGCGCGAGCGTCATGAGGATGACGGCTCGTATTCGGTGGGGCTCACGGGAGAGCAGCTTGCTGTACTGCACCCGATAGCGATCACTGCTGCCGCCGTCGCCGTCCGGCTCGGTGAGCGGTCCGGCGAGTGTGCTGTGGGTGTCGTAGTCGTAGCCCTCCGGCCGCACAGCGCCCTCCAGGTCTTGGGTGATCTGGCAATGGCAGGTTCAGGTGCGAACAAGCCGATACCCACACAAAAGGGGAGTTTCTTCGGCGTGTCGAACCGGGTGCGTCCGTGCGGGCGGTTTTAGGGTGAGCGGTTTGGCTGCGGTTGCGGGACACGCTGAGGGATGCGGGGCAATCGGGTGGGCGGCGGGAGAGGTCCTTCCGGAGGGCCCACCGCCGAGCAACGGCACCCCCGAGGAAAGGGCTCAGGACTGCTTGGCCCGCCGCAGCCGATGCCGCATGGCCCGCTGCGCAAGCGGCCCCAGATCTTCAACCGCCGTCACCAGGACGGACAGTTGCTCCAGGGCATCCAACGCCCTGCCCGCACCGGCGGCGTCCACGCCCTCGTACAGCTCGATGCCCACGAACGACGCCGCCACCGCCCGCGCAAGCCCCACGGGATCCGCGAACTCCCCAAGGGGCGTCGCCGAGAGGACCCTGACCAGGACCTTCTCGATCTCCTCGATCCACAGGGCGAGGCCCGCGGCCGTCGCGGGGGCCAGGCGCGGCTGCGTCTGCGCCCCGGCGAGGAGCTGGCCGAGGACCGCCACATGCCCCGCGGCCCGCTCCTCCTCGTGCATCTCGCGCCCGAATTCGAGGAGTTCGGCCAGCGAGGACACCGCGTCCAGCCGCTCCCGGTAACGGGAGACCCGCTGCTCCGAGCCGTGGCGGCAGGCCGCGGCGAGGAGCTCGTCGACCGATCCGAAGTGGTAGAAGACCAGCGCCTGATTGACCCCGGCGGCAGCCGCGATCGTCCGGGCGGACGTCTTCGCGATGCCCTGCTCCGTCAGCGTGCGCAGGGCGCCTTCGAGGAGTTTCTGCTTCGTGTCGGCGCTCACGCCCTCGCCTCCTCACGGACGGGCCGCAGCCCCGGGCGCACACCACAGCCACGGACGTCCGTGTACGCCGCCGTGAAGGAACCCTCGTACCCGAAGAGCGGTCCGAAGTACCGGTTCACCACACGGACCCGGATACGGAAGCGGCCCGTCGAGTCGTCGTACGACTCCCGCACCTCGGCGTCCCCGCCGATCGGTTCGGGGACCCTGACGTCCACCGGCCCCTCCCGGAATCGGTGCTCTCCGGAGCGGATCAGCAAGGAACCGTCCGGCTCGGCCCGGAGGTGGAGATCGCTCGCGAGGTGCTGGTGGGTGCCGAGGTAGTCGAGGATCCGGTCCCCCTGGGGACCGAGGACCATCTGGGCGTCGAAGCGGCGCGGGCGGCCGGGAAGATCGAAGGTGCGCACGAAGCTCACCGTCTCACGGCCGAATGTGTCGGCGTACGGCACGTTCTCGATGGTGAAGGGGACGTTGCGTCCCGCGCGCGGGACGAGGATGTTGCGGGTGCCGCCCAACGCCAGGAACGGTTTCACGAAGCCCGCGCCGTGCCAGATCCGGTCCATGACACCCCGTCCGGTGCACGCCTCGCCGCTCGCCAGGCCCACGGAGAAGCGGCGTTGCAGCTGGGGGTGCAGGCGGTCGAAGTCGGATCCCATCACCGTGCGGAAGATCGACGGCTGCATCATCGCTCCTGGAGGGTCGTCAGGACGCGCGGTGCACGCGTGCGTGGCGGCGGCTTCCGCAGGCAGCGGCGCGCCGCCGGTGTCGTCGGCAGGGGCGGCAGGACGAAGGCGAGCGCCAGGGTCGCCAGTGCCACCATCGGGGCGGTGAGGACGGCCGCTGCCACGCACCCGACGCGCACGGCCACCTCGGCGAGACCGTGCAGCAGCTGGCGCTCGGGCGTGATCCCCCGCTCCAGCCAGAGGCGCAGCCGGTCGAAGGACCAGGCCGTGGCCCAGCCCATCAGGGGGCGCAGGACGAGCCGGTCGGCGAGCGCGCCGAAGCGGCCCCAGCGCGGCCGGTAGTCGTAGCCGGTGAGGAAGCGGATGCCGCCGTCCGGGGCGGGGACGTAACGCCAGTAGCCCGAGCCCTCCTGGAGGAACGAGAGCGGGTGCGGCGAGGAGAAGCGCAGCGCCGACGTCCTGGTGCCGTCCTCGCGGCGCTTCTCACCGGCGGAGATCCCGGTGCCCGCGATGGTGAGGAAGGGCAGTACGCGCGTGCCGTACCGGAAGCGCTGCGGCTCGCCGGGCACCTGGGGCAGGTAGTCGATCTCGGTGAAGCGGAGGTCCCAGCGCTGATGCTGGGACGGCTCCTGGGTGCGTGCCCAGAGCTCGTCGAGGTCGGCGTCTATACGTGCTTCGACGTACAGGCTCACGACATACCCCCATGTCAGTGCGGTTTTGAGCGACTGCTCAAGAGGATCGTAGATACTTTTGAGCAGTCGCTCAAGTCCGCGCACAAGGAGAAGCCCCCGCCGGCTTCCGGCGGGGGCTTCTCCTTGTACGGGAGGCGGTTGCTCGCGGCTACTCGGAAAGGTGCCGCTCCACCGTCTCGACCTTCGAGGTCATCCCGTCCGTCACCCCGGGGCGGATGTCCGCCTTCATGACGACGGAGACGCGCGGCGCCCGTGCCTCGACCGCGGCGACGGCGCGCTTGACGACGTCCATCACCTCGTCCCACTCGCCCTCGACGGAGGTGAACATCGCGTCGGTCCGGTTGGGCAGGCCGGATTCGCGGACGACGCGGACCGCGTCGGCGACGTACTCACCCACGTCCTCGCCGACGCCCAGCGGTGTCACGGAGAAGGCGACGATCATGCGCTCACGACACCTTCGCGGCGGGCGCGCGACGCGATCACGGCGGCCTCGGCCTCACGCTTCAGCTTCCGCTCGGCGAAGAAACCGCCGGCCGGCAGGACGGAGAGGACGAAGTAGAGCGCGGCCGTCTTCACGTTCCACTTCGTGCGGTTCCAGGCGTCGAGCCAGAACAGCACGTACAGGATGAAGAGCACGCCGTGGACCATGCCCATCACCGGCACGGCGTTGAAGTCCGTGGTCCGCTTGAGCACCGAGCAGATGATCAGGAGCAGGAAGGAGACGGCCTCGGGGGCCGAGACCAGGCGGAGGCGGCGGAGTGCGGAAGCGGTCTTGATGTCCACGGATCACCTTCGGTGGGAGGCGGGAGCGAGGGGCGGGGCCGCTCGACGGCATCGATCTTGTGAATGCGCGCACAAGCGACCCCCATTGTGACATCGGGGTGTTCTCCGGGTTCGCTCAGGGGCCGATGCCCTGTTCCGACCCCATATCCGACGGCTACCGTCGATACGTGGCAACGTTCCGACTGCAAGGCAGCAGGGTGCTCGCCGTGGACATGTCCGGCGACGCCGTCAAGGCGAAGAACGGCTCGATGGTCGCGTACGACGGCCAGATGGCCTTCAAGAAGATGACCGGCGGCGGCGAGGGCGTGCGGGGCATGGTGACCCGCCGCCTCACCGGCGAGCAGATGACGGTGATGGAGGTGAAGGGGCACGGCACATGCTGGTTCGCCGACCGCGCCACGGAGATCAACCTCGTGGAGCTGCGCGGCGAGAAGCTCTTCGTCGAGGCAGGCAATCTGCTGTGCACGGACGCGGGCCTGCGCACCGGCACCCACTTCACGGGCGTGCGCGGCGCCTCGCAGGGCAACGGCCTGTTCACCACGACCGTCGAGGGCTCGGGCCAGGCGGCGATCATGTCCGACGGCCCCGCGGTCGTCCTGCGCGTGAGCCGGCAGTATCCCCTCACGGTGGACCCGGGGGCGTATGTCGCGCACCAAGGAGACCTCCGCCAGAACCTCCAGTCGGGCGTCACCTTCCGTACGTTGCTCGGCGAGGGCGGCGGCGAGGCCTTCCAGATCCGCTTCGAGGGCGAGGGACTCGTCTATGTCCAGCCCAGCGAGCGGACCACGATCGCGGGGGACGTCTGACATGCCCTTCCGAGAGATCAACTCGAAGATGGTCGAGGCGACCGTCCTTCCGGGCCAGCGGCTGTTCAGCCAGCGCGGCGCCATGCTCGCCTACAAGGGAGATGTCGCGTTCACCCCCAACATCCAGGGCGGTCAGGGCGGCCTGGCCTCCATGCTCGGACGCCGGGTCGCCAACGAGGCGACACCCCTGATGACCGTCGAGGGCAGCGGCACCGTCCTGTTCGGACACGGCGGCCACCACATCCAGGTGATCACCCTCTCCGGGGACACCCTCTATGTGGAGGCGGACCGGCTGCTCGCCTTCGACGGCACGCTCCAGCAGGGCACGATGTTCATGGGCTCGCAGGGCGGCGTCATGGGCATGGTGCGCGGCCAGGTCACAGGGCAGGGCCTCTTCACCACCACCCTCAAGGGCCAGGGCGCGGTCGCCGTCATGGCGCACGGCGGGGTCATCGAGGTGCCGATCACCCCGCAGCGCCCGGTCCATGTAGACCCGCAGGCGTATGTGGCGCACCACGGCGACGTACGCAACAAGCTCTCCACCGCGCTCGGCTGGCGCGACATGGTGGGGCGGGGCTCGGGCGAGGCCTTCCAGCTGGAGCTGTCCGGAAGCGGTGCGGTGTACGTCCAGGCGTCGGAGGAGAAGCTGTGAACCCCGCTGGGAACCCCTCGATGCCCGTGGGAGCGCCCGCGGCCCTCGACCCGATGACGCTGCCGAGCGACGACAGCGTGAACGCGTACACCTTCTGCGTGGAGCTCAAGGGGAGCCAGTGGTTCCTGCAGAAGGGGAAGATGATCGCCTATTACGGGTCGATCGAGTTCAACGGCATCGGGCACGGCCGCCTGGACCGCCTGGTGCGCACGAGTTTTCATTCGCCCCTGCACGCCAGCGACTGGGTCGTGGCGGACGGCCAGGGCAAGATGCTCCTCGCCGACCGGGCCTTCGACGTGAATTCGTACGACCTGGAAGACGGCAACCTCACCATTCGCTCGGGCAACCTCCTCGCTTTTCAGCCAACTCTCGCGCTGAAGCAATCCATCGTTCCGGGCTTCCTGACCCTGATCGGGACCGGAAAGTTCGTGGCCGCGTCGAACGGCCCCGTGGTGTTCATGGAGCCGCCGATCCGGGTCGATCCGCAGGCCCTGGTGGGCTGGGCCGACTGCCCCTCGCCCTGCCATCACTACGACCACGGATATCTGACCGGAGTCATCGGGGGCGTACGGGCGCTGACCGGGATCGGTGGCACCTCAGGCGAGGAGCACCAGTTCGAGTTCGTGGGGGCGGGCACGGTGCTCCTGCAGTCCTCGGAGGCGCTCATGGCCGAGCAGGCGATGGGTGCGGTGCCGCAGCAGGCGGGCGTGCCGGGGGGCCAGGGCGCACCGGGTCAACACGGTCAGCAGCCGGGACAACCGCGCCTTCCCGGACAACTGGGGGACCTCCAGCGTCGCTTCGGCCTGTGAGCGGTAGTCTGCGGAGTGTGACGGCGAACGTCTGTGCCCCTCTGTCACCTGGGGGGTGAGAGGCGCGTGTCACACACCGACATTCGTTCACCTTTCAACTTCTTAGGTAGAATCGATTCCATGGAGACCGATACGGCCCCGCAGTGGCTGACCAACGAGGAACAGTGCGCCTGGCGCACCCACGTGGAGGTCAACAGGATGCTGACATATCAGCTCGAGAAAGACCTCCAGCCGTTCAACCTGACCATGAACGACTACGACATCCTCGTGCATCTCTCCGAATCGGAGGAGAAGCGGATGCGTATGAGCGATCTCGCGGCCGCCACACTGCAGTCCAAGAGCCGCCTGTCCCATCAGATCACCCGCATGGAGAACGCGGGCCTGGTCCGCCGGGAGAACTGCGAGTCCGACCGGCGCGGGCTCTACACCGTCCTCACGGACGAGGGCATGGAGACCATGCAGCGGGTCGCCCCGCACCACGTGGCCTCGGTCCGCCAGCACTTCGTCGACCTGATCTCACCCGAGGCGCTCGGCGAACTCCACAAAGCCCTGACGCCGATCGCGGAACACCTCCGCGCCCAGCGGGGCAAGCCCTGACCCTCACCGGGAAGCGGCAGGGATCCTGAGCTCGAAGAGCGCTCCCCCACCGGGGGCCTCCTTGACCGTGAGGGTCCCGCCGTGGCGTGCGGCGACGTCGCGCGCGATGGCGAGGCCCAGACCCGCCCCGCCGTCATCCCGGGTGCGGGCGTCGTCGAGGCGGACGAAGCGCTCGAAGATCCGGTCGCGTTCGCTCTCGGGTACGCCCTCTCCGTCGTCGGAGACCTCAAGGACCGCCCACGTGCCGTCGGCCCGGGTGGCGACCGTGACGTGCGAGCGCGCGTGACGCTGCGCGTTGTTCACGAGGTTGCCGAGCACGCGAGTCAACTGGCTTCGGGAGCCGGCGACTTCGACGTTCTTCAGATCCATGCGGACATCAGCACGGTCCCGTGTGCGCTGCGAGAGCTCCTCACGGGCCAGGGCCGCCAGGTCCACATGCCCCCCGCCCGGCTTCTCCCCCGCGTCGAGCCGGGCCAGGAGAAGCAGGTCGGCGGCCAGCTCCTGAAGCCGTACGGTGTCTTCGACCGCACCGTCCACATCCAGCAACTCCGGGTGGGCCGCGCCCACTTCGAGCTGTGTGCGCAAGGAGGCGATCGGGCTGCGCAGTTCGTGCGAGGCGTCGGCCACGAAGCGGCGCTGGCGCTCCACCGAGCTCTGCAGGGCGGCGAGCGTCTCGTTCGTGGTCGTGGCAAGGCGGGCGATCTCGTCGTGCGTGTCCGGCTCGGGCACGCGGCGCGCGAGGTCCTCCGATGCGGTGATGGCCGCCATCTCGGAGCGGATCGCGTCCACCGGGCGCAGTGCGCGCCGCGTCACCAGCCAGGTCACCCCGGCGATGACGGCCAGGAGCAGCGGGAAACCGATGAGCATGGACGTCAACGCCGTGGACACCGCGCTCTGTTGGGCGGCGAGGGACGCGCCCGCGTAGACGGTGAGGTCGCCCTTGTTCTCGACGTTCACCTTGACGGCGGCGAAGCGGTAGTCCTCCGTCTCGCCGTCGACGGTGGCGGAGCCGGTGGTGTCGCGCGCCGGGTCGTCGGAGATCTCCCCGGCTTCGAGCGCTTCGCCCTCGCTCTCGTCGTCGTCCTCGTCGTCGCCCTTGGCGGGCGGCGTGGTGGAAGCGGGCCGGGGCTTGACGGCGTCGGTCGCCGTGCCGCTGATGGCCTCCAGCTCCTCGCTGGCGGCGACGAGCCGCTTGTCGCCGTCGACGACCTGGACCGGGGTGTCCTCGTCGTCCAGGTCCAGCTCGCCGTACGCCTTGTTCGCGGCGAGCTGCGAGGCCACCCCACGGGCGGAGGACTCGGCCTGACCGCTCGCCTGGTCCGTCAGATTGGCGCGCAGCGAGAGCAGCACGGCGGCTCCGGCGGCGATCAGCGCGACGGCGACGACCAGAGAGGCGCCGATGGTCGCCCTGGCCCGTACGGAACTGAAGAAGCGCCTCATCGGGGGGCCTCCAGGCGGTATCCGGCGCCGCGCACGGTCTTGATGAGCGGCGCTCCGAGCTTGCGCCGCAGGGCGCTGATGTACACCTCGACGATGTTGGGATCCCCCTCGTAGGCGAAGTCCCAGACGTGCTCGAGGATGTCGCCCTTGGAGACCACCTCGCCCGCCCGCAGGACGAGCTGTTCCAGGACCGCGAACTCCTTGGCCGTGAGGGTCACTTCGCTGCCCTCGCCGTCCTCGCCGTCCGTGCCGCGGAAGACGCGGCGCGCCGCGGTGTCGACCTTGAGGTCGCCGAGCGTGTGGACCGGGGACGGGCCCGCGTTGCCGCGGCGGCGCAGGAGCGCCTTCACACGGGCAACGAGCACCACGTACGAGAAGGGCTTGGTGAGGTAGTCGTCGGCGCCCGTATCGAGCCCCTCCGCCTCGTCGTACTCGCCGTCCTTGGCCGTGAGCATCAGGATCGGTACGTCGTGTCCGGCGGCGCGCAGGGTGGAGCAGACGCGGTAGCCGTTCATGCCGGGCAGCATGATGTCGAGGATGACCAGGTCGTACGATCCCTCGCCCGCCCGGTGCAGCCCGTCGACGCCGTCGTGGACGACGTCCACGGCGTAGCCCTCGGCCGTCAGGCCCTTGGCCAGGGACAGCGCGAGGCGCTTTTCGTCTTCCACGATCAACAGGCGCATGCGTTCAGGGTGACAGAGCCAACCTGAAGAGTTCTTCAGGCGGCTTCAGGCTGGCTTCAGCATCGCTCAGCCAGATTGGTTCTTGTCGAAAGCGAACGGCAGCGGCCCCCGGGCCGCACAGCCACCGTCTCGGGAGGAACCCCTTATGAAGCGCAACATCGTCATCGCCACTGTCGCGGCCATCGCCCTGGTCGGGGGCGGCACGGCGACAGCGCTCGCCGCCTCCGGCGACGACGAGTCGTCGGCCGCGGCCAAGAAGTCCAGCGTCCAGCTGAAGGACCACGACCGGGACAACGACCGCGACGACGACCGGGACGACCGGTACGACGACCGCGACGACGCCAAGGAGAACACCACCGAGGTGAAGGCCGCCAAGGTGACCGCGGCCGACGCGATCAAGGCGGCCCTGGCGAACCAGTCCGGTACGGCGGTCTCCGCCGAGCTGGACGACGAGGACAACGGCGGCCTGGTCTGGGACGTCGACGTGCTCGGCAAGAACAGCACGTGGCACAGCGTGCAGGTCGACCCCGGCACGGGCAAGGTCCTGGGCTCGCACACCGAGCAGGACGAGGACGGCGACGCGAAGCGCGTGGCCGCCGCCCTGAACGGTGCGTCCACCTCGGCGCAGGACGCGGCTGAAGCCGCCGCCGCCAAGGGCACGGTCACGTCCGTGGACCTGGACGACGACGGCACCGCCGGTGCCTGGGACGCGGAGACGTCCAACACCAAGGGTGCGGAGTCCGACTGGAAGGTCGACCTGCAGTCGGGCAAGGTCACCGCCGACAAGTCGGACAGCCACGACGACTCCGACCACGACTCGGACGACAACGACTCCGACGACGACTCTGACGGCTCCGACGACTAATTGGCCCCGTCCCCCCGGAGAGCCGGCCCCGCAGGAATGTCCTGCGGGGCCGGCTCACGTCGTGCGTGTGCTCTGAACCGCCGCTTCGCGGCGGATGTTTCCCGCCCACCCACCCGTTACTCCGGGGTAATCGGGTGGGTGGGCGGGAAAGATTCGCCGCGAAGCGGCGGCTCATTCGACTGCGGGGCCACCAGAAGCGGCGGCCCCGTTCCCCCCAGGGCGGAGCCCCGCAGCCACCGCGGGGCACGGGCTACCCCGCGGTCAAGCTGGCCACCAGCTCATCCGCCGCCGCGTAAGGGTCCAGCTCCCCCGCGACAATCCGCTCCGCCAGCGCCGAGAGCCGCGCGTCCCCGTGGAGGTCCGCGATCCGTTCCCGCAGGGCCGTGACCGCGATGGTCTCCACCTCGCGGGCCGCCCGCGCCGCGCGCCGCTCCGCCAGGACCCCCCGCTCCTCCATCCACGCCCGGTGCTTCTCCAGGGCCTCGACGACCTCGTCGATCCCCTCGCCCCGTGCGGCCACCGTCTTCACGATGGGCGGGCGCCAGTCACCGGCACCGCGCGATTCCCCGAGCCCCAGCATGTGGTTCAGCTCGCGCGCGGTCGCGTCCGCGCCGTCCCGGTCCGCCTTGTTCACGACGTACACATCGCCGATCTCCAGAATTCCGGCCTTCGCCGCCTGGATCCCGTCCCCCATCCCGGGGGCGAGAAGCACCACCGACGTGTCCGCCTGCGAGGCGATCTCCACCTCGGACTGGCCCACGCCGACGGTCTCGACCAGGACGACGTCGCAGCCCGCCGCGTCCAGGACACGGATCGCCTGCGGGGCGGACCACGCGAGGCCGCCGAGGTGGCCGCGCGTCGCCATGGAGCGGATGTAGACCCCCGGGTCGGACGCGTGCTCCGACATCCGGACCCGGTCGCCGAGCAGCGCGCCCCCGGAGAAGGGGGACGAGGGGTCGACGGCCAGGACGCCGACCCGCTTGCCCGCCCTGCGGTACGCGGAGACGAGCGCCGACGTCGAAGTCGACTTGCCGACACCGGGAGATCCCGTGAGGCCGACCACGTACGCATGGCCCGCCAGCGGAGCCAGCGCCGCCATGACCTCGCGGAGCTGCGGTGACGCCCCCTCGACCAGTGAGATCAGCCGGGCCACGGCCCGTGGCCTGCCCTCGCGGGCCTGTGCCACCAGGGAGGGGACGTCCTGCATGTCAGACAGCTCCGTTCCAAGACGTAGGGAAGGCTCGCACGCGCGAAACGCGTCAGGCCTTCGCCACCTTCACGATCAGCGCGTCGCCCTGCCCGCCGCCACCGCACAGCGCGGCAGCGCCCACGCCGCCACCACGGCGCTTCAGCTCAAGGGCGAGGTGCAGCACCACGCGCGCGCCGGACATCCCGATCGGGTGACCCAGGGCGATGGCTCCGCCGTTGACGTTCACCTTTTCCGAGGACACTCCGAGGTCCTTCATTGACTGCACCGCGACCGCGGCGAAGGCCTCGTTGATCTCGATGAGGTCGAGGTCCGCGACGTCGAGGCCCTCCTTCTTCAGGGCGTGCTGGATCGCGTTCGACGGCTGCGACTGGAGCGAGTTGTCCGGGCCCGCCACGTTGCCGTGGGCCCCGATCTCCGCGATCCAGTCGAGGCCGAGCTCCTCGGCCTTGGCCTTGGACATCACCACGACCGCCGCGGCGCCGTCGGAGATCTGCGAGGACGTGCCCGCCGTGATCGTGCCGTCCTTGGTGAAGGCGGGGCGCAGCTTGCCGAGGGACTCGGCGGTCGTCTCGGCGCGGATGCCCTCGTCCTTGGAGAACAGGACCGGGTCGCCCTTGCGCTGCGGGATCTCGACCGGGGTGATCTCGGCCTCGAAGATGCCGTTCTTCTGCGCCGCGGCGGCCCGCTGGTGGGAGGCGGCGGCGATCGCGTCCTGCTCGGGGCGTGCGATGCCCAGGCGGGTGTTGTGCTTCTCCGTGGACTCGCCCATGGCGATGTTCTCGAAGGAGTCGGTCAGGCCGTCGTACGCCATGGAGTCGAGCATCTCGATGGCGCCGTACTTGAAGCCCTCGCGCGACTTCGGGAGGAGGTGCGGCGCGTTCGTCATCGACTCCTGGCCGCCGGCGACGACGACGTCGAACTCGCCCGCGCTGATCAGCTGGTCGGCGAGCGCGATCGCGTCGAGCCCGGAGAGACACACCTTGTTGACGGTGAGCGCCGGGACGTTCATGGGGATGCCCGCCTTGACGGCGGCCTGACGTGCCGGGATCTGCCCTGCCCCGGCCGTGAGGACCTGCCCCATGATCACGTACTGCACCTGGTCGCCGCCGATCCCGGCCCGGTCGAGGGCGGCCTTGATCGCGAAACCGCCCAGGTCGGCGCCTGAGAAGGACTTGAGGGAGCCCAGCAGGCGGCCCATGGGCGTTCGGGCGCCCGCGACGATCACTGAGGTGGTACCGGTCGTTCCAGACATGTGCCACGGCCCCTTGGGAGGAGGAGTTAATGAGGGTTTACTTGAATGTACTGAGCGGTACGCCGGGCGTCATCGGGAGTTCGGTGTGATCGCGCGCACGTTGCGTAATCAGCGCCGGAAGGGCTGGACTTAAAACATGCTGACGCGAATCGATCACATCGGGATCGCCTGTTTCGACCTCGACAAGACCGTCGAGTTCTACCGGGAGACGTACGGCTTCACGGTGTTCCACACCGAAGTCAATGAAGAGCAGGGGGTGCGCGAGGCCATGCTCAAGATCAACGAGACGGGCGACGGCGGCGCTTCCTACCTGCAGCTCCTCGAACCCACTCGCGACGACTCCGCCGTGGGCAAGTGGCTGGCCAAGAACGGCGAGGGCGTGCACCACATCGCCTTCGGCACCGCGGACGTGGACGGCGACGCCGCCGCCATCAAGGACAAGGGCGTACGCGTCCTTTATCAGGAGCCCCGAATCGGCTCCATGGGATCCCGCATCACCTTCCTGCACCCCAAGGACTGCCACGGCGTACTGACCGAACTCGTCACCTCGGCAGCTCAGGAGTCACCGGAGCACTGACCTCCGCATACTTGGGCCGGTAGGGTTGGGGTCGGCCGTCCGAAGTATTGGGCGGCCGGTCGTCCGTACGCTGGGCGGCCGCTTGCCGGGGTCCGGGTTTCGGGGGACGAGCGTCAGGGCAGCAGCCCATGCTCTGCTGTTGATCTGACACCATTCCCCGTGGGCCCCGTTCGGCGGATGGACAGGGCTCGTACGAAGAGACTTGCGACCAGGGGACGGATGGGACCGCGCAGTGCGGGGCTACGAACGCCAAGAGAGCTCGCGGGCTGAGACGGACCATCTTTCGCGGTTCGAGGCCGAGATGGACCGGCTGAAGACCGAGCGAGAGAAGGCTGTTCAGCACGCCGAAGACCTCGGCTACCAGGTCGAGGTGTTGCGCGCCAAGCTTCACGAGGCGCGCCGCAACCTCGCGTCCCGCCCTGCCTACGACGGCGCGGACATCGGCTATCAGGCCGAGCAGTTGCTCCGTAATGCCCAGATCCAGGCCGATCAGCTGCGCCAGGACGCGGAGCGCGAGCTGCGCGAGGCCCGTGCGCAGACCCAGCGCATCCTCCAGGAGCACGCCGAGCAGCAGGCCAGGCTCCAGTCCGAGCTGCACTCCGAGGCGGTGTCACGCCGTCAGCAGCTCGACCAGGAGCTGTCCGAGCGCCGCCAGACCGTCGAGTCGCACGTCAACGAGAACGTGGCGTGGGCCGAGCAGCTGCGGGCGCGCACCGAACAGCAGGCGCGCCGCCTGCTCGACGAGTCGCGTGCCGAGGCCGACCAGGCCCTGGCCGCCGCCCGCGCCGAGGCCGAGCGCGTGGCCGAAGAGGCCCGCCAGCGCCTGGCGAGCGACGCCGAGTCCGCCCGCGCCGAGGCCGAGGCGACCCTGCGCCGGGCCCGCACGGACGCCGAGCGCCTCCTGAACGCCGCGTCCACGCAGGCGCAGGAGGCCACCGACCACGCGGAGCAGCTGCGCTCCACCACGGCCACCGAGTCCGAGCAGGCGCGCCGTCAGGCCACCGAGGCGAGCCGGGCCGCCGAGCAGCGCATGACGGAGGCCGAAACGGCTCTGCGCGAGGCGCGCGCGGAGGCGGAGAAGGTCCTCTCCGAGGCCAAGGACTCCGCGTCCAAACAGCTCTCGGCCGCCGAGGGCGCCAACGAACAGCGCACGCGCACCGCCAAGGAGCAGGTCGCCCGCCTGGTCGGCGAGGCCACGAAGGAGGCCGAGGCCACCAAGGCCGAGGCCGAGCAGCTCGTCGCCGACGCCCGCGCCGAGGCCGAGCAGCTGATCAAGGAAGCCGCCGAGAAGGCGCGCACGATCACCGCCGAGGAGACCGCGGGCCAGCTCGCCAAGGCCGCGCGCACCGCGGAGGACGTACTCGACAAGGCGTCCAAGGACGCCAAGGAGACGACGAAGGCCGCCACGGAGGAGGCCGAGCGGATCCGCACCGAGGCCGAGTCCGAGGCGGACCGGCTGCGCGCCGAGGCGCACGACATCGCCGAGGAGCTCAAGGGCACGGCGAAGGACGACACCAAGGAGTACCGCGCCAAGACCGTCGAGCTGCAGGAGGAGGCGCGCCGGCTGCGCGGCGAGGCCGAGCAGCTGCGGGCCGACGCGGTCGCCGAGGGCGAGCGGATCCGCACCGAGGCCCGGCGCGAGGCCGTCCAGCAGATCGAGGAGGCGGCCAAGTCCGCCGAGGAGCTCCTCGCCAAGGCAAAGGCCGACGGCGACGAGCTGAAGACGGCGGCGACCGCCGAGAGCGAGCGGCTGCGCACCGAGGCGATCGAGCGCGCCACCAGCCTGCGCAAGCAGGCCGAGGAGACCCTGGAGCGCACCCGCGCGGAGGCCGAGCGGCACCGCGAGGAGGCCGCCGAGCAGGCCGAGACCACGAAGTCCGAGGCCGAGGACGCCGCGCGTGCCCTGCACGAGGAGACCGAGCGGGCCATAGCGGCGCGTCAGGCCGAGGCGGCCGACGAGCTGGCGCGCCTGCACACGGAGGCCGAGGAGCGTGTCGCCTCCGCCGAGCAGGCCCTGACCGACGCCCGCGCGGAGGCCGAGCGGCTGCGCAAGGAGGCGTCGGACGAGACCGACCGCCTGCGTGCGGAGTCCGCCGAGCGGATCCGCACCCTTCAGTCGCAGGCAGAGACCGAGGCCGAGCGGCTGCGCACCGAGGCCGCTGCCGACGCCTCGCAGGCACGCGCCGAGGGCGAGAACGTGGCCGTGCGGCTGCGTTCGGACGCCGCGGCCGAGGCCGAGCGGCTCAAGACCGAGGCCCAGGAGTCGGCCGACCGTCTCCGCTCGGAGGCCGCAGCGGCCGCCGAGCGCGTGGGCACGGAGGCCGCCGAGGCCCTGTCCGCCGCCCAGGAGGAGGCCGCGAGGCGCCGCCGGGAGGCCGAGGAGACCCTCAGCTCCGCGCGCGGCGAGGCCGACCAGGAGCGCGAGCGGGCCCGCGAGCAGAGCGAGGAGCTCCTCGCCTCCGCCCGCAAGCGCGTGGACGAGGCCCAGGCCGAGGCCGTCCGCCTGGTCGAGGAGGCCGACCGCAGGGCGACCGAGATGGTCTCCAGCGCCGAGCAGACCGCCCAGTCCGTACGGGACTCCGTGTCGGGCCTTCAGGAGGCCGCTCAGGAGGAGATCGCGGGTCTGCGCAGCGCCGCCGAGCACGCGGCGGAGCGCACGCGGACCGAGGCGCAGGAAGAGGCGGACCGCGTCCGCGCCGACGCGTATGCCGAGCGGGAGCGTGCCACCGAGGACGCGGGCCGCACCCGGCGCGAGGCGAACGAAGAGGCGGAGGCCGCCAAGTCGCTTGCCGAGCGCACCGTTTCGGAGGCGATCGCGGAGGCCGAGCGGATGCGTTCGGACGCTTCCGAGTACGCCCAGCGTTCGCGCACCGAAGCCTCGGACGCGATCGCGTCGGCCGAGCAGGACGCGTCGCGCACCCGTGCCGACGCCCGCGAGGACGCCAACCGCATCCGCAGCGACGCGGCGAGCCAGGCCGACCAGTTGATCGGCGAGGCTCGCAGCGAGGCGGAGCGGCTGCAGACCGAGACGGTCGCGGAGGCCGAGCGGCTCAAGAGCGACACGGCGGCGGAGGCCGAGCGGCTGCGGACCGAGACGACCGCCGAGGCCGAGCGGGTGCGCGCGGAGTCGGTGGCCAAGGCCGAGAAGCTCATCTCGGACGCGACGGGCGACGCCGAGCGGCTTCGCGCGGACGCCGCCGAGACGGTCGGCTCCGCCCAGCAGCACGCCGAGCGGATCCGCTCCGACGCCGAGCGCGTCAAGGCGGAGGCGGCGGCCGAGGCCGAGCGGCTCACCTCGCAGGCGCGGGAGGAGGCCGAGCGGACCCAGGACGAGGCACGCCAGGCCGCCAACAAGCGCCGCTCCGAGGCGGCCGAGCAGGTCGACACGCTCATCTCGGAGACGGCCGCCGAGGCCGACAAGCTGACGAAGGACGCCCAGGAGAAGGCCCTCAAGGCCACCACGGAAGCGGAGGCGCAGGCCGACACGATGGTCGGCGCGGCCCGCACGGAGGCCGACCGCCTTGTCTCCGAGGCGACGGTCGAGGGCAACTCCCTGGTGGAGAAGGCCCGTACGGACGCGGACGAACTGCTCGTCGGCGCCCGCAGGGACGCCACGGCCATAAGGGAGCGCTCCGAGGAGCAGCGTGACCGTCTCACCGCCGAGATCGAGGAGCTGCACGAGCGTGCGCGCCGCGAGTCCGCCGAGGCGATGAAGACCGCCGGTGAGCGCTGCGACGCCCTGGTGAAGGCCGCGGAGGAGCAGCTCGCCGAGGCCGAGGCGAAGGCCAAGGAGCTGGTGTCGGACGCGAGTTCCGAGGCCGGCAAGGTGCGGATCTCCGCCGTGAAGCGGGCCGAGGCACTGCTCAAGGAGGCCGAGACGAAGGTGGCCGAGCTGGTGCGCGACGCCGAGCGCGTCAAGGCGGAGGCCCAGGCGGAAGCCGAACGCACGGTTGACGAGGGCAAACGCGAGCTCGAAGTCCTCGTCCGGCGCCGTGAGGACATCAACGCCGAGATTTCCCGTGTCCAGGACGTGCTGGAGGCGTTGGAGTCTTTTGAGGCCCCACCGATCCCCGGCGCGAAGGACGGTGGCGTCAAGGCTGGTGCGGCGGCGGGGTCAACTCGATCGGGTGGCAAGCCGTCTGAGGGCTAGCCAAAGAACATCTCGCGTGCTTTGTAAGGACCTTCGGCACTGTCGCTGGCAAGTGCTCTGGCGGTTAGCCACTCAAAAGGGGTGTCATTCTCCAGATCAAACGGGCATCTGCTCGATGACACGCCGCTTGGACCCCTAGGATTCCCCTATCACCTCACCGGTCTCATTCGACAGGAACCCCATGAGCGACACTTCCCCCTACGGCTTCGAGCTTGTGCGGCGTGGGTACGACCGCGCTCAGGTGGACGAACGTATCTCCAAGCTCGTCTCCGACCGTGACAGCGCTCTTGCTCGTATCACTGCTCTGGAAAAGCGCATTGAAGAGCTGCACCTCGAGACGCAGAACGCGCAGGCGCAGGTAGCCGACGCCGAACCGTCGTACGCGGGTCTCGGCGCGCGTGTCGAGAAGATCCTCCGCCTCGCCGAGGAGGAGGCGAAGGACCTGCGCGAGGAGGCCCGTCGCGCAGCCGAGCAGCACCGTGAGCTCGCCGAGTCGGCGGCCCAGCAGGTGCGCAACGACGCCGAGTCGTTCGCGGCCGAGCGCAAGGCCAAGGCGGAGGACGAGGGCGTCCGGATCGTCGAGAAGGCCAAGGGCGAGGCGGGCACGCTGCGCAGCGAGGCGCAGAAGGACGCCCAGCAGAAGCGCGAGGAGGCGGACGCCCTCTTCGAGGAGACCCGCGCCAAGGCCGCCCAGGCCGCGGCCGACTTCGAGACGAACCTCGCCAAGCGCCGGGAGCAGTCGGAGCGTGACCTGGCCTCGCGTCAGGCCAAGGCCGAGAAGCGTCTCGCGGAGATCGAGCACCGTGCGGAGCAGCTGCGCCTCGAGGCGGAGAAGCTGCGTACGGACGCCGAGCGTCGCGCCCGTCAGACGGTGGAGACCGCTCAGCGTCAGGCCGAGGACATCGTCGCCGATGCGAACGCCAAGGCCGATCGGATCCGTTCGGAATCCGAGCGCGAGCTCGCGGCACTCACCAACCGCCGGGACTCGATCAACGCTCAGCTCACCAACGTGCGCGAGATGCTGGCCACCCTCACGGGTGCGGCGGTGGCTGCCGCCGGTTCGCCCGCCGAGGACGAGCCGGTCTCCCGCGGGGTTCCGGCTCAGCAGACCCGCTGAAGCACCGGGGAGACCTGCGGGCGCGTCGTGGCTGAGCGCGCAGTTCCCCGCGCCCCTGACAGGGCGCCCCGCGAGGCGCTTGCAGAGCCCTCTGCCCAAGTGGCAGGGGGCTCTGTCCCGTTTTAGCGTTGCCGCATGATCGAGCTCGAGGGGCTGACCAAGCGGTACGGCGAGAAACTGGCCGTCAACAACCTCACCTTCACCGTGCATCCGGGCATCGTCACCGGCTTCCTCGGGCCCAACGGCGCGGGCAAGTCCACGACGATGCGGATGATGCTCGGGCTCGACAACCCCACGGCGGGGGCCGCGCGGATCGACGGCAAGCGCTACGCCCAGCTGAAGGATCCCCTCAAGTACATCGGCGCCCTGCTCGACGCCAAGGCCATGCACGGCGGGCGCAGCGCCTTCAATCACCTGCTGTGCCTCGCGCAGAGCAACGGCATCCCGCGCGCCCGCGTCCACGAGGTGCTCGACACCGTCGGCCTGACGCAGGTCGCCAAGAAGAAGGCCAAGGGCTTCTCGCTCGGCATGGGCCAGCGGCTCGGCATCGCGGGCGCGCTGCTCGGCGACCCCGAGATCCTGATGTTCGACGAGCCGGTCAACGGACTCGACCCCGAGGGCATCCACTGGATCCGGAATCTGATGAAGTCCCTCGCCTCGCAGGGCCGTACGGTCTTCGTCTCCTCCCACCTGATGAGCGAGATGGCGCTGACCGCCGACCACCTCGTCGTCATCGGGCAGGGGCGCCTCCTCGCCGACACCTCCATGGCGGACTTCATCCACCAGAACTCGCGCAGTTACGTCCGGCTGCGCTCCCCGCAGCGCGAGCGCCTCCTCGACGTGCTGCACCAGGAGGGCGTCACCGCCGTCGAGGCGGGCAACGGCACCCTTGAGGTCGACGGCACCACCTCGGAGGACCTCGGTGAACTCGCCGCCCGCCATCAGCTCGTACTCCATGAACTGAGCCCCCAGCGGGCCTCGCTCGAAGAGGCCTTCATGCAGCTCACCGCGGAGTCGGTCGAGTATCACGCGCACGCCGACCACGCGGCCCCCGGCGCCGCCCCGCCACCGCCCACGCAGGTCGAGGGCTGGGGCGAGAGCTGGCAGCAGAAGAAGGGGTCCTGAGCGATGGCCGCGACGCAGGTACTGAAGTCGGAGTGGACCAAGATCCGCTCGGTCTCGTCGACCGTGTGGACGCTGGGTCTCGCCGTGGTCGTCACGGTCGGGCTCGGCCTGCTGATCAGCATTCTGGCGAAGAACGACTACGACAACCTCAACGCCCAGGACCGCAGGGTCTTCGACCCGACCTTCACCAGCTTCGCCGGCATGAGCCTCGGCCAGCTCGCGATGATCGTCTTCGGTGTGCTCGTCGTCTCGAACGAGTACAGCACCGGAATGATCCGCACCTCGCTCTCCGCGGTGCCGCAGCGGGCCACCTTCATGGCGAGCAAGGTCGCGGTCGCCACCCTGCTCTGTCTGGTGGTCGGCCTGGTCACGAGCTTCATCGCGTTCTTCGTGGGTCAGGCGATGCTCGGCGAGCACAAGGCCGTGATCAGCGATCCGGGCGTGCTGCGCGCGGTGATCGGCGGCGGGCTCTACATGACGCTCATCGCGATGTTCTCGATGGGCGTCGCGACGATGCTGCGCAGCCCGATGCTGTCGCTGGGCATCCTGATGCCGTTCTTCTTCCTGATCTCCAGCATCCTGGGCAACGTCTCGGCGACGAAGAAGATCGGCCGCTTCCTGCCCGACCAGGCGGGAAGCAAGATCATGCAGGTGAAGACGCCACTGGACGACGACACCCCCTACGGGCCCTGGGGCGGGCTCGCGATCATGGTGGTGTGGGTCGTGGTGGCACTGATCGGCGGCTATACGCTGCTGAAGAAGCGGGATGCCTAGGCCCGCCACGGGGAGCGTGATGGCGCAGGACCGGAGCCTTGCCGCGCTCGGGCTTGATGTCGTGCCCGCCCTGCAGCCGCTGGCCTACCCGGGGCGGCCCGTCCGGGGCCCCTCCCTCCTGACCGGCGACGAGCTCCTGCCCCTCGATGTACGTCCGCTGCCGCTCGGCCGGTGGCACGTGGCGGGGCAGCCGCTCGACGAGGCGCTGGGCGAGCGGGGCGTGGCCCTCGTCGGCCGCCGCCTCCCCGTCATCGCCGTCGGGTCGAACGCCTCGCCCGCGCAGGTCGCGTACAAGCTCATGCGGCGCGGCATCTCCGCCGCCGTGCCGATGGTGCCGGTGCGGGTGCGCGGCATCGCCGTCGGCTGCTCGGCGCACATCGGGCAGGCCGGTTACGTGGCGGCGGCCCCGTATCTCGATCCGGTGGCCGAAACCTCCCTCGTCGTGAGCTGGCTCGATCAGGACCAGTTCCGGGCGGTCGACGCGACGGAGTTCCCCAACTACCGGCGGGCGCTGATCCCTGGCGATGACTTCGCGCTCGCCCTGCCCTCCGGCGAGAAGCTCGACGGCGCCCACCTCTACGTCAGCTCGTACGGCGTCCTCGTCGATCCGGACACCGGCCTGCCCCGCCCCGGCGGCGGCGACCAGGCGGCGCTGCTCGCCTCGCTCCTTTGGGGTTCGCCCGCCCTGCGGCGCCTGCTCGGGCCCGGTCCCGCCGACTGGGTGCAGAAGGCCGCCGGGGACCGTACGCTGCGCGAGCTGGGGACGCGCGCCTTCGCCGACGCGGGCTGGGCGCTGCCGCAGCCGGGCTTCCCTTGACGGGGAGAGTTTTACCCGCTCTTGGCTGGAACCGTCAGCTCCCCGATATCCTCCTAACCCTTACGGGGGCGTGTGCCCCGACGTCCTGAACCATTCGATGGGTGCGGAGAATGATCGAGGCAGTCGGCCTGACGAAGCGCTACGGCGCCAAGACAGCCGTGTACAACCTTTCCTTTCAGGTGCGACCCGGCACGGTCACCGGCTTCCTGGGCCCGAACGGCTCCGGCAAGTCGACGACCATGCGCATGATCCTCGGGCTCGACCAACCCACCACGGGCCAGGTGACGATCGGCGGCTACCCGTACCGCAAGCTCCCCAACGCCCCCCGCCAGGTCGGCGCGCTGCTCGACGCCAAGGCGGTGCACGGCGGCAGGCACGCCCGCAACCACCTTCTGTGCCTCGCCCAGCTCTCCGGCATCCCGGCCCGCCGGGTGGACGAGGTGCTCGGCGTCGTGGGCCTCCAGGAGGTCGCGAAGAAGCGCTCCAAGGGCTTCTCGCTCGGCATGGGCCAGCGGCTCGGCATCGCCGCCGCCCTGCTCGGCGACCCGCAGGTGCTGCTCTTCGACGAGCCGGTCAACGGCCTCGACCCCGAGGGCATCCTCTGGGTCAGGAACCTGATGAAGTCGCTCGCGGCCGAGGGGCGCACGGTCTTCGTCTCCTCGCACCTGATGAGCGAGATGGCGCTCACCGCCGAGCACCTGATCGTGATCGGCCGCGGGCAGCTGCTCGCGGACATGAGCGTCAAGGACTTCATCTCGCACAACTCCGCCGACTTCGCCCGGGTGCGCACGCCGGACACCGACCCGCAGCAGCGCGAGAAGCTCTCGGCCGCGCTGACCGAGGCGGGCGGCCAGGTGATGCCCGAGCAGGACGGCGCGCTGCGCGTGACCGGTCTTCCGCTCCCCCGCATCAGCGACCTCGCGCACGGCGCGGACGTCCGCGTGTGGGAGCTCTCCCCGCACCAGGCCTCGCTGGAAGAGGCGTACATGCGGATGACGCAGGGCGCCGTCGACTACCGCTCGACGGTCGACCAGCGCGCGGGCCTCCAGCAGCAGCTGCCGCCGGGCGCGATGCCGCAGCAGCCGATGCCGGTGGCCGGACAGGGCCAGCCCGGGTGGTACGCACCGCCGCCGCCCCAGCAGGGCGGCCAGCCGTTCGCGATGCCGCAGGGCGCGCCGCAGGGAGCTCCTGCGGCCCCTGGCGCACCCCAGGGCGCCACCCCCAACCCGTACGCGGCCGCCGCCCCGCAGGCGCCCGCCTCCGCCCCCGAGATGACCAAGCGCGACAGCGAGGACCCGCGATGACCACGCCTCCGACTCCGCAGCCGCAGGCGCAGCCCCAGCAGGCGTACGCACAGGCCGGTGCCCCCGTGCCTCAGGGCGCTCCCGTTCCGCAGGGTGCCCCGATGCCGCAGGGCGCCCCGATGGCTCCCCCGCCGGCCGCCCCCGCGCCGCCCTCCGCGTGGCAGCAGGCGATGAACAACGCCTACACCTCGCCGATCCCGGTCAAGAAGACCCACCTCGGCAACGCCCTCGCGTCCGAGTGGACGAAGATCAAGTCGGTCCGCTCGACGATGTGGACCCTCGGCGTCTTCTTCCTCCTGGTCGTCGGCATCGGCCTGCTGGTGGCCGGTCAGACGCAGGACCGGGACTACGCGGACGTGCCGTTCACGATCCCGGCCTTCTTCGGTCTCGTGCTCGGCCAGATCTGCCTGATCACGCTGGGCGTCCTGGTGACGTCGTCCGAGTACGGCACGGGCATGATCCGTACGACGTTCACGGCGTCGCCGCAGCGCTATCGCGTGCTGGCCGCCAAGATCCTGATCTTCTTCGTGATCGCCTTCGTCGTCGCGGCGGGCTCCATCCTGCTCGTGGGCCTGATGACGTCGGGGATGCACAGCGGCCCCGAGGCGGGCGACGTCGACTGGTCGGGCACGGTCCTCAAGGGCGGTCTCTACGTCTCGCTCCTGGGCGTCCTCGCGCTCGCCGCGGGCTCGATGCTGCGCCACTCGGCGGGCGCGATCACCGCGATGCTCGGCGTGGTCCTGGTGCCCGCGATCCTGCCGGTGTTCCTGATGATCTCCGAGGGCACGCGTCCGCTTGGCGAGAAGATGCTGGACTACAACGCCATCAACTCGCTCGCCAAGATCTTCGAGATGGACGGCACGGGCGGCGGCACCTCGCAGCTGCTGCTGCTCGTCGGCGTGACGGCGGCCGCGATCGTCGGCGCCTTCGCCCTCCTGGAGAAGCGCGACGTGTAGCCGTCAGTACCTCGGCGCGTTACGGGACCGCTGCACCCGCGTGGTGCGGCGGTCCTTCGCGTTCCAGCAGGCCTTGTGCCAGTGCCTGCGCTCGTCGACGCCCGAGTGCTCGGGCCAGGCCACCACGTGCGCGACGCCGGAGGGGATCTCCTGGTCGCAGCCGGGGCAGCGGTAGGTCTTGCCGACCGAGCTGGCGCCCGCGACGTGGCGCAGGCTCCACTGCTCGCCCCGCCAGCTCTCGGTGGACTGGAAGCCGCCGTAGCGGCCCGCCGGTTCGCCGTCCGGGCGCGGACTGTCTTCTCCGGCGCCCTTCGGGCGGTTACGACGCGGGGACACGAGACACCTCACGGGATGTACGGGGGCCAGGGGTGTCTCCAGCCTACGCGGCACGCGCAGGGGTAGGCGTACTTCACCAACCCCCACAGATCCCCCCTGCATTCCGCAGAAAATCCGTCAATCTTCATGCCAAGCCGTGCCTTTGGCACGTGTCATGCGTTGTTGCCCGTAGGGGGAGTGCCTGCGTCGGCGCCAAGGAGGCAGGAGAGCGATGCGTGTAGGTAGTTTTGTGCTGGCCGCCCAGTTCCCGGGACAGGGGCAGGGGGAGGCGCTGCACCGAGCGGTGCGGTCCGCCGAGGTGGCCGAGGAGGCGGGCCTCGACTCGGTCTGGCTCGCCGAGCACCACTTCGTGCCGTACGGCACGTGTCCGTCCGCCGTGACCCTTGCCGCGCTCCTTCTCGGGCGTACGCGGCACATCCGCGTCGGGACCGCCGTGAGCGTCCTGCCGACCGTCCATCCGGTCGCCCTGGGCGAGCAGGCGGCGCTGCTGCACCTGACGTCGGGCGGACGCTTCTCGCTGGGCGTGGGGCGCGGTGGTCCGTGGGTGGACCTGGAGGTCTTCGGGTCCGGTCTCGACGCGTACGAGAAGGACTTCCCGGACTCCCTCGACCTGCTGCTGCGGTGGCTGAGCGAGCCCCGGGTCGCGAGCGACGGGGGCCGCTTCTCCTTCCGCGAGGTCGCCGTGGTGCCACGGCCGCAGGAGGCGCTGACCGGCTCGGGCACCGACGCCGAGGAGTCGGCCGGCGGCCCGGAGGTGATCGTCGCCTGCACCTCTCCGTCCAGCGTGCGGCTCGCGGCGGAGCGCGGTCTGCCGATGCTGCTCGGCATGCACGTCGGCGACGAGGAGAAGGCCGAAATGGTGGCGTTGTGGCGCAGGCACGCGCGCGCCGCGGGGCGTACGCCGGAGGAGGTCCACCGGGCGCCGCACGTCTCCGCGGGGGTCGCGCAGATCGCGGACCGGCGTCTGGACGCGACGGAGACGCTGCAGAAGGCGATGCCGGGGTGGCTCAAGCAGGGACTTGACGCTCATGTCACGGTCGACGGCCGCGCGCGGTCCATGCGGGACCCGCTCGCGTACACCGAACTGCTCTGCGGACTGCATCCGGTGGGTACCCCTCAGCTGTGCGCGGACCGGATCGCGGCCACGTCGGAGCGCACCGGGATCACACGCTTCGCGCTGCTTGTCGAGGGCTCGGGCGACCTGGCGACGACGGAGGAGAACGTCCGAAGGCTGGGTGCCGAAGTGCTGCCCCAGCTCGGCTGAGCCGCTGGGGCGGGGAGCTGCCGCTCCGGTACTAGAACACCTCCCGCGTACGGAGCGGCAGCAAAAGGCGTCAGCAGTCCCGCAGTTCGGGCGACTGGTTGAGCAGCTGCCCCCGGATCGAGGTGAACCGGGCGAGCCTGTCGTCCACGGACGCATCGAGCGGGAACACCGCCACACGGTGGCAGTTCTGGAATGCGAGACGCACTCCGAAGTGGCGCTGCAGAGCGCCGCGAATGGCGTCACTCGCGAGCGCCCGCAGGAGCTGGCCGCGCGCCTGCTCGCTTGGCGGCGGCGTCTGGTTGTCGGCGAACTCGCCGCCGTCAACCTTCAGCTGGGCCACCAGGGAGCTGATCATCTCCCATGCGTAGGGCAGGGAGGTCCGGACGCAGTCGACGAATTCCGCTTCATCGACCTCGCCTCGCTCGGCCTGTTCCAACAGCGCCGGTGAGACGTCGAGCGACATGGGTTCTCCTCTCGCACCCCCGGGGAGCGGGGGCTTCCGGACAGGGAAGAAGCTCGCACACGCAGCGTGCACGCATGACGACCTCCTGCTTATACGGTAAGCACCGGACCCGCGCTGCACCAGGAGATTGGGAACATAACCGGCCAGGATCGAACAGGTTCATCGCCGGAGGAATCGCGCGCACCACCTGGGGTCGAGTAGCGTTGCGCCCCATGCGTCTCGTCATTGCCCGATGCTCCGTGGATTACGCGGGCCGGCTCACCGCCCATCTCCCGTCGGCCCCTCGCCTGATCCTTGTGAAGGCGGACGGCAGTGTCTCGATCCACGCCGACGACCGGGCCTACAAACCCCTCAACTGGATGTCCCCGCCCTGCACCTTGAAGGAGGGGACGGGGGACGACTCAGGTGTCTGGACCGTCGTGAACAAGGCGGGCGAGAAACTCATCATCACGATGGAGGAGATCCTGCACGACTCCTCGCACGAATTGGGCGTCGATCCCGGCCTCATCAAGGACGGCGTGGAAGCACACCTTCAGGAGCTGCTCGCCGACCGGATCGAGACGCTCGGAGAGGGCTACTCACTGATCCGGCGCGAGTACATGACGGCGATCGGCCCGGTGGACATCCTCTGCCGCGACGCCGACGGACAGACCGTCGCCGTCGAGATCAAGCGGCGCGGCGAGATCGACGGTGTCGAGCAACTCACCCGTTATCTCGAGCTGTTGAACCGCGACCCGCACCTGGCCCCCGTCAAGGGCATCTTCGCCGCCCAGGAGATCAAGCCGCAGGCCCGCGTGCTGGCCACGGACCGCGGCATCGGCTGCACCGTCCTGGACTACAACGCGATGCGCGGCATCGAGGACGACAAGCTGCGCCTGTTCTAGAAGTCCGGTCACGTACGTGAGGGCCGGGTCCTGTGGACCCGGCCCTCTTGCTTGCGTACGTGCGTCTTGCTTGCGTACGTGCGTCAGATCGTCGACGCCGAGCCGGACGTGCTGTCGCTCGTCGCCGGGCTGCTCGCGGGGCCGCTCGCCGAGTCCGACGTGTCCGGGGACGACGGCGGGTCCGGCGTCGGATCCGTGCTCGGCGGCGGAGTCGTCGGCGGCGGTGTCGTCGGCGGCTTCGTCGTGGGCGGCTTGGTCGTCGGCGGCTTCGTGGTCGGCGGCTTGGTCGTCGGCGGTTTCGTCGTCGGCGGCTTCGTCGTCGGCTTGTCCGTGGGCTTGTCGGACGGCTTGCCGCTGTCGCTCGGCTCGTCCGACGGTTCGCCGCTCTCGCTCGGCGTGCCGTCGTCCTCGGTGCCGGGGACGTTGTCCGGGCCGTCGCTGTCCGGGCGGCTCGTCGAGTCCTTCGCCGGCTTGTCGGCGGTCAGACCGTCGTCGCCCTGGTCCTCGCTCGCCGACTGCTCCGTCTTGACCTTGTCCGGCGGGTCGTCGTTGCCGTCGGACGTCGCGCCGAGCGTGACCACCGTGCCGAGCACGGCGGCGAGCAGGGCTCCCGCGCCCGCCGCCACGAGATTGCGCCGGGTGCCGTTCACGATGGAGCGGCGGGTCGGTGCCGGGCCTGCGCCCGCGGCGGGCGAGGCCTTGCGGGTGACCAGGGTCTCGGGCTCCGGGGGCGGTGCGGGCAGCGCGAACGCCGCCGGTACGCCACCGGGGGGCGATGCCGACTCCTCGTAGCGCGCGTCGGGCACTTCTTCGCCCGCGGCCGTGCTCGTGCCGGAGAGCACGCCGCCCGAGCGGTCGGCGACCAGGGCGAGGGCCCTGCGGCCCGCGATCATGCCCCGCTTGTCGGCGAGCGCGCCGCGCAGGCCGATGGAGGCCTCAAGCTCGACGCGGGCCCGGTCGAGCTGTCCGCCGCAGAGCGCGAGGATGCCGAGCTCGTGGTGGAAGTACGCCTCTTCGGCGACCTCTCCCGCGGTCCGTGCCGCCTCCTGGCCCGACCGCAGGGCACGCTCCCACGCGCCCCAGTCGAGCCCTCCCGCGAAGGCGGGCGCGACGGTGCGGGCGAGCAGCACGGCGGCGCTCTCCTCACTGCCGACGGAAGCCCCCGACGCGGACTGCCCCGCGACCAGGACGCCCAGCGCGGCGAGCACCGCGTCCGCCTCGGCCACGACCCGCTCAGGGCCCACCGAGGGGTGCCCTGCCCACCAGGCGTAGTGCTGGGCGGCGCTCTGGGCGCGCTCGGCGGCGTCGTCCGCGTACCCGGACGCCTCCAGTTGCGTGCGCACCCCGGCGGCGAGGCGGTAGTGCGAGCCGACCGCCGTGACGAGCGCGGTGGAGACGAGCTCGGCGAGAGCCGCGTCCGCGTGGGTGTCCCCCACGAGGGCGGGCAGATGCGCCTGGTGCGGCAGCTCGCCGCCGAGCGCGACGGCGAACCGCAGCGTGGTGCGCGCCGACGGGCTCAGCCGGGACGCGAGCAGCACCGCGGGCGCCGCTCCGTCGGCGAGCGAGGGCAGCGGGACGTCGTGGCCCTCGGCGCCGAAGGGCGCGTCGACCGGGGCTTCGGTGTAGTAGCCGTACTCGTCGAAGGCGTTCGGGTCGGCGCGCAGCTGGTCGCGCTGGCGCAGCAGGGCGCCCGCCTGGACGAAGCGCAGGGGCAGGCCCTCCGACTCGAACCACAGGTCGCCCGCCCAGCTCGCCTCGTCGTCGGTGAGGACGCGGCCGACGGCGCGCTCCAGGAGTTCGAGGCCGCCGCTGCGGCCCAGGCCGCCGAGGAAGACCTCTTCGAGGTGCGAATCGGGTGACGGCGCCGCGACGTCGGGCGTCGCGGCGATCAGGAAGGCGCACTCGGGCGTGGCCTCGAGCAGCTCCTCCAGGGCGGCCGCGCCGAACTCCAGGTCGTCCAGGACGACGACCGCGCCGATCTCGTGGACGAGTTCGAGCAGCAGGGCCCGGTCGGGCCGGTGCAGGGGTGCGTTGTAGACCGTCCCGAAGAGGTCCTGGAGCAGGTCGCCGGGCGTCTTGTGGTAGCCGGAGAGCCGGACGACGCCGTCCGGTGCGAGGTCCGCGCAGTCCTCTGCGACGGCGTTCAGGAGCGCCGTGCGCCCCGAGCCCGCGGGTCCGGTGAGCCGCACCGAGCGCCCGCGTGCGAGCAGGCGCACGAGCCGCTCGCGATCCTCCTGCCGCTCGATGAGCGGCATCCGGGGCAGTGCGGGCCCCGGCGGCACGGGCGGCGCGGCGGCGCGGCGCAGCTCGGCACGCTCGGCGGCGGTGCGCTTGACGGGTCGTGCGGGCAGCTCGCCCGGCGGGCAGGCTTCGATCTCGCTGCCGTCGACGGGGTTCACGGTGAGCAGGAAGTCGCCCGACACGAGCTGGACGGTGCGGGCGAGTACGGGCGTGGGCTGCCCGAAGTCGGGTGTCAGAGGATCGCGCGGTGGTCGCACGGGACGCGCCGAATCGTCGTCGTTGATGCCGTCATGGCCGTACTCTTCCGGTCCCCGGTTCATCGGGTCCATGGTCAAAGCCCCCCAGATGCGTCGTGTACACAGCCCCCTCCGGCCTTGTGCACACTGCGCTGTCGCTTCTGGTCCGGTGCCCCCGCTCGGGCGTCTGTCTTCGTCATGACGGTGGGCGACCGAACCCTAGACCTTCGCTCAGTATCTCCGAACGGGCGGGGTACCGCTCCGTCCGAGACGTCACAGTCTCGTGAGGATTGTGCGCGAGATGCGTTTCACTCCCAGATCGGCTGGGGATCCTCGCGGATCACACACGGGGCAGCGATTCGACACCGATTCCGCCCTCGATGGCAAGGATCCGGTGCAGCCGGGTGGCCACGAGCAAGCGCTGCATCTGCGGCGGCACACTGCGCAGCACGAGGCGGCGTCCGCACCGTCCCGCGCGCCGGTGCGCGCCCATGATGACGCCGAGTCCCGTGGCGTCCCACGAGTCGAGTTCGGACAGGTCGAGCACCAGGTCTCCGGCTCCGTCGTCGACGGCCGAGTGCAGGACCGTTCGGGCGTCCGCCGCGCTGCGTACGTCGAGGCGTCCCCCGACGACCAGCTGGGCCTGGTCGCCCCTGATGTGCATATGCGCTCCCCGAGAGTGCTGAGTTTCCTGTGACGTCTGTTCCGTAAGGCGTCTGCGTATGTCACTGCAACTGACTGCCGCATGGGCAAGGAAGTTGCCGTCTGTAAGCGAACCGATACCGAATTCACTCCGAGGGGTGACCCCGCAAGGGAGGGAGCAGACGTCAGTGCTTGTAGAACCCCTGCCCGCTCTTGCGGCCGATGTCACCGGCGTCAACCATCCGGCGCATCAGCTCGGGCGGTGCGAACTTCTCGTCCTGGGACTCCGTGTAGATGTTGCTCGTGGCGTGCAGCAGGATGTCGACGCCCGTCAGATCGGCGGTCGCCAGCGGTCCCATGGCGTGTCCGAAGCCGAGCTTGCAGGCGATGTCGATGTCCTCGGCGGTGGCGACGCCCGACTCATAGAGCTTCGCGGCCTCGACGACGAGCGCCGAGATCAGACGGGTCGTCACAAAGCCGGCGACGTCGCGGTTCACGACGATGCAGGTCTTGCCGACTGACTCGGCGAACTCACGCGTGCGGGCGAGGGTTTCGTCGCTGGTCTTGTAGCCGCGCACCAGTTCGCACAGCTGCATCATCGGCACCGGCGAGAAGAAGTGCGCGCCCACGACACGCTCCGGACGCTCCGTCACGGCGGCGATCTTCGTGATCGGGATGGCGGAGGTGTTCGACGCGAGCACGGCGTCCTCGCGCACGATCTTGTCGAGCGTACGGAAGATCTCGTGCTTGACCTCGAGCTTCTCGAAGACGGCCTCGACGACGATGTCCGCGTCGGCGACGGCGTCCATGTCGGTGCTCGTCGTGATGCGCCCGAGCGCCGCTTCGGCGTCCTCGGCGGCGAGCTTGCCCTTGCTCACGAACTTGTCGTACGACGCCTTGATCCCGTCGGTGCCACGGGTCAGGGCCTCATCGGTGACGTCCCGCAGGACGACGTCCCAGCCCGCCTGGGCGGAGACCTGTGCGATGCCGGACCCCATGAGTCCGGCTCCGATGACGGCGAGCTTCCGTGCCACTGTTCCGACTCCCCTACCGCTTATCACGCCTGGCTTACACGCTGTTTACGTTTGCCCTTCCGGCGGACATTAGCGGTCGTGAGCGTGCCTGTGGCGGTGAAGAGATGCGCGTCACGTCTCAGATGACGGACATCACACTGGTACGCCTCATTCGGCGCCGCGCACCGCGTAGTTGAGGACCTTTTCGCCCAGCAGGTCCTCCATCTCGTCCAGCAGGACGAGGGCGTCGCGGGAGACTTCGGCGGGCTTGCGGCACTTGGTCATCTCGTCGCCGATCCAGGCCATGAGCGTGCTGTGGACCCACGAGAGCTGACCCGCGATCAGTCCGGGCATGGGGTCGCCGTCGGCGGCCCCGGCTTCCTCGGCGAGGGTCTTCGTGAGGTGGCCGAGCGCCTGCTGCTGGATCTCCCAGAGCCGGGAGCGCAGGGCGTGAGCCTCGGTGATGACCTTCATGAAGTCGGCCCAGCCCGGGAACAGCCCGACGTGCGGCGAGACGCCCTCGACGTCCGAGCGCAGTGCGCGCAGGACGGCTGCGGCCGCGGACTCCCCCGGCCCGCGTCCGCGCACGTACCCGGAGAGCCGGTCGACGACGGCCTCGCCCCGGTCGAGGAAGAGGTCCTCCTTGACCGGGAAGTAGTTGTAGACCGTGTTCACGGAGACGTCCGCGGCTTCCGCGACCTCCGCGACGGTCACCGTGACGAAGCCGTGCTCCAGGAAGAGCCCCGTCGCGATGTCCGAGATCCGCTGCTTGGTCTGCCGCTTCTTGCGCTCCCTGAGTCCTTCAGCCATGGGTCCACCCTACGACCACTGGCTAGGGCAACTGAAAACTTGGAGTCATTGCAAAATTTAAGAGACTCTGTTTTTGTGGTCGCCATGGCAATCATCAGCACGGCAGGCCTCACCCAGACCTTCCGGACCAAGCGCGGCACCGTCGAAGCCGTGCGCGGCATCGACCTGACCGTCGCCCCCGGCGAGATCCTCGGCTTCCTCGGACCCAACGGCGCGGGCAAGACGACGACGCTGCGCATGCTCACCACGCTCCTGGCGCCCACCGGCGGCGCCGCCACCGTCGCGGGCTGCGACCTGGCGAGCGACCCGGCCGCCGTCCGGCGCAGGATCGGGTACGTCGCCCAGTCCGGCGGCGTCGACCTCAACATCTCCGTACGCGAGGAGCTGGTCACCCAGGGCCGCCTCTACCGCCTGACGAAGCCTCAGGCATCGGCCCGCGCCGAGGAGCTGGCCGCCGACCTGGGCCTGGGCGACCTCCTCGACCGCAAGTGCGCGACCCTCTCCGGCGGCCAGCGACGGCGGCTCGACATCGCCATGGGCCTGATGCACCGGCCCGAGGTGCTCTTCCTCGACGAACCGACCACGGGCCTCGACCCGGGCAGCAGGGCCGACCTGTGGGCGCTCGTGCGGCGGCTGCGCGACGACCACGGCACCACCGTCGTCCTGACCACGCACTACCTCGACGAGGCCGACGCGCTCTGTGACCGCCTCGTCGTCATCGACAAGGGCGTCGTGGTCGCCGAGGGCACGCCGAGCGCGCTCAAGCTCCGGTACGGCGGCTCGATCGACGCCTCGCTCCAGGACACGTTCCTTGCCGTCACCGGGCGCGACCTCGCCCCCAAGGACACGGCGCCGGTCGCCGTATGAACCCCCACGATCTCCCCTCGGACCCCAGGACCTCACTCATGTCTGCGTTTCTCTCCGACACCGCACTGATCTTCGGGCGGTACGCCCGTCAGACCCTGCGCTCCAAGTTCCAGATCCTCTTCGGCGTCCTGATGCCGCTGCTCTACCTGCTCTTCTTCGGCCCGCTCCTGACCGATCTGCCGCTCGGCTCGCGCGGTGACTCCTGGCAGGTGCTCGTGCCGGGCCTGCTGCTCCAACTCGGCCTGTTCGGCGCCTCGTACAGCGGATTCGCGATCATCATCGAGAAGCAGTTCGGCGTGGTGGAGCGGATGCGGGTGACGCCGGTCAGCCGGCTCGCGCTCCTTCTCGGGCGGGTGCTCCGCGATGCCGCGCTCTTCGTCTTCCAGGCGGTGCTGCTCGTCCTCGCGGCCGTGGTGATGGGGCTGCGGGCGCCGCTGGCCGGCATCCTCATCGGCTTCGCGTTCGTGGGGGTCCTGACGGTCGTCCTCGCGTCCCTCTCGTACGCGCTCGCCCTGCTCGTCTCCAAGCCGCACGAGTTCGGCCCCGTCATCAACGCGGTGAGCATGCCCTCGATGCTCCTCTCCGGCCTGATGCTGCCGATGGCACTCGCGCCTGGCTGGCTGGACGTGCTCTCGCACTTCATGCCGTTCCGCTATCTCGTGGACGCGGTGCGGGCCGCCTATGTGGGCGAGTACGCGAGCACGGCGATGCTGTACGGCGTCCTGACGGCGGCCGCGCTCACGCTCGGGTCCGTGACGGTGGGCACACGTGTCTTCCGGAAGGCGGGCGCGTAACTAGGCTGGCCCCATGGTCAATCTGACGCGCATCTACACCCGGACCGGCGACCAGGGCACGACGGCCCTCGGCGACATGAGCAGGACCGCCAAGACCGATCTGCGGATCTCGGCGTACGCCGACGCCAACGAGGCCAACGCCGCGATCGGCACCGCGATCGCGCTCGGCGCGCTCGACGAAGAGGTCGTGAAGGTCCTGGTCCGGGTCCAGAACGACCTCTTCGACGTGGGCGCCGACCTGTCCACGCCGGTCGTGGAGGACCCCAAGTTCCCGCCGCTGCGCGTCGAGCAGTCGTACATCGACAAGCTGGAGCAGGACTGCGACCGCTTCCTCGAGGAGCTGGAGAAGCTCCGCAGCTTCATCCTGCCGGGCGGCACGCCGGGCGCGGCCCTGCTGCACCAGGCGTGCACGGTGGTGCGGCGGGCCGAGCGGTCCACGTGGGCGGCGTTCGAGGTGCACGGAGAGGTCATGAATCCGTTGACGGCCACCTACCTCAACCGCCTCTCCGACCTGCTCTTCATCCTCGCGCGTACGGCGAACAAGGCGGTCGGCGATGTGCTGTGGGTGCCGGGCGGTGAGCGCTAGAGCTTGCTGAGGAAGCTCGGGCGGTCGTCCTTGGCGGACTCCACCGCCGGAGCCTTCTTCGGGAAGACCGTGTACGTCGCCGCGATGATCACGTTGATGCCGATCAGCCACAGCATCCTCTGCTGCCACCCCCGCAGCGAACCGATGTCGCCGTCGTCCCCGACGTAGAGGATCGCGCCCTGCAGCAGGGCCATGGCGATGAGTCCCGCCAGGATCCAGCGGGCGGCGATCTTCCACTCGTGGATCGCGCGGGCCACGCCGTACTTGGGGGTCGAGGGCGGCGGGCCGCCCGCGAAGCGGTGGGCGACGCGGACGTCCACCCACTTGATCGTGTAGTGGCCGAGCGCGACGGAGTAGCCGATGTAGACGGCTGCCAGACCGTGCTTCCAGTCCGGCTCCGCGCCGTTCCTCAGGTCGATCGCGGTGACGACGAAGAGGACGACCTCCAGGATCGGCTCGCACAGCAGTACGGCGATGCTCGCTCGCGGCATCTTCGCCCAGTACCGCAGGGCAAGGCCGCCCGCCAGCAGCAGCCAGAAGCCGACCTCGCAGATGATGATCAGTGTGACGATCACGGTTCGCTCCTCTCGGTCACCCTTCCAGGCTCCCGCCGGACCGGCCGCGGATCATCGTCGGCAGTGACGAAGTGGGACTGCATCGTTCGATGTAGCGCGCGGTTCCTCCCTCAGGATCAGGCATCGCCACGGCGCGCCGTGTTGGATGGACGCATGGCCTTGTCCCTTCCCCGCCCGCACCGCGTCGACGTACGGATCGCCGTGGGCAGCGTGCTCGCCGGGCTCGCGTGGTGGGGTCTCGGGCTTCACATGCAGACGGACCGGCTGTTCGGCGGCACCTGGGCGCTGATCCCGCTCTTCGTCCTCGCCGGTCTTGAGCTGCTGCGCAGGAGCAGACCGCAGTTCGCCCTGGTCGTCGGCACGCTCGCGCTGGTCGCCGATCAGTTCACGGCGGGCAATCTGGCCTCGGTCATGATGTTCACGGACATCATGTACGCGGCCGTGGTGTACGGAACTCCGGCCGCCGCCCGGCGCATCCCGGTCACCACGGGGCTGATCACGGTGGCGGTGACGATCGGCTTCCTGGCCTGGTTCAGGGAGCCGGAGGCGATCCTCATCGGCGTCGTCACCGGCCTGGTCTCCTTCGGCCCCGCGACCACCGGTGTTCTCGTGCGCACCCACCGCGAGGCCGCCGTCGCCGCGCGCCTGCGGGCCGAACAGACCGCGCTGCTCGCCGAGATGGACCGGGTGCAGGCCATCACCGCCGAGCGCGCCCGCATGGCCCGCGAGCTGCACGACATGGTCGCCAACCACCTCTCGGCCATCGCCATCCACTCCACGGCCGCGCTCTCCCTCGACGACCCGAAGACCACCCGGGACGCGCTCGCCGTCATCCGCGAGAACAGCGTCGAGGGCCTGGCCGAGATGCGCCGCCTCATCGGGATCCTCCGGGATTCGAGCGACGACCGGGAGCCGACGGCCGCACCCACCCTGGACGGCCTCGGCTCCCTGATCGCAGGCGCTCGTACCAATGGTCTGGACGTCACCCTCGACGACACCCGCGGCCCGGACGACTCCAAGCTCCCCGCCCCGGTCGAGCTCGCGGCGTACCGCATCATCCAGGAGTCCCTGACCAACGCCCTGAAGCATGCGTCGCCCGGCCTGGTGACGGTGACCCTCACCCAGCGAAGGCGCGCCCTCGACATCCGCGTGACCAGCCCTTACGGCTCCCCCTCCGGCCCCCGCGCCCCGGGCTCCGGAGCCGGTCTCGTCGGGATGCGGGAGCGCACCGAACTCCTGGGCGGCACCTTCGAGTCGGGGCCCGAGAGCAGCGCCGCCCCCGGCGACGAGAAGGTGTGGAGCGTGTACGCGACCCTGCCCGTCGACCCCTCAGACCTCGATCCCGCAGACGAAGGAGTGACCGAATGATCCGAGTGCTCGTCGCCGAGGACCAGTCCGCCGTACGGGCGGGACTCGTCCTGATCCTGCGCAGCGCGCCCGACATAGAGGTGGTCGGCGAGGCGTCGGACGGCGAGGAGGCGGTCGCCCTCGCCCGTGAACTGCGGCCCGATCTGGTGCTCATGGACATCCAGATGCCGCGCCTCGACGGGGTGTCGGCGACGCGTCAGGTCGTCGCCGAAGAGCTCTCGGACGTGCTCGTCCTGACCACCTTCGACCTCGACGAGTACGTCTTCGGGGCGCTGCGCGCGGGCGCCTCCGGGTTCCTCCTGAAGAACACCGAGGCCAAGGACCTCCTGGAGGCGGTCCGTGCGGTCGGCCGCGGCGAGGGCCTGATCGCCCCTGCCGTCACACGGCGGCTCATCGCCGAGTTCGCGGCCCCGAAGAACACGCGGCCCGCGCGCCGCGAGAACGGACCCGATCCCGCCATCCTCGACACCCTCACCCGCCGCGAGCGCGAGGTGCTCGCGTGCCTCGGCGAAGGACTCTCGAACGCGGAGATCGCGGGCCGTCTGGACATGGCGGAGGCGACGGTGAAGACCCACGTCAGCCGGTTGCTCGGCAAGCTGGAGCTGCGCAGCAGAGTCCAAGCCGCCGTCCTGGCGCAGGAGTTGGGCGTATAAGTCGCGAGATCGCGGGCCGGACCGACGCAATCCGGCCAATGGTTCAGACCTCTTGACCGCTGGTCCAGACCTTTCTATTCTCACCGCACTGCGGTGAGCACTCCCCCACGTGTTCCACGTGCTCACGGGCGGCGCAGGGATCCACCCCTATGACCCCCCGGATCTCACCCGAGGAGCACACCTTGCGCACCTTGCGCTTCAGACACAGAGCCGTGGCAGGCCTCACCACCCTGCTGCTCCCGCTCGCCACCCTGGTCGCGCTCGGCGCCCCCGCCGAAGCCGCACCGGAAGCCGCCCCCGCGGCCACCGCCACGTACGCCAAGACCCAGGACTGGGGCAGCGGCTTCGAGGGCAAGTGGACCGTCAAGAACACCGGCACCACCTCCATCAGCTCCTGGAACGTCGCGTGGGACTTCCCCACCGGCACCAAGGTGACCTCCGCCTGGGACGCCACCGTCACCAACTCCGGCAACCGCTGGACCGCCAAGAACCTCGGCTGGAACGGGACGCTCGCCCCCGGCGCCTCTGTCTCCTTCGGCTTCAACGGCTCGGGCCCCGGCTCACCCTCCAACTGCACGCTCAACGGCGGCAGTTGTGACGGCGGCAGCGTCCCCGGCGACAACCCTCCCTCGGCACCGGGCACCCCCACCGCGTCCGACATCACCAACACCTCGGTGAAGATCGCCTGGAGCGCGGCCACCGACGACAAGGGCGTCAAGAACTACGACGTCCTGCGCGACGGCTCCAAGGTCGCGACGGTCACCGGGACCTCGTACGCCGACAGCGGCCTGACCGCGGGCACCGACTACTCGTACACGGTCCAGGCCCGCGACACCGCGGACCAGACAGGACCGGCGTCCGGCGCCGTCAAGGTGCACACGACGGGCGGCGGCGACCCGGGTCCAGGGCCCGGTGACAAGGTCAAGCTCGGCTACTTCACCCAGTGGGGCGTCTACGGCCGCAACTACCACGTGAAGAACATCGACACCTCGGCCTCCGCCTCCAAGATCACGCACATCAACTACGCCTTCGGCAACGTCCAGGGCGGCAAGTGCACGATCGGCGACGCCTACGCCGACTACGACAAGGCCTACACCGCCGACCAGTCCGTCGACGGCAAGGCCGACACCTGGGACCAGCCCCTGCGCGGCAACTTCAACCAGCTGCGCAAGCTCAAGGCCAAGCACCCGAACCTGAAGGTCCTGTGGTCCTTCGGCGGCTGGACCTGGTCCGGCGGCTTCACCGACGCGATGAAGAACCCGGCCGCCTTCGCCAAGTCCTGCCACGACCTCGTGGAGGACCCGCGCTGGGCCGACGTCTTCGACGGCATCGACCTGGACTGGGAGTACCCCAACGCCTGCGGCCTGACCTGCGACACCAGCGGCCCCGCATCGATGAAGAACATGATGCAGGCGTTCCGCACCGAGTTCGGCAAGGACGCCCTGGTCACCGCCGCGATCACCGCCGACGGCTCCAGCGGCGGCAAGATCGACGCGGCCGACTACGGCGGCGCGTCGCAGTACGCCGACTGGTACAACGTGATGACGTACGACTTCTTCGGCGCCTGGGCGGCCAAGGGCCCCACGGCCCCGCACTCCCCGCTCACCTCCTACGCCGGCATCCCGCAGGACGGCTTCAACTCCGCCGACGCGATCTCGAAGCTGAAGGCGAAGGGCGTCCCCGCCGCCAAGCTCCTGCTCGGCATCGGCTTCTACGGCCGCGGCTGGACGGGCGTCACACAGAAGGAACCGGGCGGCACGGCCACGGGCGCGGCGCCCGGGACGTATGAGGCGGGCATCGAGGACTACAAGGTCCTCAAGAACAGCTGCCCGTCCAACGGCACCATCGCCGGTACGGCCTACGCCCACTGCGGCAACAACTGGTGGTCGTACGACACCCCGGCGACGGTCAAGAGCAAGATGGCCTGGTCGAAGCAGCAGGGCCTGGGAGGCGCCTTCTTCTGGGAGTTCAGCGGTGACACCACCAACGGCGAGTTGGTGAGCGCCATCAATGACGGCCTGAAGTAGCGGGGGCCGTCCCTCCATGGACGAAGCCGGGAAGACAAGAACGCCCCTTGTCTTCCCGGCTTCTCGTTGTCAGGGTCCGCGGGCCGTACGTGGCTGGTCGCGCCCACGCGGCGGAGCCGCACATGTCACAGCCCCGCGCCCCCTCGGGCGCGTACCTCTACGCCACGTTCACCCGCTGGCCGGGAGGCGCCGCCTCAAGCCAGGCCAGGAAACCGGTGAGCGCGTCCTCGCCCATCGCCAGCTCAAGGCGGACGCCGCGGTGCAGACAGCCGAGCACGATCGCGTCCGAGAGCAGCGCGAGCTCCTCCTCGCCGTCCGGAGCACGGCGGTCGACGACCTCGATGGCCGAGCGCTCCAGGGTCCGGCGCGGCCGGGGAGCGTACGAGAAGACGCGGTACCACTCGATCCGGTCGCCGTTGTAGCGGGCGACCCCGTAGCCCCAGCCCTTGCCGGAGGTGTCGCCCTTCTCCGGGGCGTCCCAGCGCAGGCTGCAGTCGAAGGTGCCGCCGGACCGCTGGATGAGCCGGCGCCGCAGTCCGAAGACGAAGAGCCCCACCAACACCAGCGCGACCAATACGAGTCCGCACACGAGCAGAGTGAGGATCATCGGCACCGACCTCCTCGCCTGTTCGAAACGGACCAACAGAATTGCACCCGCATTGCCTCAGCCGCGACCCGGTCCGGATTGCTCCGGACCTGGCCGCGGCTGAGTCACGTCAACGCCGACACGCTGGTTTCAGCGCGACGACACCGCCCGCAGTCGGACGTCCGCACGACGCTCGGCGGAGGCGTCGGCCTCCGACTTCGCGCGCTCGAGCGCCCGCTCCGCACGCTGGACATCGATCTCGTCCGACAGCTCGACGATCTCAGCAAGCAGTGACAGCTTGTTGTCCGCGAAGGAGACGAATCCTCCGTGGACGGCGGCGACGACAGTGTTGCCGTCGCTCGTACGAATGGTCACAGGGCCCGACTCCAGCACACCCAGAAGCGGCTGGTGACCGGGCATGACGCCGATGTCGCCGGACGTGGTGCGCGCGACGACCAGGGTGGCCTCGCCGGACCAGACACTGCGGTCCGCGGCGACCAGCTCGACATGCAGCTCAGCAGCCAAGGGTGGCTCCTCGGGTCACCACCCGGCGGCTCCGCCGGGTGTTGGGTCAAATTCTAGTGGGCGTATCGGGAGGGGCGGGACTCGCCCACCCCTCCCGTGAGTCACGGACTCAGGAGACGCCGAGCTCCTTGGCCTTCGCCTTCAGGTCCTCGATGCCACCGCACATGAAGAACGCCTGCTCGGGGAAGTGGTCGTACTCACCGTCGATGATCGAGTTGAACGCGGCGATCGACTCGTCGAGCGGCACGTCCGAACCGTCCAGGCCGGTGAACTGCTTGGCGGCGTGGGTGTTCTGCGACAGGAAGCGCTCGACGCGACGGGCGCGCTGAACGACCAGCTTGTCCTCTTCGCTGAGCTCGTCGATGCCGAGGATCGCGATGATGTCCTGGAGGTCCTTGTACTTCTGCAGGATTCCCTTGACGCGCATGGCGGCGTCGTAGTGGTCCTGCGCGATGTAGCGCGGGTCCAGGATGCGGGACGTCGAGTCCAGCGGGTCCACCGCCGGGTAGATGCCCTTCTCCGAGATCGGACGCGACAGCACGGTCGTCGCGTCGAGGTGCGCGAAGGTCGTGGCCGGGGCCGGGTCGGTGAGGTCGTCCGCGGGGACGTAGATCGCCTGCATCGAGGTGATCGAGTGACCACGCGTCGAGGTGATGCGCTCCTGGAGGAGACCCATCTCGTCGGCGAGGTTCGGCTGGTAGCCCACCGCGGAGGGCATACGGCCGAGCAGCGTCGAGACCTCGGAACCGGCCTGCGTGAAGCGGAAGATGTTGTCGATGAAGAACAGCACGTCCTGCTTCTGCACATCGCGGAAGTACTCCGCCATGGTCAGACCGGCCAGGGCGACACGCAGACGCGTGCCCGGCGGCTCGTCCATCTGGCCGAAGACCAGGGCGGTCTTGTCCAGAACGCCCGACTCTTCCATCTCGTCGATGAGGTCGTTGCCCTCACGCGTGCGCTCGCCGACACCGGCGAACACGGAAACGCCCTCGTGCAGCTTGGCCACACGCATGATCATTTCCTGGATGAGGACGGTCTTGCCGACGCCCGCTCCACCGAACAGACCGATCTTTCCACCCTTGACGTACGGGGTGAGAAGGTCGACGACCTTCAGGCCGGTCTCGAACATCTCGGTCTTGGACTCGAGCTGGTCGAAGGCCGGGGCCTTGCGGTGGATGGGCCAGCGCTCGGTGACGTCGGCCTCGGCCTCGGGGTGGTTCAGGATCGCACCGAGGGTGTTGAACACCTTGCCCTTGGTGATGTCACCGACGGGCACGGTGATGCCCGAGCCCGTGTCGGTCACCGCGGCCTGGCGGACCAGACCGTCGGTGGGCTGCATCGAGATGGCGCGGACGATGCCGTCGCCGAGGTGCTGGGCAACCTCGAGCGTCAGCGTCTTCTTCTCGCCGTCCTTGGCCGGGTCGGCCACCTCGACGTGAAGGGCGTTGTAGATCTCCGGCATCGCGTCGACGGGGAACTCCACGTCGACGACCGGGCCGATCACCCGGGCGACGCGGCCCGTGGCAACGGCCGTATCAACAGTGGTCGTCATTACTTGTCACTCCCCGCAGAAGCGTCGGCCAGGGCACTGGAGCCACCGACGATCTCGCTGATTTCCTGGGTGATTTCGGCCTGGCGGGCCGCGTTGGCAGAACGGGTGAGAGCGTTGATCAGGTCACCCGCGTTGTCGGTCGCCGACTTCATCGCGCGGCGCGTGGCGGCGTGCTTGGAAGCAGCCGACTGGAGCAGCGCGTTGTAGATACGGCTCTCGACGTAGCGCGGCAGAAGGGCGTCAAGGACGTCCTCCGCCGACGGCTCGAAGTCGTACAGCGGGCGGGCCTCGTCCGTCGTGCCCGCCTCCTCCGCGACCTTGTCGAGGCTGAGCGGGAGCAGCCGGTCACCGGTTGCTTCCTGCGTCATCATCGAGATGAACTCGGTGTAGACGATGTGGAGTTCATCCACGCCGCCCTCCGCCGTCTCCGTCTCGATGGCCTCGATCAGGGGGGCCGCGATCGTCTTGGCGTCCGCGTAGGAAGGGGCATCGGTGAAGCCCGTCCACTGCCCGGAGATCTTCCGCTCACGGAAGTTGTAGTGCGCGATGCCACGGCGGCCGACGATGTACGTGTCGACCTCCTTGCCCTCGTCCTGCAACTTCTTGGTGAGCTTCTCCGCACCCTTGATGGCGTTGGAGTTGAAGGCGCCGGCCAGGCCGCGGTCGCTCGAGAGGAGCAGGACAGCGGCCCGGGTCGGAGCCTCGGCCTCGGTGGTCAGCGGGTGCTTGTCGTTCGCACCCGTGGCCACCGCGGTGACCGCGCGGGTCAGCTCGGTCGCGTACGGAGTGGAGGCGGTCACCTTGCGCTGTGCCTTGACGACACGCGAGGCGGCGATCATCTCCATCGCCTTGGTGATCTTCTTGGTCGCGGTGACGGATTTGATGCGACGCTTGTAGACCCGGAGCTGGGCTCCCATGAGTCAGGTCCCTTCCGTCGTCACTTGGACGCGTCGACGGCAGCCGGAGCGTCCTCGCCGAGCAGCTTGCCGTCCGAGGTCTCGAACTGCTTCTTGAACTCGGCGACGGCGTCGGTGATGGCCGTGATCGTGTCGTCGGACATCTTGCCGCCCTCCTTGATGGAGGTCATCAGGCCCTGCTCCTTGCGGTGCAGGTAGTCGAGCAGCTCGCGCTCGAAACGCCGGATGTCGACGACCGGTACCTCGTCCATGCGGCCCGTGGTGCCGGCCCAGATGGAGATGACCTGGTCCTCGGTGGCCATCGGCTGGTACTGAGCCTGCTTGAGCAGCTCGACCATCCGCTGACCGCGCTCGAGGGAGGCCTTCGAGGCGGCGTCCAGGTCGGAACCGAAGGCGGCGAACGCCTCCAGCTCGCGGTACTGGGCGAGGTCCACGCGCAGACGGCCCGAGACCTGACGGATCGCCTTGTGCTGGGCGGAGCCACCGACACGGGAGACCGAGATACCGACGTTCAGGGCCGGACGCTGACCGGCGTTGAACAGGTCGGACTCCAGGAAGCACTGACCGTCGGTGATGGAGATGACGTTGGTCGGAATGAACGCCGACACGTCGTTCGCCTTGGTCTCGACGATCGGCAGACCCGTCATCGAGCCCTTGCCCATCTCGTCCGAGAGCTTCGCGCAGCGCTCGAGCAGACGCGAGTGCAGGTAGAAGACGTCACCCGGGTAGGCCTCGCGCCCCGGCGGGCGGCGGAGCAGCAGGGACACGGCGCGGTAGGCGTCGGCCTGCTTCGAGAGGTCGTCGAAGATGATGAGGACGTGCTTGCCCTCGTACATCCACTGCTGGCCGATGGCCGAACCGGTGTAGGGCGCCAGGTACTTGAAGCCCGCCGGGTCGGACGCCGGGGCGGCGACGATGGTCGTGTACTCGAGCGCGCCGGCCTCTTCGAGGGCACCGCGCACGGAGGCGATGGTGGAACCCTTCTGACCGACGGCGACGTAGATGCAGCGCACCTGCTTGTTCACGTCGCCCGAGCGCCAGTTGTCGCGCTGGTTGATGATCGTGTCGACGGCCAGGGCGGTCTTGCCGGTCTGGCGGTCGCCGATGATCAGCTGACGCTGGCCACGGCCGATCGGGGTCATCGCGTCGACGGCCTTGTAGCCGGTCTCCATCGGCTCGTGGACCGACTTGCGGTCCATGACCGTGGGGGCCTGCAGCTCGAGGGCGCGGCGTCCGGACGTCTCGATCTCGCCGAGTCCGTCGATCGGGGCGCCGAGCGGGTCGACGACGCGGCCGAGGTAGCCCTCGCCCACCGCGACGGACAGGACCTCGCCGGTACGGGTGACCGGCTGGCCCTCTTCGATGCCGCTGAACTCGCCGAGTACGACGGCGCCGATCTCGCGCTCCTCAAGGTTGAGGGCGAGACCGAGGGTGCCGTCCTCGAACTTCAGCAGCTCGTTGGCCATGGCCGAGGGGAGGCCCTCGACCTTCGCGATACCGTCACCGGCAACGGTGACCGAACCGACCTCCTCGCGCGAGGCCGCGTCCGGCTTGTACGCCTGGACAAAGTTCTCCAGTGCGTCCCGGATCTCCTCCGGCCGGATCGTGAGCTCCGCCATCTGGGTTCCCTGCTCTCCTTGTTGGGCCCGAAGTTTCACTTTGGGGGTCTGGGGACTCCCCCCAAGTAAGAGGTGAATCCTCTGCACGGCCCAACTAGGGCCGTAATTACAACGTTTTGCGTGAGTACTAGCTCGCCATGCGGCGGTGCGCGTCCTCGAGTCGGTCCGCGATGCTGCCGTTGATGATCTCGTCGCCGACCTGCACCGTGATCCCGCCGAGGACCTCGGGGTCCACGTCGAGGTTCAGGTGCATCTGGCGGCCGTAGACCTTCGCGAGGGCGGCACCGAGGCGCTGCTTCTGCTGGTCCGAGAGGGGCACAGCCGAAGTGACGACGGCGACCATCCGGTCACGGCGGTCCGCGGCCAGCTTGGACAGGGACTCGAGTCCCGATTCCAGGCTACGTCCACGGGGCGCGGTCACAAGGCGCTCGACCAGCCGCTCCGTCACCGCGTTGGCCCGGCCACCGAGCAGGCTGCGCAGCAGCTCGCTCTTGGCCGCACCTGAGGCGGCGCGGTCGGTCAGCGCGGCCCGGAGACCGGTGTCCGACGAGACGATCCGGCCGAACCGGAACAGCTCGTCCTCGACGTCGTCCAGCGCGCCGGCCTTCTGCGCGCCGGTCAGCTCGGCGAGGTTGGTGAGCTCCTCGAGGGCGTCCACCAGGTCACGCGACTGCGACCAGCGCGAGCGGACCAGGCCGGCCACCAGGTCGGCGGTCTCGCCGCCCACCTGCCCGCCGAGCAGCCGCCCGGCGAGCTCGGCCTTGGCCTCACCGGACTGCGACGGGTCGGTCAGGACCCGGCGCAGCGAGACCTCGCGGTTGAACAGCGCGGTGACCTGGGCCAGCTCGTCCGTGAGCTGCCGCACGTCCACCGAGGTGTTGTCGGTCAGCGCGTCGAGACGCTCGCGCGCGGCCGCGAGGGCCTCGCGGCTGGCTCCGTGCGCTGTCATCGAGCCGCCTCGGCCTTCTCCTCGAGCTCGTCGAGGAAACGGTCGATGGTGCGGCTCTGCCGTGCGGAGTCCTCGAGGGACTCGCCGACGAGCTTGCCGGCCAGGTCGGTGGCCAGCTGGCCCACGTCCTGGCGCAGCGACTGCGCGGCGGCCTTGCGGTCGGCAGCGAGCTGCGTGTGACCTGCGGCGACGATCTCCTCGCGCTGCCGCTGGCCTTCGGCGCGCATCTCGGCGATGAGCGTGGCGCCCTGCTCCTGCGCCTCCTGGCGCAGACGCGCGGCCTCGTGCCGTGCCTCGGCGAGCTGAGCCTTGTACTGCTCAAGAACGCTCTGGGCCTCGGTCTGAGCGGCCTCGGCCTTCTCGATACCGCCCTCGATCGCCTCCCGGCGCTCTTCCAGAACCTTGTTGATGTTCGGGAGGAGCTTCTTCCAGAAGAAGAAGAAGACGATGGCGAAGGCGATGGCGCCGACGAGCAGCTCAGGACCCGGCGGGACGAGCGGATTCTGCTCTTCCTCGGCCGCCAGCTGAACCAGGTTGGCGATCACATCAGTGCCTTTCGTCGAAAAGTGTCAGTAAGCAGTGATTACTTACCGAACACGAACGGCATGACGATGCCGATGAGGGCGAGCGCCTCACAGAAGGCGAAGCCGAGGATCTGGTTGGCGCGGATCAGACCGGCAGCCTCGGGCTGACGGGCCAGGGCCTGGGTGCCGTTACCGAAGACGATGCCGACGCCGATGCCGGGGCCGATCGCGGCGAGGCCGTAGCCGATGGAGCCGAGGGAGCCGGAGACGCCTGCGGCGAGTTCGAGGGTCGCGGACATGCCGTTACTTCCTTCTCTTTCAAGGACCGGTGGGGGTTGGCCACCGGGCGATCTGGGGGGCTACTTGAGCCGGGGGGGCACTCAGTGGTGCTTGGCGAGAGCGCCCTGAATGTAGGTGGCGGAGAGGAGCACGAAGACGTACGCCTGGACCGCCTGCACGAAAAGTTCGAAGAGGATCATGACGATGGTCATCACGAACGAGACACCGGCGGCCGGGATCATCCAGCTGTTCAGCAGGTACCAGGAGGCGACGGTGAACATCACCAGCATCAGGTGACCGGCGAACATGTTGGCGAAGAGTCGCACGGCGTGCGTGAACGGCCGCACAAGCAGGTTCGAGAAGAACTCGATGAACGACACGAGCCACTTGATCGGGCCGAGCGAGTTGTCGTAGCCGGTGATGTTCTTCCAGCCGCCGACGAATCCGTGGCGCTTAAAGGTGAGCGGCACCCAGATGAAGTACACGATGGCCGCGAGCACGATCGGGTACGCGATGACCGACGAGACCGGGAACTGGGTCAGCGGGATCACGGACCAGATGTTCATGATCCAGATGAAGAAGAACATCGAGACCATCAGGGGGACGTACTTCTCGCCCTCCTTCTTGCCCATCGTCTCGTAGACGATGCCGCGGCGTACGAAGTCGTAGCCGGCCTCACCGATCATCTGCAGCTTGCCCGGGACGACCTTGGACTTGCCGAACGCCATGTAGAAGAAGCTGACCACGACGAGGGTCGTCAGCAGGGCGAGCAGCATGACCTTGTTGAACTCGAACCCGCCGACCTCGAAGATCGGCTTGAAGAGGAACGAGTGCAGGCCCGGAGCCGGGAAGCCACAGCCGTTGTCGGACATGATCCGACAGCTCCAGTCAAAGGCGAGCTCAGTTTGGTCAGCACTCACCGCGGGCTCCTTCGGCGTGACGCATAGGTACGGCAACCTCGTTGTCGTGTCGGCGCGGCGCGCAGCCGCGATTCGGCACCAGACTGGTGTTTCGGATGTGGGCGCGGCGTTCAGGCATCGAGCCTCGCGATCGTGCAGGCGTCAGCTCAGATGCCCGCGCCAGCAGTGCCGCAGTTGGCACCGGACGATAGCAGCATCTCGAACGCGCATTTATCCCGGCCCTACCCTTCACGTCGAGGACCCCGACTTCTCCGGCTTGTCCTTCTGCTCGGAGTCGGGTTCAACGTAAAGGATCTTGGCCTTCATGAACGCGCGGGCCTGCGACGCCATCCACACGACGGTCGCGACCACAAGACCCACGGCGAATGCCTTGGGGTTGAACAACGTGGTGTCCTTGAAGAGAGCCACGAAGACAAGAAGCAGCAGGAGTTGGGCGACGTAGAGCATCAGCCCCATCGCCTGGAACAACTGCGGAAGCGATTTCGCCGTGCGCTGGAGTACGAACATCCCGAGCCCCATGAAGGCGATGACCACCAGTGTGCCGACGACCGCACCGAGCGCTCCCTTGCCGCCCGCGACCACGGCACTGACCGCAGCGGTGATCGCACCGGCGGCAGCAGTGGGTACGGCGGACTGAAGGAGAGTTCGGGTGTCTTGAGACGGCATGGCGGCGCTCCGCTTACTGATGGGGGCAGGGTGTCGTCATGGACGAGCGTAGTCCGGGGTCGAGAGTGTCCCTCGGGCCAATGGACCGTCGCACTACGGTCCTTCGGCTCTATCCCCTGGTTTCGTGAACGGTATCACAAACTATTTGATGAGGTCTTTACCTGCTAGGTGTGCTCGCTGTCACACATGAGAGTTAACCCGCGCGTCTGTGCACGCAGCGCGGCAACTTGTCTGGTATTGGGCGAGTTTGACGCAGGCGTCAGCTCGACGACTCGGCCTTGTGCCGATCCTCGAAGCGCGAGCGGGTGCCAACGGCCGTCGCCCCGTTGACGCCTGACCCGACCGGAGGACGGTCCTCTGCTTCCGCTCCCGTCTCGTCCGTCGCATCCGCCCCGTCGGCCGCGGGGGCGGTCGAGGCCGCTCCCTTGCGCCGCCGGTAGCGCGGCGGCACGAAGGACTCGGCCCAGCGCGGGATGTGCGGGGTGAACCGCGGCAGCAGGAGCAGCACGAGGCCCACCGCGCTCAGGGCGACGATCGCGAACAAGATCCACATGCTGGCCGAGTGGACCGAGTAGGCCACCGTCCCGAAGCCGATCAGGGCCGACCAGAAGTACATGATCAGCACTGCACGGCTGTGGGAGTGGCCGATCTCCAGGAGGCGGTGGTGGAGGTGTCCGCGGTCGGCGGCGAACGGCGACTTGCCGTTCCACGTACGCCGGACGATCGCGAGGACCAGGTCGGCGAACGGGATCGCGATGATCGTCAGCGGCATCAGGAGCGGGATGAAGACCGGGAGCATCGCGTGCGTGGCATCGCGGGTGCCGCCGAAGTTCAGCTTCAGGGCGTCGCCGTCGATCTGCCCTGTGGCGGAGATCGCACCCGCCGCGAGGACCAGACCGATCAGCATCGAGCCCGAGTCCCCCATGAAGATCCGGGCGGGATGGATGTTGTGCGGCAGGAAGCCCAGGCACATGCCGATCAGGATCGCGGCGAAGAGCGTCGCGGGGGCCGCGGCCTCGATGCCGTAGCCGTACCAGAGGCGGTAGGCGTACAGGAAGAACGCCGTGGCCGCGATGCACACCATGCCCGCGGCGAGGCCGTCGAGGCCGTCCACGAAGTTCACCGCGTTGATGGTGATCACGACGAGCGCGACCGTCAGGAGCGTGCCCTGGCCCTGGTCCAGGAGGACCATGCCGTAGCCCGGGACCGGGATCCACAGGATCGTCAGGCCCTGGAGGACCATGACGCCCGCGGCGATCATCTGGCCGCCCAGCTTGATCAGGGCGTCGATCTCGAACTTGTCGTCAAGGACGCCGATCAGCCAGATCAGCGCGGCACCGGAGAGCAGGGCGCGCGGTTCGTTGGACCGCTCGAAGACGTCGTTCAGGTTCGGCAGGTGGTCGGCGACAAGGAGACCGGCGCACAGCCCGAAGAACATCGCGATACCGCCGAGCCGGGGCGTTGGCTCCCGGTGCACGTCGCGGGCGCGGATCTCCGGCATGGCGCCGGCCACGATCGCGAACTTCCGCACCGGGCCGGTCAGCAAGTAAGTCACCGCGGCCGTGATGCAGAGCGTCAGCAGGTATTCACGCACGGGCTTCCCCACAGGTATCGCTGGCCATCTCAGCCCCACACCCTAGCTCTGCGTGCATACGGTTGGGGACTTCCGGGTAGCGACGATGGTTGCACGAGTACGCGCCTTCCCCTGACGCGTCTGCCCCGACCTAGTCCGGATACGGCGGAAATCTGCCCACCAGTTCACGCACTTCCTCTCGTACTTTCGAGTCGTTCGCCTCCTTGGACTGCTCACCCACCGCGTCGGCGAAGAGCCCCGCGATCCGCATCATCTCCGCGTCCCCCATGCCCTGCGTGGTCACGGCCGCGGTGCCGAGCCGCAGTCCGCGCCCGTCGGCGTAGGGCAGGGCGCACGTGTCGAGGACCAGGCCGCAGGCGGCGAGTCGGCCGCGGGCGGTGTGCGCGTCGATGCCCAGGGGCGTGGTGTCGGCCAGGATCAGATGCGTGTCGGTGCCGCCGGTGGTGATCGCGCAGCCCGCGGCGGCCAGGGCCTGGGCGAGGATGCGGGCGTTGGCGACGACCTGATGGGCGTACGCGGTGAAGGCCGGGGTCTCCGCCTCGCCGAACGCGACCGCCTTGGCGGCGATCGTGTGCATCTGCGCACCGCCCTGCGTGAAGGGGAACACGGCCCGGTCGATGCGTGACGCGAGCTCGGCCCCGCACAGGATCAGGCCGCCGCGCGGGCCGCGGAGCACCTTGTGGGTCGTGGCGCAGACGACGTCGGCGTACGGCACGGGGTTGGGGGCCGCTCCCCCGGCGACCAGGCCGATCGGGTGGGCCGCGTCGGCTATGAGGTACGCCCCCACGTCGTCGGCGATGTCGCGGAAGGCCGCGTAGTCGATGTGCCGGGGGTAGGCGATGGAGCCGCAGACGATCGCCTTCGGCCGGTGCGAGCGGGCCAGGACGCGGACCTGGTCGTAGTCGATGAGGCCGCTCTCCGGGTCGACGCCGTAGCCCACGAAGTCGAACCAGCGCCCCGAGAAGTTCGCGGGCGAGCCGTGCGTGAGGTGGCCGCCGTACGGCAGGCCCATGGCCAGGACCGTGTCGCCGGGGCGCAGCAGGGCGGCGTACGCGGCCAGGACCGCGGAGGAGCCGGAGTGCGGCTGCACATTGGCGTGCTCGGCGCCGAAGAGCGCCTTGGCGCGGTCGATGGCGATGCGCTCGGCGACGTCCACCAGCTCGCAGCCGCCGTGGTGGCGGGCGCCGGGGTAGCCCTCGGCGTACTTGTTGGCCAGCGGCGAGCCCAGGGCCGCCAGGACCGCCGGTGAGGTGAAGTTCTCGGCGGCGATGAGCTGGAGGGACGACGCCTGGCGGTCCTGCTCGGCCAGGAGGACCTCCGCCATCTGGGGGTCCGCGCCGCGGAGCGCGGCGAAGTCAGCGGGCGCCGTCGCGGCGGCGGTGGGTGCGGTGCTGACCGGCATCTTGGGCTCCGGGCCTCGCGAGGGGTGAGGGTCCCTCCAATGTAGGCCTGCCACACGGTGCCCGCGCGGCGTCGGCCCGATCTTTCCGCGAGATGCGAGGCGACACGAAGAGAAAGGTTTACGCCTTGGCCCGCACGCCCGTCAGCGCCGTCACCACCGGATCCAGCGCTTCGTTGATCTCGTCGCCCACCGAGCGGAAGAAGGGCAGCGGCGCCCCGTAGGGGTCGTACACCTCGTCCGCCTCTGCCGTGGGCGCCAGGAGCCAGCCACGCAGCGCCGCGGCGGCCCTCACCAGGGCCCTGGCCCGCTCGACGACGCCCCCGTCGACATCAGGCAGCGTCGCCGGGTCTATGGCCCGCACGAGCCGCGTGAACTCCTTGAGGGTGAACGTGCGAAGACCCGCCGAGTGGCCCATCGAGATGACCTGCGCCCGGTGGTCCCGGGTCGCCGTCAGGACGAGGTCCGCACGGATGACGTGCTCGTCGAGGAGTTCGCGCCCTTTGAAGCCGGAGGCGTCCGCTCCGAAGTCCGCGAGCACCGCCTCGGCGTTGGTCTCCATGGGGGCGCCCTCGTGCCCCCACGTGCCCGCGCTCTCCACGATCAGGCCGCCGGTGAAGGGATCACCCAGGCGGTCGGCCAGGGCATGCCTGGTCAGCCGCTCGGTGATGGGCGAGCGGCACACATTGCCGGTGCTGACGTGGAGGATGCGGAACGAACCGGGATAAGCCGCTATGCCACGCCCCGTCTCAGGGGCTGTCAATTCGCCACCTCGAGGTCGGGTACCACCTTGCGGAGCTCCTCCGCGTCCAGGGCACCCGCGCGCAGCAGTACCGGCACCTTCCCGGTGACGTCCACGATCGAGGAGGGGACGATGCCCGGCGTCGGGCCGCCGTCCAGGTACACGGAGACGGAGTCGCCGAGCATCTCCTGCGCGGCGTCACAGTCCTCCGGGGCGGGGTGCCCGGTGAGGTTCGCCGACGAGACCGCCATGGGGCCGACCTCGGTGAGCAGTTCGATGGCGACGGGGTGCAGCGGCATCCGGATCGCGACGGTCCCACGGGTGTCCCCGAGGTCCCACTGGAGCGAGGGCTGCTGCTTGGCGACCAGGGTCAGCGCACCGGGCCAGAAGGCGTCGACGAGCTCCCAGGCCGACTCGGAGAAGTCGGTGACCAGGCCGTGCAGCGTGTTCGGGGAGCCGATGAGGACAGGAGTGGGCATATTGCGGCCACGGCCCTTGGCGTCGAGCAGGTCGGCGCATGCCTCCGGCGTGAAGGCGTCGGCACCGATGCCGTAGACGGTGTCGGTGGGCAGGACGACCAGCTCGCCACGGCGGACGGCCGACGCGGCCTCGCGCAGACCGGTCGTACGGTCGGTCGCGTCATTGGTGTCGTATCGCCGTGCCATCTAGCTGGCCTCCTCGTACACGTACTGCTGGCTTGAAGTGGGTGTGCTCACGGCATCGCCTTGCGGGCGGTCGCGAACCTCGGCCGGTTGTTGAGGTCGGGGTGGTCGGCCGCGTCGGCCCAGCCCCGCTCCTCGGTGAAGATCCACGGCACCTGGCCGCCCTGGGTGTCGGCGTGCTCGATGACGACGACTCCGCCGGGCCGCAGGAGGCGGTGTGCGGTGCGCTCGATGCCGCGGATCAGGTCGAGGCCGTCCTCGCCGGAGAAGAGCGACAGTTCCGGGTCGTAGTCCCGGGCTTCCGGAGCGACGTACTCCCACTCCGTGAGCGGGATGTACGGCGGGTTCGAGATGAGGAGGTCGACCTGGCCGTCGAGCTCCGGCAGGGCGTCGCGCGCATCGCCCTGGGAGAGCTTGACCCTGGACCCCTCGACGTTCTTGCGCGTCCACTTCAGGGCGTCCTCGGACAGCTCCACGGCGTGCACACGCGAGCGCGGGACCTCCTGCGCCATGGCCAGGGCGATGGCACCGGAGCCCGTACACAGATCGACGATGAGCGGCTCGACCACGTCCATCGCGCGCACGGCGTCTATGGCCCAGCCGACGACCGACTCGGTCTCGGGGCGCGGCACGAAGACACCGGGGCCCACCTGCAGTTCGAGATAGCGGAAGAAGGCGCGCCCGGTGATGTGCTGGAGCGGCTCACGGGCCTCACGGCGCGCGATCGTCTCCCAGTAGCGGGCGTCGAAGTCGGAGTCCTTGACGGAGTGCAGCTCGCCCCGCTTCACGCCGTGCACGAAGGCGGCGAGCTCCTCCGCGTCGTTGCGCGGCGAGGGCACGCCGGCGTCGGCCAGCCGCTGGGTGGCCTGGGCCACTTCCGCGAGCAGCAGGTTCACGCTGGTCCTCCGGGGCTGAGCTGAGCGATGGGCGGGTGCGGGCGTGGCTCAGGCTGCCGCGAGCTTGGCTGCGGAGTCCGCGTCGACGCAGGCCTGGATGACCGCGTCGAGGTCTCCGTCGAGCACCTGGTCCAAGTTGTACGCCTTGAAGCCGACGCGGTGGTCCGAGATCCGGTTTTCCGGGAAGTTGTACGTCCGGATCTTCTCGGAGCGGTCGACGGTGCGGACCTGGCTGCGACGGGCGTCCGCCGCCTCCTTCTCCGCTTCCTCCTGAGCCGCGGCAAGGAGCCTGGAGCGCAGGATACGCATCGCCTGCTCCTTGTTCTGCAGCTGGCTCTTCTCGTTCTGGCAGGACGCCACGACGCCGGTGGGCAGGTGCGTGATGCGCACCGCGGAGTCGGTGGTGTTGACCGACTGGCCGCCGGGGCCCGACGAGCGGTAGACGTCGATGCGCAGGTCGTTGGCGTGGATCTCCACGTCGACCTCCTCGGCCTCGGGCGTCACCAGGACGCCGGCCGCGGAGGTGTGGATCCGGCCCTGCGACTCGGTCGAGGGCACGCGCTGCACGCGGTGCACGCCGCCCTCGTACTTCAGGCGCGCCCAGACACCCTGGCCGGGCTCGGTCGCGCCGTTGCCGCCCTTGGTCTTCACGGCGACCTGGACGTCCTTGTAGCCGCCGAGCTCGGACTCGGTGGCGTCGATGATCTCGGTCTTCCAGCCGACGCGCTCCGCGTACCGCAGGTACATGCGAAGGAGGTCGCCGGCGAAGAGCGCCGACTCGTCGCCGCCCGCGCCCGCCTTGACCTCGAGGATGACGTCCTTGTCGTCGTTGGGGTCCCGGGGCACCAGGAGGAGCCGCAGCTTCTCGGTGATCTCCTCGCGCTGCTTCTCCATGTCCTTGACCTCGGCGGCGAACTCAGGGTCCTCCGCGGCCAGTTCACGGGCCGTCGTGATGTCCTCGCCGGTCTGCTTCCAGGCGCGGTACGTCGAGACGATCGGGGTCAGCTCGGCGTAGCGCTTGTTGAGCTTGCGCGCGTTGGCCTGGTCGGCGTGGACCGAGGGGTCCGCGAGCTTTGTCTCCAGATCGGCGTGCTCGCCGATCAGTTCCTCGACCGCCTCGAACATCGGGGTCTCCTGAGTTTTCTACGCGAAGGTTCTGCGCGACATGGCGACGCGGCATGGCTGCTGCGATCAGACGGCAAAGCGCCGGTCCCAACCGCCCCCTCCCGGGGGCGGCCGAAGACCGGCGCAGTGGCTCGCTACTTGTTGGCGGCGGCAGCCTTGCCGAAGCGGGCCTCGAAGCGGGCCACGCGGCCACCGGTGTCGAGGATCTTCTGCTTGCCCGTGTAGAACGGGTGGCACTCGGAGCAGACCTCGGCGCGGACGGTGCCGCTGGAGATCGTGCTGCGGGTGGTGAATTCGGCGCCACAGGTGCAGCTGACCTGGGTCTCGACGTACTCGGGGTGGATCTCGCGCTTCAAGGTGTCTCCTAGTTTCGGGAGGGCGCCGGGTCGTACGCGCGGATTGCTCGTACGTGAACCGGGGCCGACGTACCAGTCTGCCAGGACCGGCCGCATCTGCCCAAACCGGGGTGGGAGCTGTTCTATTCCCGGCGGGCTACTAACTCCGCTAGTTGCTGGTCACGACGTCGCTCGCGTCGCCCTTGTCGCCCGCGGACTTCTCGGTGGCGGACTTGGGGATCGGCTTGTCGGCCTTGAGCGCCGCCCAGACCTGCCGGTCGGCCTTCTCCAGGGGAAGGACGCGGTTGGGGTCGGCGGGGTCGTACTGGATGGGCAGGGTCACCATCTTCATGTCGCCCGCGCCGATGCCCTTGAGGCCGCCGGCGAAGCCCGCCAGGCTCTTGACGTCGTTCAGGTCCGAGTCGGTGGTGATGGCGCTGGTCGCGTCGTTCGCCAGGTCGTAGAGCTTCTTCGGGTTGCTGAAGACGCCGACGTCGTTGACCTGGTGGATCAGGGCCTTGATGAAGGCCTGCTGCAGCTGGATGCGGCCGAGGTCGCTGCCGTCGCCCACGCCGTGCCGGGTGCGGACCAGGCCGAGGGCCTGCTCGCCGGTGAGCTGGTGCGTGCCCGCGTCGAGGTTCAGATGGCTGTCCTTGTCGCGGATGGCCTTCTTGGTGGTGATCTCGACGCCACCGAGGGTGTTGATCAGCTTCTTGAAGCCCGTGAAGTCGACTTCCACATAGTGATCCATCCGGATGCCGGACATTTTCTCCACGGTCTTGACGGCACAGGCGGGGCCGCCGACCTCGTACGCCGTGTTGAACATCTGCCGCTGGCCACCGGGATCCGTCTCGCCGTCGTCCGTCTTGCACTCGGGGCGGGATATGAGGGTGTCGCGGGGTATCGAGACGACGCTGGCCGTCTTGTGGCCCTTGTTCACGTGCACGACCATCGCCGTGTCCGAGCGGGCGGCGCCCTCGTCCTTGCCGTACTTGGCGTTGTCGCCGGAGCGGGAGTCGGAGCCGAGGACGAGGATGTCCTGCGAGCCGTTGTCGACGTTCTCGGGGCGGTCCGTGCCGAGCGCCGCGTTGATGTCGACGCCCTTGATGTTGCCGTTGAGCTTGAAGTACACGAAGCCGAGGCCAGCACCGCCGAGGACGACCACCGATGCCGCGGTCCACGCGGTGACGACGAGGACCTTCCGGCGCTTGTCGCGCGGCTTGCGACGCCGACCGCCACCGCCCTTGGGGCGCTTCGGTGCCGTATCCGCGGGTGCGCTCTCGTCGGTCATGTGCTCCTCAGTCCTCGTCGGGTCGGTTACCCCCTGCTTTCAGGGTCAGGCACGGTTTGTCGTCAGTAGTCAGCGTTCTGTCGTCACTAGTCAGACGTGGAAACCGAAAGAAGGGTTGCACAGCGCTTTGTGGGCGCCCCGGCGCGCGCTCGTGACGCATCGTGCACTCCCGCCCCGCCCTTCCAGCTTCTCACCTGCGGTTTTTTCCGTCATGGGGCTACTGCCCGTGACCGTAAGAATCTCTTAGGTGTGTGGCCAAGGTCATTCAGCGCAAAGGGCCGCCCCCGCCGGATGACGGGAGCGGCCCTTTGCGTGCGCGATTCGCGCGAGGACTACACGAGGACTAGTCGTTGCCGTTGCCCGGCGTCGGGGTCGTCTTCGCGATCTGCATGAGGAACTCGGCGTTCGACTTCGTCTGCTTCATCTTGTCGAGAAGCAGCTCGATGGCCTGCTGCGAGTCGAGCGCGTGCAGCACCCGGCGCAGCTTCCAGACGATCGCGAGCTCCTCCGCGTTGAGGAGGATCTCTTCCTTGCGGGTGGAGGACGCGTCGACGTCCACCGCCGGGAAGATGCGCTTGTCCGAGAGCTTCCGGTCGAGCTTGAGCTCCATGTTGCCGGTGCCCTTGAACTCCTCGAAGATCACCTCGTCCATGCGCGAACCGGTGTCGACGAGCGCGGTGGCGAGGATGGTCAGCGAGCCGCCGTCCTCGATGTTGCGCGCCGCACCGAAGAAGCGCTTCGGCGGGTAGAGCGCGGTCGAGTCGACACCACCGGACAGGATGCGGCCGGAGGCCGGGGCCGCCAGGTTGTACGCACGGCCCAGGCGGGTGATCGAGTCGAGGAGCACGACCACGTCGTGACCCAGCTCCACGAGACGCTTGGCGCGCTCGATGGCCAGCTCGGCGACCGTGGTGTGGTCCTCGGCGGGACGGTCGAAGGTCGAGGAGATGACCTCGCCCTTCACCGACCGCTGCATGTCGGTGACCTCTTCCGGACGCTCGTCGACCAGGACGACCATCAGGTGGCACTCGGGGCTGTTCGTGGTGATCGCGTTCGCGACCGCCTGCATGATCATGGTCTTGCCGGTCTTCGGCGGAGCCACGATCAGACCGCGCTGGCCCTTACCGATCGGCGACACGAGGTCGATGATGCGGGTGGTGAGCACGCCCGGGTCGGTCTCCAGACGGAGCCGGTCCTGCGGGTAAAGGGGCGTCAGCTTGTTGAACTCCGGTCGCCCGCGCCCGGATTCGGCCGCCATGCCGTTGGCCGAGTCGAGGCGGACGAGCGCGTTGAACTTCTCGCGGCGCTCGCCGTCCTTGGGCTGACGGACGGCGCCGGTGACGTGGTCACCCTTGCGCAGGCCGTTCTTGCGGACCTGGGCGAGCGACACGTACACGTCGTTCGGGCCCGGGAGGTAACCCGAGGTCCGGATGAACGCGTAGTTGTCGAGGATGTCCAGGATGCCCGCGACGGGGATCAGTACGTCGTCGTCGGCGACCTGCGGCTCGTTGGCGCCGCCGAACTCGTCGCGGCCACGACGGCCACGGCGGTCGCGGTAGCGGCCACGGCGGCCGCGACGGCCACCCGCCTCGTCGTCGAAGTCGTCCTGCGGGCCGTTGTCCCGCTGGTCGCGCTGCTGACGGTCCTGGCGGTCGCCACGGTCCTGGCGGTCCTGACGGCCGCCGCCCTGCTGGCGGTTGCCCCCCTGCTGCTGGTCGTCGCCCTTGTTGCCACGGCGGTCACGGTCGCGGCCACGGCCCTGACGGTCGCGGTCACGGCGCTCACGGCGGCCGTCGGCGTTGTCACCCGAGCCGTCGCCCTTGGCCTCGGACGAACCGTCCGTCCTGGCCTCGTTCTTGGCGTCGTTCTTCGGCTCGCTCTTCGCCTCGGCGGTGACCGTCTCGGGGCTGCCCGCGTCGGCGGTGGCACGGCGACGGCCGCGACGCTCGCCCTTGTCGGCACCCGCGGGCTGGCCCGGGATGTCGATCTGCTGCTGGGCGGTGGCCTCTTCGGCCTTGGCGCCTGCGGTCTGCTCGGCCTTGTCGGCCTTGCTCGCCTTGGTGCCCTTGTCCGTGCTCGCTGCGGTGTCCTCGCCCGTCCGGGCCTTCGAGGTTGCGCGTCGCTTGGGCTTGGTCTCGGCGTCCGTGGCGGACGCGGACGGCGCGGCACTCTTGGCGGGGGCACCGCCCCCGGCCTGCGCCTCCTTGATGACCTCGATCAGCTGGCTCTTGCGCATCCGCGCGGTGCCCTTGATACCGAGGCCGGATGCGACCTGCTGCAGTTCCGCCAGCACCATGCCATCGAGGCCGGTGCCGCGGCGCCGCCGGGACCCGGCCGAAGCACCGGTGGCAGGCGCCGCAGAGGCGTCCGTGGCGGGCGTGTCGGCAGTCACGCCCATCAGATCGGTGGTGTCGCTCACGAAGGGTCCTTCCCTGGAGCGGACGTCGGCCTGTCTGGCTCGGCGACCGGTTGTGCTGTCCGGAGGTCCTCTGGTGTGTGGACCGTGCCGGGGCGGTGGTCCGCCAACGCGCGGCGGAAGAATTCACTGGTGATGGCGAGTCCCGGTGAGGTGCCACTGAGGTGCGGTGTCACTCGGCTCGGTCACGCCGGTTCCGGAGCGTGCTCGGCGCTGCTCAATGCGAGACACAGAGCAGTTTGGGAGGCTCCCGGAAGGATGGATGTCCCGGACGGGGACACAAAGCACCTCGCCATGGTGGGGTCGGGTGCAGACTTGAGGTTAACACTACCGGATCCAACAAACATTCCCCCTCTTCTCATCCGGCTACCAGCTGTCAGGGCGCAAGCGGCAGCACGCTCGCGCCGGTCGCGTCGAGCGCCAGACGATTGGCCGCCCAGCCCTCTCCCGCAAGGCGTGCGACCTTGTCCGCCGCACTCTCATCGGCCAGCGCGAGGACCGTGGGTCCCGCGCCGGAGATCATTGCCGGGACACCGTCCGCGCGCAGGCGTTCCACCAGGGCGGCGCTCTCCGGCATGGCGGGCGCGCGGTACTCCTGGTGGAGCCGGTCCTCGGTTGCGGGAAGCAGCAGCTCGGGGCGCCTGGTCAGGGCCTCGACGAGCAGTGCGGCCCGGCCCGCGTTGGCGGCCGCGTCGACGTGCGGGACGGTGCGCGGGAGCAGTCCGCGCGCGGTCTCGGTGAGGACGGGCTTTCCCGGTACGAAAACCACCGGAACGATGGAACCGGCGGGCTCCATCCTGATCGCCCGCGCAGATCCGCCGTCCATCCAGGAGAGCGTGAACCCGCCGAGCAGACAGGCGGCGACGTTGTCCGGGTGGCCCTCGATCTCGGTGGCGAGCTCCAGCAGGGCGTTGTCGTCGAGACGGGCGTCCCCGCCTATCGTCACGGCGCGCGCGGCGACGATGCCCGCGCAGATGGCGGCGGACGAGGAACCGAGGCCCCGGCCGTGCGGAATGCGGTTGGCGCAGACGATTTCGAGCCCGCGCGGCTGTCCGCCGAGCAGGTCGAAGGCGGTACGCAGGGAACGTACAAGCAGATGCGACTCGTCGCGCGGGAGCGTCTCGCTGCCCTCACCTGCGATGTCGATGTTCAGTCCGGTGTCGGCCACCCGCACGACGACGTCGTCGTACAGACCCAGCGACAGCCCGAGGGCGTCGAAGCCCGGGCCGAGGTTGGCGCTGGTGGCGGGGACGCGCACCCGGACGGCGGCGGCGCGGAACGCGGGACCGGCCATCGCTCGATGACTCTCCTTGAGCTGCGATCTTTTGAGGACTTGCCACGTGATGAGGCACTACCCGAAGGCCGCTCTGCGGCAGCACCGCGGCATATGCGGCGGGGCGGGTTAGGTACAGCCTATCGAAGGAAGGTTCTGTGGCGACATAGGGCGCACAGGAGGCGCACGATGCGTGTCGTAAGCCCCCTGTGCACCCCCTATGCGGAGTTGCGGGTTTTCCGGACGGATATGCCCGCCCTGCCGCCTGCGATAACGGCGACCGGCGTGATCAGGCCAGACCGAGTCGCTCGGCCGCGGCGGCCGAGTCGACCGGGACCGTGACCGGCTGCGGCGCGCCGGCGACGGCCCAGTCCGGGTCCTTGAGGCCGTTTCCGGTGACGGTGCAGACGATGCGCTGCCCCTTGTCGACCTTGCCCTGCTCGGCGGCCTTCAGCAGACCGGCGACCGAGGCGGCCGACGCCGGCTCGACGAAGACACCCTCCTGGGACGCCAACAGCTTGTAGGCGCGCAGGATCTCACGGTCCGTCACCTCGTCGATGAAGCCGTCCGACTCGTCGCGCGCGTCGAGGGCGAATTGCCACGACGCGGGGTTGCCGATGCGAATCGCGGTGGCGATCGTCGACGGGTCCTTGACGATCTCGCCGCGCACGATGGGCGCGGAACCGGAAGCCTGGAAGCCCCACATACGGGGAGTGCGCGTCGAGATCGAGTCGGCGGCGTACTCCTTGTAGCCCTTCCAGTAGGCCGTGATGTTGCCCGCGTTGCCGACCGGCAGGACGTGGATGTCGGGGGCGTCGCCGAGCGCGTCCACGATCTCGAAGGACGCGGTCTTCTGGCCCTCGATGCGGAACGGGTTGACCGAATTGACCAGCGCCACCGGGTAGTTCTCGGAGAGCGCGCGGGCGAGGTTCAGGCAGTCGTCGAAGTTCCCGTCGACCTGGAGGATCTTCGAGCCGTAGACGAGCGCCTGGCCCATCTTGCCGAGCGCGATCTTGCCCTGCGGCACGAGGACCGCGCAGACCATTCCCGCGCGTACGGCATAGGCGGCGGCCGAGGCCGACGTGTTGCCGGTGGAGGCGCAGATGACGGCCTTCGCGCCCTCCTCCTTGGCCTTCGTGATCGCCATCGTCATGCCGCGGTCCTTGAAGGACCCGGTCGGGTTGGCGCCCTCGACCTTGAGATGCACCTCGCAGCCCGTGCGCTCGGAGAGCACCTGCGCGGGTACGAGCGGCGTGCCGCCCTCGCGGAGCGTCACGACCGGCGTCGTGTCGGAGACGGGAAGACGGTCCCGGTACTCCTCGATGATTCCGCGCCATTGGTGGGTCATTGCTGCTTACTCCCCTTCAACCCGCATGATGCTGGCGACACCACGCACGGTGTCGAGATTCCGCAGCGCCTCGACGGTGCCGGTGAGGGCTGCGTCGGGCGCGCGGTGGGTGACGACGACGAGGGAGGCCTCGCCGTCCTTGCCCGTCTGACGGACCGTATCGATCGATACGCCGTGCTCGGCGAAGACCGTCGCGACCTGGGCGAGTACACCCGGCTTGTCGGCTACGTCGAGGCTGATGTGGTAGCGCGTGACGACCTCGCCCATGGAGCTCACGGGCAGCTGGGTGTACGCGGATTCGCCGGGCCCGGTGGCTTCGCCGAGCTTGTTCCGGCAGACGGCGACGAGGTCGCCGAGGACGGCCGACGCGGTGGGCGCGCCGCCCGCGCCGGGCCCGTAGAACATGAGCTGGCCCGCGGCCTCCGCTTCCACGAAGACCGCGTTGTACGCCTCGCGGACCGACGCGAGCGGATGGCTGAGCGGAATCATCGCGGGGTGCACGCGCGCGGTGACGGAGCCGCCGTCGGCGGCCCGCTCGCAGATGGCGAGCAGCTTGATGGTGCAGCCCATGCGCTTCGCGGACGCGAAGTCGGCGGCGGTCACCTCGGTCATGCCCTCGCGGTAGACGTCGTCGAGACGCACGCGCGTGTGGAAGGCGATGCCGGCGAGGATCGCGGCCTTGGCGGCGGCGTCGAAGCCTTCGACGTCGGCGGTCGGGTCGGCCTCGGCGTACCCGAGAGCGGTGGCCTCGTCGAGGGCTTCCTGATAGCCGGCACCGGTGGTGTCCATGGCATCGAGGATGAAGTTGGTCGTGCCGTTCACGATGCCCAGGACGCGGTTGACCTTGTCACCGACGAGGGACTCGCGCAGCGGCCGGATCAGCGGAATGGCACCGGCGACGGCGGCCTCGTAGTACAGATCCCGGCCGTGCTCCTGGGCGGCGGCGTGCAGCGCGGCGCCGTCCTGGGCGATGAGCGCCTTGTTCGCGGAGACGACGGACGCGCCGTGCTCGAAAGCGGTGGTGATGAGGGTCCTGGCAGGCTCGATGCCCCCGATGACCTCGACGACGACATCAATGTCACCGCGTTTGACCAGCGCGGTCGCGTCCGTGGTGACCAGCGAGGGGTCGATCCCGTCCCGCACCTTCGACGGGCGGCGGACGGCGACCCCGGCGAGCTCGACCGGGGCACCGATCCGGGCCGTGAGGTCGTCGGCATGCGTCGTCATGATGCGCGCCACCTCTGAGCCGACAACCCCACAGCCCAGCAGCGCCACCTTCAGCGGACGCGTACGCATCATCCGACCTCACTTCTCATACATCTACAGTGGGACCAGTCTCACCCACCGGATCGCAGTTTCTATCCACGGTCCGGATCGTGAGACATCTATTTCACTGGCCGATACTTGGCCGGCCAGTGCCTCTCGGCCGATTTTTCCTCAGCCGACATCCAGACGCAGGAGATCTTCCTCCGTCTCGCGCCGGACGATGACCCGCGCCTCACCATCCCGCACGGCGACGACCGGCGGACGGAGGGCGTGGTTGTAGTTGCTCGCCATGGAACGGCAGTACGCACCGGTCGCGGGCACGGCGATCAGGTCGCCGGGAGCGAGGTCGGCCGGCAGGAACGCGTCCTTCACCACGATGTCCCCGCTCTCGCAGTGCTTGCCGACGACGCGGACGAGCATGGGCTCGGCGTCGGACTCGCGCGAGACGAGCGCGACGCTGTACTCGGCGTCGTAGAGAGCGGTACGGATGTTGTCGGACATGCCGCCGTCGACGGAGACGTACGTACGCAGTCCTTCGAGCGGCTTGACGGTGCCGACCTCATAGAGGGTGAAGGCGGTGGGCCCGACGATGGCGCGCCCCGGCTCGACGGAGATACGAGGGGTCCGCAGATCGGCGGCCTCGCACTCGCGCGTGACGATCTCGCCGAGCGCCTTGGCGATCTCGTGCGGCTCGCGGGGGTCGTCCTCGGAGGTGTAGGCGATGCCGAGCCCGCCGCCGAGGTCGATCTCGGGAAGCTCGACGCCGTGCTCGTCACGGATCTCGGCGAGCAGCTGCACCACGCGCCGCGCGGAGACCTCGAACCCGGCCATGTCGAAGATCTGCGACCCGATGTGCGAGTGCACGCCGATGAGCTCGAGCCCGTCGAGCTGGAGCGCCCGCCGCACAGCCTCGGCGGCCTGTCCCCCGGCGAGGGCGATGCCGAACTTCTGGTCCTCGTGGGCGGTGGCGATGAACTCGTGGGTGTGGGCCTCGACGCCGACGGTCACGCGGATCTGCACGCGCTGACGGACACCGAGCCGCTCGGCGATGTGCGCGACGCGCGCGATCTCCTGGAAGGAGTCGAGCACGATGCGTCCCACGCCGGCTTCGACGGCCCGCTCGATCTCGTCCTCGGTCTTGTTGTTGCCGTGGAAGGCGATGCGGTCGGCGGGCATCCCGGCGGCGAGGGCGGTGGCGAGCTCGCCGCCGCTGCACACATCGAGGTTGAGCCCCTCCTCGTGCAGCCACCGCACGATGGCGCGCGAGAGGAAGGCCTTCCCCGCGTAGAAGACATCGGCGTCGGAGCCGAAGGCACCGCGCCAGGCGTGGCAGCGGGCACGGAAGTCGGCCTCGTCGAGGAAGTAGGCGGGCGTGCCGAACTCCTCGGCGAGCCGGGTCACTTCGATCCCGCCGACGGTGACGACGCCGTCGGCGCTCCGCCCGACGGTCTGCGACCAGACCTTCGGGTCGAGGGAGTTCAGGTCGGCGGCCGGGGCGGTGTAGTGCCCCTCGGGCAGTACGTCGGCGTGGCGGGGCCCGGCGGGGTGTGCGGAACGGCTCATGTCGCGGTCGTCTCTCTCACTTCATTCACGTCTGTCTTCACGTGTCACAAGTACTCGGGGGCACTGATGCCGAGCAGGGACAGGCCGCCTGCGAGCACCGTCCCGGCGGCTTCGGCGAGCGCGAGCCGGGCGCGGTGGGCGGCCGAGGGTTTCTCGTCACCAAGCGGCAGGACGGCGGGCTTGAAGGCGAGGAAGGCATCGGCGGTGGTGACGAGATGCCGGGCGAGGCGGTCGGGGGCGCGGTGGCGGGCGGCTGCGGCGAGGACGCGGGGGTGGTCGGCGAGGGCGTCGAGGAGGGCTTGGGCTTCTCCGCCGTCATGTGTCTCGCCGGGGGCGGCGGCGAAGCCGAGGGCGGCGGCGTTGCGGGTCAGGGCGCGGGTGCGGGAGTGGGCGTACCGCACGCGGAAGAGGGGGTTGGCGGCGCGCTGGACCAGATGTTCGTGCTCGTCGCCGATGCGGGGCCGGTCGTGGGCGGCGGGGTACAGGAGGGCCCACCGGGCGGCGTCGCGGCCGAGGGGGGTGGGGTCCTGCGGGGCGGGGACGGGGCGGAGGGTCTCCGTCTGCGCGGTCGGCTCTGCCTGGGCGTCGAGGTGGACACCCAGGGAGCCCCAGCCGGGGTCGGGCGCTTCGTCGCAGGTGAGGCGTGCGAGAACGCCCTGGGATACGAGGATCCGGCGCAGCGAGTCGGCGAGCACGGCGGCGCGGACTTCGCGGGGGAAGCGGAGCTGTCGGGCTTCGCCGGTGGCCTCGACGTGCCCGTAGGAGACGCCGCGGGTGAGTACGTCCCTTACGAAACCGGCGGAGGCGCTGCCACTCTTGCCGCTCTTGTCACCGCTCTGGTCGAGAGTGATGTTGAGGAAACCGGGCCCGGTGATGTCGATGGCCGCGATGCCGGGCTCCCGGGCGAGGCGCGGGGACAACACTTCGGCCACCTGGAGCGGCGAGCGCCCTGCGGCGCGGGCGACCTGTAGGGCGACGTTGGTGGCGTAATCCCCGCAGCCGCCGGGCCGGGGCCGCTCGACGAGGACCCTCCCGGCCGTGCCCACGTCATCGAGGTCGTCCAGGCCGCTGAGCTCCCCGTCATCGACGGCACGGCGCATGGCGCGCAGCACGGTGCGGGAGAGCTCGACGGGGGTCACGGGACAAGCGTATGGGAGGAGGGGGGTGGAGACGCGACCCGGTTTCCCGGATGGTCCGGGATGTGGACGGGGAGGGGGCTATGTGGCCCCTACGCAGGCGAGGTCGGCGAGGCTGACTCGCGGATCGGCAGCGGCGCGTCGGGACAGCCGCCGGGTCAACCACCGGAACGGTCGCTGGGTCAGCCGCCGGAACGGCCGACGCGGGAGGCCTCCCCGGCGGCCCCGCACTCATTGCCGAGGGCACCACGCCCGCCACGCTCGCTGCCGCGTTCCATCAACTGCCGTACGATTCCCAGCAGTTCGGCAGGTTCGAAGGGCTTGGCAAGGAAGGCGTCCACCCCCACCTCAAGCCCGCTCTCCACCTCGTACTGGGTGCAGGCACTGACGATGACGATGGGCAGATCCCGGGTCCGCGGATCGGAGCGCAGCCGAGCGGCGGTACGCAGCCCGTCGAGGCGGGGCATCACCACGTCGAGCGTGACGACATCGGGCCTGACCTGGTTCACCACATCCAGGCACTCGGCACCATCGGCCGCGGTCACGACCTCGAAGCCCTCCAGCTCGAGGTTGACCCTGATCAGTTGCCGGATGACCTTGTTGTCGTCCACAACAAGCACGCGGCCGGACACGCCTGACACAACTCGAGAGTAGGTCCGCGCCCGCCACCGCGTCCGGGTTTTCCCCACTCCCGCCCCGTGCGGGGGACTGTGCGGCGGGGCGGACGCAGAGCGTCCGGCGGACCAAGGGTGACCTCTGGGACGCAGGGTGCGGATGCGGCGGCGCTACGGCTACGGAGTACGGCACGGAGGTGGGGAAATACCTGTTCATGGGGAGCCGTTAGGAGCTGGTAGGGTTCTACTTGTCGTCGCGAACACCGCGCTGACACGCCCCCGTAGCTCAGGGGATAGAGCATCGGCCTCCGGAGCCGGGTGCGCAGGTTCGAATCCTGCCGGGGGCACCTTGTATTAGGTGCCCGAAGACCCCGTCACCAGCGGAAACGCTGAGGCCGGGGTCTTCGCGTATCTACAGGCGCGTGCAGGCAGATGCCGTCGAAAGCAGCCGTTTGCCAGTGATCACGCTGTAATAGCGTGTTGATCTTGTGGGCCTTCATGGCACGTCACAAGGCATACGACCGCCTCCGAACATAGCCCTTTGGACCATACGTGGACAGGCGCGAGCCCCGGACCGTTCCCAGCCCGGGGCTCGCATTCGCCAGTCGTGCGGTTGGTCAGTCTTCGGTGTCGTCCTCCTCCCCCAGTCCGTGCATGATCCGGTCGTTCATCTCTTGCTCCTGGCCGTCGATGCACTTGGCGTAGTTCTTCAGAAGGACGTCCACCGAGTGGCCCGCGCGAGCGGCGACCTCCGGCGCGGGTACACCGGAGTTGAGCCACTGGGAGACGCCCGGCGTCGCCGCGCCTCGTGCCCGAAGTCCGGATGAGGTGATGTCTCCGGTGCGTGATTCTGCGAGGTGAGAGGGGAATGCAGCTCTGGGGGAGCCAAGCCAAGGGAGGGGCTAGCAGGTGGCGCAGCGTGGTAGCAGCCGCGGCAATGAGTACCAGCGGCAACAGCAAGCCTTACGTCGGGCCCAGGATAAGCAGGCACGTCAGGTGGAGCGGGAGCGGAAAGCAGCTGAGACGGCCAGCAAGCGGCAGGAGCGTGAGCGGAAGGCCGCATATCAGGAGCGGCAGGCCGAGCAGGCGCAGGTGCGCACGATCGGGATCGAGCACGAGGTTGAGCAACTGGGGCAGTTGCTCCGTGACGCGTTGGTCGGTGATCCGCCAACGACCTTTGAACGCCGACGGAGGACGCACAAGCCAAGAGTGTGGGACGAGCGTCCCTGGTCTCGACCGGAACCCTCCCCGCGCTGGGAGGAGTTCGCGCCGCCTGAGCCCGGCGGTCTGGCTGCTGTTCTGGGTCTTGGCAGGAAGCGCTACGAGGCTGAAGTCGCTGAGGCCCGCGTGCGCTTCGGCGGTGCGCAAGAACGCCATAGACGAGCCGAGGACGAACGGCTGGCAACGCTGGAGCGGAAGCAGGCCGAGTACCGTCAAGCCGAAGAGCGTGCCCTTGAGGAAATTGGCGCCTCCAACCGGCAGTTGGATGAGGAACGCGAGGCGTACAGAGCCGGGGAGCCCGCGGCAGTGGAGGCGCACCTAGGTGCCGTGCTGGATGCGTCGAGTTACCCCTTGGGCTTCCCGCACGAGCATCGAATCGCCTTCCGCCCTGCTACCGGTGACGTACTTGTTGAGGTCCACCTGCCCCCGGAGGGGATCGTTCCGGCTGCGCGGGGCTATCGGTATGTGAAGAGTCGAGATGAGACGACCGTGCTGCCTCGGCCGGAGAAAGAGCGTAAAGAGCTCTACGCCTCCGTCCTGGCGCAAGTCGCTCTGCGGACGGTCCATGAGATCTTGACAGGCGATCCGGACCGGATCATCAATGGCGTCATCTTGAACGGCCACGTGAAAACCATCAACCGCGCCACCGGCCAAGAGGTATCACCCTGCCTGGTCACGCTCAGCGCCAGCAGAGAGCAGTTCGGGAAGCTCCGACTCAGCCAGGTTGATCCCGTGCACTGCCTCAAGGGACTCAACGCGCTGGTGTCTCCCAACCCATACGACCTCGAACCGATCCGGCCCATCATCGAGTTCGATCTGTCGAAGTATCGCTTGATGGACAGCATGGACGTGGTGGCTGATCTGGACAGCAGGTCCGTGCTGGTGAAGTTGACGCCCACTGAGTTCGAGCACTTGATCCGCCAACTGTTTGAGGCGATCGGTATGGAGGCCTGGAACACTCAGGCGTCGAAGGACGAGGGCGTTGACGCGATTGCTGTCAGCAAGGACCCCGTCTTCAACGGTGAGTGCATCATCCAGGCCAAGCGCTACACCAGGCTGGTGGGCGTCGAGTCCGTCCAGGCACTCGCCGGAGTGGTCGAGCACAAGCGCGCCGCCAAGGGGGTCCTCATCACCACGTCGTGGTTCGGCAGGGCTAGCCACGACTTTGCTCGCCAGCATGGCCGACTACAGCTCATCGAAGGACCAGAGCTCAAGTACTTGATCAAGGAGCACCTTGGCAAGGACGTGATTCCTGGCCCGGTTCCCCCAAAGAGGCGCCCCTCACGCTGAGGGGACGCCTGCCCTTTCAGGGGCGGGGCCATGAGGCCGCCCCTGGGCCGTCCGAGGCCGCTCGGCAACAGCCGACAACGACCAATGACAACCTCTCAGGCACATGCGCCCGCCGCCCTGATCAGCAAGAACCCAGCTCCCCAAGGTCCCCGACAAGACCCAGGGCAAGAAGACACGTCATAAGTCGCCCATTGAGACTCCACCGCCCCGGCGCTTCCCATTCCACCCGAGACGCAATGGAGGTCGACAAACCAAAACCCCTTTGTGACCCTTAAGCTAGAGCACGATGTTCAAGAACAAGGAGGATTGCTGGCTTGGGGGGCGCCCTCACCGATCAGGAAGAGCTTAGCGGGTCTTCAGGTGATGTCAGGACGTGATGTTGGGAAAGCGCTGGGTAAGCGTAGGCCACCACGTGGGGTGCTGACTTACAACAAACCGAATCGCGGGAGCACTCTCCAGCATTCCTGCGACATACTCATCCCAGCAATCGTAGTTGTCAGTTTCAGGCGCTAGCGACTTAATAAGAAGGCCATAGTCAAGGGAGTCGGCGAACATTTCTGCCAGCACTAGAATCCGAAGCCTTTCGGCTTCTTCCTGAGGCAACGAACTTCCCGCATAGAAGTAAGGTATATATTGCGGGTTTTCGAATAGCGCGCTACCAATACCGTGAAGTCTATCCAGGCTATTGTGAACAGCAGATGCGGCAGATATTCCGTTGTTTATGTTAGTCTGCCTGGCCAGTTCTCGGGTTTGTCGCGCAGCAAAGAGTATGGAGAGCACTGCAGCAAGTGAGGCGATCAGGCCAAATATGAGCGCTGCCAACTATTCCCCCGTGAGAGATTCTCCTGCTAGTCGCTCACCTTCCCGCTGCTGGGCTACCCGACGCCTGTCGGTGGGGGCGGACAGGCGTGCAACAGCGCACTCGCGGGTCAGGTAGTGCGGAGGACGCCAGTCCGAGCTACCTGCACCTATTGGCATTTCGCTTCAGCACCCACCGCCTAATTGATCAGCACAGGCCTCAGCCGGGTACGACCCGCCCTAGCCTTCGGCACTGGCAACCGCTCGGCGCGCTTGCAACTCTCTATGCCGCCGTCTGCGGTATAGCAGCGAAGTTCAGCAACTGACGCCGTCCCGTAGCGTCCCCGTATGACGGGGACGCAATCGGCATGACCGTCAGCGACCGATCTCTCTAGAGCTAGGGACCCGAAGGCTTCTGGCATCACGGCTGACATCAACGACGTCGGACGGAGGCATACACCAGCGTCTCTGTCCGACTGCCGCCGCAGTCGTCGGCTGGAGCCGGAGCAGGCTCGGATCGAACTCCTGAAGCGGTGGTCAGCTGTCTTCTGACGTTCAGCTCGTCCAGCCTCTCGGTTGGCTCTGCCGCTCGTCCGGGCTGCGGCGCAAGCGCCGTGCAGAACAGTGGCCCCGTTCGACAGTCCGCCGAGAAGCGGTGCTGTACGGGGCCAGGAGTAGCGCAGCCTCTGGACGTATGGTGCTGAGGCGTACCAGGCTGTCGCCGAAGACGTTCACGTCGGCCGCGAGGCCTGGGAAGTCGGATTCCAGTCCCAATTCTGTGAGTTGCGAAGCCAGCAGGTCGGCGCTGTGCCTGGCCTGCGTCCATCCTCGGACCTAGGGGACGCCTGGCCTCAAGTCCTCGGCAGGCTCGGCAACGACTCCTCGCCGGTCGGTCCTAGTGTCAGTCCTCTCGTGTCCGTTGTTCGGTGCTTTCGTCGGATCCGCTGTTGCTGCTCCTCCCGCTCGCCAGCGCGAGTCGGAGGAGTTCAGCCAGGCGTTCCGCCGTTGCCGGTGACACTCTCCCGAGTTCGATCAGGCCGTGGCCGAAGGCGTTGAGGTCAGCTCGAAGGTAGGGGAAGTCCTTTTCCATCCCCGCAGCCGTCAGGATGTCCCGCAGAGCAGTCGTCGCGTTGCGGGCCGCGTACCAACCGTCGCTGTCCAAGGGGGACCACTGGGCGGCGTCCTGGTGGTCGCGTGGTTCATCCCGCATCGGTCGCCGACCTCTCGGGAGCGGCCATGTGCACGGCAGCCGGCGAGGGGTACTTCTCGCCGTACCGGTCGACCCGTGCCAGCAGTTCAGAGGCGGCGACGAGCATGGTTGCCAGAGCGATCGGACGTAGCGGATTGGCCTCAGGGCGGCGTACCGGTGCGTGGAGCCACTGGTAGCGGTCTCCCGACAGGGGCATGGGGCCGGGGACGACGACGGCTGAGCCGAGGCTCAAGTAGCGGTAGTCGGGCGGCGTCTGAGTCTCCCGTGCTAGGAATTCCGCGAAGGCCTCCTCGCTACGGGAGTTGAGCAGGAAGCCCACACGTCGGGCCTTGTGGTCGGCGATGACAGGGCCGAACGGCATGCATCGGCGGAAGAGTTGGTCGAAAGTCTCCAAGCCCGTGTTCTGCTCTATCGTCACCACGTCGAAGAGACGACCGGTCGGCAGCAGACACGGGGTGCGCGGGTCGTCCTCCCAGACCGCCCGGCACATCACCGGATCGTCAGCAGCGGCGGAGAGCCACTCGACGCCCCTCCTGGTCATCCTCTGCACGTCATCTCACCTCGGTCTGACTGGGTCAGCAGCTTCGGTGCTGCCGTGCGTCCAGACTCCTGGCCAGGGCCCTGACCAGGACAGATGACGAGAGGGGACAGGGGATGACGAGGGATACGCCGGACCGTCACCCCCTGTCGTCCCCAAAGCAGAAAGGATCTCCTGCCACTTCCAGCGCGAGGGGACTACCTGCGCGTAAATTCGGTGGTGAGCCTGAGTGTCGTACCGGCGCACGCGCGGGGAGGGAACGGCCACGTCATCGATGCAGTCGACCAGCATCCGCCTGCGTGAGGCCCGGGCCAGACTGGGCTGGAGTCAGCCGCGCTTGGTACGCGAGATACGCCAGGTCGCCACGCGCCGGGGACACCAACTCCCCTCCGATGCAAGCGTGAAGCGGCGGATCGCCAGCTGGGAGAACGGGCACAGCTCGCCGGACGATTTTTATGGGCCTCTGCTGTGCGACGCCTACGGCATGAGCGCTGCAGAGCTCGGGCTCAACCACGGAACTAGCCACGATGTGGCTCTCCTGGACGCGAGCTACCCAGCCAGTCCCGATGCGGCAATCACGGCCGTGGGGCAGTTGTGGCGCGCTGACCTCAACGGCTACGACCCTCTGCTCCAGGCCGAGCCGTCCGAGCCAGCGTGGAGCGAGGCGTCGTTGCGGTGGTTGGTGGCCCCTGAGCCATCGGCTGCCCAGCAACCTCGAAACAGCGTGCGGGTCGGTCTGGGAGACGTTGCCGCCATCAAGACCACCGCAGACATGTTCGCTCAGCTTGACGACCGCTTTGGTGGGGATCACGCGAGGCATGCCGTCGTGCAGTACCTCAGCCGTGAAGTGGTTCCGCTCCTGCGCGGCCAGTACACCGAACCCGTCGGCCGGTCCTTGTTCTCCACCGTCGCCGAGGCCACGCTCCTCACCGGATGGATGTCGTATGACGCATGCCATCACGGCCTCGCTCAGCGGTACTTCCTCCAGGCCCTACGCCTGGCGCAAGACGCCAATGACCGCCGGCTCGCCGGGAGCATCCTGTCGGCGATGAGCCACCAGGCCACGTTCCTCGGTCGCTTCACTCAGGCCGCGACTCTCGCCCGCGCCGCCCTCATGGGTATCTCCCCCGTCGCCACGCCAACGCTTCGCGCCCAGTTCCACGCCATGGAAGCTCGCGCGCTGGCACGAACCGGCGATGTCCGCGCCTGCGAGGCCGCGCTCACTGCCGCGACCAAGGCGCTGGAGAGCCGCAACCACGACGACGAGCCGGAGTGGATCAGCTACTTCGACGAGGCCGAACTCGCCGCCGAGGCCGCCCACTGCTTCCGCGACGTGAACAGCGCTCGCCAGGCCGTCGCGCATGCCGAGAACGCGATGAGTGGCAGCCACGTGCGCAGCGATTTCTTCGCGACCATGGTTCTCGCGGATGCCCACTTACGAGCCGGGGATGTTGAGGAAGCCTGCCGCGTAGCCCTGGACGCGCTCGACCTCGGCGAACAGCTCAAGTCAGCTAGGTGCGTGAGCTACCTGGCAGAGTTTCGACGGGATCTTGAGCGGGTCGACGGCGGTGCGACCGTACGCGACCTCCATGGCCAAGCCCGCGAGCACAGGCTGTGGGTGGCCGCCGGCGCAGAGGCTGGCCACTGACCGCGAGTTCAGAAGGGCTGCCACTGATCACGGCCCTCACCGGTACGCAGCGACTGCACTCGCCGGGCGAACTCCGCGGCGGACCGTTCATTCGTGGCCGCCTGGTGGCCGAGCCAGACCACCATCATCAGCTCACGCAGGTCGGCCAGGACCTCGTACCCCGGCCAGTTCATCAGGTCGAAGCCGTACCGGTGGACGAACTCGGCGTACTCGGCTTTCGTGTGCCAGCCATACCGTTCGTAATAGATCGCGGTCAGGATCAGGTCCCACTCGCGCGGGGCGAGCGCGAAGCCATCGAGGTCGATCAACACGGCGTGCCCGTCACGGTGACGAAGCACATTTCCGATGTTCGCGTCTCCGTGGATCATCCCGAAGGGGAGGACGAAGTCCAGCCGGTCGTACTCCTTCGCGAGCTTCCCGGCTCGATCCCGCAAGAACGCGTGGTCCTCCGTCGTGACCCCGTCGAGGCCCTCGAACGAGGCCCGCAGCTTTGCCAGCGGATTGAAGTACGGGAGGCCCAGCGTTTCAGGTTCCTCTAGCCAGTGCAGGCGACGCAGCAGATCAGCAAGCTCGCCAACCGTGGCGTACTCCTCCTGCTCCTGCGCACTCTCCCAGAAGGTCACCACCCGGCCGCCTACGGTCAGCGGCTGCTCAATCCGGGCTGGCACTCGCGTGGCCGGGAAGTTCTCCCTCTCCAGCCATCGAGCCACTTCCACGACCCGCTCCATCTCCGGGAGAGCCGCCGGGTCGCGAGCGACACGCACGATGAGCGGCAACGACGCCAAGCGGTAGACAGCATTGGACCCCAAGCGCAGCAACTCGGCGCCTGTCGGGTCCAGTTCGGCCTTCTCGCACGCCTCGCGGAGAACGATCTCGACGCCCTCCGCCGTGAACTCCGTACCGCCGTCCTGGCCCTCGTCGCTGCCCGAGATCATGTCTCCGACCTTACGGCGGACACTCACGGCTCGACAGGCCGCCCACGTAATAGGGGCGTAATGACCTTGCTCAGCGAGACCCGTCCCAGACGCTCCCGCTCAGGTCAGGACCGCAACACGATCACCGTCTCATCTGGGCTCCGGAGCCGTGTGCGCAGGTTCGAATCCTTCCGGGGCACCTTGTAGTCGGTGCCCAAAGACCCCGCCCTCAGCGCTTTCGCTGAGGGCGGGGTCTTGGCGTATGTGCAGGCTATTGTCCGTTCACTGTTCATCGGGCTGTGAGCGGTCGGTGGTGCGGGCTGGTTCTCCCGTTCGTGGGTGGCCCCAACCGCGCCGGACCGCCCACCTGATGAGGCCGACCACGAGCGCCGCGGCCACCGAGCCACAGAACTCGGGCAGCGCGGCTTCCAGGGTGTCGAGCACCGTGCTCGGCACGTCGAGAGCGGCGGCAGTGTCGAGTGATGGTGCTCCAAAGTTGGGCTGTCGTGCCATGACGGTCCTCTCCCCTTTTCGGTCTTTCGGTCCCGGCCTGTTTTCAGGTGGTCGTCGCGGAGACAATGGGCTGCCCGGGGGCGGTGGCCCAGCAGGCGCGGGACAGCCTGGGACGCAGGGGGACGCTCTGCTGTTCGCCGGTACCGGGGTGAGCACGGACCGCGGGACGTGGTGGGCTCCTGCGGGACTTCGTACGACGGAAGGCCGGGGGATGACGGCGGAGGTCGACTCGCGTCAGACGTACGCACGATTCCTGCGGCAACAGGCTCACAACGCTGGTCTGGGAGCCAGGGAGCTGGCTGTGCGCTTCGCGCAGGCACAGCAGGAGCAGGACCGGCACGGGGGGAACCGGTCACGGAGGGCGGACGGATGTCCGGTCAGCGGTATGCCCCACTCCAAGTCCCACATCGACCGGGTACTCAAGGCGCAGACCCTGCCTGCGCCGGTCTGGCCGTTCACCCAGCAGTTCCTGATGATCACCAGCAGGGCCGCCGGGCTGACGGCTGAGGAGCACCGCGAACGCCTCACCGCGGCGAAAGTCCTTGTCCGGGACGTCGAGAACGCCCGCTCCTCCGAACTCGTACACGACGGCGCCACGCCCGCCGAGAGCGAACGTGAGGCAGCGGTCGCGGCCCTGCGTCTCGAAGTCGAACTGGAGCGTGCCCGCCACACCGAGACCCGGTTGCGCTACGCGCTGCGGGACGCTCAGTTCCTGATGGCCACCTTGTGGTCCATCATCAGTGCGCTGCGGGACATCATTTCCGACCATGCGGTGCTTGCCGCCTGTGCACAGCGCGACGGTGCCGGTCCCGGCGAACGCGCACGGCTGCACGACGAGACCCGACTGGCCATCAGCCACAAGCAGTCCGCAGACGCCGAAGCCACCAGGGTCGAGTCCCGTATCCGCACGCTGGAGACACTCTGGGAGCAGGCCGGCACCGAGTTGCGCCGTCTCTCCCTCCACCCCGAGGCAGCCGGTCTGCCCGCACCGTCCGACGATCCGCCCCAGCCGTCCCGGCCGTCGCGGATCGTCATCCCGCACGAGCTCCTCGCCCAGCCGGCCCTTGACGACATCGCTGCCGCGTTGCATCGCGTCCATATGGTCAACGCTCAAGAAGAACTCGCCGTCGTCGGCTTCGAGCACGACGTCACACCTGCGGGCATGGCTCCGGCGGGAGGCGAGTTCACTGTGCTGGTGGCGGCCACTCACCTCACCGATCCGGACAACAGGCGGTCCGCCCTGACCACCTTGCTCGCCACGTGGCTGCACCGCCCGGAAGCCCAGGGTGTCGTGATCCGTCTCACGGCTGACCCGGAGCGGGACCTCCGGCAGACGGCCGCCGAAGCGCTGGCCGTTCATTGGGCAGGAGATCTCACCGCGTTGACCGCCGTCTTGGCACTCTTCCTGGACAGCGACGAAGGGGTGCGTGCAATAGCCGCCAAGGTGACTGCCCAGGGGTGGGCGGGTCATGCCGGGGCACGGGATGCCCTCATCGGCCTTATCCACGACATCGATCTGCGCGTCCGCTGTGCAGTAGCGGAGGCACTCGCCGACGGGTGGGCGGGGGATGTCGTCGCCCGGGACGCCGTGATCGTTCTGGCGGGTGACCACAGCGAGTGGCCATATGAGGAAAACACCTGGCGTCAGCCGTTGCGGGCTCGGGCCGCCGGCCGCCTTGCCATGGGGTGGGCGCGGGACACGGTCGCGCGTGATGCAGTGACCGCTCTCGGGCATGATCCCGATGCGGACGTCCGGGACACCCTCCCTGGGACGCTGGCGAGTGGATGGACCGGAGATCCCGTCGCCCGGGACCTCGTCGTCGCGCTCGCGCGGGACAGCAGCTACCTCACCCGGCTCAGTGCTGCGATGTCGCTGCCGGACGGATGGAGGGGTGACCCCGTCGCGCGCGAGGCCGTCGTCCGCCTTTGCCACGACAAGGAGAGGAAGCTGCCGACCATTGCCGCACAGGCACTGAAACAAGGTTGGCCACAGACCTGACCGAGGGCCCTTGGCGGCAGCAGGGACTCCCGAACGCCTTGGTCCAGCTCTTCGAACCTGCCCGGAATCAGGGCTCGATCAGGCCCGCCCTTATTGCGTAGCGCGTGAGTTCCAGGCGGTTTCGTAGGCCCAGTTTGTGGAGCAGGTTCGCTCGGTGTCTGTGGACCGTTTTTATGCTGATGAAGAGCATCTCGGCTATTTCCTTTGACGAGTGGGCCTCCGCCACCAGTTTGAGGACCTCCTCCTCGCGTGCCGTCAGTACCTGGTCGGGTGGTTCCTCGCCGTGGTGGACCCGGTCCAAGTAGTTGCGGATCAGGGCTGTCACCGCGCCCGGGTAGAGGAAGGGCTCGTCCCGCATTGCCGCTCTGCACGCGGCTACCAGGTCGCGGTCTGCCACTGACTTCAGTACGTAGCCGCTGGCGCCTGCCTTCAGTGCCTGGAAGAAGTACTGCTCGTTGTCGTGCATCGTCAGCATCAGTACGCGTACGCCTGGCTTCAGTGCTGCCAGTTCGCGTGCGGCCTGCAAGCCCGTCATGCGGGGCATCGCTATGTCCAGGACCGCCAGGTCGACCTCGTGGGTGCGGGCCAGGGCTATCGCCTCCGCGCCGTCGCCCGCCTCGGCCACGACCTCCAGGTCCTGTTCGCCGTCGAGGATCAGCCGCACCCCGCGACGCACCAGTGCGTGGTCGTCCGCCAGGAGTATGCGGATCCTGGGCGTTGGCTTCTCGCTGATCGTTGTGGTCGTACTCATTTGTTGGGTTCCGGGGTTGAGGGTGGAGGTAGCTGGAGGCTGATCTGTGTGCCTGTCCGTGGGCTTGAGGTGACGTCGAGCGTTGCCCCTATGAACAGGGCCCGTTCGCGCATTCCGCGGATTCCCGCGCCCTCGTGGGCCACCCCCGTACCGCGGCCGTCGTCCACGACCGACAGCACCACCGCGCCTTCGGACCGGCGCAGGCTCAGTTCGACCCGGTCGGCCTCGGCGTGGCGGGCCGCGTTGGTCAGGGCCTCCTGGGCCACCCGGTACAGGACCAACTCCGCCTGTGGGTCCAGCGGTGGCAGGTCGGGGTCGAAGCCGCGCACCACGCGCAGTCCCGCGTGCGTCGCGAACTCCGTGGTCAGGGAGGTGAGCGCGCTGATCAGGCCCAGGTCGTCCAGGACTCCCGGGCGCAGCCTGCGCACCAGGCGGCGTACTTCGTCCAGGCTCCCCCTGGTGATCTCCTGCGCCTGTTGCAGCTCGCCGCGCAGGGGTTCGTCCGCCTCGTCCGACGCCCGCTTCAGGGACAGCAGGACCGCGGTCATGGTCTGGCCGACCTCGTCGTGGAGTTCCTGGGCGATGCGGCGCCGTTCGGATTCCTGGGCGAGCAGGACTCGGGCGGTGCTCGCGGCCCGTTCCTGCTCCAGCCGTTCGAGCATCGCGTTGAAGGTGCGGATCAGCTCGGCGGTCTCGCCGTAACCCTGTTCCGGCAGGCGGTGTCCCGGGCGCAGCAGGTCCACCGTCGTCATCAGGCGGGTGAGGCGGTCGAGCGGGGCCAGGCCGATCCGCAGCAGCGCCGCGTTGGCGACCAGCATCACGGCCAGGCCTGCAATGAGGATGACCGCCTCGGTCAGCACCACCGGCACGGAGACGGTCACCGGCGCCCACAGCAGCAGGGCGGTGGCGCTCCCCAGCACCACCGCGTTGAGCGCGAAGATCCGCCAGAACAGGGACAACGGGGTGATGCCTTCCTCTTGTTGCTGGGCCTGGTCGGCCACTTGCCGAAGCTTGATCGGCTTGATCGGCTTGATCGGCCTCCCGGCCAGCCTGCCCTCTCCCCTTCCGTCCGTCTATGGGGTCCAATGCCCATTTCCGCGATGGGGTCCTTGCCCCGGCGCAGATGGGTATCGCGCCCGATGGGTTTCGTGCGGCCCACCGGCGACGGTGGGGGTGTTGCCGTACAAGACCCGCCCGCCCCCTGAAGAAGGACCCGCCACCATGTCGCTCCCCATCGTCTCCACCCACACTCCCCCGGCCGAAGCCCACGCCGGACGTCTGACCCCGCGCGAGGCCCGTCGCCGCCTGGAGCACGAGCGTGGCTCCCGGCTGGCGCAGTTGCAGGCCATCGGTGAGGCCGGGCATGAGGCGGACGAGCAGGTGATGGCGGCGCAGAAGGACACCCTTGGACGGGTCCTCAAAGAGATCGGGGCCGCCCTCGACCGTGTCCGGGACGGCAGTTACGGAACCTGCCCCGGCTGCTCAAGGCCCATCCCGGTCGAGCGCCTGGAGATCCTGCCCTACACGCAGTTCTGCGTTCCCTGTCAGCGCAAGGCCGACTGATCGCCGCCCGCCCGCCCTCTCTCCTCCCTTCTTCTTCCTCCTCCGTCTCCCGCCCTGCCTTAGGGGTGAAGTGGTGAACCAGCAGCAGATCATCGACGATCGCAGCGCCACGGACAGCGCACGTCTGTCCTCCGAAGACCTCGCCGCCCTGCGCGCGAACCTGCACGAGCAGTTCCTCTTCCGCCGGGAACAGCTGCAGCAGCTCTCCGCCCCCGCGATGACCCGCGCCGACGCGCTCCTCGACCGGCAGAGCGCCGCCCGGACCGAGGTCCGCGTCAAGCTCGCCGCCTCGGCCCGCATGGTCCTCGCCGACGTCGAGGCCGCGCTGAGGCGCATGGATCTCGGCGGCTACGGCGCCTGCCACCTGTGCCGGCGGCCCATCGACCGCGAGCGCCTGACGATCGTGCCGCAGGCCCGCTACTGCGCCCGCTGCCAGCAGGTCCAGGGGGCCGACCGATGATCCCGACACCGCCTCGCCGACTCTTCGCGGGCGTCGCCCTCGACCTGGGCAGCGCCCGGAGCCGTGCCTGGACGTCCGGGCGCCGCATGATCCTCGACGTCCCCACGGTGACCTTCCACGGGGGCGGCGCCGTGTACCCCATCCGACGCGGTGCCATCGTCGACACCCCCGGAACGGCCCGGATGCTCGACCGGCTGCTCGGCCACCGTCTGCCCCGCTTCGGCCGTCCCCTGCTCATCCTGACGGCGCCCGTGCTGGGCGGAGTCGCCTACCGGGCCGAGGCCCGCGTCGCCGTCGAGGTCCTCCGCCCGCGCGCCGTGCTGACCGTCCCCACCGCGCGAGCCGTGGCCTCGGCGGCGGACGCCGATCTGGCCCGTCCCCTGCTCGTCGTGGACATCGGGGCCCATCTCACCGAGGTCGCCCTCCTCGCCGAAGGCGCGGTGGTCGATGCCCGGCACACCGCCCTGGGCACGAGCGACCTGGACCGCCGCATCTCGCCGACGACTGTGCCCGCGTCCCCGTCCCCGTCCCCGGACCCGTCCCCGCCCCTGTCCCCGGATCCCGGAGCCCACATCACCGACTGCGTCGTCGCGATGGTGACCGCCATGCTCGAACAGGACCGCACGCCCCGGACCCGCGTAGCCCTCCGGCGGGGTGCTCTCCTCGCCGGAGGCGGCGCACTGTTCCCCGACATCAGCTGCGGCCTCGCCGCGCAACTGCACGCTCCCGTCCAGCTCGTACCCGCCCCGCACACCGCGGCGGTCCGCGGCGCCGCGAAGCTTCTCCGGGCCGCCCACGGCCACCCCTCCACCCCTCGCTAGGCCCCGCCAGCCCCCGTGCCCCCGCGCCCCCGCGCCCCCACCATCAACTCCCAAGGAGAGCCCCCGTGGCCGGCCCCATACCCCCGGCGCAGCCGCCCCCCGAAGAACCCGCGCGCAATCCGCACCATCCCCCTCCCCTGCTGTGGCGCTGGCGCCGCAATCCCCTGCGCCGCCGCACCGACCTCGTACAGGCATGGATCGCCGTCGGTCTGTTCCTGGCCGTCCTGACCGCCACCCCGGCCGCCGTCGTCCTGGTCGGCGACGCGGCCCACCGCCACTTCGAACAGAGCGCCCGGCACCAGGCCGACACCCGGCACCGCACCACCGCGGTCCTCGTCCACGACGCCCCACGCCACCCCGAGCCCGGGTCGGTCGAGGCGAAGAAGTCCCTGTACCCGGTCGCCGTCCGCTTCACCGACCGCCGCGGACACACCCGCACCGCGGAAGCGGACGTCGAACCCGCCCTGACCGCCGGGAACACCATCCCCGTATGGGTCAGCGACGAGGGAGAGCTCACCGGCCCGCCTCTCACCAAGGAGGAGGTACGCGATCACACCAAGGGCTACGCCGTCCTGGCCGCCATCGCGGTTCCCCTCGCGGGCGCCGCCGCCTACGCCTGCGCCCACCGCAGGATCGAGCGGCACAACCTCGCCCAATGGGGAGCGGCTTGGGCCCGTACCGCCCCTCGGTGGTCCACCTCTCCCTGACTAACTCCGGCGGATCGGCGGCAACTCGTACGTCCCGTCGAAGACCGCGGCGTGGGGCGTGTACATCCGCAGGACCGGGCGGAAGCGGCCGCCGGGGGTGGGCAGCCAGTTCGCTGCCGTCTTGTCGTCGGTGGGGCGCTGCGCCTGGAGGCGGAGGGTGAGGGAGCCGTCGTCGTCGTAGCTAAGGCCCGGGGTGCGGTCGCCGATGGAGTAGCGGTCGATGGGGTTGGGGACGAGGTAGTAGTCCGGCAGGTCGTACATCGTGATCGACCAGAACGCGTCCACCGGCGGCGGCTTCTCGAAGCGCAGGGTGTACGACTGCTCGCCCTCCAGGGGCTGTCCGTCGCCGTCGTTCCACGCCATCGCGTACGCCGCTTCGTAGGCGTGGTTGCCCCAGAGCCCGGTGCGGGCCGAGGTCGCGCGGACCATGCGGCCCAACTCCCGGTCCGTGTAGATCCATTGGGGATCCTTGAGCGTGCCGACCTCGAAGTGGTCGGCGTTGTAGTCGAAGGCGTGGTACGTCAGCTTCCAGCCGTTCTGCTCCGGGCTGTCGCCGTGGGTCGACTCGTGCTCGACCTTCTCCTTGCCCGCGGCGAATCCCGCGCGCAGGGCTGCGGCGAGCTCGGGCTCCGGCTGGGCGTAGGGGGTCTGGAGGTCCGACAACCCGAGCGGGGCGAATTGTTGTTGGTACGTCAGGTCCGCCGGCGCGGGCGGGAAGGCGGCCATCCTCGCCCGCAGCTTCTCGTAGAAGAGGAGCTCCGGTTCGTCGTCGGGGATGTACGTGTGGGTCGGCAGCCCGCGGGGCTCGCCGGATGCCGTCCAGTAGGGCTCCAGGTGCGTGTCCTCCTGGAGCGCGCGCACCGCTTCCACGTCGTCCGGTCCCGCGCAGGCCCAGCGGCCGACGATCGACGCCACGTCCGTCGGCACGGCGATCCGGGTGGCGCCCAGCGGGACCTCCTCGTCCCAGCCAGGTGGGGTAAGGAGGTAGCTGGCGGCGCCTGTGCCGGTTGCGCGGCGGCCCACGTACGCGAAGTTGTTGGTCCACGCGTCCACGAACTGCAGGACGTAGTAGCGGCCGTCCGTGTCCGGCACCGTCAGGAGCAGGGCGCCGCCGGAGAGGTCGAGCTGGGCCACCGAGTAGATGGTGTCGTTGTTGATGCTCACGAAGGGGTCGTCGGGGCCCGCCAGCTTGCTCGCGTGGCTGAACTCGTTGAAGGGGGCGGGGGCCAGGGAGCCCATGCCCTTGCGGGAGAAGCGGTCGACTTCGTCGAGGTTGAACACCATCGGGTAGCCGTAGATGTACGCCTCGGCCGCCAGCGCCTGGAGATCGGTCGTGCCGTCGGTCATGCCCGCCGCCTTCTCGTGATCAAGCTCGTTCGTCGATCGTCGATCGTCGTTCGCCGTGCGTCGTGCCTCGTGCGTCGTGCCTCGTGCGTCGTGCCTCGTGCGCCGTGCATCGTTCGCCGTGCGTCGTTGGTGATCAAGGTTCTACGGACATCGTCGGGCCGCCGTGGCCCTCCTGCCACTCCTGCCGCTCACGCGGCGTGGCGCGGTCACTCCGGTGCGGCCGGGGGCTCCTGATCGCCGTAGCGGCGCTCGAACTTGGCCACCTGGCCCTCGGAGTCCACGACGCGGGCGCGGCCCGTGTAGAAGGGGTGACTCTCGGAGGAGATCTCCACTTCGACCAGGGGGTACGTCTCGCCGTCGTCCCACTCGATGGTCTGGTCGCTCTCGGCGGTGGAACGCGTGAGGAAGGCGTAGCCCGCCGAGCGGTCCCGGAAGACCACGGGGCGGTAGTCGCTGTCCTTGTTCTTGTCCTGGGTCATTCCCCCAGGTTCACCGGAGAGATGCCCTCCGGCGAGCCTGGGGGCGCCAGGCGGGGGGCCTGGCCCTTGGACGGGGCTCTCCCACCCACCCGATTGCCCCGCGGGAGATCCCTCGTGGCCTCCCGTGGCCTACGCCGAAGTCCGCTTCTTTGCGGGTGTCTTCTTTGCCGGGGTCTTCTTTGCTGTCGCCTTCTTCGCCGTCGACTTCTTGCCCCCCACCTCCTTCGGCGTCGTCTTCGAAGTCGTCTTCGAAGTCGTCTTCGCCGCAGCCCGCTTCCGGCCACCGCCCCGCCCCAGCGGCGTCACCTCCGCAACCTTCCCCCCGCCCCGCCCCGACTTCGCCGCCCGCACACTGCTCTCCAACGCCGCCATCAGGTCGATCACCTTGCCCCCACCCGAATCCGCCTCCGCCGCCGGCTCCGCGGGGCCCTTGCCCTCGGCCTTGGCCGCGATGAGTTCCTCCACCGCCTTGCGGTAGTCGTCGTGGAGGGAGGTGATGTCGACCTCCCCCAGCGTGTCCATCAGCGCGTCCGCGAGGTCGAGCTCCGCCTCCCGCACCTTGACCTGGGAATCCGGGGCCACCCCCTCCGACGTACGGATCTCGTCCGGCCAGAGCAACCCGTGCATCGCGATCACGTCGTCCACCACCCGCAGCATCCCCAGCCGCTCCCGCCCCCGCAGCGCGAACCGGGCGATCGCCACCTTCTGGCTCCGCTTCAGCGCCTCCCGCAGCAGCGTGTACGGCTTCGCCGCGGGCACTCCGTTGGCCGACAAGTAGTACGCCGTGTCCATCTGCATCGGGTCGATCCCGTCCGCCGGCACGAAGGCGACGATCTCGATCGTCTTGGCCGTCGGAATCGGCAGGGCCGCCAGGTCCTCGTCCGTGATCGGGATCGTCGAGCCGTCCGCGTCCTCGTACCCCTTGCCGATCTCGGCGGACGTCACTTCCCGCTCCTCCAGCTCGCACACCTTGCGATAGCGGACCCGGCCCCCGTCCTCCGTATGGATCTGCCGGAAGGAGACCGAGTGGTTCTCGGTGGCGTTCATGAGCTTGATCGGGATGCTGACCAAGCCGAAGGAGATCGCACCGTTCCATATGGATCGCACGTCAGGCACCTCTCAGCAGCCACACCTCGGGTGACCGCTACCGGCCCAACCCGTTTCAGGTGGTTCGTCCGCATTCGTGGGATTCTCATCGTATGACGCCGATCACCGAGGTGGAGGGGCGGCGGCTGACCCTCAGCAACCTCGACAAGGTCCTCTACACCGCATCCGCATCCACCCCCGGCTTCACCAAGGGCGAGATGCTGCACTACTACGCCAGTACGGCCGAAGCCCTCCTCCCCCATCTCCGCAACCGGCCCGTCTCCTTCCTCCGCTTCCCCGACGGGCCCGACGGCCAGCGCTTCTTCGCCAAGAACGTGCCCCCGGGCACCCCCGACTGGGTGCACACCACCGACGTGCCCCACTCCGACGGAAGCGCCCGGCAGATCGTCGTGGACGACCTGGCCAGCCTGATGTGGGCGGCCAATCTCGTGACCGAGTTCCACACCCCCCAGTGGCAGGCCGACGCCCCCGCCATGGCCGATCAGCTCGTGCTCGACCTGGACCCCGGCGACCCCGCCACCATCGTCGAGTGCTGCCGGGCAGGCCTCTGGCTGCGCGAGCGCCTCCAGGCGGACGGCCTGCACGCCTACGCGAAGACCTCGGGCTCCAAGGGCCTGCACCTGCTCTGCCCCCTGGAACCGACGCCCTCCGAGCAGGTCACCGCGTACGCGAAGGAGCTTGCCCAGGAGGCCGAGGCCGAGCTGCCCGCCCTGGTCGTCCACCGGATGACGCGCAGCCTGCGCCCCGGCAAGGTCTTCGTCGACTTCAGCCAGAACGCCGCAGCCAAGACGACCGCCACCCCCTACACCCTCCGCGCCCGCCGGGAACCGACGGCCTCCACGCCCGTGACCTGGGAGGAGGTCGAAGCGTGCAGCGAGCCGTCACAGCTCGCCTTCCTCGCCACCGACATCGCGCCCCGCCTCCAGCGGTACGGCGACCTCCTGGGCCCGCTCACCGACCGGAGCCACGCCCGCCCCCGCCTCCCCCGCAAGGACGAGCCCGAGCCCGACGACGAGCGCAAGGGCCGCCCGTGATCGGCCCGCCCCTCCGGGTCGCCCTCGCCGAATCCGTCACCGCACTGCCGCAGGGCACCGGCTGGGCCTACGAGCCGAAGTTCGACGGACACCGCCTGATCCTCTTCGCCGACGGCCACCGCGTGAGGCTGCAGGCCCGCTCCGGCCGCCTCGTCACCACCGCCTTCCCCGATCTCGCGGAGGCCGCGCGGCAGCTGCCCGACGGGACCGTGCTCGACGGCGAGGTCGTCGTCTGGGCCGACGGCCGCATCGACTTCAGCGCGGTCCAGCAGCGCGCCGCCGCCACCCGCGCGCACGCCACGCACCTCGCGCGCACGCTCCCCGCTTCGTACGCCGCCTTCGATCTGCTCGCCGACCGGGGCGAGGACTGCCGCGCCCTGCCCTACGAGGAACGGCGCGCCCGCCTCGTACGCATCCTCGAACCGCTCGGCCCGCCGCTCCAGGCCGTACCGATGACGACCGACCGCGAACTCGCCCTGACCTGGTACGAGACCCTGCCCGCCACCGGCATCGAAGGACTGGTGGTCAAGCGGCTCGACGGGGCCTACCGGGGCGCCGCGCGCGCGTGGCTGAAGCTGCGGCACAGCGACACCCGGGACGCGGTGGTCGTCGGGTTCACCGGGGGCAGGGCTCGCCCGCAGGCGCTCGTGCTCGTCCTGCCGGGGGACGGCACGCCCGTGGTGTCGTCGCCGCTCACCCCGGCGCTGCGCACAGCGGCCGGGGCCGCGCTGCCGGAGGCCAAGGGGGAAGGGACCGCTATCGCCATCGGGATCGGCGAGGTCACCTATGCCGCCCTGCCGGCCGCGCCGCCCGTCACGGTGGAGGTGCGGCAGAACACGACCCGGCACGCGACCGCGGTGGTCGTCCGCTTCCGCTGACCCCTGACCGACGACCAGCCCCCGTCCACAGCGTGACCGGCATCACATCTAATCAAGTTTGACTAGCGAGCCAATCGAGCATACCTTCTCTACGCACACCCGATAGTCAAACTTGATTAGGAGCCCACGTGGCCGACGTGACCGTACTGCCCGCAACCGGATACGCCCCGACCGACGAGGACCGCGCGAGCCTGGCCGCCTGGTTCGCCGAGTACGACGCGCACAGCGCGAAGCGCGATGTGGAGCGCATGGCCGATCTGGCCGTGTTCCCGCTCAACCTGGTCAGCGACGACTCCGCGGGCGACGGACGCTCCGCACAGTGGGACCGGGAGCAGTTCGTCACGACCATGACGCACGTGATGGGGGACGGCAGCGAGGACATCACCTTCGAGTCCACGCGCACGCCCGTCTTCCTCTCCCCCGCCATGGCCGTGGTCTTCACCGACTCGGTGATGACCGCGAACGGCGAGACCCAGCAGCTGCGGTACGCCGACATCCTGCTGAGGCGCGGCGGGGCCTGGGCGTTCCAGACCATGATCCAGGGCGGCTGGGGCGACAACCTCTGAGAGGCGGCGCCCAGGGAGCGGACTACACCCGCAGCCACGTGCGCCGGTCGCGCGCCATCGCGTGCAGCGCCTCCACATCGGCCGGTTTCAGTACGCCGCCGATGCCCGCGACGGCCGACACCTCCCCGTCGCGCACGATCCGCACCTCGCGCGGCGGGGCGGTCACGTCGAGGTCCGTCGGGCCGCAGAGGGCGAGCACCGGGCGGATCTCGGCCGTCAGCGCGAAGGACGCCCGGTCGGCGTCGGCGCGGATCTCCCTCAGGAGTGGACGCGGGTCCGCGCGGCCGACCGTGACCATCGGGTCGGCGACGCGGACCCGCTGCTTGCGGGCGGCGAGCGTGTGGACGCTGAAGAGACCGCCGGGGCCGATCAGGAGGTGGTGGATGCGGGCGCCGCCCGGCAGCGGCACCGAGTGCAGGGTGTGCCAGCCGGCGCCTTCGAGTCCGTCGAGCACCGCGCCGATGGCCTGCTCGGCGGCGAGCGCCCGCTGCCTGGGGTCGGCGCGCAGCCTGCGGGCGGGCGCCGGGTCGCGGTCCAGGGCGATCAGGAGGGCCTCGCCGGGGCGGTTCGGCGCGAGGTCGTCGTCCGGGTGGAGGGCGAGGCGCGCCAGCTCGGCGGGGGTCGGGACGGGCGGTGGGCCGACCGAGAAACCGCCGGTCAGGAAGGGTGCGAGGGCCCGCAGGACGGCTTCCCTGTGATCTTCGCTGAGCAGGTTCACGCGGGACGACTCCCTCTCGTACCACGCCACGTTCCTGCCGTCCGTGAGACAGACGTACAGCCGCTCCTGCCCGTGCCGCCAGGCCGGTATGACGCGCAGTCCGGTCATGCACCATCACCCCACCGACCATGGGAGCAGCAAGGACATGCCTACGGCAAGAACCTGGGCGACGCGGAAGGAAGTTGAGCCACTCGTAACGGCACCGCCTCCGCAGGTATGGCCCGCTGTTACATAGTCGATGAATTGCCGCAATGGCGGACATCTAGGTTGAGGGGTGCCCCTTTCGCTTCCTCGAAGCGATCAGCCGCCATCCGTAAGGACCGCCCGTGAGCACCCGTCGCCGCCGCTCCCTCCTCCGCACCGCCGCCGTGACCGCCGTCGCGGGCGGCGCGCTCCTCACGCCGGCCGTCGCCGCGGTCGCGGACTCACCCGCGCGGCCCGCGCACTCCGAGGGCACGCGGACCGTCGCCCCCGTCGCGCCCAAGGGCGGCGTCAAGGCAGGCACCGAGGGATTCCACAGCGGGGATCCCGTCTTCATCGCCGCGGGCGGGGCCATGGCGGCGGCCGGTGCGGCCGGTCTCGGGTACGCGATGCTGCGCCGCGGCCGCACCGACGCCTGAGCCCCCGCCCCCACGCACCCGCAGGAGTCGCCGTGAGCACCCCCACCGAAGAAGCCCCCGTCCCCGCATCCACTCCCGCCCCCGCCAGGCGCCGCCACACCACCCGCATCGCGGCCGCCGCCACGCTGACCGCCGCCCTCGGCGTCGGCCTGATCGCCTGCGGCCAGGGCTCCGGCGACCCGGCGCCCGACGTCAAGGTCCACAACGCCGCCGCCGCACCGGCCGCCGAGCCCCACGCCCCGCTGGAGAAGTCCCGGCCCACCGGCCTGCGGATCCCGGCGGCCGGCGTCGACGCCACGTCGATGCTCGACCTCGGCGTGGGCGCGGACGACGCCCTTGAGGTGCCGCCCGCGGACAAGGCGGAGGAGCCCGGCTGGTGGACCGGAGGTGTCACGCCGGGCGAGAAGGGGGCGGCCGTTCTGGTGGCGCACTACGACACCGCGAAGGGGCCCGCGCTGATGAAGAACGTGGCGAAGGTGAGAATGGGGGACGAGATCGAGGTGCCGCGAGCGGACGGGAGTACCGCGACGTTCAAGGTGCGCGAGATCGAGCAGGTGGACAAAAAGAACTTCCCCACCCATAAGGTGTATGGGGCGACCGACCGGCCCGAGCTGCGCCTGCTGACCTGTGGCGGCCCGATCAAGGACGGTCACCGCACCGACAACATCATTCTCTACGCCGACCTCGCGCCGTAGCCGGACCCGGGCAACGGGACCCGGACCCTGCGGCGCCGCAACCGAACCTCGCGCCGCAGTCGAGCAGCCCACGGGCCGCTCCCCCGGCAGGCAGGAGTGCAGTGCACCGCAGCCGTCTCGCGCTCGCCGCGGGCCTCGTCCTGTCCGCAGGGCTGCTGGCCGGCGGCTGCGGCGACCCGGGCGACCTGCGCGGCGCGGGATCGACACCCACCGCCGAGGCGCCCACGCGCCTGTGGCCGAAGCTGCCGCCTCCGTCGGCGCCCGCCGAGGACTACGGGACGATAGAGAGCGTGCCGGTCAAGGGCGTGGACGTCCCGGGCGGCAACCTGCGCAAGGTGAATCCGGTCAGCGTCGCCAAGGCCGATTTCGACGAGAATCCGGGGATGTACAGCCGTTCGGACGACGTCTACAAGGAGACGGTCCAGCAGCTGGCCACCTGCGGCACCAGCCACGCGGGCGACGACAAGTGCCCCGTCCTCGACGCCTACTACCGGGATCTCACCGGCGACGGCAAGGACGACCTCATCGTCGGCATCCGGCTGCCCCGGGGGCACGCCGAGAACCTCGACATCCGCGCCTACGCCGTGGAGAAGCAGCGCTTGACGCAGATCATGGAGATGGGGGACGCGGTGCTCGGCGTCGAACTCGCCGGCCACGAGGTGGTCGTCCGCGCCGTCTCCGGCATGCCGGGGTACGAGTACCGCACCGTGTGGTCCTGGGACTCCCACCAGAAGGTCATGCTGCCGACGACCGACGAGATCGTGCGCTCCCCGGACGCGCCGTCGAGGAAGCCCGAGCGCAAGCCCGAGCCGGCGGCCAGTGCCCGCGCCACGCCGTCGCCGGACGAGAGCCGATGAGCCACCGGCTGCCGCGCGGGCCGCGGCTTCCCTCCTGGACGGCGACGCTGACCTGGAAGGCAGCGGTCTTCATCACCGTCATGTGCTGCGCGCTCGCCGCGCTGCTCGGCGCGCTCGTCCATGTCTCGGTGACCAACCAGACCGTGGGCCAGGCCCGCGACCACGCCCTCACCCGGCTCGACGACGCCACCGAGGCGTTCGAGGCGGGCGACGACCTCGGCCCCGGCGCGGGCGTCGACCCGGCGGGCCTTCCCGAGCGGCTGCGGAAGCTCGCGGTGGGCGGGGAGCGCGGGACGATGGTCGACACGCAGGACTCCCGGCCGACGATGTGGGCCGCGGGGCCCGCCACGGACGGGCGCGCCATCGCCGTGCGGGTCGACTACGCCCAGGGCGCCCGCACCATCGACGGACTCGACCGGGCGATCCTCGGCTCGTCCGTGCTCGCGATCGGGGCGACGCTCCTGGTCGGGGCGTTCGCCGTGACGCGCGTGACGCGGCGCCTGCACCAGACGGCGACGGTGGCGCGCCGGATCAGCGCGGGTGACCTCGACGCCCGCGTGAACGACCCGCGCACCCGCGATCCCTCGCGCCGCCAGGACGAGGTGGCAGCGGTGGCCGGCGCACTCGACACCATGGCGTCCTCGCTGCAGGGCAAGCTCCAGAGCGAGCAGCGGTTCACCGCGGACGTGGCGCACGAGCTGCGCACGCCGCTGACCGGTCTGCACGCGGCGGCCGAGCTCCTTGAGCCGGGCCGCCCCACGGAGCTGGTGCGCGACCGGGTCGCCGCCCTTCGCACCCTCACCGAGGACCTCCTGGAGATCTCCCGGCTCGACGCCAAGAGCGAGCGTGTCGACCTGGACGACCACCATCTCGCCCCACTGGCCGAGCGCGCGGTGCGGGGTTCGGGAGTCGGTGCCGAACTCGTCGTCGTACGCGACGTCTGTGTGGTGACCGACCGGCGGCGCCTGGAGCGGGTGCTCGGGAATCTCATCGCCAACGCGGACAAGCACGGGCGGCTGCCCATCGTGCTGACCGTCGACGGGCCCGTGGTCTCGGTGCGCGACCACGGCGACGGATACCCGGACTACCTGGTGGAACACGGGCCGCAGCGGTTCCGCACGGAGGGCACGACCCGGGGGCACGGGCTCGGCCTGACCATCGCGCTGGGCCAGACGGCGGTGCTCGGCGCGCGGCTCACGTTCGCGAACGCGGCGGACGGCGGGGCGGTGGCGACACTGACGCTGCCCTACGAGGAGACCGCGGGGAACGGCGCGCGAGGCTCCGACGGGGCGGCTTGACGGGCGGTTTGACGCCGCGTGAGCTTTTGCGCGCGCAGCGTGCCGATTTTAGTGTGAATTGCGGCCTACGCCCCAGGTTTCAGGGACGGCGGGTCGCACCACACCCGCCCTTCTCCAGAGGAGGCCCCATGTCCCTTCGGCCCACCGCGACCAGGACCCGGCTCGGCATACTCGCCGCCGGCGGCGCGCTCGCAGCCCTCACCGTCACCGGCCCCGCCTTCGCGGCCGACGACGCGAGCGCGGGCAGCCACCCGCACATCTACAAGGGCCGCGTCACGGCCAAGACGGGACTGCTGCTGCGCACCGCCCCCACCCGGGGCAGCCACGTGATCCGCAGCGTGCCGTACGGCAAGATCGTCTCGATCTACTGCAAGACGACCGGCGACCATGTGCAGGGCAACAACCGCTGGTACCTGCTCACCAACGGCACCTGGGCATGGGGTGCCGCGCACTACATCGCGAACATCGGGCCCGCCCCGCGCTGGTGCTGACGCTTCACCAGCACACGGTGACATAAACGGACATTGGGGCCTATCGCTTGCTACGTTCCGGGCATGACCCGAACAGCAGCGGCGCCCCCGTCCGTCCCCGCTGTTCGCGTACCCCGGCGCCGTGGCACCGAAGTCGCCCTGATCGTCGTGGCCGTCCTTCTCTCGGTCTACGGCTACTGCGACGTCGGCCTCGCCAAGAACGGCACCGTCCCGCCCGGCGCCGCAGGTTACGGCGCCGGGCTCGGCGTGCTCGCGCTCCTGGCCCATCTCGCGGTCCGCTTCCGCGCGCCGTACGCCGATCCGCTGCTCCTGCCGATCGCCGTGCTCCTCAACGGCCTGGGACTCGTCCTGATCTACCGGCTCGACCTGGAGACCCCCGGGGACGAGGCGGCGCCCACGCAACTCGTCTGGTCCACCGTCGGCGTGGCGCTCTTCATCGGCGTCGTGGTCCTCCTGCGCGACCACCGGGTGCTCCAGCGGTACGCGTACATCTGCGTCGTCGCCGCGCTGGTCCTGATGATCGTGCCGATCTTCTTCCCGGCCGTGAACGGCGCCCGGATCTGGATCAGGATCGGCGGATTCTCCATCCAGCCCGGTGAGTTCGCGAAGATCCTGCTCGCGATCTTCTTCGCCAGCTATCTGTCCGCCAACCGCAACGCGCTGGCCTACACCGGCCGTACGGTCTGGAAGCTGACCAAGCTCCAGCTGCCGACCGGCCGCGTGCTCGGGCCGATCGTCGCGATCTGGCTCCTGAGCGTCGGAGTCCTCGTCCTCGAACGGGACCTCGGCACCTCGCTGCTCTTCTTCGGACTCTTCGTGATCCTGCTGTACGTCGCGACGGGGCGCATCGGCTGGATCGCCGTCGGCCTGGTGCTCGCCGGGGTCGGGGCGTACACGGTGGGCTCGCTCGAACCCCACGTACACAGCCGCGTCGAGGACTGGCTGCACCCCTTCGCCTCCATCGACGCGGGCGAGGGGCCCAACCAACTGGCCCAGTCCCTCTTCGCGTTCGCGGCCGGCGGGATGCTCGGCACCGGGCTCGGCCTCGGGCACTCCATCCTCATCGGCTTCGCTGCCAAGTCCGACTTCATCCTGGCGACGGCGGGCGAGGAGCTGGGTCTCGCGGGGCTGACGGCGATCTTCCTTCTCTACGCACTCCTGGTGGAGCGCGGCTACCGCGCCGGGCTCGCGCTGCGGGACGCCTTCGGGCGGCTGCTCGCGGTCGGGCTCGCCTCGATCGTCGCGCTCCAGGTGTTCGTGATCGCGGGCGGCGTGAGCGGGCTCATCCCGCTGACCGGCATGGCGATGCCCTTCCTGGCACAGGGCGGCTCGTCGGTCGTCACCAACTGGATCATCGTGGCGCTGCTCATCCGGCTCAGCGACTCGGCGCGCGGCCAGCCGGTCGGCACACCACAGGAGGACGCGTGACCCGGTACATCCGCCATGCCGCCGCGTTCTGCGCGCTGCTCCTGATCGCCCTGCTCGTGAACGCGACCCGCGTCCAGGTCGTGCAGGCCGGGCACTTCGACGACAACCCCGCCAACCGCCGCCAGGCCATCGCCCGCTTCGGCCAGCCGCGCGGCGACATCATGGTCGAAGGACGCGCGGTCACCGGCTCCCAGGACACCGGGGAGCAGCTCCGCTATGAACGGACGTACAAGAACGGCCCGTTGTACGCACCGGTGACCGGCTACGCCTCGCAGGTCTACGGCACGACCTTCCTGGAGAACGCCGAGGACGACATCCTCTCCGGCACCGACCCGATGCTCGCCCCGCTCCCCCTGTGGAACGACATCAGCCGCGCCCAGAACCCCGGCGGCAAGGTGCGGACCACGATCAGGGCGGCGGCGCAGCAGGCCGCGTACGCCGGGCTCGGCGGCAAGAAGGGGGCGGTGGCCGCGATCGAGCCGTCGACCGGGAAGATCCTCGCCCTGGTCAGCACCCCTTCGTACGATCCCGAGCGCCTTTCGGGCACCAGCGGGTCGGTGGCGCGGTCCTGGGCGGCGCTGAACGGCAGCGCCGACAAGCCGATGCTGAACCGTGCGATCCGCCAGACGTACCCGCCCGGCTCCACGTTCAAGGTGGTGACGGCGGCGGCGGCCCTGGACGCGGGCACGGTCACGGACCTGGACGCCGCCACGAAGTCGCCGAGCCCCTACACGCTGCCCGGCACGAGCACGCAGCTGACGAACGAGGTCGACGGCTGTACGAACGCGACCCTGCGCTATGCCTTCGAGTGGTCCTGCAACACGGTCTTCGCCAAGCTGGGCGCGGACACCGGCCTGAGCGACATGCTGGGCACGGCACGGAACTTCGGCTTCAACGACAGCGGTCTGAAGATCCCGTCGTCGGTGGCGGCGAGCAACTTCGACACCGCGATGGACGACGCACAGCTGGCGCTCTCCTCGATCGGCCAGTACGACACGAGGGCGACTCCGCTGCAGATGGCGATGGTCTCGGCGGCGGTGGCCAACGGCGGCCAGGTCGAGTCCCCGCACCTGGTGGACGAGACCACGACGGAGGACGGCGACGTGGTGGAGAACACCGGCAGCCACTCGCTCCACCAGGCGATGAACCCGGCCACGGCGATGCAGCTGCGGGAGCTGATGACCGGCGTGGTCGAGGAGGGCACCGGCTCCAACGCGGCGATCCCGGACGTGACGGTGGGCGGCAAGACGGGCACGGCGCAGCACGGCATCGACAACTCCGGTACGCCCTATGCCTGGTTCATCTCCTGGGCCCAGAAGTCCGGCGAAGCGCAGCCCTCGGTGGCGGTGGCGGTGGTGGTCGAGGACGCGGCGGCGGACCGGGGCGACATCAGCGGCGGCGGGAGCGCGGCGCCGGTCGCGAAGGCGGTGATGGAGGCGGTGCTCGACGGGTCGTAGGGCGCCAGCAGCCGTCTCCATCACGTGGCCGGGGGTCAGGGGTTCGGGGCACCGCCCGAGGCGATCATGGCCTCGACCTCCGCGACGCGCTCGCCCTCCTCCGCCGCGAACCGCTCCGCGTCCAGCTTCTCGGCGATCTCCTCGTCCTGGGCCATCAGCTGGTCGAGGTTGGCGTTGCCCATCTCGAAGACGCCCATGTCGACGTACGCCTCCTGAAGGCGCTTGCCCCACAGGCCGATGTCCTTGACGCACGGCACGATCCGGCTGAAGAGCAGCTGCCGGAAGATGGCGAGGAACTCGGAGTTCTCGCTGGCCTCCTCTGCCTCCGCCTTGGGGATGCCGAAGTTCTCCAGGACCTCGACGCCGCGCAGGCGGTCGCGCATCAAGTAGCAGCCCTCGATGACGAATTCCTCGCGCTCGCGCAGTTCCGCGTCGGAGAGCTGTTTGTAGTAGTCGCGCAGGGCCATGCGGCCGAAGGCCACGTGCCGGGCCTCGTCCTGCATGACGTACGCGAGGATCTGCTTCGGCAGCGGCTTGTCCGTCGTGTCGCGGATCATGCCGAAGGCGGCGAGCGCGAGGCCCTCGATCAGGACCTGCATGCCGAGGTAGGGCATGTCCCAGCGGGAGTCGCGCAGGGTGTCGCCGAGCAGCGACTGGAGGTTGTCGTTGATCGGGTAGAGCATGCCGATCTTGTCGTGCAGGAAGCGGCCGTAGACCTCCGCGTGCCGCGCCTCGTCCATGGTCTGGGTCGCCGAATAGAACTTCGCGTCCAGGTCGGGGACCGACTCCACGATGCGCGCCGCGCACACCATCGCGCCCTGCTCGCCGTGCAGGAACTGACTGAACTGCCAGGAGGCGTAGTGCTTGCGCAGCTCGCCCTTGTCGCGGTCGGTCATCTTGTCCCAGTGGCGGGTGCCGTAGAGCGACATGGACTCGTCGGGGGTGCCGAGGGGGTCGTACGGGTCGACCTCGAGGTCCCAGGCGATGCGCTTGGCACCGTCCCACTGCTTGTCCTTGCCCTTCTGGTAGAGGGCGAGCAGCCGGGCGCGGCCCTCGTCGTACTCCCAGCTGAAGCGGGCCGCGCCGCTCGCCGGAATCTGCCAGATGGTCTCGTCGGGGGCGTGCGTGTACAGCTCGTGCGTGGACACTGACGGCTCCTAAGAATCGGCCTTGAGCTTCTCCGTAATCGCCTCGTGCTGCTGTCGTCGGCCTTCGACTGCCTTGTACCAGTCGGTAGTTGGCAGGCTCACACGTTCGTAGATGCCGGGTCAACAAGTCGTGCGCAAGGGATTGACTGCCTTGCTGACAGGCAGTCTCATAAGTCGTGACCGCCGGTAACTGTGACCACGAGGCAGGGGCAGAGTCATGACGACCATCACGGAGGACGCGGCGATCGAAGGGCTGCGGGACGCGCTGGGACTGCTCAAGGACCGGGAGCAGGTGGCCGAGCGGCTGCTCGACTCCTCAGCCAAGCACTCCTTCGACCCCGACAAGGAGCTGGACTGGGAGGCGCCCTTCGAGGAGGGCAAGTGGTTCTGGCCCCCGGAGCTCGTCTCCCTGTACGGCACGCCGATGTGGCAGCGGATGAGCGAGGAGCAGCGCATCGCGCTCTCCCAGCACGAGGCCGCCGCGCTCGCGTCCCTGGGCATCTGGTTCGAACTGATCCTGATGCAGCTGCTCGTACGGCACATCTACGACAAGCCGGCCACGAGCGCGCACGTGCGGTATGCCCTGACGGAGATCGAGGACGAGTGCCGGCACTCGAAGATGTTCGCGCGCCTGATCCAGCGCGGGGACACGCCGTACTACCCGGTCAGCACCGTGCACCGGAATCTCGGCCGCCTCTTCAAGACCATCTCGACGACGCCCGGTTCGTTCACGGCGACGCTGCTCGGCGAGGAGATCCTCGACTGGATGCAGCGCCTCACGTTCCCGGACGAGCGCGTCCAGACCCTGGTGCGCGGCGTCACGCGGATCCACGTCGTGGAGGAGGCGCGCCATGTGCGGTACGCCCGTGAGGAGCTGCGCCGCCAGATGGTGACCGCGCCGCGCTGGTCCCAGGAGTTCACCCGCCTCACCTCCGGCGAGTTCGCCCGCGTCTTCTCCATCGCCTTCATCAACCCCGACGTCTACACGAACGTGGGCCTGGACAGGCGCGAGGCCATGGCCCAGGTCAAGGCGAGCGCCCACCGCCGGGAAATCATGCAGACGGGAGCCAAGCGCCTCACTGACTTCCTGGACGACATCGGGGTGCTGAGGGGCGCCGGGCGGCGGCTGTGGAAGAGCTCGGGACTGCTGGCGTAGCCAAGAGGGTGCGCGGGGTTCCGGGGCGTTTGTTCGAGAGGGCGGTTACGCTGCGAGGCATGACCTCGCCTGCTCCCACCCGCGCGTACCGGCGGCTCAGTGTCGAAGAGCGGCAGCGGCAGCTCAAAGAGGCCGCCCTGTCCCTCTTCGCCGTGCGCGCACCCGACGAGGTGTCCCTCGACGACGTGGCGGAGGCGGCCGGGGTGTCTCGGCCGCTCGTCTACCGCTACTTCCCCGGCGGCAAGCAGCAGTTGTACGAGGCCGCGCTGCGGTCCGCCGCCGACGAGCTGGAGCAGTGCTTCGCCGAGCCGCCCGAGGGTCCGCTCACGCAGCGCCTCGCGAACGCGCTCGACCGCTACCTCGCCTTCGTCGACCAGCACGACGCGGGGTTCAGCGCGCTGCTCCAGGGCGGCAGCGTCGTGGAGACCTCGCGCACGACCGCCATAGTGGACGAGGTGCGCAGGACGGCCGCCGAGCACATACTCGCCCACCTCGAGGTCGTGGGGGCCAGGGGCCCGCGGCTGAGGATGACCGTGCGGATGTGGATCACCTCCGTCGAGGCGGCGTCCCTGATCTGGCTCGACGAGGAGAAGCAGCCGCCGCTCGACGAGCTGCGGGACTGGCTGGTCGAGCAGTTCATGGCGGTCCTGGTGGCCTCCGCAGGGCGCGACCCGCAGACCGCGGAGGCGGTGCGGGGCGCGCTGGCCCTGGAGACGGCCGATGGACCCGCGGGCTCGCTCGCCCGCCGCGTGCTGCCCGTGGTGAGCGACGCGGCGCACCTGCTGTGACGCGCGGCGGCGGCCTGCTGTGACACGCGCCGGGCGCCTGCTGTGACACTGGCCGGGTGAAGAGCGAAGACACCCCCTTCGTGGGTGGCCCCCTGGACGGCCGCGTCCTGCCCATCCTGCTCGGCCCGACCGGCCACCCCCCGAAGGTGTACCGGGTCCCGGTGCCGGACGAGGCGGGCGGCCCGCCGACCGTGCTCGTCTACCGCAGGGTCGCCAAGGCCGGGAAGCGGCTCGGGCTGCACCAGGGCTGGACGTACACGTACGACCCCGAGGGCGACAAGGCCGGGTCCGGACTGAAGTGGCCGTGGTCGAAGCCGGGCGGGGCAGCGGGCTGAGTGCTGCGGGCTCCCGCCCGTCGCCGCCGGGGCAAGGGCGGCGCGCCGTGGGCCCCTGGACGAGTGACCGCATTGCGCCAACCCGCGCACCCTCCGGAGGCGGGCCGCGCCGGGGCGGCTGATGCTCGCGGTGCGGGGCGGAGGGGCCGCCGCGCGCCGGAGGTGATGGCATGTCAGGCAGGCTGCTGCGGTGGGTGGGTACGGGGGCGGCGGTCGGGGCGTTGCTGACGACGGCTTCACCGGCGTACGCCGTGCCGGAGCCGTCAGGCCCCGGGGAGCGCCCGGTCTCCGAACTCCTGACGGACCTTCAGGAGCTGTACCGCAAGGCCGAGGAGTCGACGGAGACGTACAACGCGACCGAGGAGAAGCTGAAGGAACAGCGCGCCGAGGTCACCCGCCTGAACGGCAGCCTGGCCCGCGCGAGGACCTCGGTGCACGACAGCCGGGGCGCGGCGGGCCGCTTCGCGCGCCAGCAGTACCAGGGCAGGACGAACATCTCCCCCTACGTGCACCTCCTGCTCGCCCGCAACCCGCAGCAGGCGCTCGACCAGGGGCATGTGATCGGGCGGGTGGCGGCGGAGCGGGCCGCGACGGTGGAGCGTCTGGTCGGCGGCGAGAAGACGGCGTCCACGCTCGCGGCCGGCGCCAGGAGCGCCCTGGAGACCCAAGTCGCCCTCGCCGCGCGGCAGAAGGAGGCGCGCGACACGGTCAAGGGGCAGCTCAAGGAGGTCGAGGAGCTGCTGGCCTCGCTGAGCACGGAGCAGCTTGCGGAGCTGGCGCGGGCCGAGGAGGAGGGGATGGCCGCGGCGCAGCGCAAGTTCCTGGCGTCGGGCTCCCTGAGCGGAGCTGCGGGTTCCGCGGGCTCCGCGCCGTCCCGGCCGCCGTCCCGGCGAGGGGACGAGGCGCTGGACTACGCCGTGCGGCAGATCGGGAAGCCGTACAAGTGGGGCGCGGAGGGCCCCGCGTCCTTCGACTGCTCGGGGCTCACCCAACAGGCGTGGGCGGCGGCGGGCAAGGAGATCCCGCGCACCTCGCAGGAGCAGTGGGCACAGCTCCGGCGGGTCTCGCTGCGGAAGCTGCGGCCGGGTGACCTGGTCGTCTACTTCCCCAAGGCCACGCATGTGGCGCTGTACCTGGGCGACGGCATGGTCATCCAGGCCCCGCGCCCCGGAACCCGGATCAAGGTCTCCCCCATCGCGGCGAACCCCCTCCTGGGAGCGGTACGCCCGGACCCCAAGGCGGATCCCATGAAGGGCTACGTCCCGCCGAAGCTGCCTCGCGGGGCGATGAAGGGCGGGGACAAGGGCTACGGCAGGGCGGGCGCGCCGCCTGCGTAGCCTTTGCCGCACAGACTTTCCGCCCGCCTACCCGCCCGAATGGTCCGTAGCGCGGGCTAGCCCGCCAGGCCCGTCAGGTACGCGCCCGTCTTCTCCGGCTCAGAGAAAACGGCCCCCAGTCCGTCAGGCTCTCTACCAGCAGGTTTCCCCCAACTGGCAGCCCCATGACGGGCCGTGGGCCGCCTATGGGCCGTCAGAGCGATCGAGACGCCCTGTCGTAGACGGCCGCGACAGCCGTTCGCGTCCGCTCCTGGCTGCTCGGCATGAGGTGCGCGTAGATCCTCAGAGTCAGGGCCGCGTTGCTGTGTCCAAGGTACTCACTGACGGCCTTGATGTTCTCGCCACCGCCTAGGAGTGCCGAGGCGTAGACGTGCCTCAGCGCGTGCATGCCGTGCTCGCGCGCCGCCGTGTAGTCGTCGCCCTTCGTCTGTGGCGCGGGGATGACTCCGGCTTCGACGAGAGCGGGCTTCCATGCAGTTTCGTTCAGGGTCGTGCGCCACACGTGGTTGCCGATGGGGGCAGTGTCACTTTGGGCCCATCAGGGGTCTTCCAGGGCAAGGTGACCTTGAGCGGCGGGAACTGCTTCATGTGGGCCTTGAGCGCGTCAGCCACGGGCCCTGGCAAAGGATGCGCGCCAATTCCGCGAGCATGTCGATTCGCGGCGGCTTCCTGCGGCCGGTCTCTGCCTTCGCGAGCCAGTCAGTGCTACGGCCGACTAGTCCGGCCAGCACCTCTTGCGTGTAGCCGCGACGCTTCCGGTAGAACGCGATGCGCTCGCCGATGCTGAGGTGGATCTCCAAGACCACGCATGGGGTGCTGCCTCCTGCTGTTGGTAGGGGCGTGTTTCACGGTACAGAGCCGGTCAGGCGGCGGGAAGATGTTCCTGATGCCCGCCGTCCCTACAAGCTTGATGGACCCAAGCGGGAGAGACCCGGACGGAATATCCGGGTCTCTCTCTAGGTCAGCGCCGCCAGCTTGGGAGAGGCTCGGTATTCGCGGGACGCGAGGCAGAGGCGGATGCGGATGCGGATGCGGATGCGGAAGAACCCGACATCAAATGCCCGCTGAGATTCACTAGATTTTTAGCTCGGACTTCACAAGATCTCGGAATCTTTCAGCGAGATCGTTCATCCTGGTTAGATCATCACCATCAGCAGCTTCTCGCCACTCGTAGATGAACTCTCGCGCCTCGTCACTGCCAAACGCAAAAAGACCAATCAATGCATCGACGCTCATCTCGATACGCCTTTCTGTGGTCCAGTACTGCTCTAACTCGTGGAGCCTGGCGGTCTGATTCGTCTGCTCATACTCCAAGCGTTGCAGCTCTAAATAAGCTGCTCGCATGACCGCGAAGTAGGCATCTCTCCGTTCATTGCGGAGGCGCGCGTACTGTTCCGCTTGTTGCGATTGTGCGACCATGCGCTCCGTATGCGATCTACCTTGTGCGCCAGCCAGCCATGTGAAGAACACCCCTGTGGCTCCCGATACACCGGTAATGAGGGGTGCTATCCATTCCCATCCCATACATTCATGGTGCCGTCTGATAACCGCCTCAAGCCCCCTTGTTCGCATCCTCCACAGTCGGTGCTGACACCGGCGAAAAACCTTGATCGCCACGCTAAGGACCTTCGCGATGTCGTCGTCGAGGGCACGAACATCGAAGTCCAAGGCGGTGGACTCATGCGGACGTACTTGGACGCCTTGAAGCTCGCGCATGCCGCGATGCGGGCGGATATAGGCGCAGACCTCATCAGCTGATCGAGGTGCGTTTCCACCAGTCCACCAAGCTTCGATGAGATCGCTCAACCTTCGGCGAGAAGGGACACGAGTGGCCTGCGACGGCAATTGTCGAGGGTTGCAATCGAGCGTTGACCGTTGAGCGTCGGTGGCTACGAAGTAGGTACACAGATGCGCAACCATGCCCCGCGGTATGGGCATGTACCGGGTATGGAGACGCCGCATCCGATCCGCCGCACCCGCGAGGCACTGATATTTCGCCGCGCTGAATGGAACGCCCGGTCTCTTCTTGACCGGCGGCGAGACAGGGTGAGGCAGAAGGCCAGGGCCCGCCGGTGGGGCATGGTCGTGCTCATCGTGGTCGGTGCGCTGGCCTTAGTCGTCGGTCTGCCATGGCTGGTGTGGCAGGGACCCTACACACTCGATAGCAAGCACCTGGACGATGATGAACTAGCAAAGGGGTCGGCTGCCCTGGTCACCGGCCTACGCACCGCGTTAGTCGCCTGCGTCGCCGCCCTCGGTGCCGGTTTCGCTCTGTTCTACACCGCCCGCACCTACCGCCTCACCCGACGTGGCCAGATCACCGAACGCTTCACCAAAGCTCTGGAACGCCTCGGTTCGCAGCAGCAGTACGTACGCATCGGCGGCATCCTCGCCCTGGAACAGATCATCCAAGACGCACCCGAGCAAGCCGCCACTGACGCCGCCCGCGTCCTGGGCCACTTCATCCGCGACCGAGCCCCACAGGCCATACCCGTCACCCCGGCGCCAGCCCCCGAGGGAAGCGCACCTGCGTCGGCATCCCCGACTCCTGAAGAACCCCCTCCAGAGCCGGACGCCGACGTCCAGGCAGCCCTCACCGCCCTCACTCGCGCGGAATCACGCACCCACGTTGACCCACGCGAAGTACTAGACCTCCACGGACTCCATCTCGCTGGCGCACAACTACACCAAGCCGACCTCACTGAGGCCAACCTGACCGAAGCAACGCTCACTGAGGCCAACCTGACCCGGGCGACGCTCACCAAGGCCGACCTGACCGATGCGAACCTCACCGAGGCTGATGTGGCCTACGCGACGCTCGCCAACGCTTACCTAATCGATGCGACGCTCAACGGGGCCAATCTGACCGATGCGAACCTCACCGATGCCGACCTGCGCGGTGCGAGGCTCAACGGGGCCAGTCTGACCGATGCGAACCTCACCGATGCCGACCTGACCGATGCGACGCTCAGCAGGGCCGACCTGACCGGGGCGGAGCTCAACGGGGCCCACCTGGACGGGGCAAAGCTCACCAAGGCCCGCTTGAACGGGGCAAAGCTCACCAAGGCCTATCTCCGCGGTGCGAGGCTCAACGGGGCCAACCTGACCGGGGCGATACTCACCGAGGCCCATCTGGAGGGGGCAAAGCTCGCCACAGCCTTCCTGAGCGATGCGAAGCTCACTAAGGCTGACCTGCGCGGTGCAACGCTCACCGGAGCCCACCTGGACGGTGCGACACTCACCGAAGCCGACCTGCGCAACACGAAGCTCACCGAAGCCGACCTGCGCAACACGAAGCTCACCAAGGCCGACCTAGGTGGGGCGATACTCACCGAGGCCAAGCTGCACGGGGCAGTACTCACCCGGGCCAAGCTGCACGGGGCGGACCTCTCGCATGTTCGAGGGCTCACTCAGCCACTTACAAAAGCGCAGACCGACGAGAAGACCGTCCTGCCGCCCGCGCGACAGCAGCTGGCGACACCATGACTGATCATCCCGAAAATCGTTACGGGCGGTCCTGGTCAAACTCCAATGGCGCCCACTGAACATCCACTGACAAGGACTGCGCACGCTACTCGACCGGATCTTCCTGCCCATGCCGGACGGCCTTCTTCACGGCCTGCTCGACCTCGTTTCGCGGCTGTCCGGTCGCCTCCGCGTGCGCTGTAACGGCCGCCTGGAACGTGACGGAGGCGTCGTACCAGCGACGCCACTGCGCCGCATACTCCTCAGCATCCAGGCCCGCGAGCCCCGCGCGGGTGTCCTCGGCGGAACGTTCCGGCTTGATCAATTCATCGGAGATGTCTGCCACGAACGGATCTTAAGTGGGCGGCGACGAGGTGTGCGTCAACCTGCGGGACGCAGCCTAGCCGCCCTGGAGGGCACAACGCCTTCAGGCGGGTTCAACGGCAACCAACGCCATTTAGCCTGGTCAGCGGCATACCTTGACAGTCTCCGCAGAGAATGCCCGAAGGGGCAGCACCCCCGCACAGGGTGCTGCCCCTTCTTGGTGAACCGGAGCCGATACCGGGCCGTCTGTGGGCCGTCAAAGGGCGGCCCACAACGACCAAGGACGACCAGCAGCCACGGCTACACCGCAGGTCAGGCGACCGTCAGGCCCCGGAGAGCGAGCCCAGGTACGCGCCCGTCTTCTCCGGCTCATAGAAGAAGTTCTCGAAGTCCGACGGGTCGTTGAAGCCGTTTGCGAAGCGGTCTGCCGCCGGCTGGAGCTGGCCCGCCGCGCCGATCAGGTTCAGGACGTGCTCCGGCGGCGGCGACAGCATCGCGTTCGTCCACTTGGTGACGTGCTGAGCCGTCTCCCAGTACCGGTCGAACGTCGACTGCATCCAGTCCGCGTCGAACGGCTTGTCGCCGTGCGTGATGATCGAGTCGAGGTACGAAGCCGCGCACTTCGAGGCCGAGTTGGACCCCTGGCCCGTGATCGGGTCGTTCGCGACGACCACGTCCGCGACGCCCAGGACGAGGCCGCCGCCCGGCAGCTGGCCGATCGGCTTGCGCACCGTCGGCGCGTAGCGTCCGGACAACGTGCCGCCCGCGTCGGTCAGTTCGACCTTGGTCGCCCGCGCGTACTCCCACGGCGTGAACTTCTCGAGGAGTTCGAGGGTCAGCGCCAGGTGTTCCGAGGGGTCCTTGACGCCCTGGAACGCGTCCAGCGGGCCGCCCGGCACGCCCTCCCAGAACAGGATGTCCGCACGCCCGGACGTGGTGAGGGTCGGCATGACGAAGAGTTCGCCCACGCCCGGCACCAGGTTGCACCGCACCGCGTCGAACTCGGGGTGCTCGGGCCGCGGGCCCATCCCGTGGACGTACGCGACGGCCAGCGCGCGCTGCGGGGTGTCGTAGGGGGAGCGAGCGGCGTCGCGCTCGAACATCGAGACCAGTTCGCCCTTGCCCGCGGAGACGAGCACCAGGTCGTAGGTGCGGGAGAAGTAGTCGAGGTCCGAGACCGCCGCACCGTGGATGACCAGCTGGCCGCCCCGCTGCGCGAACGTCTCCATCCAGCCCGCCATCTTCACGCGCTGGTCGACGGACTGGGCGTAACCGTCCAGCTTGCCGACCCAGTCGATCACGCGGGACGAGTCGGGTCCCGCGACCGAGACGCCGACGCCCTCGATCTTCGGGGCCTGGGACTCCCAGAAGTTCACCTTCAGGTCCCGCTCGTGCTGCAGCGCCGTGTGGAACATGCACTGCGTGGACATCACACGGCCGGACCGGACCTCGTCCGCCGTGCGGTTGGACATCAGGGTGACCTCGTACCCCTGCGACTGGAGTCCGAGGGCGATCTGGAGCCCGGCCTGACCGGCTCCGACGACGAGTATCTTCCGCATGCGGCTGCTTCTCCTACGGGGGTACTGAGAACTGAAGAGTTATTCGGGGGTTGCTGCCAGGGCGTGGCCCACCAGCGAGAGCAGCGACTCGATGACCGAGATCCGCTGCCGCGCGTCCATGATCAGCACCGGTATGTGCGGCGGGATCGTCAGCGCCTCACGGACGTCCGCGGGCTCGAACTCCTCGGTGCCGTCGAAGTGGTTGACGGCGACGATGTACGGCAGACCGCAGCTCTCGAAGTAGTCGAGCGCGGGGAAGCAGTCGGAGAGCCTGCGGGTGTCGGCGAGGACCACGGCGCCGATCGCGCCGCGCACCAGGTCGTCCCACATGAACCAGAAGCGCTGCTGCCCCGGCGTACCGAAGAGGTACAGCACGAGGTCGTCGTCGAGCGTGATCCGGCCGAAGTCCATGGCGACCGTGGTCGTGGTCTTGTCCGGGGTCGACGTGAGGTCGTCCGTGTCCTCGCTCGCCTGCGTCATCAGCGCCTCCGTCTGGAGGGGCGTGATCTCGGAGACCGCGGTGACCAGGGTCGTCTTGCCCACGCCGAAGCCGCCCGCCACCACGATCTTCGTCGCGATCGGGGCCCGGGTGCGGTCCGTCTGCCAGGCTTGGAGGTTCTCGTCCGGGTCGGGGCCCGGGTGGCGGAGTTCAGAGACGGCGGAGTCCACTCAGCACCCTTTCCAGCAGTGCGCGGTCCGGCTGTCCCGGGCCGTGGCCCGTTCCGTACACGCGGATCTTTCCCTGGTCTGCGAGGTCGCTCAGCAGGACGCGGACCACGCCGAGCGGCATCTTCAGAAGCGCGGCGATCTCGGCGACCGTACGCATACGGCGGCAGATCTCGACGATGGCCCGCATCTCCGGCATGACACGCGCGGTGGCATTGCCCTGCGGCAGTTCGAGGCGCTCCTCGGGGGCTTCGAGGGCGGCGACGAACGTCTCCACCAGCAGGACGTGGCCGAAGCGGGTGCGCCCGCCGGTGAGCGAGTAAGGCCGTACGCGGGCGGGTTTGCGGTCGCCGCCGCGCTGGGGCAGCTTGCCGGGCTTACTGCTCATCGGACGCTCTCCATCGACTGGCGCAGCTCACTGCGGAGTTCGGGGGTGAGGACATGCCCGGCGCGGCCGACGAAGAGCGCCATGTGGTACGCGACGACGCTCATGTCGCAGTCCGGGGTGGCGTGCACGCCGAGCAGCGAGCCGTCGCTGATCGACATCACGAAGAGGCTGCCTTCCTCCATGGCGACGACGGTCTGCTTGACCGGTCCCGCGTCCATCAGCTTGGAGGCGCCGATGCACAGCGAGCCGAGGCCCGAGACGATGGTGGCGAGGTCCGCGCTCGACCCCTTGGGGCCCGAACTGTTGTCCACCGTCGGCGCGTTGTTCCGCGCGGGGTCCGAGGAGAGCAGGAGCAGTCCGTCGGAGGAGACCACCGCCACCGACAGGAGACCCGGCACCTCCTCGACGAGGTTCGTCAGCAGCCAGTGCAGGTTGCGTGCTTCGCTGCTCAGTCCGAACGCCGCGGCGGAACCACCGGCGGTGGAGCTGCCGGTGGAAGTACTGCCGGTGGAAGAACTGGGCGAGCGCATGGGCGCAGTCAACTACTTGCCTCCTCGACTGTGTCCCCCATGTTTTCGGTCTCTTCGGTACGTTCGTTCAGCTCGGCCTCCACGTCGCGACGGCCGCTGATGGCCCCCTGGTGGAAGCCCCCGAGACGCTTGCGCAGCGCTTCGGCGTCGACGGAGCTGCGCGCCTTGGGCACGGTCGGCTCGGGCGCGGTGATCTTGGGCGTGCGCTTCGGAAGCCCCTTGTCCGTGACGCGCTCCCACTTGGGGGCGGGGGCGGCTTCGGCCTCCGGCGCGGGGGCGGGCTCGGCTTCGGCCTCCGGGGCCTCGTCGACCGCCGGAAGGGCAAGCTCCATGGTCGTCTCGGGCGAAGGCTCGGGCTCGGGCTCGGGCGCAGGCTCGGGCTCGGGCGCAGGCTCGGGCTCAGCCTCCCGCACGGCATGCTCCGCAGCCGCGATCAGCGGATCCTCGACAGCGGCCCCCGCGTCGGCGGGCGACGCGGCAGCGGCAGGCGCCGCACGCCCCGGCAGCACATTGGAGTTGGCCTCGGCCTCCGAGCCCGGAAGGTGCAGGGCGGGCGCCCCGCCGGGAACAGGCACGCCGACCGGCGGCGCACCCACCGCCGGCGCCGCCGCGAGGATCGACTTCGGCAGGACCACGACCGCCGCGACCCCGCCCTGCTTCTGCTCGCGCAGGCGGACCCGGGCCCCGTGCCGCGCGGCGAGCCGGGCCACGACATAGAGGCCGAGCCCGAGCCCGTCCCCGGTCTCCTGGTCGTACGCGTCGTCCGGACGGAACTCCGCGAGGCGGGAGTTGAGCTCGTCCATGCGGTCCGTGGTGACCCCTATGCCCTCGTCCTGCACGGAGAGCATGACCTCGCCGCTCTCCAGGAGCCAGCCGGAGACCTCGACGGAGGCGTCCGGCGGCGAGAACGAGGTCGCGTTCTCCAGGAGCTCGGCGACCAGATGGCTGATGTCGTCCGCGGCGAAGCCCGCGACGTGCGCGTGCGGCGGCAGCGTGGCGATGCGCACGCGCTCGTACCGCTCGATCTCGGAGACGGCGGCGCGCACGACGTCGACCAGCGGGACCGGGCCGGGGTGCTGGTGGCCGTGTTCGGCGCCCGCCAGGACGAGGAGGTTCTCGCTGTGGCGGCGCATGACCGTGGCGAAGTGGTCGAGCTTGAAGAGCGTGGCGAGGCGGTCGGGGTCCTGCTCGCGGTCCTCGAGGTTCTCGATGACGGCGAGCTGCCGCTCGACCAGGCCGAGGGTGCGCAGGGCCAGGTTCACGAACGTGCCGTGGATGGACTGGCGCACCCGCTCCAGGTGGGCGGAGGCCTCGGCCAGTTCGGCGCGCAGCGTCTCGCGCTCGTCGGCCATGGACTGGCGCTGCCCGATGAGGTGCTTGCGGTCGGCTTCGAGCGTGGTCAGGCGCTCGGTGAGGGCGGCCGCGTGCTCGTGCAGCGCGTTGACGGACCGTACGACCTGGGCGAACTCGTCGTCGCGGCCCGTGAAGCGGATCGGTTCCTGGGGCGCGGGCTCGGTGGCCAGGCGGGCCGAGCCGATGCGCAGGACGGCGAGCGGACGGGTCAGGCTGCGGGCCATGCCCATGGAGACGCCGACCGCGACGAGCAGCGTGACGCCGATGAGCGCGACGCGGATCTCAAGGGCCGTCACGTCGTCGTCGCGCAGCTTGGCGAGGTCCTTGGTGCGCTGCACCGTGAGCGCGGACTCGGCGCCGCGCATCATCTCGATGCGGGCGGAGAGCGCGGCGTCGAGCTTCTTGCGGTCGTATCCGCGCTCGGCGGTGGAGAGCGTGGGCTGGTCGGTGAGACGGGTGAGGTACTTCTCCGCCGTCGTCACCTCGTGGCCGGTGACCGTCGAGTCGTACGTCGTGCGGGCGCCGTCCGTGGCCGCGTCCCGGAAGTCGGCGATGGCGGCCTGCTCGCGGAGGTGGGCCTGCTGGCCCGCGGCGCTGAGGCCGTCGCGGCGCCTGCTGTCGGCGGAGGACTCGTCGACCACGGTGGTGGGCAGGCCGGTGACGGGGTCGACGGTGGTGCTCGTCTCGGTGGAGCTCGGGACGGCGAGAGCGGCCAGGAGGAGGCCGCGGGAGCTCGCCGCCTGTTCGACGGCGTGGTCGAGGTCGGCGAGGGCGTAGGCGCCGGAGCCCGCGCGGGGCGGGGTCTGCTCGGCGAGTTCACGGGTGAGGCCGTGCAGTTCGGTGATGACGTCCGAGTACGCCGTGTGCGCTTCCAGAGCGGTGCTCTTGCCGGTGAGCGCCGCTCTGCGGACGGCGCCGATGTCGGCGAGGTCCGCCCGCAGACCGGCGGGCGCGTCGGCCGTGCGCAGCTCCTCGATCTGGCGGTCCACGCGGGCGCTGCGGCTCTCGGAGAGCCCCTTGCCCTGCGGGCGGCCCGCCGCGATGAAGGAGGTGACCTCGTCGCGCTCGTCGGCCAGGGAGTGCCCGAGGGAGACGGCGTCCTGGGTGCGCTCGGCGAGGGTCACCAGACTCTGCGCGTCACTCAGTTGACCGGAGGCGGCGACGATGGCGGGCGCTCCGGCCCCGGCGATCGCTGCGGCCACGACGGCGACGGCGACGATCAGCCGGTTGCGTACGCGCTTGGTGGGCTTGGAGTTGACCGACTTCACGGGCTTCGAGGGTCCGTCGGCGGGCTTCACCGGCTTCGACGCGCCGTCAGCGGGCTTCGACGCGCCACCGGCGGGCTTCGGGCCGTCAGGAGCCGTCACGCCGGGGGCCGTCACGCCGGGGGCCGTCGCACCGGGGGCCGTCTGCTCTCCCGCCGTGTGCTCGGGGTTCTCTCCCGCTGTGGGCTCGGACGAGCGCTCTGTAGGGGTGGTCGCGCCCGGCGTGGCCCCTTCGGGAGCCGTCTGCTTGCCCTTGCGCCCAGGCCGCATCTTCTGCACCGGTGCTCGCATTCTTGTTTTTCGTCTGCCCATGGGCCCGGGTGACGATCCGTCAACACACGCGCCCCCCGGTACGGCTCCTGACCCTTCCAGTGCCGATGGGTGGCAGTCGTGCATCACATGCCTGGCCACCCGAAGGAGTGAACATCGGCGGGGAGTTGGCGAGCAAGTCCCCGCCGGACCCGAAAGTCTCGGCCACGGTGCGCCGGTTGGACGTCGACCGCAGGCTTTGGCAGGATGCGCCGCCACACGCCGACGGAAGCGATCATTCCGACTGAAATCCGGCGTCTGACCTGCTGGTCCCGGCCAACCCCCGCCCAAATGCGGCCTCCGGATGACCTTGTGAAGGCCTCGTGCAGACTGGCCGAATGCGTATCGAACTCGCCACCGAGCCCGGAGACCCCGCCCGCCTCAACGAGGACTATGCCGCGGTGACGCTTCCCGCGGCCGGACAAGGCGGATCGCTCGTCCTTCTCGACGGGGTGACTCCACCTGCCGGAGATGACGGCTGTCTGCATTCCGTCCCTTGGTTCACGGCGCGACTCGGGGGCGCACTGGGAGAACTGTCCGTTTCGCGACGGGATATGACGCTCGCTGAGATCCTCGCGGCGGCGATCGTGCGCACCGCGGACGCCCATGGTCAAACCTGTGACCTTTCTCACCCGCGTACGCCTCAGGCCACCGTGGTTCTGGTGCGTTGGGACGACGAACGGGTCGAGCATCTCGTCCTGTCCGACTCCGCGCTCCTGGTGGCGGGCCCGGACGGCCAGGTCACCCCGGTGCTCGACGAGCGCCTCGCGGAACTGCCGCCGCGGATCCGCGCGCTGCGCGACGAGGTCCGCGCGCTGCCGCGCGGCTCCGCCGAACGCGAGGTCGCGGGCCGCGCGTACGGCGCCGCGGTCGAGGCCCTGCGGAACGCGGAGGACGGCTTCTTCACGGCGGCCGCGGATCCGTCGGCGGCCACGCGGGCGGTCACCGGCACCTGGCCGCGCGCCGAGGTGACGGCGGTGGCGGCCCTGACGGACGGGGTCGGCCGCTGGGTGGAGACGTTCCGCGCGGGCGACTGGGCGGAGTGCTTCGCGCTGCTGCGGAAGGACGGTCCGCAGCGTCTGGTGGACCGGGTGCGGGAGCTGGAGCGGGCCGACCCGGAGGGCAGGGAGTTCCCCCGAGGCAAACGGCACGACGACGCGGCGGTGGTGTACGCGGAGTTCTAGGAGTTGGGGAACGGGCTGATCGCTGGGTGACGGGTGGGCGGGCGGGAAGAATCCGCCGCGAAGCGGCGGTTCAAAGACACGCCCCCTCAAGCCTCAGCGGAAGCGTTCAGCTGCCGCAGCAAGCGGGCGAGTTCCGCCACCTCCACCCGGTCCCACCCGGCCAGCTGCCGCACGTACCGCTCCCGCCGGGCCGCCCGCACCGTACGGAACCGCGTCCCGCCCTCCTCCGTCAGGTGGACGAGCCAGGCCCGCCCGTCGGCGGGGTCGGGCTCGCGGGCGACGAGCCCGAGCTCCTCGAGGGCGCGCAGCTGACGGCTCATCGTCGCCTTGCCGACGCCGATGTACGCGGCGAGATCCGTGGCCCGCTGCGGGCCCGAGTCGTCGAGGCAGACCAGGAGTCCGTACGCGGCGGGCTCCAGGTCGGGGTGGACCTGGCGCGCCATCTCCCCGGACGAGGCACGCGCCCGGCGCAGGAGCAGGCTCAACTCCCGCTCCAGGGAGAGGAACTCGCGGTCGACCCCCCTGCTCACGTCGACCCCCCTGTTCACGCCGACTCCGCCGTTGTTCTCGCCCTCGTGCACTTCAGCACCCATGGCACGCTTTCTTTCCGGATCGGATCAGTTTTCCGCCCCGCACGGCGGCAGACATCCGCGTCGGCCCATCGCCGCAGCTGGACCAGTATTTCGTAACGTCACGCGAGGCCACGCCGTGGACACCGCCGCTGGAGTAGACCAACGGCAGACACCGGACCCCCTTCCCAGTCACGGGTCTACGTGCGTAGCGTCATGAGTGACATGTTCACACCACGAACGTGTCGACAGGTCCCCCCACGAGCTCCATCGAGCTCATTCGAGGCCTTCGGAGGCACGCACATGCCCGTGCACAGACCCGGAACGCCCCGCCGCTCTCGCTGGTCAGCGGCCGGAATCCTGCTCTCAGTCCTCTCCGCCCTCTCCCTCCTCCTCACCCTGCCGGGCGCCGCACAGGCCGCCGGCGGCGACGACACCCCGGCCCGCGGTTCGGCCCGCATGGGCCAGGGCGTCGTCAAGCACGACGGGCAGGGCAGTCTGCCGCCCTCCGGTGACGCCGTACAGACCGAAGGCGTCGACGTCAGCAGTCACCAGGGCAACGTCGCCTGGGCCACGCTCTGGAACAGCGGCGTGAAGTGGTCCTACGTGAAGGCCACCGAGGGGACGTACTACAAGAACCCCTACTTCGCCCAGCAGTACAACGGCTCGTACAACGTGGGCATGATCCGCGGCGCCTACCACTTCGCGACGCCCGACACGACGAGCGGCGCCACCCAGGCCAACTACTTCGTGGACAACGGCGGCGGCTGGTCGCGCGACGGCAAGACGCTGCCGGGCGCGCTCGACATCGAGTGGAATCCGTACGGGGCGGCCTGCTTCGGCAAGTCGCAGTCCGCGATGGTCACCTGGATCCGTGACTTCCTGAACCAGTACAAGGCTCGCACCGGGCGCCACGCCGTCATCTACACGGCCACCAGCTGGTGGAAGCAGTGCACGGGCAACTACGGCGGCTTCGCCGTGAACAACCCGCTCTGGATCGCCCGCTACAACACCTCGCCGGGCGAACTGCCGGCCGGCTGGGGCGTGCAGACGATGTGGCAGTACACCTCGACGGGCCCGACGGTCGGGGACCACAACAAGTTCAACGGCGCCCTGGACAGGGTCCAGGCGCTCGCCAACGGCTGAGCGCGCGCCCCGCGCGCGAGGGCCCGGAACCCCTTGCGGGGTCCCGGGCCCTCACTCACCGGCCACCTCCGTCACGCGGCGGCCGGAATCCTCACCTCGGCCTCGGTCAGCGCCAGTTCGAGCACCTGGCGGACGTCCGTCACCGGGTGCACGTCCAGCTTCTCCAGGATCTCCGCCGGGACGTCGTCCAGATCGGCCTCGTTCCGCTTCGGGATGATCACCGTGGTGATCCCGGCGCGGTGCGCGGCCAGCAGCTTCTGCTTGACGCCGCCGATCGGCAGGACGCGCCCGGTCAGCGAGACCTCACCGGTCATGGCCACATCCGTACGGACGAGACGGCCGCTGAGCAGCGACGCGAGTGCGGTCGTCATGGTGACGCCCGCGCTCGGCCCGTCCTTGGGCACCGCACCCGCCGGGAAGTGGATGTGCACGCCGCGTTCCTTCAGGTCGGCGACGGGCAGCTCCAGTTCGGCGCCGCGCGAGCGCAGGAAGGAGAGCGCGATCTGCGCGGACTCCTTCATCACGTCGCCGAGCTGACCGGTGAGGGTCAGTCCCGCGGCGCCGGTCTCCGGATCGGCGAGCGACGCCTCGACGAACAGGACGTCGCCTCCCGCGCCGGTGACCGCGAGCCCGGTCGCCACACCCGGCACCGCCGTGCGCCGCTCGGCCGGGTCCTGCGCCGACTCGGGCACGTGGTGCGGGCGCCCGATGAGCGCGCGCAGATTGTCCTCGCCGACGGTGAACGGCAGCTCCTGCTCGCCCAGTTCGTGCTGCGCCGCGACCTTGCGGAGCAGCCGCGCGACGGACCGCTCCAGGTTCCGTACGCCCGCTTCCCGGGTGTACTCCCCCGCGAGCTTGCGCAGCGCGCTCTCGTCCAGGGTCACCTCGTCGGTCTGCAGGCCCGCCCGCTCCAGCTGGCGCGGGAGCAGGTGGTCGCGGGCGATGACGACCTTCTCGTCCTCGGTGTACCCGTCGAGCCTGACCAGCTCCATGCGGTCGAGCAGCGCCTCGGGGATGGCCTCGATGACGTTCGCCGTCGCGAGGAACACGACGTCGCTCAGGTCGAGCTCGACCTCCAGGTAGTGGTCACGGAACGTGTGGTTCTGCGCCGGGTCGAGGACTTCGAGGAGGGCGGCGGCCGGGTCGCCCCGGAAGTCGGATCCCACCTTGTCGATCTCGTCGAGGAGCACGACCGGGTTCATGGACCCGGCCTCCTTGATGGCCCGCACGATCCGTCCGGGCAGCGCCCCCACGTACGTACGACGGTGTCCGCGGATCTCCGCCTCGTCGCGTACGCCGCCGAGCGCGACCCGCACGAACTTGCGCCCCATGGCGTGCGCGACGGACTCGCCCAGCGAGGTCTTGCCGACGCCGGGCGGACCGACGAGGGCGAGCACCGCGCCGCCACGACGGCCGCCGACGACCCCGAGGCCGCGGTCGGCACGCCGCTTGCGCACCGCGAGGTACTCGGTGATGCGCTCCTTCACGTCCTGAAGACCCGCGTGCTCGGCGTCGAGGATGTTCTGGGCGCCCTTGATGTCGTACTCGTCCTCGGTCCGTTCGTTCCAGGGGAGTTCGAGGACGGTGTCGAGCCAGGTCCTGATCCAGGAGCCCTCGGGCGACTGGTCGCTCGACCGCTCCAGCTTGTCGACTTCCTTGAGGGCTGCCTCGCGGACGTGTCCGGGGAGGTCGGCGGCCTCGACGCGGGTGCGGTAGTCGTCGGACTCCTCACCGTCCTGCTCGCCGTTGATCTCGCGCAGTTCCTTGCGCACGGCGTCGAGCTGGCGGCGCAGCAGGAACTCGCGCTGCTGCTTGTCGACGCCTTCCTGCACGTCCTTGGCGATCGACTCGGCGACGTCCTGCTCGGCGAGGTGCTCGCTCAGCTGCTCGGTGGCGAGCTTCAGGCGGGCGGCCGGGTCCTCGGTCTCCAGGAGCTCGATCTTCTGCTGGGTGGAGAGGAAAGGTGAGTAGCCGGAGTTGTCGGCGAGGGCGGAGACGTCCTCGATCGCCTGGACACGGTCGACGACCTGCCAGGCCCCGCGCTTCTTCAGCCAGCTCGTGGCGAGCGCCTTGTACTCCTTGACCAGCTCGACGACGGCTCCCGGCAGCGGGTCGGGCACGGTCTCGTCGACCTTGAGCCCCTCCACCCAGAGCGCGGCACCGGGCCCGGTCGTGCCGGCGCCGATCCGCACGCGGCCACGGCCGCGGATGAGGGCGCCGGGGTCGCCGTCGGAGAGGCGCCCGACCTGCTCGACGGTGCCGAGGACGCCGGTCGCGGCGTACGTCCCGTCGATGCGCGGAACAAGAAGGACCTGCGGCTTGCTGCTCCCATTGGAGCGTGCGGCCGCCTGGGCGGCCTCCACCGCGGCCCGTACGTCGGTGTCGGACAGGTCGAACGGAACCACCATGCCGGGCAGGACAACCTCGTCGTCGAGCGGCAGCACGGGCAGGGTGAGCGGTGTGGACGCCTTGGACTCAGTAGTCATGATCTCCCCTTCGGCATTCAAGTTGAGCTATGTGGACTCAATGCTCGTGAGTCCATGAATGTTCCCCGGGGGATGTTCGCTGTGAGCGATCACTTCGACACATGGGGATGCGGGGCGGAAACGGGGAGGGAACGCAGGCCCGTCAGGCGGCGGGCCTGCGCCAGATCCGCACCAGCGGCCAGGTCGCGACGCCGATCGACAGCGCGAGCAGATGGCCCCAGTTCGTCATCGGGTCCGTGAACGCGATCAGGTCGTCGATGAGCATGCCGCCGAACCCGGCGAGCACCAGCCACCGCAGCCACGGCCTGAACAGACCGGCGAGCGCGCCGACGCTCGCCGCGACGCCGAAGCTGATGCCGTAGTCGAGGCGGTGCAGAGAGCTGTCGGGCAGATGGCCCGCGAGGACCGAGAGGCCGACCGGGACCTCGGTCGCGAGGGTGGCCACGACATGGCCGAGCAGGAAGACGCCCGCCGTGCGCAGCGCGCCGATGCGGCGTTCCAGGGCGGTCAGGACCAACAGGAAGCCGATCGCGTACGGCGACGCGATGCCGCCCGCGATCCACAGCGCGCTGGCCACCAGGACGAGGAACGGCTCCTGCGTCAGGTGCGCCACGTCCGTGCTGGAGTGGCGGTGCAGGGCCGAGATCAGGGACGGGTCCGCGTACTGCGCCAGGAGCGACGTCAGGGTGAGGAGCGCGGCATAACCGAACGTGAAAGGCGTACCGGTGGGGGTCGGCAGCAGACGCCAGGGGCGCAGACCGCTCAGACGGTTCAGGCGGTTCAGGCGGCTCAGACGGTTCAGGCCGGACGCGGCTCCCCCGGCCGGGGATGCCGTACGCGCCTCATGGACTTCCGGAGCTTCGGGGGCGACCGCCTCGGGCCCGTGCTCCCGTTGCCGCGGGATGCCGTCGAGGCCGGGCGGGGCGATCTCCTCGGGTGCCGTGGGGGCAGCCGACGCACTCCGGTTCACGGTGAGGCGCTCCTTCCGTTCCGTCCACCCTTTGCCGTTATTTCGGGCGCTGTCTATGACCGGCGCCACGTGAGACACGAATCACATCAACCTCGCGGGCCGAATACGCGTCCGCACCGATCCGCGCTTCCCGAGTCTGCCCCGGTTCCGCCCCCATACGCTGGCGGCCATGCACACCCACACGACCACCCCCGTCGTCATCGACCGGCGTGAGGGGCCGTACGGCGAAGTCGTACTGCGGCGCCATGGTGCGCTTCTGCAGATCATCGCCAATGGCTGTTTCCTCATGGACACTTCGGACGGCCGCTCGGAGCGGCTGCTCGTCGACGCGGCGTACGACGCGCTGGACGGCCGCCCGAGGCCCAGCCTCCTCATCGGCGGCCTGGGCGTCGGCTTCTCCCTCGCCCACGCGGCGGCGGACCCGCGCTGGGGCCCCATCGCCGTCGTGGAGCGCGAGCGGGCCATCATCGACTGGCACTGCTCGGGAGCGGACGCCCCGCTGACCGGCCTCTCCGGGGCCGCGCTCGCCGATCCGCGCACGGAGATCCTGCACACAGATCTCGTGGCACACCTGCGCGGCACCGACTCCTCTCACGGCGCCCCGAGAACGTACGACGCGCTCTGCCTGGACATCGACAACGGTCCGGACTGGACGGTGACCGAGGACAACAACTCCCTCTATTCTCCGGCCGGTCTGGCGGCCTGTCAGGCTCGCCTCAACCCCGGCGGAGTGCTCGCCGTGTGGTCGGCCCAACCCTCGTCCGCTTTCGACGACGCTCTACGGAATGCCGGGTTCCAGTCGGTACGGACGGAAGAGGTGCCCGTTGCCCGAGGCGTACCCGACGTGGTTCATCTCGGCGTAAGCGCTGCGTAGCCGAGGTGCCTTCGCGACCCGTACCCTGCTGGTCGAACACAAGCGATCAGTGTCAGGGGCGGGCGATGGAGCAGACACACACCTCCCAGAACGGTGCGACGGCGGCGATGCCGGGCGCCCAGCGCCGGGTTCTGGTGGTCGAGGACGACCCGACGATCGTCGACGCCATCGCCGCCCGGCTACGCGCCGAGGGTTTCGTAGTGCAAACGGCGGGAGACGGTCCTTCGGCGGTCGACACCGCGCAGGCCTGGCAGCCCGACCTGCTGATCCTGGACATCATGCTGCCGGGCTTCGACGGGCTCGAAGTGTGCCGCCGGGTGCAGGCCCAGCGGCCGGTTCCCGTCCTCATGCTGACGGCGCGCGACGACGAGACGGACATGTTGGTCGGGCTCGGTGTCGGCGCCGACGACTACATGACCAAGCCGTTCTCCATGCGGGAGCTCGCGGCCCGCGTGCACGTCCTGCTGCGCAGGGTCGAGCGGGCCGCGCTCGCCGCGACCACGCCGCGCAGCGGGATCCTGCGGCTCGGCGAGCTGGAGATCGACCACGCCCAGCGGCGGGTCAGGGTCCGCAGCGAGGACGTACATCTGACGCCGACGGAGTTCGACCTGCTCGTCTGCCTGGCCAACACCCCGCGTGCGGTGCTCTCGCGCGAGCAGCTGCTCGCCGAGGTGTGGGACTGGGCCGACGCGTCGGGCACCCGGACCGTCGACAGCCACATCAAGGCACTGCGCCGGAAGATCGGCGCCGAGCGCATCCGTACGGTGCACGGCGTCGGGTACGCCCTGGAGACCCCGACCCCGTGAGGTGAGCCGTCCGATGACCGGTCCCTTCGGCGGGCTGCGGCCGTTCTCCATCAAGACCAAGCTCGGCACCCTGGTGGTCGTCTCGGTCTTCATCACCACAGGCCTCCTGATGGTGGCGATGAAGACGGAGACGGAGCTGCGCTTCATCACCGTCTTCTCGGTGATCGCCACGCTGCTGATCACGCAGTTCGTGGCGCACAGCCTCACCGCGCCCCTGGACGAGATGAACTCCGTGGCGCGCGCCGTCTCGCACGGCGACTACACGCGCCGGGTGCGCGGCGCCGACCGCCGTGACGAGCTGGGCGACGTGGCCACCACGATCAATCGCATGGCGGACGACCTGGAGGCCCAGGACCAGCAGCGCAAGGAGCTGGTCGCCAACGTCTCGCACGAGCTGCGCACCCCCATCGCGGCGCTTCGCGCGGTCCTGGAGAACGTCGTCGACGGAGTCTCCGCCGCCGACCCGGAGACCATGCGCACGGCCCTGAAGCAGACGGAGCGGCTCGGGCGTCTCGTGGAGACCCTGCTCGACCTCTCCCGCCTGGACAACGGCGTCGTACCGCTACGGGCCCGCCGCTTCGAGGTGTGGCCCTACCTGTCGGGCGTCCTGAAGGAGGCCAACATGGTGGCCTCCGCGCGCGCGGGCATCGCGTCGGGCTCCGGCAGCCACACCCGCACGGACGTGCATCTGCACCTGGACGTCACGCCGCCCGAGCTGACCGCGCACGCGGACGCGGAGCGGCTGCACCAGGTCGTGGCCAACCTCATCGACAACGCGGTCAAGCACAGCCCGCCGCACGGCCGCGTCACCGTGCGCGCCCGGCGCGGCCTCTACCCCGAGTCCCTCGACCTGGAGGTCCTGGACGAGGGCCCCGGCATCCCGGAGTCGGAGTGGCACCGGGTCTTCGAGCGCTTCAACCGCGGCAGCCACGCCAACGCCACCCCTCATGGGCCCGGCAGCGACGGCGGCACCGGTCTCGGCCTCGCCATCGCGCGCTGGGCTGTCGACATGCACGGCGGGCACATCGGTGTGGCCGAATCCCCTCGCGGCTGCCGCATCCAGGTCACCCTTCCGGGCCTGCCCGAAGTGCGAAGTTGACGTAGGGTTCGAAACGGAAGCGATTCGCGGGCGCATCGGAAGCGCGCCCGGGTGACGCCGCCGCGCTGGGCACGGCCCGCGCGGCCATCTGGCGTTGCGGAACCTCGCTTGTTTCCCGCCATTTACAGCCCCGAAACCATCGATCCAGTGTGACTTACGCGACGGATGACGGGGCCGGTCTGCACCTGACGGCGATGGAGGCGTAGCCTTTATTTCCGCTGTCCATCACCTTGTGAAGCGGAAGAGGGCGGTTACCGCCGTGTCGTCACAGTCCCCCAGTAGCTCGAGCATCTCGACCGACCAAGACGGGCAAGGCAAGAGCCCTGCTGCTGCCTTCGGTCCCAATGAGTGGCTCGTCGACGAGATCTATCAGCAGTACCTCCAGGACCCGAATTCGGTCGACCGAGCCTGGTGGGACTTCTTCGCCGACTACAAGCCGGGAGCGGGCGCGTCACCTGCCGCTGCCCCGGCCAAGCCGGCGGGTGACGCAGCCGCGGGGGCTGCGGCCACCACGTCCCCCGCAGCTCCTGCCGCACCCGCCGCCGCCCCGGCCGCGCCCGCCGCGCCCGCCGCTCCTGCGGCGAAGCCCGCGGCCGCCGCGGCCCCGGCCCCCGCCGCGAAGCCCGCAGCCGCGAAGCCCGCCGCCAAGGCGGAGCCCGCGGCCCCTGCTGAAACGGCCCCGGCAGGACCCGAGTACGTGACGCTGCGCGGCCCCGCCGCCGCGGTCGCGAAGAACATGAACGCCTCGGTGGAGGTCCCGACGGCCACGTCGGTCCGCGCCGTGCCGGTGAAGCTGCTCTTCGACAACCGCATCGTCATCAACAACCACCTCAAGCGCGCCCGCGGCGGGAAGATCTCCTTCACGCACCTCATCGGGTACGCGATGGTGCAGGCCATCAAGGCCATGCCGTCGATGAACCACTCCTTCGTGCAGAAGGACGGCAAGCCGACGCTGGTCAAGCCGGAGCACATCAACTTCGGCCTCGCCATCGACCTGGTGAAGCCCAACGGCGACCGCCAGCTGGTCGTCGCGGGCATCAAGAAGGCCGAGACCCTGAACTTCTTCGAGTTCTGGCAGGCCTACGAGGACATCGTCCGCCGTGCACGCGACGGCAAGCTCGGCATGGACGACTTCACCGGCGTCACGGTCTCGCTGACCAACCCCGGCGGCCTCGGCACCGTCCACTCGGTCCCCCGCCTGATGCCCGGACAGTCGGTCATCATGGGCGTCGGCTCGATGGACTACCCCGCGGAGTTCCAGGGCACGTCCCAGGACACCCTGAACAAGCTCGGCATCTCGAAGGTCATGACGCTCACGTCGACCTACGACCACCGGGTGATCCAGGGCGCCGCCTCCGGCGAGTTCCTGCGCATCGTCGCGAACCTGCTGCTCGGCGAGGGCGAGTTCTACGACGAGATCTTCAAGGCCCTGCGCATTCCTTACGAGCCGGTCCGCTGGCTCAAGGACATCGACGCCTCGCACGACGACGACGTCACGAAGGCCGCCCGCGTCTTCGAGCTGATCCACTCCTACCGCGTCCGCGGCCACGTCATGGCCGACACGGACCCGCTGGAGTACAAGCAGCGCAAGCACCCCGACCTGGACATCACCGAGCACGGCCTCACCCTGTGGGACCTGGAGCGCGAGTTCGCGGTCGGCGGCTTCGCCGGCAAGTCGATGATGAAGCTGCGCGACGTCCTCGGCGTCCTGCGCGACTCGTACTGCCGCACCACCGGCATCGAGTTCATGCACATCCAGGACCCGAAGCAGCGCAAGTGGCTGCAGGACCGCATCGAGCGGACCCACGCCACGAAGCCCGAGCGCGAGGAGCAGCTGCGCATCCTGCGCCGGCTGAACGCCGCCGAGGCCTTCGAGACGTTCCTGCAGACGAAGTACGTCGGCCAGAAGCGCTTCTCCCTGGAGGGCGGCGAGTCCGTCATCCCGCTGCTCGACGCCGTCATCGACAGCGCCGCGGAGTCCCGCCTGGACGAGGTCGTCATCGGCATGGCCCACCGCGGCCGCCTGAACGTCCTCGCGAACATCGTGGGCAAGTCGTACGCCCAGATCTTCCGCGAGTTCGAGGGCAACATGGACCCCAAGTCCATGCACGGCTCCGGCGACGTGAAGTACCACCTGGGCGCCGAAGGCACCTTCACCGGCCTCGACGGCGAGCAGATCAAGGTCTCGCTCGCGGCGAACCCGTCCCACCTGGAGACGGTCGACCCGATCATCGAGGGCATCGTCCGCGCCAAGCAGGACATCATCAACAAGGGCGGCACGGACTTCACGGTCCTGCCGGTCGCCCTGCACGGTGACGCGGCCTTCGCGGGCCAGGGTGTGGTCGCCGAGACGCTGAACATGTCGCAGCTGCGGGGCTACCGCACCGGCGGCACGGTCCACATCGTCATCAACAACCAGGTCGGCTTCACCGCCGCCCCGGAGTCGTCGCGCTCCTCCATGTACGCCACGGACGTGGCGCGCATGATCGAGGCGCCGATCTTCCACGTGAACGGCGACGACCCCGAGGCCGTCGTGCGCATCGCGCGCCTCGCCTTCGAGTTCCGCCAGGCGTTCAACAAGGATGTGGTCATCGACCTCATCTGCTACCGCCGCCGCGGGCACAACGAGTCGGACAACCCGGCGTTCACGCAGCCGCTGATGTACGACCTGATCGACAAGAAGCGCTCGGTGCGCAAGCTCTACACCGAGTCCCTCATCGGTCGCGGCGACATCACCCTGGAAGAGGCCGAGCAGGCGCTTCAGGACTTCCAGGGGCAGCTGGAGAAGGTCTTCACGGAGGTCCGCGAGGCCATCTCGCAGCCCGCCGAGGCCGAGGTCCCGGCCCCCGAGGCCGAGTTCCCGGTGAACGTCGACACGTCGATCTCCCAGGAGGTCGTCAAGCGGATCGCCGAGTCCCAGGTCAACATCCCCGACCGGGTCACCGTCCACCCGCGTCTGCTGCCGCAGCTGCAGCGCCGCATGTCGATGGTCGAGGAAGGCACGATCGACTGGGGCATGGGCGAGACCCTCGCCATCGGTTCGCTGCTCCTCGAAGGCACGCCGGTCCGTCTGTCGGGCCAGGACTCGCGCCGTGGCACGTTCGGTCAGCGTCACGCGGTCCTCATCGACCGTGAGACGGGCGAGGACTTCACGCCGCTCCTGTACCTCGCCGACGACCAGGCGCGCTACAACGTCTACGACTCGCTGCTCTCCGAGTACGCGGTGATGGGCTTCGAGTACGGCTACTCGCTGGCCCGCCCCGAGTCCCTCGTCATGTGGGAAGCGCAGTTCGGTGACTTCGTCAACGGCGCGCAGACGGTGGTGGACGAGTACATCTCGGCCGCCGAGCAGAAGTGGAACCAGCACTCCGGCGTCACGCTGCTCCTGCCGCACGGCTACGAGGGCCAGGGACCGGACCACTCGTCCGCCCGCATCGAGCGCTTCCTCCAGCTGTGCGCGCAGAACAACATGACGGTCGCGATGCCGACCCTTCCGTCGAACTACTTCCACCTCCTGCGGTGGCAGGTGCACAACCCGCACCACAAGCCGCTGGTGGTCTTCACGCCGAAGTCGATGCTGCGCCTCAAGGCGGCGGCCTCGAAGACGGAGGAGTTCACGACGGGTGGCTTCCGCCCGGTCATCGGCGACGACTCGGTCGAGGCGTCGGCGGTCCGCAAGGTCGTCTTCTGCTCCGGCAAGCTGTACTACGACCTCGAGGCCGAGCGGAAGAAGCGCGAGGTCACGGACACCGCGATCATCCGCATCGAGCGTCTGTACCCGCTGCCGGGTGCCGAGCTCCAGGCCGAGATCGCGAAGTACCCGAACGCCGAGAAGTACCTGTGGGCGCAGGAGGAGCCGGCGAACCAGGGCGCGTGGCCCTTCATCGCCCTCAACCTCATCGACCACCTGGACCTGGCGGTCGGCGCGGACATCCCGCACGGCGAGCGCCTGCGCCGCATCTCGCGGCCGCACGGCTCGTCCCCGGCGGTCGGTTCGAAGAAGCGCCACGAGCAGGAGCAGGAGCAGCTCCTCACCGAGGTCTTCGAGGCGTGAGCGCCGTTCGCTGACGTCAGCCGTACGTGACCGGGCCCGCCCCGCGGTGTGAACCGCGGGGCGGGCCCGGTTCGTCGTACGTCAGGTGCTCGGCTTGTCGCGGCAGGAGCGGGCGTCGATGGAGCCCGCGCTCGGTTTGTAGTGGCTGATCCAGTTGGGTTCCTCGTCGGCGAGGTTCGGGACCGACGCCTCGAAGTCCTTGATCCAGGCGCTGCTGTCGACGTAGTCCTTCACGAACTCCCGCAGCCTGACGCAGTCCGCGCGGTTCCCCTTGGCCAGGCCGATTCCGTAGTGCTGCGGCGCCCCGATCGTCAGGCCGGGGACCACGCGCAGGCCCTCGGCGGCGTGCTGCCGGGCGAAGCCGTACAGGATCATCTGGTCGGTGGAGACCGCGTACGCCTCCCCGGCGAGGAGCTGGTCGACGCAGTCGGAGGCGTCGGTGAGCGTGATCAGGTCGGCGCCCACGCGCTTGAGCTCCTTGAGCGCCTCCACGGACGTCGTGCCCTCCCAGGTGCAGACCGTCCTGCCCTTGAAGTCCTCCCGTTTCGTGGCGTCCTTGCCCTCCTTGCCGACGAGGAATCCCTGACGGGTGGTGGCGTAGGGGCCGACGAAGTCGATCTGCTCCATGCGGGGCGGTGTGATGGAGAAGGCGGCGATGACCATGTCGGTGTCGCCGTTGACCAGGTCGGGGACGCGGTCCGCGGAGGACACGTTCGCCGGCTTGGACGTCTTGATCTTCAGGTCGTCCTTCAGCTGTCCGAGCAGCAGATGGTCGAAGCCCGAGCGGCGGTAGTTGTCCTCGTACGAGACGCCGGGCAGGTCCCCGTGCATCTCCACGCTGATCTGGGACTTGCCGAGGAAGGTCGGCTCCGACTCCTCGCCGCAGGAACTCGCGCCGACCATCGTGCAGGCGAGGAGGAACGCCAGCAGGGCCGTGGTCCTGCGCGGTCTCACGCTCATCCGGATCACCTCCCCTCAGCCGTGCAGCACGGCGTCGTCTACGGACACGGCCATCCGGCAGCCCGGGTCCGTGTGGACGGTCACGTCGACCCGCAGCGCTCCATGGGCCCCGCCGAGCGGCAGGTCGACGGCCTGTCCCGCGCGCACGTCGGTGTGCGAGCTGTTCTCGCCGGCGCCCCGCAGCGCGACGGTGAGGTGGGTCTCCGGAGTGCAGGACTGGGCGTCGGGCACGGCGTCGCGGACCATCAGGGCGAGACGCAGATGCGTACGCGAGGGAGCGTCGGACACCACCACGGACAGCAGGTCCCCGTCCTCCACCGGCCCCCGGCTGATCTCGGCCCGGCCGGTCACGTCCACCTCGCCGTGCTCCGTCAGCCGGTCCACCCAGAGCAGGGCGCCGACGGCGAGGAGGACGGAGAGCGCCGAGACGAGGGCCTTCGTCGCGGACGGGGCGACGATCCCGACGATGCGGGCGCCCGCGAGCAGGAGGGCGAGCCCCAGCAGCACATAGACGCCCGCGTACTGGCTCTGTGGCCCCTCGGGCGCGATGACCAGGGCCGTCGTGCCCAGGCCGAGGACGATGACGAAGGGCGGCCAGTTCCACACCCGCCAGGTCGACGCGTCGCCCATGGCGTTCTTCAGGCCGTCGCCGAGGACGAGGCTGATGACGAAGTCGCCGAGCACGCGGCCGACCGCGACCGCCTTGTTCCCCTCCGCTCGGGTCTCGGACCGGCTGGGCCGCTGGGTCCGGGCCGTGCGGGGGCTCATCTGCCGCTCTGCGGGTCGCCGTCGAAGTTGATGGTGAAGTCGCCCTGCACCGTCTCCACGGCGACCGCGTGCTTGCCGTACGCGTGTGCGCCGCCGCCCTGCCGTGCCCCGGCCGCGGCCCGCTCGATGTGCCCGCGCAGCGCGTCTGCGCCGAGCTCACCTCCGGCGAGCCACTGCCCCACCGCGGTCTCCAGGGCGCCCCGCGCCTCTTCGGGCAGACCGGCTATCGCACCCGCGGCGGCGGTGGCGGTGTCCTCGTCGTCCCCGCGCGGCCTGCGCAGCACGACGTCGAGGAACGTCCGGCCCCGCGCCACGACGCTCTGGGCCACCTCGTCACGGGCGGTGGTCGCGACGGCTGCCCCCATGGACAGCGCGGCCGAGCTGAGGAACGCGGCGATGGCATCGGCGGACGTCAGCAGTTCGGACAAGTCGGTTCTCCTTCCCGCGTCATGCGCGGCGACCGGGCCCTGCGCATGGACACGCGGTGTGCGAACACCCCTCCGGAAAAAGGGAGTTACCCGCGCTGGGGCTGGTGCACACCATGCCCTGTGAAACTGTTGTCCTGAGGCCGATCCGCCATTCCGTACGCTTGGTGAACCATCACGACCATGTACGCACGCAGGAGACGAGCCCCATGTACTTCACCGACCGTGGCATCGAGGAGCTGGAGAAGCGGCGCGGCGAGGAGGAGGTCACCTTCGAGTGGCTCGCCGAGCAGTTCCGGGTCTTCGTGGACCTCAACCCGGACTTCGAGGTCCCGGTGGAGCGTCTCGCCACCTGGCTGGCCCGTCTGGACGACGAGGACGAGGACGAGTAGGGCACGTCATCTGACGAGCGCCGGGGCCAGCTCGCGCCACTGGGGCAGCGGCAGCGCTCCCGGCTCGCTCGTCAGCACCTGTACGCAGACGTGGTCGGCGCCCGCAGCGAAGTGTTCCTCCACGCGCGCGTGGAGGGCGTCGACGTCTCCGTAGGCGACGAGCGCGTCCACCAGGCGGCGGCTCGGCCCGCCCACGGTGTCCTCGTCCCCGAATCCCATCCGCCGTACGTTCGCGGCCTGGTGGGGCGCCCTGGCGACATACCCGGCGACATGCGCGGCGGCAACCTCGCGGGCCCGCCCCAGGTCGGTGTCCAGTACGACGGCCTGCTCGACCCCCAGGAACGCGTCCGGCCCCATGATCTTGCGCGCGAGCGCGGTGTGCCCGACGGTCACGAAATACGGGTGGGCGCCCCAGGTGCGCTCCGCCGCGAGCCCCAGCATCTTCGGGCCGAGGGCGGCCAGCACCCGGCGCGGGGCGGGGTCGGGGACGGGGCCGTGTGCGGGGGACGCGTCCATGGCGTCGAGGTAGCGGCGCATGGTCGTCAGCGCCTTGCCGCGCGTGGGAACGGGGAAGCCGTCCACCTCGGAGACGCTCTCGTCGACCCGGTGACCGCCGAGCCCCAGCAGATACCGCCCGGGGAACGCCTCCCCCAGCGTGCGCTCGGCGGTGGCCATGACGAGCGGCTCCCGGAAGGCGATGTTGGCGATGCCGGACGCGACGACGATGCGCCGCGTCGCCCCGAGCAGCAGCCAGGCCTGGCCCACCGCGTCGCGCCCGAACGCCTCCCCGTACCAGAGCGCCCCGTACCCCAGCTCCTCGATCTCCGCGGCTGCTTCCCGTACCCGCCCGGCGGGCTGCCCCTCGAAGTCGAGGGTCCAGATGCCCACGCGCCCCAGCGAACCGGTCATGTCGCTCTCCCCACCCCATCGTTCCGGAGAGCCTCTCCGGATACCGGCGGCTACAATACGGAGAAGCTCTCCGCTTATCCACCCCCACCGAGCATCAGGGCGGCCGGAGACAGAGGAGAGGATGGGGCCATGACCGACGGCAGTAAGGCGGCACCGGGCGCCACTCGGCAGCCCCGCGCGGACGCGCTGCGCAACCGTGAGCGGATCGTGGCGGTGGCGCGCGAGACGTACGCCGAGGCGGGGCCGGAAGCGTCCCTCAACGAGATCGCCCGCCGCGCGGACGTGGGCCCCGGCACGCTCTACCGGCACTTCCCGAACCGCGCCGCCCTCCTGACGGCGGTGCTCAAGGACCGTATCGACGCGCTGTGCGGCACCGCGCAGGAGCTCCTCGCGGCCGACTCCGCGGACGACGCGCTGGACGACTGGCTCCGCGCGTTCCTGGCGCACGCGCGCGTGAACCAGGGCCTGGGCGGCGCCTTGATGATCGAGGAGCTGGAGACCCCGGACGCCCTGGGCTTCGACTGCCACCAGCGCATCCACGACACGGCGGCGAGCCTGCTGACCCGGGCACAGACGGAGGGCACGGCCCGCGAGGACCTGCTGCCCGGTGACATGGTCCAACTGGTGGTGGGAATCGCCCTGTCGACCCCGCACGACGCACCGGACCCCGGTCGGCCCGGCCGCCTGCTGACTCTCGCGCTGGACGCGATCCACACACGCGGACAAGGCCCGTCCCGGGTGAGCGAGGGGCCCGGGCAGGGCTGAGCAGGGCCCCGGGGCTCGGGGTCTGCCCGGGTCGACCCGCTCAGCCCCGCCCGGACCCGGCGTCAGCCGCCCGCACCCTGTCGTACGCGAACCCCAAAGAGCCGTGCACCATCAGGAGCACGCCCGCCACGGCCCATCCCCCGCTGCGCCGCCGCACGGCCCACGCGGCGAGCGGCAGCCCGGCGGCCATCTGCGCCACGGCCAGCGCGCGAGCCCGCGGCCCCCGCAGCCACGGCCCGAAGCGCCCCCGCTCGACGACGTCGAGCTCCGCCCGCACCGCGTCCCGCCACCCCGACCACTCGACCTCCCGCACACCCGGCACGACCCGCGCCACCGCGCGCAGCCGGTCCGCGGGCTCACCGGGACCGAGGCCGGTCGGCAGCGCCACTCCCGCCCGCGCGAGGACGGCGAGCAGACCCAGGAGCCGTGCACGGGCGTCGGCCTCCGTGTCCGGGCGCCCCAGGGCCTCCAGGGACTGCATGTCCAGGACGGGGTCGAGCCCGAGGCGCGCGGCGAAGGTGCGCAGCGCCTCGTCCTCGCCGACGGGCGTCCCGTTCGCCAGCCATACGTATTCGACGGTGCGCCGGAAGCCCGCCGCGAGGGTGCAGCCCGACCGGTCGGAGTCCCACCACAGCGCGAGCACCGGCCAGGTCGACCCGACGGCGAGCGCGGTGGCCCACCCCGTCAGGACCCGGTCCACCGGTTCGTCACCGTGCACCCAGGGCTTGCCCTCGGGCACGAGCACGCTCCACTCGTGGCCCGCGTCGGCGAGCAGCATCCGTTCGCGCAACAGGCGGGCGGCGGGCTCGACCACGTCGGGTTCGGCCCGGCAGAGCAGCAGTGCACCGGCGGCGGCGTGCTCGAAAGCTTCGGACGACATGGCCCCACGCTAGGTCAAATCACCATATTCGGCGCAGAGAAGCGAGGGTGTCTTGACTTTCCGTTACCGCGATATATCGTGTATCTCAGAGACGCGATATGGCGCGTTGCGAGCCGGGCTTCCGGGCCCTCCCGTCCACCGTTGTCCAGCACGCCCGAGGAGGTCAGCCCGATGTCAGAGTGGTCCGTCGCCGAGCCCCAGAAGCTCACGTTCGACGCCCCCGTGAGGACACTCCATGTGCGCGTCGTCAACGGAACAGTGAACGTCGTGGGCACCGACGAAGTTTCCGCCCGGCTCGAGGTCTCCGAGATCGAGGGGCCGCCGCTGACCGTCACGCAGTCGGACGGCACACTGTCCGTCGCCTATGACGACCTGCCCTGGAAGGGCTTCCTCAAGTGGCTCGACCGCAAGGGCTGGCGCCGCAGTGCCGTGGTCTCGCTGGCCGTCCCGGCGGGCACCCGCGTCGAGGTCGGCGTCGTCGGGGCCGGCGCGGTGGTCTCGGGGATCGAGGGGCGCACGGAGGTCAAGGGCGTCACCGGCGACACCACCCTCGTCGGCCTCTCGGGCCAGGTCCGCGCCGACACGGTCTCGGGCAGCGTGGAGGCCCAGGGCATCACGGGCGACCTGCGGTTCAACTCGGTCTCCGGTGACCTGACCGTCTTCGAGGGCGCGGGCTCCTCCGTTCGGGCAGATTCGGTGAGCGGCTCGATGATCGTGGACATCGACCCGACGGGCGCACCGGCGGACATCGGCCTGACGAGCGTCTCCGGTGAGATAGCGATCCGGCTGCCCCACCCGACGGACGCGGACGTGGAGGCGAACACCGCGAGCGGGTCGGTGTCCAACGCGTTCGAGGACCTGCGGGTCAGCGGCCAGTGGGGCGCGAAGAAGATCACCGGCCGACTGGGCTCGGGCAGCGGAAAGCTCAGGGCGACGACGGTCTCGGGCTCCATCGCGCTGCTGCGCAGGCCGCCGACGGAGGAAGATCCGTACGACGAGGTCCCACCGGCCGCGTCCCCGTCGGACGCGACGGACCCGACAGAAGCCGCGGACCCGACGGACACTCCCCCGACCGACGACGCCGCCCCGACCGACAAGAAGGTGCTCTGAGATGGCCCCCGTGTTCGCCCACGGCCGACTGCGCCTGTATCTGCTGAAGCTCCTCGACGAGGCCCCGCGCCACGGCTATGAGGTGATCCGCCTCCTGGAGGAGCGCTTCCAAGGGCTGTACGCACCTTCGGCCGGGACGGTCTACCCCCGCCTGGCGAAGCTGGAGGCCGAGGGCCTGGTCACGCACACCACGGAGGGCGGCCGCAAGGTGTACGCCATCACGGACGCGGGCCGCGCCGAACTGGCCGACCGCAGCGGTGAGCTGGCCGATCTGGAGCTGGAGATCCGTGACTCCGTCGCCGAGCTCGCCGCCGAGATCCGGGACGGCGTGCGGGGCGCGGCCGGTGAGCTCCGCCGTGAGATGCGGGAGGCGGCCAAGGAGGCGCGCGCGTCCGGCGGCAAGCCCGAGGACAAGAACGGCTCCGGCTCCGGCTCCGGCAAGGCCTTCCCCGACCCCTCGGACTTCTTCGACGGCTCCTGGGGCGACAAGGAGGGCTGGCGCCAGGCCAAGGAGGAGTTCAAGCGCGCCAAGCAGGAGTGGAAGGAGCAGGCACGGCGGGCGAAGGACGAGACCCGCAGGGCCCGCGAGGACGCCCAGCGCGCCCGCCGCCAGGCGCAGGACGCACAGGCGACCGCCCGCGCCCAGGCGCAGGAGGAGGTGCAGCGCATCGCACGGCGCGTCCAGGACCAGGTGCAGGACCACTTCACGCGGGGCGACTGGCCGACGGGGGTGCGCGAGGGCCTGACGGAACTGGCCAAGGAGTTCGGCGAGTTCGGCAAGAACGCAGGCAGCGCGGGCAAGGACTTCGGCCGCAAGGGCACGCGGTCCACCGCCGAGGAGCCCACGTTCACGGACGCCCGCGAGGACGAGGTCCCCACGGAGTACGTCCCGGACTGGGCCCAAGAGGACACCACGGGCCATCCGGCACGTGACCTGGACCGCCTCCTGGACCGCTTCCGCGACGACATCCGCGACACGGCCCGGGACCACGGCGTGACGGAGGACCAGCTCCGCGACGCCCGACGCCACCTGTCGTCGGCGGCAGCGCACATCGCCGCGACACTGCGTACGCCGAAGCCGTGACCGGGGCGGCCGGACCCCCGGCCGCCCCTCGGATCCATCCGCTCAAGCGGCGCCCTCGCCGTACAGCACCCTCTCCACCGACTCATGGGTCACGCCATGGTCCGCGAGCACCTCGCCGACCGGGCCGGGGCGGACCGTCAGGGCGAACAGGATGTGCTCGTCGCCGATGTGCCGGTCCCGGCGGGCGGTGGCGATGCGCAGGGACTTCTCCAGGGTGTCCTTGGCCTCACGGGTGAAGGGGCGGTGCCCGGTCCAGCCGAGGCCGGGCCGCCGGGCCTTGCGTCCGCCCGCCAATGCGCCCACGCCATGGGCCTCCTCGACCCGGGAGACGATCTCGGACACGTCGATGCCGAGCTCGGCCAGCGCCTGCGTGTCGGCCTGCGAGAGCCCCCCGCGGCGCCGCGCCTCGGCCAGCGCGGTCTCGATCGACTCCCGGCGGCGCGTGGCCCCGAGCGAGGCCAGGGCGAAGGACGCCCGGCTCGCCTCGCGGTCGAGCAGCGCGAGCAGCATGTGCCCGTCGTCGACGGAGTCCGCACCCTCACCCTCGGCATGCTCGACCGCGCCCTTGACGACGGCGCGGGCGTCCTTCGTGAACCGCTCGAACATCACTGCCTCCCGTACTTCTTGTGCACGGCCTGCCTGCTCACTCCGAGCTCCGCGGCGATCCCCTGCCACGACCAGCCCTGCAGGCGCGCACTGCGCACCTGCACGGCCTCCAACTGCTCCACCAGCCTCCGCAGCGCGGAGACGGCCCGCAGTCCGACTCGTGGGTCACGGTCACCCGCACGCTCGGCGAGATCCGTAGCTTCGGTCATGCATGTCAACTTACGTTGACAGGAAGACCGTGTCAACCACAGTTGACACGGGTGAAGTGATGCATCGAGGCAGCTTCGGCCTCAGGCCTCAGGCCTCAGACCTGAGGCCTCACGCCTCAGACCTCCAGCACGATCTTCCCGAACTGCTCGCCGGACTCCATGCGCTCGAAGCCCTCACGCGCACGGTCCAGCGGCAGCACCTCGTCGATGACGGGGCGCACGCCCGTGGCGGCGCAGAAGGAGAGCAGGTCCTCCAGTTCGTCCTTGGACCCCATCGTCGAACCGACGATCTTCAGCTCCAGGAAGAAGACCCGCGTCAGCTCCGCGTGCGAGGGCCTGTCACCACTGGTCGCGCCCGAGATCACCAAAGTGCCGCCCGGCTTGAGCGACTTGATGGAGTGCGACCACGTCGCCGCCCCCACCGTCTCGATGACGGCGTCCACCCGCTGCGGAAGGCGCGCGCCCGACTCCACCGCCTCCACCGCGCCCAGCTCCAGGGCCCGCTTCCGCTTGGCCTCGTCGCGGCTCGTGGCGAATACCCTCAGGCCCGCCGCCTTGCCGAGGACGATCGCGGCCGTGGCGACGCCGCCACCGGCGCCCTGGACGAGGACCGAATCCCCGGGACGCACACCGGCGTTGGTGAAGAGCATGCGGTACGCGGTGAGCCACGCGGTCGGCAGACAGGCCGCCTCGGCGAACGACAGCTCCTTCGGCTTCGGCAGCAGATTCCACGTGGGCACGGAGACCTGCTCGGCGAACGTCCCCTGGTATTTCTCGGTGAGGATCGAGCGGCCCTCGTCGGGGCCGACCCCGTGCCCGGTCTGGCCGATGACGGAGTGCAGGACGACCTCGTTGCCGTGCTCGTCGATGCCCGCGGCGTCACAGCCGAGGATCATCGGCAGCCTCCCCTCGGGGAGGCCGACCCCGCGCAGGGACCACAGGTCGTGATGGTTGAGGGAGGCGGCCCGGACGTTCACGGTCGACCAGCCGGTACGGGCCTCGGGGGCGGGGCGCTCCCCCAACTCAAGGCCACTGAGCGGCTGGTCACGGTCGATGCGGGCGGCGTAGGCGGCGAACATGAGGCAGACGATAGGCGCGCGCCCTACCCGCACGTAACCGGAAGCCCCTGTGACACACCCCGCACCGGACCACACACGGTCAGCCGCCGACGGCGAGGTCCCGAAACGAGAGACGTCCACCCGTTCAAGAAGCTGGAACGGGTGGACGGGCGGGAAACGCATGGGCCCCGCCACAACGTGACGGGGCCCAAGGCCCAGGGGCCAGGAAAAATCAGCGGCGAGCCACGCCCTCGGCCCGAGCGGCAGCGGCAACCGCCGCGGTGACCGCCGGGGCGACCCTCTCGTCGAACGGCGAGGGGATCACGTAGTCGGCGGACAGCTCTTCGCCCACCACGCCGGCCAGCGCCTCCGCGGCGGCGATCTTCATCGTCTCGGTGATCCGCGAGGCCCGCACCTGCAGCGCGCCCGCGAAGATGCCGGGGAACGCGAGCACGTTGTTGATCTGGTTCGGGTAGTCCGAACGCCCCGTCGCGACAACAGCCGCGTACTTGTGGGCGATGTCCGGGTGCACCTCGGGGTTCGGGTTGGCCATGGCGAACACGAACGAGTTCGGCGCCATGGAGGCGACCGCGGGCTCGGGGACGGTGCCGCCCGAGACGCCGATGAACACGTCCGCACCCGCGAGGGCGCTCTCCAGCGAGCCGCTGAGCCCGGCCTTGTTGGTGATCTCCGCGAGTTCACGCTTGACCGGGGTGAGGTCGTCCCGGTCCCGGCTCACGACGCCCTTGCGGTCCGCGACCGCCACATCGCCCAGGCCCGCCTCGAGCAGGAACTTGGCGATGGCGACACCGGCCGCACCCGCGCCGGAGATCACGGCACGCAGCTCACCGAGCGTGCGCCCGGTCAGCCGCGCCGCGTTCCGCAGCGCGGCGAGCGTCACGACCGCCGTGCCGTGCTGGTCGTCGTGGAAGACCGGAATGTCGAGCCGCTCCTGGAGCTTGCGCTCGATCTCGAAGCAGCGCGGCGCCGAGATGTCTTCGAGGTTCACGCCGCCGAAGGACGGCGCCATGCGCACGACGGTCTCGACGATCTCGTCCGCGTCCGTCGTCGCGAGCGCGATCGGAACCGCGTCCACGCCACCGAACTGCTTGAACAGAATGGCCTTGCCCTCCATCACGGGGAGGGAGGCCTCGGGACCGATGTCACCGAGACCGAGCACGGCCGTGCCGTCGGTGACCACGGCCACGACGTTCGACTTCCATGTGTAGTCGTTCACCAGCTCCGGCTGCTCGGCGATCGCGGTGCACACTTTCGCGACGCCAGGCGTGTACGCCAGGGACAGGTCGTCCTTGTCCCGCACCGGCACAGTGGCCTGCACGGCCATCTTGCCGCCACGGTGCAGCGCGAACGCCGGATCGAAGGGCTCTTCGGCGCCTTCGTGACCCGTACTGCTGTCGCTGCGAGGATTGACGATCTCCGCTGCCACTTGTCTTACCCCTTAAGTCTTAAATCATCAGTTGAGGGTGTCCACTCCTGGTTGAGAAGTGGGCGGGCACCGCGTCTGTTCTCCGCCTGTCGACGGAGGGAGGTACAGACACGCGAGCGCGCCGCACACGCGCTCTGGGCCCCGGATGAGGGGTGTAACGCACCTTTCTACCTGACGGCGCGGGGCACGGGCGAGTGGGATTGGTTACCTGAGGTGCCCCTGGTCCTTGTAGTGGTCCAACAAGAACGGACGACGGGCCCATGCCCGGATTTTCCGAAGAGCGCACGCCGCCGGTCCACATCGCGAGATTCACCCGAGATCCACCGAAGATCTCAAATGGCGGTACTTCGTTCCAGGCCGGTACGGCCCGGTTGTCCCGGCCTGTCTGGGTACCGCGATCACCCGTTATCCGATTTTGACATCTCTGGCACCCAGAATCGGACGGTCCGAATGGCAAGATGCCGTCATCACACGAGGTCGCGACACCCGAAGGTGTGTGCACGACCGCTCGGCAACTCCCTCATCCGCCGGAGGACCCTCATGACCGCACGCTTCATCTGTCGTACCACCGCCGGTAAGTCCGCGAAGTCCCGGATGGCCACGGTCGGCGCGATCGCGGTCGCCGGCGCGCTGCTGCTGTCCGGCTGCGGCGACCAGACCAAGAGCAAGGACGAGGGCGGCGAGAAGGTGAGCAACGCACCGCTCGCCGACAAGCTCCCCAAGGACATCCGTGACGCCGGAGTCATCAAGGTCGGTTCGGACATCGCGTACCCGCCCGTCGAGTTCAAGGACAAGTCCGGCAAGACCGTCGGCATCGACCCCGACCTCGGCGACGCGCTCGGCAAGCAGCTCGGCGTGGAGTTCCAGTTCGACAACGGCACCTTCGACACCCTGCTCGGCGGTCTGCGCTCCAAGCGCTACGACCTCGCGATGTCGGCCATGACCGACACCAAGAACCGCCAGGAGGGCGTCGACGAGGAGACCGGCAAGAAGATCGGCGACGGCGTCGACTTCGTCGACTACTTCACGGCCGGCGTCTCGATCTACACCAAGAAGGGCGACGATCAGGGCATCAAGACCTGGTCCGACCTCTGCGGCAAGAAGATCGTCGTCCAGCGCGGCACCGTCTCGCACGACCTCGCCAAGGCCGAGTCGAAGAAGTGCAAGGGCGGCAAGAAGATCGCCATCGAGTCCTTCGACAACGACCAGCAGGCCCAGACCCGACTGCGCTCCGGCGGCGCGGACGCGGGCTCGTCCGACTTCCCGGTCGCCGCGTACGCGGTGAAGACCTCGGGCGGCGGCAAGGACTTCGAGCTGGTCGGCGAGCAGGTCGAGGCCGCTCCGTACGGCATCGCGATCTCCAAGAAGAACCCCGAGCTGCGCGACGCGATCAAGGCGGCGCTCGACGCGATCATCAAGAACGGCGACTACGACAAGATCATCTCGAAGTGGGGCGTCGAGGACGGCGCGGTCAAGGAAGCCAAGATCAACGGCGGCAAGTGACCGCGCAACCGTCTCGCCGCTGAAAGGCCACTTTCGTGACTACCGACATCTCCAAGAAGGGCCCGGAGGACACACCCCCGTCCTCCCGGCCTGAGGCCATCAAGGCCATCCCGGTCCGGCACTACGGCCGGTACGTCGCCGCGCTCCTCGCCATCGGCGCGTTCGCCGCGATCGTCTACGCCTTCGCTCAGGGCGACATCAACTGGGACGCGATCCCCGACAACTTCTTCGACGACCGCATCCTCAAGGGCGTCCGCGAGACCCTGCTCCTGACCTTCCTGTCGATGCTCATCGGCGTGGTCGGCGGCATCCTCCTCTCGGTGATGCGCCTGTCGAAGAACCCGGTGACCTCGTCGATCGCCTGGTTCTACATCTGGTTCTTCCGGGGTACGCCGGTCCTGGTCCAGCTCTTCATCTGGTTCAACCTCGGCTTCGTCTTCGAGTACGTGAACCTCGGCCCCGTCTACAAGGACGAGTGGTCGGACTTCATGACGCCGTTCCTGACGGCGCTGCTCGGCCTGGGCCTCAACGAGGCCGCGTACATGGCCGAGATCTGCCGCGCCGGTCTGCTCTCGGTCGACGAGGGCCAGACCGAGGCGTCCCAGGCGCTGGGCATGAGCCACGGCAAGACGCTGCGCCGCGTCGTGCTGCCGCAGGCGATGCGCGTGATCGTGCCGCCGACGGGCAACGAAGTCATCAACATGCTCAAGACGACGTCCCTGGTGGCCGCGGTCCAGTACTTCGAACTGCTGCGGTACGCCCAGGACATCGGCACCTCATCCGGCGCCACCGTCGAGGCCCTGCTGCTCGCCGCGGCCTGGTACCTGATCATGACCTCGATCCTCTCCGTCGGCCAGTTCTACCTGGAGCGTTACTACGCGCGCGGTTCGTCGCGCTCGCTCCCGGACACCCCGTTCCAGAAGATCAAGGCCAATATGTTGTCCCTTGGCAACCGCTCGGGAGTTGGTCACTGATGACGACCGCCATGGTGAAGTCCGAAGGCGTCCACAAGTCCTTCGGCAACGTCGAGGTCCTCAAGGGCATCGACCTGGAGGTCAAGTCCGGCGAGGTGTTCTGCCTCATCGGCCCGTCCGGCTCCGGCAAGTCGACGTTCCTGCGCTGCATCAACCACCTGGAGAAGATCAACGCCGGGCGGCTCTACGTCGACGGCGAACTGGTCGGCTACCGGCAGAAGGGAGACAAGCTGTACGAGCTCAAGGACAGCGAAGTCGCCCTCAAGCGCCGGGACATCGGCATGGTCTTCCAGCGCTTCAACCTCTTCCCCCACATGACCGCCCTCGAGAACGTCATGGAGGCGCCGGTCCAGGTCAAGGGCGAGACGAAGTCGGCGGCCAGGGCACGCGCCGGACAGCTCCTGGAGCGGGTCGGCCTTGCCGACAAGGCCAAGAGCTACCCCTCCCAGCTCTCGGGCGGCCAGCAGCAGCGTGTGGCCATCGCCCGCGCGCTCGCGATGGAGCCGAAGCTGATGCTCTTCGACGAGCCGACGTCGGCGCTCGACCCGGAGCTGGTCGGTGACGTCCTTGACGTCATGCGCGATCTCGCCGAGTCCGGCATGACGATGATCGTCGTCACGCACGAGATGGGCTTCGCGCGCGAGGTCGGCGACAGCCTCGTCTTCATGGACGAGGGCGTGGTGGTCGAGTCCGGCCACCCGCGCGACGTCCTGACGAACCCGCAGCACGAGCGGACGCAGTCGTTCCTCTCGAAGGTTCTGTAAGGCGCAGGTTCTGTAGGGCGAAGATTCTGTAGGGCGCAGGCGCTGCAAGGCGCATACGCACCAAGGGCGGTACGGATCCCGGATCCGTACCGCCCTTCGCGTACCCGCTACTTGAGGCCGAGCACCATCGCGTCGGAGGGCGAGGACCACACCGTCCGCGCCTCGCCGAAGCCCGCCTCGCGCAGCGTCCGCGCGTGCCACTCGGGCGAGGGGGTGTCGCCGTCCGCGTGCTCGCCGTAGATCTCGAAGCGCTTGGCGGTGGGCTCGGCGAGGACCGGGTCCTTGGCGGCGAGCTGCCACCAGTCCCTCCAGTCCACGGCGCCCGCGGCCTTGGCCTGCTCCATGCGGGCGTGCCGCTGGGCCCGGTCGGCGTCGTTCAGGCGGGGCGTCGCGGGGTCGGGCATGTGGTCGGCGTTCATGAAGACGCCGCCGTCCCGGACCAGGCCCGCGAGCTGGCCGTAGAGGGTGGTGAGAGGTTCGCTGTGCAGCCAGTGCAGGGCGGTGGCCGTGAGGACGGCGTCGTACGCGTCGTACGGCAGCTGCGCCGTCCACCGGGGGTCCTTGAGGTCCGCGGTCACGAAGGTGACCCGGTCGTCCCCTGCGAAGGTGCCCTCGGCGATGGCCAGGAGCGCGGGGTCGAGGTCGACGCCCGTGCTGACCGCGTTCGGGAACCTCTTGAGCAGCCGGTCCGTAATACTCCCCGTACCGCACGCGAGGTCGAGCACGCGCGGCTCGGTGCCGACGACGGCTTCGACCATGTCGAGCATGACCCGGAACCGCTCCTCGCGGTCGGGCAGGTACCACTCCTGCTGCCGGTCCCAGCTGTCCTGCCAGGCGCGCCAGTCTGTTCCGGACGCCGTTTCCGTCATCGGAAGTCCTCCTGTACGTAATACGCTCTCGTAATACCCTCGAAGCACGCGCAACCGTTACTCACGCACGTGATGAAGATAGCCCGCCCCGGTAAGGACTACAAGTGGAACTGGCCTATTACTCGGACTACGCCGTACGTCTGGTCAACAGCGAGGAGCCGGGTCGCAACAAGGACACGCTGACGTCGGTCGAGGCGATCCGCGAGCTGTTCGGAGGCAGCTCGCAGGCGGCACGTCGTGCCACGGACTCCGACGTCACCCGCTTCCGCTCCGTGCGGGCCAGGCTCAGGGCGGTCTTCGAGGCGGCCGACGGCGGCGACGAGACCCTCGCGGTCGACCTGTTGAACTCACTGCTCATGGAGTTCCCGGTCAGCCCGCAGATCTCGGGCCACGACGACCGCGACGACGAGGGCAACCCGCTGTGGCACATGCACCTGGCGGACCACCCGTCGAACGCCACGTCCGGCTACGCGGCGATCGCCGCGATGGGCCTCGCCTTCCACCTCACCGAGCACGGCGTGGACCGCCTCGGCCTGTGCGAGGCAGCGCCCTGCCGCAACGCCTATCTCGACACGTCGACAAACCGTTCCCGACGCTACTGCTCGGACCGCTGCGCGACCCGCGCCAATGTCGCCGCCTACCGCGCCCGCAAGCGCCTGGAGACGGACCGGTCGGCGAGCACGGGGCGCGCCGCCGAAACCGCCCAGCGCACCAGCGCGAACGGCGAGCGCTGACCGGACCTGAACTGGGGCGGGCGGTAGCGGAACCACACCTTCCCCAGGACGAGTTCCTCGGGCACCGTGCCGTAGTCCGTGCTGTCCCCTCCCGCGTACACGTTGTCCCCGCGCACCCACCAGCCGCCTTCGCGCCGCTCGGCGGCGCGCTTGACGACCAACAGGTCCTGCTGGAACGGATGGCGGAGCACCACCACGTCACCCGCTCGGACCCGTGCGCCCCACTGCACCACCAGGCGGTCCCCGTGGTAGAGCGTGGGCACCATCGAAGGGCCCGTCACCTCGGCCGCACCCAACGGCAGGATGGCCCTTCTCCGTTCGCTCTCCTGCGACAGCTCCGGCATCACCGCACCTCCCCGGTCCTATCCTCCACGAGTCCCAGTCTCACCCTGGACTTTTGTCCTAAGCCCAAGGGGGCACTCGCGAAAAGCCGTCTCTCACGGAGTAATGTCCCACCTGAGAAGACGATCACGAGGAAGGACCGCTGCATGCTTTCCCGCCTGTTTGCCCCCAAGGTAAAGGTCAGCGCCCACTGCGACCTCCCCTGCGGCGTGTACGACCCGGCCCAGGCCCGCATCGAGGCGGAGTCGGTCAAGGCCGTCCAGGAGAAGATGGCCGCCAACGACGACGCGCAGTTCCAGACGCGCGCCATCGGCATCAAGGAGCAGCGCGCGGAGCTCGCGAAGCACCACGTGTCGGTGCTCTGGAGCGACTACTTCAAGCCCCCGCACTTCGAGAAGTACCCGGAGCTGCACCAGCTGGTCAACGACACCCTCAAGGCCCTCTCGGCCGCCAAGGGCTCGTCGGACCCGGCCACGGGCCAGAAGGCGCTGGACTACATCGCCCAGATCGACAAGATCTTCTGGGAGACCAAGAAGGCCTGACCCCACAAGGGTCACCAGGCCACCTGGTCACACGAAAGCACCCGGCATCCGCGCGGAGCCGGGTGCTTTCGGCGTTCCCACCGCGGTGTTCCCGCAGCGATCAGACCTGGAGCGGTCAGCCGCGAAGCGAGGACAGGCCCTTCTGCAGATCCTCCGCGTTCATCACCGGGTAGATCTCGATCTCCGCACCGAGCTCCAGGAAGAACGGCTCGGCGATGGACGGCATCTGCGAGCTGTCCTGCATGTCGAAGACGAAGGTGGCGGCCCGCCCGCCGTCACTGGGCCCGAAGTACGCGGCCTCCGGCTTGATCTGCTCCGCCACCGCCTGCATCAGCTTCGGCAGCGTGCCGTTCTTGATCGCCTCGTTCGAGATCTGTGTGTCCAGACGCGCTCTCAACATGACCCTCATGGCACTCACTCCTCCTTCCAAGGGTCCCGCTCCCCACCCGGATCCGCATCCGCTGCCCGCACGAGAAGGCCTCAGGCCCGGTCGTGCAGCGCGAGATTCACGGCGAAGCCGAGGAACGCCACCCCGCTGAGCTGTTCCAGGCGGCGTCGGAACGACGGGCGGCGGATGCGGTCGCCCAGCGCGGATGCCGCGTGGGTGACGATCCAGTACCAGAGCGCGAGTTCGACCAGGTCGATCGCCGTGAGCAGCAGTGTCGTGCTGAACACGGGGGCGCCCGCCGGGATGAACTGCGGGATCAGGCTCATGTAGAAGAGCCCGGCCTTGGGGTTCAGGAGGTTCGTGGCAAGCCCCGCGCGGAAGGCGGCCCAGCGGTCCCGGGCCGTGGGAGGCACGGCCTCCCCCGCCTGCTCCCCCGTCTCTGCCGCCCCTTCCCGCGCCTGGCTCCGCACTCCCCCGCGCGCCCGCCACAGCGCCGTGCAGCCCAGCCACGCCAGGTAGACGGCGCCCGCGATGCGCAGGACGTCGTACGCGAGACGGGATGCCGTGAGCAGGGCCGTCAGGCCGACCGCCGTTGCCACGCCCCAGGCAAGGCAGCCCGTGAGGATGCCGAGCGCGGCGGCGAAACCGCCGTCCCTGCCGTGGGCCACGGAGGTGCGCAGGACCAGGAGCGTGTCGAGACCCGGCGTGATGTTGATGATCGCGGCGACGCCCGCGAACGCGAGTGCGGCGGTGAGCATGACGGGAGGCTAGCCGCCGGCCGTGCCGTCGCGCCGCCCCATAAATCGGTTGCCGCCCCGCACCGCCCCTGCTGCACTTGCCGTACGCCCCGACCCGTCAAGGAGACGCAATGCGCCGTTTGTTCATGTCCAGCCAGAAGGGAATCGCCATCAACCCAGAGGACATGACACTCCGTGCATACGTCGAGCACGTCCACCACCCTGAACTTGGGGATCCTGGCGCATGTTGACGCCGGGAAGACCAGCCTGACCGAGCGGCTGCTGCACGCCGCCGGTGTCATCGACGAGATCGGTCGCGTCGATGCGGGCAGCACCCAGACCGATTCGCTGGCCCTTGAGCGGCAGCGCGGCATCACGATCAAATCCGCCGTCGTCTCCTTCGCCGTCGACGACGTCACCGTCAATCTCATCGACACCCCCGGCCACCCGGACTTCATCGCCGAGGTGGAGCGGGTCCTGAGCGTGCTCGACGGTGCCGTGCTCGTCGTCTCCGCCGTCGAAGGCGTCCAGGCGCAGACCCGTGTGCTCATGCGGACGCTGCGGCGGCTGCGCATCCCCACGCTCGTCTTCGTGAACAAGATCGACCGGCGCGGAGCGCGCGAAAAGGATCTGCTGCGCAGCATCGCGGAGCGGCTCGTCCCCGACATCGTGCCCATGGGGACGGTCCGCGGTCTCGGCGCCCGCGACGCCTCGTACGTTCCCTTCGGCGCGGGCGACACCGCCTTCACCGGCCGCCTCGTCGACGTGCTCGCCGCGCACGACGACGCCCTGCTCTCCGCGTACGTCGACGACGAGGCGGGGCTCTCCTACCGGCGGCTGCGCGCCGAGCTCGCCGCGCAGACCGGGCAGGCGCTGGTGCACCCGGTGTTCTTCGGCTCGGCCGCCACCGGCGCGGGCGTCGGTGAACTCATCGCAGGAATCCGGGAGTTGCTGCCTTCCGAGGACGGCGGCCCGCACGCCGGCGAGCCCGTGTCCGGCACCGTCTTCAAGGTCGAGCGCGGTGACGCCGGGGAGAAGGTCGCGTACGTGCGGATGTTCGCGGGGACGGTGCGCACACGCGACCGGCTGCCGTTCGGCGGCGGGCGCGAGGGCAAGGTCACCGCGGTCAGCGTCTTCGACCGCGGGTCCGCGGACCCGCGTGAGGGCGTCTCCGCGGGTCAGATCGGGAAGTTGCGGGGGCTCGGCGACATCCGGATCGGCGATGTCGTCGGCGTACCGCGTGCCGACGACAGGACGCGCGGAGCCGGGGAGCACCACTTCTCGCCGCCCACCCTGGAAACCGTCGTCGTCCCCGCCCGCCCCGGCGACAGGGGCGCCCTGCATCTCGCGCTCGCCCAGCTCGCCGAGCAGGACCCGCTGATCAACCTGCGGCAGGACGATCTCCGCCAGGAGGTGTACGTGTCGCTGTACGGCGAGGTCCAGAAGGAAGTCATCGAGGCGACCCTCCGCGACGAGTACGGCATCGACGTCGCGTTCCGCGAGACCACGACCATCTGCGTGGAGCGCGTGACCGGAAGCGGGTCCGCGTACGAGCTGATCGGCACGGATTCCAACCCCTTCCTGGCCACCGTCGGACTGCGCGTCGATCCCGGTCCGCCGGATTCCGGCGTGGAGTTCCGCCTGGAGATCGAGCTCGGTTCGATGCCGTACGCGTTCTTCCGCGCCGTCGAGGAGACCGTCCGCGAGGCGCTGCTCCAGGGGGTCCACGGGTGGCAGGTCGACGACTGCGTCGTCACCATGACGCACTCCGGCTACTGGCCCCGCCAGAGCCACGCACACGGCACCTTCGACAAGAGCATGTCGAGCACGGCCGGGGACTTCCGGCAGCTGACACCGCTGGTCCTGCTGAGCGCGCTGCGGCGGGCCGGCACCGCGGTGCACGAGCCGCTGCACCACTTCCGGCTCAGTGTCCCGAGCGACGTGTTCGGGCAGCTCCTGCCCGCGCTCTCCCGGCTGCGCGCGGTCCCGCACACCCAGACGGCGCGCGGAGCCGCGTACGTGGTCGAGGGGGAGATCCCCGCCGCCCGCGTGCACGAGCTGGAGCAGCTGCTGCCCTCGCTGACGCGCGGCGAGGGCGAGCTGGAGTCCGCCTTCGAGCGGTACCAGCCGGTCCGGGGCGAGGCCCCGGACCGGCCGCGCACCGACCGCAATCCGCTCTGCCGCAAGGAGTATCTGCGGGAGGTGGCCGGTGTCCGGCGCTGAGTCCGTGTCCGGCGCTGAGTCCGTGTCCGGTGTCGGGACCGGGTCAGGCACCCGGACCAGGTCAGGCCCGGAACCGGGGGAGGCCGAGTCCCCGTACGCGGGCGGGGTCGACGAGGAGGTTGAGCTCCACGATCCTGCCGTTCGTGATCGTGAACTCCATGACCGAGACGACCTCGCCCTGCGGCACCCCGACCACACCGACGCGGCCGTTGACGAAGGCCAGCTCGGTGGTCGGCGCCGCCTTCGAGAACATCGCGGCCTGCCCGGCCACCACGGTCGCACCCCGCACCAACTTCGAGAGCCCCGAGGCGAGTTCACCCGTATCCGCCCGCAACACCACGTCCGGGTCGAGCAGTTCGAGCAGCGCGTCGAAGTCGCCGCCCCGCGCGGCGGCGAGGAAGGCGCCGACGACCTCACGCTGCCGCACGGGGTCGTTGTCGGGCCTGGGCGCCGAACCCTGCACCCGGCGACGGGCCCGGCTCGCGAGCTGCCGGGTCGCGGCCGGGGTGCGCTCCACGATGGGGGCGACCTCGTCGAAGGGCACGGCGAACATGTCGTGCAGCACGAAGGCGAGGCGCTCGGCGGGCGCGAGCGTCTCAAGGACGACGAGCAGCGCGAGGCCGACCGAGTCGGCGAGCAGCACCTCCTGCTCGGGGTCGACCACATCCCCCCAGCTCACCACCGGGTCGGGCACATGTGTGTCCATCGAGAGCGACAGGGAGTCCTCGCGCCGCGACTGCCGCGTACGCAGCATGTCGAGGCAGATCCGGCCGACGACGGTCGTCAGCCACCCGCCCAGGTTCGTCACCTGACCGGAGTCGGCGCGGCTGAGCCGGATCCAGGACTCCTGGACCGCGTCCTCGGACTCGCTGAGCGAACCGAGCATGCGATAGGCGACCGCCTTCAGATGCGGCCGGTGCTCCTCGAAGCGGGCCGCCAGCGCTTCGCCCTGGTCCGCCGCTGCTTCGTTATGGTCCATCTGTCACATTCCCCCGTCGTGATCCGTCATAGAAGTGACCACCGTTCCCGGGCACTTGGAGGAGAACAGTAATGAACGCGTACGCCATACCGGCCGCCCGCATCTCGCGCCGGCCGTCGGGACAGGGCGCATGAGCACGGAGACGACAGCACCCCGCGCGCCCGAGCAGCGCAAGCAGGACGCCCTGCACCGCCTCGACCACGACATCGACGCGTGGGTGGCGACGGCGGACGCGGAGAGCGGGACCCCGTATCTCATCCCGCTGTCCTTCCTCTGGGACGGCGAGAGCCTGCTGGTGGCCACTCCGGAAGCCAGCGTCACCGGCCGCAATCTCCGGGCGACCGGCAAGGCGCGGGTCGGCATCGGGCCGACCCGCGACCTCGTCCTCGTCGAAGGGGCCGTACGCGCCCTCGACGGGGCCGAGCTGACCGCCGAGCTCCGTGAGGCCTTCGCCACGAAGACGGGCTTCGACCCGAGCAGGCTCAAGACCGCCTACACCTACTTCCGCATCACCCCGCAGCGCCTCCAGGCCTGGCGCGAGGCCGACGAGCTGGAGGGCAGGGAGCTGATGCTGGGCGGGCGGTGGACGGTGCGGTGAGCCGGGCGGGGGCGCGGTGAGCCTGGCGGGGGCGTGGCCCGGGGCTCAGCTGTGGCCGAGCACCGGTGCCAGCGCCTCCCGCAGGTCGTCGGGTCCCGTGTAGTGGAGCCCCACCATGCCGAGCGCGACCGCCGCGTCCACGTTCTCCTTGCGGTCGTCCACGAACAGGCAGCGCTCGGCCGGGACCCCTGCCCGCTCCACGGCGATCTCGTAGATCCGGCGGTCGGGCTTGACGATGCCGACGCCGGCGCTGCTGACCACGGTGTGCGCGAGGTCGGCGATGCCGAGCTCGGCCAGGTCGTCGTCGAGCCAGGGGGTCGCGTTCGTCACCAGCGCCACGTGCAGGTGCGCGCGGGCCCGCCTGAGCAGGTCCACCACGGTGGCGTCGGCGGAGAACCCGGCTTCGGCGAGCGCGGTGCCCAGGGCGTGCCCCCGCTCGTACGGCACCCGGTCCGACAGGCCGCGCGCGATCGCCTCCACCCACTCCGCCTTGCCGGTGCGCCCCAGCATCAGCGGCAGGTCGGTCTCGGGAGCGAAGGCGATCTCGGCGGTGCTGCCGTGGGGCAGACCGGCGGCACGCTCCATCTCCTCGACCCCCGACATGTCGTAGAAGCGGATCACGCCGTCCAGGTCGCAGAGCACGGCGTCGAACACCGGCGGCGGCACCTGCCAGGCGAAGCGCAGCTTCTCCTTGGCGTCGGCGCCGATCCGGCCGTAGAAGCGGATCGCGCCCTCGTTCCAGGCGGGGGTCTGCCACTGGACCTCGGTGAGACCGAGCGCACGGGCCTGGGCCGCCACCGCGTCCGTCAGGAGCTCGCCGATGCCGAGCCCCCGGTGCCCGTCACGCAGGAAGAGGCAGTCCATGTGGAGGTACTCGGAGCCGTCCCACGTGGAGATCTCCGGCGCGCACGTCGCGTAGCCGACGACATCGCCGCCGGGCAGCTCGGCCACCAGGCAGCGCAGGCGCGGGTCCGGCACCCCGAAGAGGAGGGCGTCCAGGCGCTGTTCCAGGCCGGGGGCGGGCGGCGTGCCCTTCTCGTACGCGGCGTGCTCGGCGATGAGCTCCACGATGCGGGGGAGGTCGGCGGGGCGGGCGTGGCGGACGCGGGGCGCTTCGCCGGGCCCTTCGCTCTTCTGCGCGCGCGATCCATCAAGCTCGGTCATGTCCATGGGCCCATGATGCAGATGGCCGCAGCTGCGGGTGATGCCGAGGTGCCCCGACGCTCGAGACACCGGGGCCGCCCGAGCCTCCCCAGGCGACTCACGTACCGGAACCGTCGGACCATACCGCCCCCGCCCCCGTCAGCCCCGCAGCCGGGCGGCCCAGGGGTGCGGGCCGTACGCGAGCTCAACAGCCCGGTCCAGCCAGGCCCGTTGGGCCGCGGATAGCACAGGCAGGAGCGCGTCGAAGTCCCGCTCGTCCTTCGGGCGGGGCGACTTCGCCTTGTAGAGGAGCTGGATCTCCGGCGCCAGGCGGGGGATGCCGTCCGGGCCGACGAGGCCGATCTCCTCGACGGGCCGCCGCACCCGCCGGTCGCGGCCCGACACCCAGACAGAGCCTTCGGACTCCTCCAGCATGAACTGAATGCGCCATGGCTCCCCCTCGCCGGGCCTGCACCAGATGTCGTGCACGCCGGATGGAAGCACCTCCCCCGGCAGCCACGGCCGCAGCGTCCCCGGCGGATCGGCGGCCCACCACTCCCACGACGGCAGCGCCTCCTGCACGGTGAGCTGATCGCGGCGCAGCAGAGATACGTCGATGTCCACGTGCTCCCGGAAAGCGTGACCGACGGCCAGCTCCACCGCGTAACCGCCGGCGATCCACCAAGGGACGCTCAACTGCGCGAACAGGGCGCTGACTTCGGCGGGCGTGGCGGGTTCCCACGGCCCCCACGGGGTCTCCGTACGCATCGCGTTCACGCCCTCAGTTCCGTGTCGACCAGGGACCGCACCTCGTCCTCCGAGAGCCCGAGCTCCAGCGCGTCGGCGACGAACGCCCTGACCCGCTCCCCCAGCTGGGCCCGCGCCTGCGCCACGGCGCCGTCCACGACGGTCGCACCGCGGCCCCGTCTGAGCTCGATCAGGCCCTCCTCGCGCAGCCGCTGGTAACCACGCAGCACCGTATGGACGTTGACCCCGAGGGAGTCGGCGAGCATCCGTGCGGCGGGCAGCCGCTCGCCCGGCCGCACCGAGCCGTCGGCGACCGCGCGGCGCGCGCATGCGGCGATCTGGTCGGCGAGGGGCACCGACGAGGTCGCATCGATCCGGAACAGCATGCTGTCAGCGCCGCCCGTCCTGGGGTGCGGTGCCGCGGCCTGCGTCATCCGCCTGGCCCGCCTGGCCCGCCCTGTCCCCCCGGTCCACCAGCGTGTTGAGGAGCGCGGCGGCCGTCGCGGAGTCCTCGACGGTGACGGCGAAGTCCTTGCCGTTCGCCCGCCGGACGACCAGCGCCTCGCCCGACCGCATGATGATGCCGGACCGCCCGGGGACGATGCGGTAGCCCCAACCCCCGTAGTCCGCGAGGGCGTTGATCCTGCGGGTGTCCGCGCTCTCGATGCGGTCAAGGGGCAGCCGGATGCGCGGCCACGGCACAAGCCCCGGCGACACCGTGAGCCCGCGCCGGTCCACGGTGACGCAGGCCCGCGCGAAGGCGGCGATCAGGAGCCCGGGGACGAACAGCGACAGCGGCGTCAGCCAGCCTTCGTCCGTCAGCCCCAGGATGACGATGCCCGCGGCCGCCAGCGCGACGCCCATCCCGCTCAGCATCCAGGAGCCCGTCCGCCGCACCCAGCCGGCGATCTCGTTGCGCCCCAAGTCGATGCGGTCCGCGCCCCCTTGAGCGTCCGCGCCGAGGGGCGAGCGCGCGTCGGGCAGCGGCACGCACCGCGCGAGCCCCGCCCCCGCGCCCGCCGCGAGCGCGGCGACACCGACCGCGACGGCGAGGTGCCACAGGGGGAACACCGCGGCCGCGCCGTCGGCGGTGCCGCGGCTGGCCACGAGGCTCGCGCCCATCGGCCAGGCCAGGAACGCGGCCGTCGCGTACACCACCGCGAGGAGCCCCCTGAGCCCGCGCCGGTACGTGGCGAATTCACTCCGGAGCACGACGAAGACGCTGACCGCGCCGAGCACGACGAACACCGCGACGAGCATCGCGAGGAACCCGCCGTGCCCGACGTAGCCGTCCGCATCGCCGTCGGCGCCGAAGTGCCGGGCCAGCCGGTCGGGCAGTTGATCACGGACGGTCGCGTACACCGCCAGGTCGGCCGCCAGGCCGAGCATGAAGGGGAGCGCGGCGAGCAGCGCGATGCGGGCGCCACCGGATGTGCGAGCCATGCGAACCATGCGAGCCATGAAAACCTTCATTGTTCGCATCCTAGTAGAACAATGGAGACGTACGGAAGCGCACCAGCTCGACCCTTGTGCCGATCCCCGTACCGAACCCTGTTCCGATCCCCGTGCCTCAGTCGTCGTCGGAGCGCGCGGGCGCGGGCTCGACCTCGACTTGGACCTGGCCTGGGACCGGTTCAGGTTCGCCGGGCTCCTCGCGCTCCTCGCGCTCTTCGCGTTCGTCGACGCACGCGTCGCACTGCGGGTTGTGGCACGGGCCGGGGCCCCACACAGGGACGTACACCCCGAGCACCTTGCGCCGCTTGATGGCCGTACCGACAGGCCGTCCGCAGCTCGCGCACACCGGCTCGCTCCGCGGGCGGGGGCCGGACCGGCTCCCATCGCTGCCCATACGTCCAGGATATGGCGGGCGGCGCGGACCGGAAAGCCCAGCCGCCGCCCGGCCGCCGCCCAGTCGTCAGCGCTTCCTGCGATACGTACGCACGACTACGCCGTTCCCGAAGACCCGGGACGCGTCAAGCTCGAACTCACTGACCACGCTCTCCGCGCCCGCACCCCCGTCGAACATCGGCATACCGGCCCCCAGAAGCACGGGGTACGTCTTGATGACCAGCTCGTCGACCTCGTCCCGTAGCTCCCCCGCGATCTTCGAACCACCGCACAGCCAGATGTCGAACTCGCTTTCCTCCTGCTTGAGTTCGCGGATCTTGCCGACCACGTCGCCGGAGATGATCTCGACGTTCGGGTCGGGCGACTTGTCGAGGGTGCGGGACGCCACGTACTCGCGCAGGTGCCCGTACGGGCTCGTGATGTCGGTGTCCAGGGCGAGGCGATAACTGCCCCTGCCCTGGACGACCGTGTCGAAGTGCTTGTTCTCCAGGCCTTCGAGGCCGAGGAGACGGCGGCCCTCGACGGGAATGGTCTCCGGATATTCCGTCTTGAGGAACTCCAGGAACTCCTCGTCCACGAAGGGCATGAAGGATTCCCCGTCGCCACTCCGGTCACCGATGAAGCCGTCGATCGACACGGCGACGAAGTAGATGAGCTTTCGCAAGGCGTCTCCAGACCTGGATTGCTTCGGATTGCTTCCGCATGTCGTTCTCGGAGGAGGGAGGGAGGGAGGAGGGAGGGAGGGAGGGAGGGAGGAGCAGAAGGCGGAACCACCGCGTCACACGCGGCGAATTCCCTCCGTGTCGAGCTCCCCCTCCACCACCCGCCGCGCGCACTCGGCGAGCCGCAGCCGGTTCGCCCGCGCATGCCGCCGCAGCTCCACGAACGCCTCGTCGACCGTGCACTTCCACCGCTCGGCGAGCACACCCTTCGCCTGCTCGATGGCGATCCGGCTGGTGAGGGCATCCTGCAACTGGCCGCGCTCGACCTCGCTCTGCTCAAGCGAGCGCCGCTGAAGGATCGCGATCATCGCGACATCCGCGAGGGCCTGCGCGAGCGCGATCTCGTCCGGACCGAGGACCATCGGCTTCGCCTGGAGCAGATTCAGCGTGCCGAGGACCTGGTCGCCCCTACGCAGGGGCAGCACCTGCGCCATCTCGTACCCGGTCTCCAGGGCGCGCGTCGTGAACTGCGGCCAGGCGGTGATCGCCTCCATGCCGCCGAGGGCGATGTTCGTGTGCGCCGTGCCGGAGCGGAAGCAGTCCAGGCACGGCCCCTCTTCCTGCTGCAGGGCGAACAGATCGAGCACCCAGGTGTGCTCGCCGGACGCGGCGGCGAGCCGCAACCCGCCCTGGGGCTCAGCCAACAGGATGCCCGCCGCCGAAACGCCGATCAGTTCCACGCAGCGCAGGGCCAGGCTCTGCAGGAATGCGACGACGTCGAAATCGTCGGTCAAGGAGTCAGCCACCTCCACGAACGCCTCCGCCAGAAGTCGTTCGCGGGGCGTATCACCGGACACCGGACGGGTCAGTTCGTGGGACATGCGGCTCGCCCCCTTCGTTGTGTCCATGGACAACACGGTGGTGCAGACAACACGGCGGTGCAGAAACGACTTTAAGCGAATCGGCCCGGGTCGCCACAGTCCATGGCGGAAGACCGCGGTTCCCGCCACATCGGCCAGAGCCGCGGCCCGTCCGGCAGTTCGACGGCTTTTCCGGTGTCCTCGAATCCGAGCCGTGTGTACAGCGCACGGCTGCGGCTGCTGCTCGCCTCCAGATAGGCGTGCAGCCCCTCGCGGTCGCACCGGTCGAGCACGGCGCCGATCAGCGCCGAGCCGAGCCCCTCGCCCTGCCGCTCGGGGCTCACGCCGATCATGTGCAGATACTGGTGGGCCCGGTCGGTCGGGTGCGCCTCGCCCGTCAGCCGCCCGATCTCCTCGATGCGCGCGTTGTCCGGGTCGACGGCCGCCTGGAGCTGCGCGGGCCCCTCCTCGCCGCCCTCCTGCTCGCCCGCGGGGACGGACCACCACAGCGCGACGGCCGCGCCGTCCTCCGTGATGTCGACGAAGCCCTGGCTCAGCGAGAGGTCGAGGAAAGCTTCCATCAGGGCGCCGTGCCTGCGCCGGCGGTGCTCATCACCGGGGAAGACCCAGCTGCTCACCGGATCGTCCCGGAACGCCTCGTCGAGCAACCGGACCACGTCCGCTCTGTCGCTCTCCCCGGCCCTCCGGATCACTACGCCCACAGCCCCGCCCCTTTGCCCCTCGATCACGCTCAACTACGTGTACCGATCCACCGGTTGCCTCGGATGCAGCCTAGGTGATCCGGTCCCGGCAGACAGGTGAGCCCCGCACCCGGCCGTGTCTCGGCGGAGTGCGGGGCTCGTCGGTCTCGTCCGACCGCCCTGTTCAGCCGGTCTTGTCGGCACGTCCTCCTTGCCTGCGCTCGGTTCTCCGGTGCTCGGTACGTACATCCCCGCACGCCTCCGTACGCCTCCGTACGGGGATGTACGCCTGCGCGCGTTCAGCGCGTACGCCGCGTCACGAACTCCGCGAGCGCCAGGAGGCCGCCCGCCGACTCCGGGGCCGGCACCGCACGGGCGAGCTGGTTGATCGCGCGGGACATCCGGTCGGCCGCGTGCATGAGCGCCCAGTCCCTGCCGCCCGCGGCCTCGACCGCGTGCGCCATGCGCTCCAGGTCGCCGTCCTTGCCGGGGCCCGGCGACGGGCGTCCGTACAGCTCGGCCAGTTCGGCGGCGGCCGGGGTGCCGGAGGCCAGCGCCGCGACCACCGGCAGGGACTTCTTGCGGGCCGCGAGGTCGGCACGGGCCGGCTTGCCCGTGTGCCCCGGGTCGCCCCAGGTGCCGATCAGGTCGTCGATGAGCTGGAAGGCGAGCCCCGCCTCACGGCCGAACCCGTCGAGCGCCTCCACCGCGCTGTGCCCCGCTCCCGCGTACAGCGCCCCGATCGCACAGGCGCAGCCGAGCAGCGCCCCCGTCTTGGCCTCGGCCATGGCGAGGCACTCGTCGAGCGTGACCTCGTCCGGGCTGCGCCGTTCGAGGGCGCAGTCCGCGTGCTGCCCCTCACAGAGCTCCACCACGCAGGAGGCGAGCCGGGCGGCCGCCGCCGAGGCCCCGGGGTGCGGGTCCTCGGCGAGCAGCCGCTGCGCCAGCGCCTGGAGCGCGTCACCGGCCAGGATCGCGTCGGGTTCGCCGAACACGGTCCATGCGGTGGGCCGGTGCCTGCGGGTGGTGTCGCGGTCGATGACGTCGTCGTGCAGCAGGGTGAAGTTGTGGGTCAACTCCACTGCCGCGGCGGCCCGGACGGCCATGGCCTGGTCACCGCCGAGCGCCCGCACCGCGGCGAGCACGAGCGCGGGCCTGATCGCCTTGCCCGCGTGCCCGGCCGCCGGTGTGCCGTCCGCGTGTTCCCAGCCGAAGTGGTAGAGCGCGATGCGGCGCATCGCTCCGGGCAGCGAGTCGATCGCCCTGCGCAGCTCCGGGTCGACGCACAGCCGCGCCGACGTCAGGATCTCCGCCGCTTCGGACGTCTCGTACGCCTCCTGCCCCTCGTCCTCTTCGACCGGCCCCTGTTCGGCGGGGCCCTGTGCCGTCTCCGTCATGTCCGTCGTCGTGTCCGTCATGGACTCACCCCGGGGAGGATGCGGACGGTGGCGTTTCCTGGGCCTGTGGGCGCGTACGGAAGGGGTGTACCCGCAGCTGCGTCCACAGACACGGCCTCACCGCCAGCGGCCGATCTCGACGTTCTCCATGACGCCCAGCGCGTCTGGCACGAGCACCGCCGCCGAGTAGTACGTCGACACCAGGTACGAGATGATCGCCTGCTCGCTGATGCCCATGAAGCGCACGGACAGGCTCGGCTCGATCTCGTCCGGGATGCCGGTCTGGTGCAGGCCCACGACGCCCTGCTCCTCCTCGCCCGTACGCATGCAGATGATCGAGGTGGTGCGGGCCTCGGTGACCGGGATCTTGTTGCACGGGAAGATCGGCACGCCACGCCAGGTGGGGATGCGGTTGCCCCCCATGTCGATGGTCTCCGGGACGAGCCCGCGCTTGTTGAGCTCGCGGCCGAACGCGGAGATCGCACGCGGGTGGGCCAGGAAGAGCTTCGATCCGCGCCTGCGGCTGAGCAGTTCGTCCATGTCGTCCGGGCTCGGCACGCCGTCGTGCGGCTGCAGCCGCTGTTCGTACTCGCAGTTGTTGAGCAGCCCGAACTCGCGGTTGTTGATCAGCTCGTGCTCCTGGCGCTCCTTGAGCGCCTCGACCGTCAGCCGCAACTGCTGCTCGGTCTGGTTCATCGGCTGGTTGTAGAGGTCGGCCACGCGCGTGTGGATGCGCAGAACGGTCTGGGCGACGCTCAGTTCGTACTCGCGCGGTGCCGACTCGTAGTCCACATAGGTGCCCGGCAGCACGGCTTCGCCGATGTGTCCGGCGGAGAGGTCGATGGGCGCCTCGCCGAACTTGTTCGTCCGCTGGGCCGGGATGGACCGCAGCCTCTGCAGATGCTCGCGCAGCGAGTCAGCGCGCTCCGCGACCTGCTCCAGGTCCTGGCGGGGCAGCGTGAGCACGGTGCACGCGGTCACCGCGCGCGTCGTGTGCTCCCAGATGGCCTCCGGGTCGAGCAGGGCCTGCTCGCCGAAATAGGCGCCGTCGGCGAGCGACCCGAGGACCGTGTCGTCTCCGTAAGGACCGGTGCCGACCTTCTCGACCCTGCCGTGCGCGAGCAGGAACACCTCGTCGGCGTGGCTGCCGAAGGAGGTGATGACCTCGCCCGCCGCGATCTCCCGCTGCTGGCAGCGCTGGGCCAGCTCCCCCAGGACCTCGATGTCGTCGTAATCCCGCAGGACCGGCAGCTCGCCGAGCTCCGCGGGGATCACCTGCACCCGGTCCCCGGTCTTCACGAACGTCACCCGACCGTCGCCGACCGAGTAACTCAACCTCCGGTTCACTCGATACGTACCGCCCTGCACCTGCACCCACGGCAGCGTCCGCAGGAGCCAGCGGGAGCTGATCTCCTGCATCTGCGGCGCGGACTTGGTGGTGGTGGCCAGGTTCCGTGCGGCCGACGTACCCAAGCTCTGCTGCGGCTTGGACTCGTCCGTACGGATCTCTTCGCCTACCGACATTGGCAATGCCCTCCCGATCAAGCGCTGATCTGCGCCGTCAACCCTTCCAGCACGGTGCGTGTCGGCGCCATTACACAAACGAGCGGGAATGGATCACGCGAGACGGGGCACTCACCCGCGTACCAGGAACCGGGGCCCCGCCGGAGGGGAACTCCAAGATCCGTGCAGCCGTTGAACAGGACACAACGACGGATACGCTCTGAAGCGATATGTACCAATCCGCACCAATCCGTAGGAGACGGCAATGGCAGGCTTCCTGGATCGCGCCAAGGAACAGGCGCAGCGCGGACTCAACCAGGGCAAGCAGAAGATCGACGAGGTCCAGGCACAGCGCACGGGCGGCGATCTCCTGAAGAAGCTGGGCGCGGCGTATTACGCGCAGCAGCACGGCACGGGCACCCCCCAGGCCACCCAGCAGGCCCTGCAGGCGCTGGAGGCACACATCGCGACGAACGGCGACGCGTTCCTGCACAGCGGCGACCACCGCGGCTGACCTAATCGGCTCGCACGGTGCCCGAACAGCAACGGAATAGTTCCGAACGGCTGGTCCGGGCACCGTGGTTCCGGGTAAAAGCGGGCTTACAAGACGGTCCGCGGTCGGCGGCCGTCGTGCTCCGCAAAGGAGTCGGCCATGGCCCCACCCATGTCTGCGGGCAGGTTCCTCGACATCCTCAGAGACGAAGGTGCGACAGTCGTCGAAGTCGGTGACTGGGAACACCACAACCGCAACCACAAGGGGCCGTGGGGCCCCGTGCACGGCGTGATGATCCACCACACGGTCACATCGGGCAGCCAGCGGACGGTGGAGCTCTGCCGCGACGGACACCCCTCGCTGCCCGGTCCGCTCTGTCACGGCGTCATCACCAAGGACGGCCGCGTCCACCTCGTCGGGTACGGCCGCGCCAACCACGCGGGCCTGGGCGACGACGACGTCCTGCGCGCGGTCATCGCCGAGAAGAGGCTGCCGCCGGACAACGAGGCGAACACCGACGGAAACCGCCACTTCTACGGCTTCGAGTGCGAGAACCTCGGCGACGGCGAGGATCCCTGGCCCGCCGAGCAGCTGGAGGCGATCGAGAGGGTCTCGGCGGCCATCTGCCGCCACCACGGCTGGACCGAACGCTCGGTGATCGGCCACCTGGAGTGGCAGCCGGGCAAGGTGGACCCCCGGGGCTTCACCATGGACGCGATGCGGGAACGCATCGGGGAACGCCTCAAGTAGCAGCCGTGACCGTGCCCGCCGGCACGGTGCCGGGCAGAATGGCGGGGTGAGCACCACCCCGCCGACCAGCCCGCGCCCCAGACTCCCGTCCCCGCTCCAGGAGCTCCGGGACGACCGGTTCACGCGGCACGGCCTCACCCTCGCACTCAAGCGGGACGACCTGATCCACCCGGATCTGCCCGGCAACAAATACCGCAAGCTCTCCCCGAACCTGGCCGCCGCCGTCGCAGCGGGACACGAGGTCCTGCTGACCTTCGGCGGCGCCTACTCCAACCACCTCAGGGCGACCGCCGCGGCGGGCCGCTTCCTCGGCATGGAAACGATCGGCGTGGTCCGCGGCGACGAACTCGCCGAGCGCCCCCTGAACCCGTCACTGACGCAATGCGCCGCCGACGGAATGCGCCTGCACTTCGTCGACCGGTCGACGTACCGCAGGAAGACCGACCCGGAGGTCCTGGCCGCCCTCCTGCGCGCGACCGGCGCCGGCCACCCCTACGTCATCCCCGAAGGGGGCAGCAACTCCCTCGCCGTACAAGGCTGCACGGCCCTGGGCGAGGAGCTGCGCGGCCACGCCCACACGGCGGCCGTGGCCTGCGGCACCGGCGGCACCCTGGCCGGAATGGCCGCGGGCCTCGCCCCGGACCAGCGCGCCCTCGGCATACCGGTGCTCAAGGGCGGCTTCCTCGGCCCCGAGATACGGGCGCTGCAAGAGCGGGCCTTCGGCGCACCCACCGCCAACTGGCACCTGGACGAACGCTTCCACTTCGGCGGCTACGCCCGTACGCCTCCCGAACTCACCGCGTTCGCAAACGACTTCGAGGACCGGCACGGTCTCCCCGTGGAGCGCGTCTACGTGGCCAAGCTCCTGTACGCGCTGACAGCCCTCTCCGAAGAGGGCGCGTTTGCCCCCGGCACCCAGGTCACCGCGGTGATCACGGCCACGGAGCCCGCGCCGCCCGCGGCTCAGTCCTCGACCTCCCGGTAGGCCGCGGCCTCCTCCAGGTCCAGCTTCCGCAGCAGCGTCCGCATCATCTCGTCGTCGATGCGCCGCTCGTCCCGCATCTTCACGAACACCTCCCGCTCGGCGGCGATCGCCTCACGGGTGAGCCGGCGGTAGGTGTCGTCCGCCGACTCCCCCGTCACCGGGTTGGGTTGACCGAGCCGTTCCCACACGGAGTTGCGCCGTCGCTCGAGGACGGTCCGCAGACGGTCCTGGAGGGGCTGTGGGAGGCAGTTGCGCTCGTCCTCCATGAGTTCGTCCACCCGCTGCTCCGCGGCCTGCGAGGCGGCGTTCTGCGCCTGCGCCTCCGCGAGTGTCTGAGCCTGCGTGTCCCGCCCCGGCAGCTTCAGGACCCGGATCAGCCACGGCAGCGAGAGCCCCTGCACGACCAGCGTGCCGATCACCGTGGTGAAGGTCAGGAACAGCACGAGGTTGCGCGCGGGAAACGGCTCCCCGTCGTCCATGACGAGCGGGATCGAGAAGGCGATCGCCAGGGACACCACGCCGCGCATCCCGGCCCAGCTGACGATCAGCGGCCGCCGCCAGTCCATGTCGCTCTCCCGCTCCTTGATGCGCGTCGACAGGAGCCTCGGCAGATAGGTCGCCGGATACGACCACACGAAGCGCGCGAGCACGACGAAGAAGAAGACCCCCAGCGCGTACCAGGCCACCTGTACGCCGCTGTACTCGCCGAGCCCTTCGACCACGAGCGGCAGCTGCAGGCCGATCAGCGCGAAGACCGCCGACTCCAGGATGAACGCGACCACCTTCCACACGGCGGCCTCCTGCAGCCGCGTCTCGAAGTCGACCTCCCAGGAGCGGTGCCCCAGGAACAGGGCGACGACGACCACGGCGAGCACTCCGGAGGCCCCGACCTGCTCGGCGGCGGCGTACGCGACGAAGGGGATCAGCAAGGAGAGGGTGTTCTGGAGCATCGCCTCCTTCATGTGCCGGCGCAGCCAGTGGATCGGCACCATGAGGATCAGCCCGACACCGACCCCGCCGACCGCGGCCATCAGGAACTCCCTGATCCCGCCCGCCCAGCTGGCGCCCTCGCCGACCGCCGCCGCCAGGGCGACCTTGTAGGCGGTGATCGCGGTCGCGTCGTTCACCAGCGACTCGCCCTGCAGGATCGTGGTGATCCGCGACGGCAGGCCCACCTTCCGCGCGATGGCCGTGGCAGCCACCGCGTCCGGCGGCGCGATCACCGCGCCGAGGACCAGCGCGGCGGTCAGCGGCAGGTCGGGGATCAGCAGATACGCGAGCCAGCCGACGGCGAGGGTCGCGAACAGCGTGTACCCGACCGAGAGCAGCGCCACGGGTCTGATGTTGGCGCGCAGATCCAGGTACGAGCTCTCCAGGGCCGCGGTGTGCAGCAGGGGCGGCAGGATCAGCGGCAGCACGATGTGCGGGTCCAGGTGGTAGTCCGGGACTCCCGGCACGTAGGCGGCGACGAGCCCGGCCGCGACGAGCAGCAGCGGTGCGGGCACCGGCGTCCAGCGCGCGGCTCCGGCCACCGCGGCACTCGCCGCGATCAGCGCCACCAGGGGCAATACGTCCATCGGTCCGGCCCTCCGAGATACCCGTTCCCGTCGTAACCTGGCAATCATGAATGAGTGCCCGCACGTCGCAGCGCTGCCTCACCCCGAGCCCGCGCCGCTGAGCGAGACCTGCCCCGAGTGCCTGGCCGTCGGCAGTCACCCGGTGCAACTGCGCCTCTGTCTGGACTGCGGGCATGTGGGCTGCTGCGACTCCTCGCCCTTCCAGCACGCGACGGCACACTTCAAGGACACCGGACACGCGGTGATGAGGACCTTCGAACCGGGTGAGAGCTGGCGTTGGTGCTTCGTGGACGGTTCGATCGTCTGAGGCCTGGGTACGTCAACCCGACGCCCGTACTCTCCAATTGGGACCGCGAGACCCCTAGCCACTCTCCGTACCCTTAGGCTTACTATGAGTGACAGCAACGGAGCGGGGTCCCCGGGACACGGAACTGGGGAGCGCGGTAGCGTCACCGCAGAACTACGTGGTGCGTTACCCGTGTGACGCAGTCCGGACCGCCGCTGGACGGCGGACCTGGAGCCCCGAAAGTGCTTGTACCACCTTGGAGGTGAGGGTGTCCCAGATCGCAGGCGAGCCCGGGAATCAGGACTTCGTCGAGGTCCGCCTTCCGGCTGCGGGTGCCTACCTGTCGGTGCTGCGTACGGCCACGGCCGGTCTCGCGGCGCGTTTGGACTTCACTCTCGACGAGATCGAGGACCTCCGCATCGCGGTCGACGAGGCCTGCGCGATCCTGCTTCAACAGGCCGTGCCCGGTTCGGTGCTCAGCTGCGTCTTCCGGCTCGTCGACGACTCCCTTGAGGTGACCGTCTCAGCACCGACCACCGATGGCCGGGCCCCGGAGCGGGACACCTTCGCCTGGACTGTGCTGTCCGCCCTCGCGGGTCAGGTCGACTCCACCGTGGCCGAGGACAACACCGTCTCGATCAGCCTCTACAAGAAGCGCGGCGCGGGACCCGGGCCGGCGTGAGGGACGGGGAGGGGCCGGTGCGGGACGAAGAGCGCGGCACACGTGGTCTGTCCGGTCGTCGGGGAGGAACACCGACGAGGGGGCGCGAGGCTCCGTCGGAGCCGGCGTTCACGGGCATCCCCGAGCAGCAGGCCAGGCCGCACCCTCAGGATCCGGAGCAGCCGGGTCCGTCGACTGTGGCCGATGCGTCGGAGCAGGCAGAGCCGACCGCCCAGGAGGAGCGCGCAAAGCCCTCCGCCCGGGGCGGCGCGCAACGGGCGGGATACATGAGCGAACACGGTGAGCAGCAGCACACCCGGCATAATCCGCAGGACCGCAGCGGTGCACGCGCGATGTTCATCGAGCTGCGCGAGCTGAAGGACGGCAGCCCCGAGTACGCGGAGCTGCGCAACCGGCTGGTCCGCATGCACCTGCCGCTCGTCGAGCACCTGGCCCGCCGTTTCCGCAACCGCGGCGAGCCCCTTGACGACCTGACGCAGGTCGCCACCATCGGCCTGATCAAGTCCGTCGACCGCTTCGACCCGGAGCGCGGCGTGGAGTTCTCCACGTACGCGACGCCCACGGTCGTCGGCGAGATCAAGCGCCACTTCCGCGACAAGGGCTGGGCGGTCCGGGTCCCGCGGCGCCTTCAGGAGCTGCGGCTCGCCCTGACCACGGCGACCGCCGAGCTGTCCCAGCTGCACGGCCGCTCCCCCACCGTGCACGAGCTCGCCGAGAAGCTGGGCATCTCGGAGGAGGAGGTCCTGGAGGGCCTGGAGTCCGCCAACGCGTACTCCACGCTGTCCCTGGACGTCCCGGACACGGACGACGAGTCCCCGGCGGTCGCGGACACCCTGGGCGCGGAGGACGAGGCCCTGGAGGGCGTCGAGTACAGGGAGTCCCTCAAACCGCTCCTGGAAGACCTTCCACCGCGCGAGAAGCGCATCCTGCTGCTGCGGTTCTTCGGCAACATGACGCAGTCGCAGATCGCACAGGAAGTCGGCATCTCCCAGATGCACGTCTCCCGGCTTCTCGCCCGCACACTCGCGCAGCTGCGCGAGAAGCTCCTCGTCGAGGAGTGACGAAGGAGCAGGCCGCCCCTCCTGGCCTGCTCCTTCGGGACGTCTCGTGCGGGACGGCTACTTCACGTCGTCCTGTACGTTCCCCGGGCCCTTGATGCCGAGCGCCTCGGTCGTGGCGGGGTTGACCAGCAGGACGAGCGCGGCCACCGCGACGGCGGCGAGCGCGATGCCTGCCGGGATGGCCATGCTGTCGGCCTGCAGCAGCTGCCAGGCCACCGGAAGCGCCATGATCTGCGTGATGATGGCGGGCCCCCGGCTCCAGCTGCGGCGGAGCAGGAGACCGCGGGCCGCGAGCAGGGGCAGGAGCGCGAGGACGATCAGCGTGATGCCGCCCGTCGTGGCCTGTTCCGGGTTGTCCGGGTCACCCGCGAGGCCCATCACGAGCATGTAGACACCGGCGGCGATGAGTGCGACGCCCTCCAGTGCGGCGAGGGCCGCGGCGGCCGTCAGACGTCCGGGACGCGGGCCTGGTTCCGGGGCTTCGGGGGTGGGGTTCCGCTCAGTACTCACCCTTGCAGCGTAGCTGTGCGTGTCCGCGCTCCGGGCCCCGGTCCGCACCCTCGGTCTAGGCCAGGTAAAGACCGCTAGGTACTCTGCTTCGCATGCGTGCACTCCTTGTGGTCAACCCAGCGGCAACCACCACCAGCGCGCGCACGCGTGACGTACTGATCCACGCGCTGGCGAGCGAGATGAAACTCGAGGCGGTCACCACCGAGTACCGCGGCCATGCCCGGGACCTCGGCAGACAGGCCGCTCAGAGCAAGGACATCGAGCTGGTCGTCGCCCTCGGCGGGGACGGCACGGTCAACGAGGTCGTCAACGGACTGCTGCACGACGGCCCCGCCCCGGACCGTCTGCCCCGCCTCGCCGTCGTCCCCGGCGGGTCCACCAATGTCTTCGCGCGCGCGCTCGGTCTGCCCAACGACGCGGTGGAGGCGACCGGCGCCCTGCTCGACGCGTTGCGTGAGGGAAGCGAACGGACAGTGAGCCTGGGCCACCTGTCGGGCACCCCCGGCACGGAGGATGAAGCCGTCCCCGGGCACTGGTTCACTTTCGCCGCCGGATTCGGCTTCGACGCCGGAGTGGTGGGCCGGGTCGAACAACAGAGGGAGCGCGGGAAGCGGTCCACCCATGCGCTGTATTTGCGCCAGGTGTTCCGTCAGTTCCTCGACGAGCCGCACCGCAGGCACGGAATGATCACGCTGGAACGGGCCGGCGAGGACCCGGTGACCGACCTCGTGCTCTCCATAGTCTGCAACACCTCTCCCTACACCTACCTGGGCAATCGCCCGATGTACGCGTCCCCGCAGGCCTCCTTCGACACGGGCCTGGACGTGCTCGGTCTGAAGAAGCTCTCCACCACCGCGGTGGCCCGGTACGGGACGCAGCTCCTGACGTCGACGCCCGATCGCGGACCACACGGCAAGCACGCGGTTACGCTCCATGACCTCACCGACTTCACCTTGCATTCGAAGGTGCCGCTCCCCCTTCAGATGGACGGTGACCACCTGGGGCTGCGCACGAGCGTGACGTTCACAGGCGTACGCCGTGCACTGCGTGTGATTGTGTGAGTAGAAGGGCCCAAAGTCCTTTCACTCGAACGTTTAGGCCAGGGTCCACCCCTTAGAAGTACGGCTGTGACCCAGTCGACACTGAGGAATCAAAAAAAACTTGCCGGAAGGGGTTGTATCCGCCGCCGAGGTTTGCGAATCTCTACATGGCGATCGGGACGGCCCGCAACATCGGCCCCACAGAGAGCCAGAACCCCCTCCTCAACTCATAGGACATCGTCGCGCATGTGACGAAAGTCCCTTCCGTTGTCGAGGGATTCGTGAAAGCGTTCACATTCACAAGCAACCTGCATGTAATACCAAGGAGAGGTAGCAGCCATGGACTGGCGTCACAACGCCGTTTGCCGCGAGGAAGACCCCGAGCTCTTCTTCCCCATCGGCAACACCGGTCCTGCGCTGCTGCAGATCGAGGAAGCCAAGGCCGTCTGCCGCCGCTGCCCCGTCATGGAGCAGTGCCTGCAGTGGGCGCTTGAGTCCGGCCAGGACTCCGGCGTCTGGGGTGGCCTCAGCGAGGACGAGCGCCGCGCAATGAAGCGTCGCGCCGCTCGCAACCGTGCACGCCAGGCAAGCGCCTGACGCTCACGCCCCCTACGAGCCTGAGCCCGGCGGCGCGTACAGCGAGTACGCATCTCCCGCCCCCGAGCCGCAGCCGCGCAGTACCCCCGATGCGCAACGCAACGTGAGCAGTGAGCCCCGGACCACTTCGGTCCGGGGCTCACTGCTTTGCATGTGCGGCTTCGGGCAGGCGATCTTCCTTGCCCCCGGCGCTACTTGTCGCCGCGCACCGGGATGTCGAGGACGACCTGCGTACCGCGCTCCGGGGCCCGCACCATGTCGAACGTGCCGCCCATCTCGCCCTCGACCAGGGTGCGGACGATCTGCAGGCCGAGGTTGCCGGAGCGGTGCGGGTCGAAACCGTCGGGCAGGCCGACGCCGTCGTCCTGGACGGTGATGAGCAGACGGGCGTCCTTGCTGGTGCCGCCGCGAACGGCCGAGACCTCGACCGTTCCGGTGTCGCCTTCCTGGAAGCCGTGCTCCAGGGCGTTCTGCAGAACCTCCGTGAGGACCATCGACAGCGGGGTCGCGACCTCGGCGTCCAGGATGCCGAAGCGTCCGGTGCGCCGGCCGGTGACCTTGCCGGGCGAGATCTCCGCCACCATCGCGAGGACGCGGTCGGCGATCTCGTCGAACTCCACGCGCTCGTCGAGGTTCTGGGACAGCGTCTCGTGCACGATGGCGATGGACCCCACGCGGCGCACGGCCTCTTCGAGCGCCTCGCGGCCGGTGGCGGAGTCGATGCGGCGCGCCTGGAGGCGCAGGAGTGCGGCGACCGTCTGGAGGTTGTTCTTCACCCGGTGGTGGATCTCCCGGATGGTCGCGTCCTTGGTGATCAACTCCCGCTCGCGACGGCGCAGTTCGGTGACGTCGCGCAGCAGTACGAGCGAACCGATGCGCGGGCCCTTGGGCTTGAGCGGGATCGCGCGGAGCTGGATCACGCCGTCGCCGCCCTCGATCTCGAACTCGCGGGGCGCCCAGCCGCTGGCGACCTTGGCGAGCGCCTCGTCCACCGGGCCGCGGGACGGGGCGAGTTCGGCGGTCGCCGTGCCCAGGTGGTGACCGACCAGATCGGCGGCGAGGCCGAGGCGGTGGTACGCGGAGAGGGCGTTCGGCGACGCGTACTGGACGATGCCGTCGGCGTCGAGGCGGAGCAGACCGTCGCCCACGCGCGGGGACGCGTCCATGTCGACCTGCTGGCCGGGGAAGGGGAAGGACCCGGCGGCGATCATCTGCGCCAGGTCAGACGCCGACTGGAGGTAGGTCAGCTCCAGGCGTGAGGGGGTACGCACCGTGAGGAGGTTCGTGTTGCGGGCGATGACGCCCAGGACGCGCCCTTCCCTGCGTACGGGAATGGACTCGACCCGCACCGGCACCTCTTCGCGCCACTCGGGGTCGCCCTCGCGCACGATGCGGCCCTCGTCCAGGGCGGCGTCGAGCAGTGGGCGGCGTCCGCGCGGGACGAGGTGGCCGACCATGTCGTCCTGGTAGGAGGTGGGGCCGGTGTTGGGCCGCATCTGCGCCACGGAGACATAGCGGGTTCCGTCGCGCGTGGGGACCCACAGCACGAGGTCGGCGAAGGAGAGGTCGGAGAGCAGCTGCCACTCCGAGACCAGCAGATGCAGCCACTCGAGATCAGAGTCACCGAGAGCGGTGTGCTGGCGGACGAGGTCGTTCATGGAGGGCACGTGTGCGAGCGTACCTGGCAGGTCCGGCGGGTCCGCTCGGGGCGATTCCCGACGAGCCGCGGCGCCAGGGCGGGACCCTCAACCCACCCACGGCACCGCAGCCCTTCAGGAACACCGACCACCGGAATGTGCGGTACCGGACGGTCGATCGGAGGATCCGACACGGTCAGGGCAGAGAGTGCCGGCTCCTCGGTCCGTCCTCCTGTGCGGGAAGGACGGATGCTTTACCAACGCATTGTGGACTAGACCATTCTCCTGTGTCTACGCGTCGGCAGATGTTTGTTGTTGTCTCTTTCTCTCACTTGTCGCCCGGCGGACTTCCGCCGTCCCTGCGGACTTATACCTCGGGCCAGACCCGCATGGCCAGCTCGGCGACCGCTTCCAGCTCCTGCCGGCTCGCGCCGTCGCGGGACTGCTGGGACATGCCCTGGAGCACGGCTCCGGTGTAGCGGGCCAGGGCGGGGGCGTCCGTGTGCGGGGGGAGCTCGCCCGTGGCGGTGGCGGCCCTGATGCGGCTCTCGATGGAGCTGATGTTGGCGTTGCGCCGGTCGCGCAGGGCGGCTTCGACCTCCGGCGTCGCGCAGTTCGTCGCGGCGTAGATGACGAGGCAGCCGCGGGGGTGCCCGTCTTCCGTGTACTTGTCCGCGGCCTCGCGCAGCATCCGTGCGACTCCGCCGCGGACGGTCGGCTCCTGCGCGAAGGCGCGCTCGCTGATGGAGCCGTGCGTCCGCCCGTACAGCACCACGACCTCCTCGAACAGTGACTGCTTGTCACCGAAGGCCGCGTACATGCTGGGGGCGCCGATGCCCATGGCCCGGGTGAGGTCCGTGACCGATGTCGCCTCGTACCCGTGCTCCCAGAAGGTGCTCAGGGCCTGCTCCAGTGCGGTCTCCCGGTCGAAGGAGCGGGGGCGCCCGCGCTGTTTCGTCGCCATGGAGTGAATTGTATAGCGGGCGCTAGAAAAACGGCCCGGGGTCGGCTACGGTTCTTTCTGTAACGACCACTAGAGAAATAGGGGGCGGCTCTCATGGGCGCGCTTGCGGGGAAGACGGCACTGGTCACGGGCGGAAGCCGCGGCATCGGGCGGGGCATCGCCGAGCGGCTCGGGCGGGACGGCGCACGGGTCGCCGTGCATTACGGCAGCAATGAGACGGCGGCGAAGGAGACGGTCACGGCGATCGAGGCCGCGGGGGGCTCCGCCTTCGCCTTCGGCACGGAGCTGGGCGTCCCCGGTGACGCCGACGCCCTGTGGACCGAGTTCGACCGGCACGCCGACGGCCTGGACATCCTGGTGAACAACGCGGGGATCGGGCTCTACAGCCAGGTGGGAGAGGTCCAGGAGGCGGATTACGACCGGGTGTTCGCAGTCAATGTGAAGGCGCCGTTCTTCGTCATCCAGAAGGGTCTCGACCGGCTGCGCGACGGCGGCCGGATCATCAACATCTCCTCGGGCGTCACCCGCATCGCCTTCCCGATCACGATCGGGTACTCGATGACGAAGGGCGCGCTGAATGTCCTGACGCACACCCTGGCGCAGGACCTGGGCCCGCGCGGAATCACGGTCAACGCGGTGGCGCCGGGGATCATCGAGACGGAGATGATGGAGGGGATTCCCGAGGCGCAGCGCTCCGAGATGGCCGGGTACTCGACCTTCGACCGCATAGGCCAGCCCGCGGACGTGGCGGACATCGTCAGCTTCGTCGCCTCCGACGACGCGCGGTGGATCACCGGCCAGTACATCGACGCGACGGGCGGCTCGGTGCTCGGGGTGTGACGCCCCGCGTCAGCGGGTCTCCGTGACCTTCGCCAGGGCGCGCGGGGCGTCCGGGTCCTGGCCGCGGGCGATGGTGACCTCGTGGGCGAGCAGCTGGAGCGGGATGATCTCCAGGATCGGCTGGAGCTCTTCCGGTACGCCATCGGTCGGCAGGACGAAACCGGCCGACGCCTGCTCGACCTGGGCCTTCGGGCCGACGACCACGAGATCGGCGCCGCGTCCGCGCAGGCGGTCGAGGACCGGTTGCAGGGCCTGCCCCCCTCTGCCGTCGGTGACGACCGCGATGACGGGCGAGATGTTGTCGACCATGGCGAGCGGGCCGTGCAGCAGGTCGGCCCCGGAGTAGGCGAGGGCGGGGATGTAGCTCGTCTCCATCAGCTTCAGGGCCGCTTCCTTCGCGGTCGGATAGCCGTAGCCGCGCGAGGTGATGACCATGCGGTCGGCGAAGCGGTAGCGGGCGGCGAGGGACGTGATCTCGGGCTGGCGGTCCAGGAGTTGAGCGGCGAGTCCGGGCAGTGCGGTGGCGGCGGCGCCGTCGCCGCCGCGCAGTCCCTCGACGAAGAGATAGAGGGCCAGGAGGGATGCCGTGTAGGTCTTCGTGGCGGGGAGCGCCTTCTCCGGGCCGGCCTGGATGTCGATGTGGTGCTCGGAGACGGCGGCCAGGGCCGAGTCGGGGTTATTGGTCACCGCGAGGGTGATCGCGCCGGCCTCGCGGGCCGCTCGGGTCGAGGCCACCAGGTCGGGCGAGCCCCCGGACTGGCTGACGGTGACGGCGAGGACGTCCCTCAGGTCGGGCTTGGCTCCGTAGGCGGTGATGGTGGACATGGAGGTCAGGCCGCAGGGAACACCCAGACGGACTTCGAGGAGGTACTTGGCGTAGAGAGCGGCGTGGTCGGAGGTGCCGCGTGCGGTGAGGAGGACGAAGCGGGGCTTCTTGGCGGCGACCAGCCGGGCGGTCTCCTGGATCTCCGGGGCGCCGGTGCGCAGGAGGCGGCGCAGGACCTCGGGCTGCTCGGACATCTCCCGGGACATGATCCGGCCGGGCTGCTCGCTCTGCGGGGCCGTTGGCATGGCGGTCATGCCTCCCACTTTCCCCGCTCGGGGCGTGGCTTGCTCGACGGGCGGGGGCGGGCCGGAGAGCCGAGCATGGAACGCGGGAACCGAAGCCGGAACCGAAGCCGGAACCGAAGCGAACCGAAGTGAACCGAAGCCCGGGAACCTGGGGCCTGGGCGGGCCAGCTCTGCTAGATTGGTCTATACCACATTGTCCCCCGTGGGTCCTCTCCAGACCCGTGAGTCCCCTCTCCAGATCGGCAGGCCCAGCGTGGAAGTTGTCATCGTCCCGGACGCCAAGGCAGGCGGCGAGCTCATCGCGGAGGCCATGGCCGCCTTGGTGCGCCGTAAGCCTGACGCCCTGCTCGGTGTCGCCACCGGATCCACCCCGCTGCCCATCTACGAAGCCCTTGCCGCCAAGGTCGGCTCCGGTGCCGTGGATGCCTCGCGGGCGCGGATCTGCCAGCTCGACGAGTACGTGGGGCTGCCCGCCGGGCACCCCGAGTCGTACCGCTCCGTGGTGCTGCGCGAGGTCGTCGAGCCGCTGGGGCTCAGCGAGAAGTCCTTCATGGGGCCCGACGGCAGCGCGCAGGACGTGCAGGCGGCCTGCGAGGCGTACGACCAGGAGCTCGCGGCGGCCGGTGGCGTGGACCTCCAGCTGCTCGGGATCGGCACGGACGGGCACATCGGGTTCAACGAACCGTGCTCCTCGCTCGCCTCGCGCACGCGGATCAAGACGCTGACGGAGCAGACGCGGGTGGACAACGCGCGGTTCTTCGACGGGGACATCGAGCAGGTGCCGCACCACGTGATCACGCAGGGCATCGGGACGATCCTCGAGGCCCGGCATCTGGTGCTGCTCGCCACGGGTGAGGGCAAGGCGGACGCGGTGGCCGCGACGGTGGAGGGACCTGTCGCCGCGGTTGTTCCGGCTTCGGCCCTGCAGTTGCACCGGCATGCGACGGTCGTCGTGGACGAGGCCGCTGCCTCCAAGCTGAAGCTTGGGGAGTACTTCCGGGCGACGTACGCGGCCAAGCCTGCTTGGCAGGGGCTTTAACCGGACCCCTGGGCCTTGCGCGAAGGTGCCGGGGCGCCCCCTGCTGGGGGCGCCCCGGCACCTTTTTGTTTGCGGCCACACCTGCGGGTGCGTGGGGGCTTGGCGGGCAGTTCCCCGCGCCCCTTATGGGGCGCTCCTAGGCGCCCGTGATCACCTCTGCCGCCGCCAGGCCGCAGACCCTTGCCGCGCCGTGTGTGGCGATGTGCAGGGAGCCCGTCGGGGGTGACTGGGGGACGCCCATCTCGACCACGATCGTGTCGGGGCGGGCGCTCAGCAGGGTGTTCAGGGACTCCGCCATCCACGCGTGGCGGTGGGCGTCGCGGACGACGGCCACGATCCGCCGCTCCCCCGCCTCGGCCAGCGCGAGCGCACCCGCGTCCGCGCCGGTGAAGCTGCCCGTCTGTGTGCCGGGGAGCAGGCGTTCCAGCTCCGCGGCCACGCCCCACGGGGTCTCGTCGCCCACCGCGATGTTGGCCATCGGGGTGAAGGCGGCGACGAACGGAGCTTCGGTGAGCGGGGCGGTGTAGGACTCGCCCCGGGTGACCGTCAGGGCGCGGCGGGCCGCGACCAGACCGATCTCGGTGCCGGGCGCGCCCCCCGAACGGTCGGCCGCGCCCGGCACCGAGGTCCAGTGGGCCAGCGCCCGCACACGCGTGGCCGCGTCGGCGAGGCGCTCCTCGGAGAGCTCGCCCGTGCGGACGGCGGCGACCAGCGCGTCCCGCAGGCGCAGGACCGTCTCGTCGTCCGCGAGGCCGCCGCCCACGCAGATCGCGTCGGCGCCCGCGGCGATGGCGAGGACGCTGCCGCGCTCGATCCCGTACGTGGCGGAGATGGCCTGCATCTCCATGCCGTCCGTGACGATGAGGCCGTCGAAGTTCAGCTCCTCGCGCAGGATGCCCGTCAGGATGCGGCGCGAGAGCGTCGCCGGGTACTCCGCGTCCAGGGACGGCACGAGGATGTGCGCGCTCATCACGGCACGCGTGCCCGCGGCGATCGCGGCCCGGAACGGCGCGAGGTCGCGGGCGCGCAGGGTCTCGGGGTCGACGCCGATGCGGGGCACGTCGTGGTGCGAGTCGACCGCGGTGTCGCCGTGCCCCGGGAAGTGCTTGGTGCAGGCGGCGACGCCCGCGGACTGCAGCCCCTCGACGTACGCGGCGGTGTGCCGGGCCACCAGGAGCGGATCCGCGCCGAAGGAACGTACGCCGATGACGGGATTGTCCGGGTTGGAGTTGACGTCGGCGGACGGCGCCCAGTTGAGGTTGACGCCGCACGCGGCGAGCCGGCGGCCGAGCTCGGCGGCCACGTCACGGGTCAGTGCCGTGTCGTCGACCGCGCCGAGCGCGTGGTTGCCGGGGAAGGAGGAGCCGGAGCGGACCTCCAGGCGGGTCACGTCACCGCCCTCCTCGTCGATGGCGACCAGGACGTCGTCGCGCTCGGCGCGCAACTGGGCCGTCAGTGCGGCCAGTTGTTCGGGCGAGGCGATGTTGCGGCCGAACAGGCCGACGGACGCGAGGCCTTCACCGATCCTGCGGAGCAGCCAGTCCGGTGCGCTGGTCCCGACGAAGCCGGGCTGCAGGACGGTCAGGGCGTCGCGGGTCAGGGTGTCGGTGGGGCGGGTGAGTGTCGTCATGTGGCGTGTTATCCCTTCACGGCGCCGTCGGTCAGACCGCTGACGGCCCTGCGCTGCAGGAAGACGAAGAGGACCAGGATCGGGATGGCGAAGAGCGAGGCGGCGGCCATGGTGGCACCCCAGTCGTCGCCGAAGGCGGTCTGGAATCCGGACAGCCACACCGGCAGGGTCTTGGCTTCCGCCTCCTTGTTGAGGACAAGGACGAGCGGGAATTCGTTCCAGGCGGTGATGAATCCGAAGAGCGAGGTTGACATCAGACCCGGGGCGAGCAGCGGCAGGATCACGCGGCGGAACGCCTGCATCCGGGAACAGCCGTCCACCATCGCCGACTCCTCCAGCTCACGCGGCACCGCGGCGACGAAGCCGCGCAGCGTCAGGAGCGTGAAGGGCAGGATCATCACCATGTAGAAGAGGGTGAGCGGGACCAGGCTGTTCAGCATGTCGGCGTCGCGCACGATCATGTAGATCGCGATGACCATGACTTCCCAGGGCGCCATCTGGGCCAGCATGAAGCCGATGATGAAGCCCTTGCGGCCCTTGAACCGCATCCGGGCGAGCGCGAACGCCGACGCGAGGCCGATGATCAGCGAGAAGACCACGGCGAGCACCGTGACGGTGAGGGAGTTGCCGACCATCGTCCAGAAGTGGTCGGCCTGCACGGCCGTCTTGAAGTGCTCGAACGTCGCGTCGGTCGGGAACCACACCGGGTCCTCGCTGATGATGTCGCCGGTCGGCTTGAAGGCCGTGGCGAACATCCAGTAGACCGGGAAGACGAAGCCGATGAAGAGCACGACGGCCACCGCGTTGGGCCAGATCCGTCGGAACCTCGACGAAGCAGTGCGCGTCACAGCTCGTCCTCCTCTTGCTTGAGCACGATCCGCAGGTAGAAGGCGGTCAGGGCCAGCAGGATGACGATGGTGAGCAGCGCGATCGCCGCACCCATGCCGAAGTGCTGGTTGCCCATGCCCTCGATGTAGGCGTAGACGGGCAGGATCTCGGTGAGCCGGTCGGGTCCGCCCTCGTTGAGCGCGAAGACCTGCGCGAACGCCTTGAAGACCCAGATGATCTCGAGGAACGTCGTCGCGTAGAGGAAGGGCTTCATGTACGGGAGCGTGACGTTCGTGAACCGCTTCCACGCGCCGGCGCCGTCCAGGGAAGCGGCTTCGTAGAGCTCCTTGGGGATCGTCGTCGTCGCGGCGTAGAGGTTGATCGCCACGAAGGGGATCGACTGCCAGACGATCAGGACGATGACCACGAAGAAGGTGGAGTACTGGCTGCCCATCCAGTCGTACTCGGCCATCGAGTGCCAGCCGGCCTTGTCGAGGACCCAGTTGACGACACCGAAGCGCGTCGCGAACAGCCACTGGTAGACGGTCGTCGACGCGATGATCGGCATCGCCCAGGCGAGCACGAGTCCGACCAGGAGCAGCGTCCGCATCCGCTTGCCGAGCCGCGCGAGCAGCAGGCCCACCAGCGTGCCGATCACCATGATCAGTACGACGTTGACCGCGGTGAACGCGATCGAGCGTCCTGTGACCCGCCAGAAGTCCTCGCCGGAGAGGACCTCCTTGAAGTTGTCGATCCCGTTCCACTCCGTGAGGTGCAGGATGAACTGCCTCATGTTGAGGTTCTGGAACGACAGGACCCCGTTGTTGACCAGCGGCCAGCCGAGGAACACGAGCGTGGCCGCGAGCGCGGGAAGCAGTAGCAGGTAGGGCGCGAGCGACCGGGCCCGCTCGCGGGGCTTGCCGGGATCAGCCGGCCGTCCGTCCGTTTTCACGACGTCCGTCGGGCCGGAGGGCGGCCGTTCGGTCTGCACGGTCATGCTCGCCATCTCTTTCGTGGGCATCGCGGAACGCAGCGCTGTGCCGGGGCAGCGGGCCCGGGGGCGGGTGACACCCCGGGCCCGAAGTCCCCGGCAGGAGCGCGTCCTTACTGCTTCTGCGACAGGCGCTTGTTGAACTCGCCCTCGACCTGCTTGGCGGCGTCGGCGTTCGACTTACCGTTCAGCACGGCGGTCATGTAGTTCTTGATCGGGTTCGGCGGGTTCTCCACCGCGGCCCACTCCGGGATCAGCGGCGTGGTGCCGCCGCCGGCGGTGGCGGGGGCCATGGCCTCGGCGGCCGGGTTGCCCTTGAGCTGGGCCTCCAGGGACTGCTTGTTCGGGATGACGCCGCCTTCCTTGGCGAGCGCACCCTCGAACTTGTCGTTCAGCGCGATCTTCAGGAACTCCTTGGCGAGCTCCTGCTTCTTGCTGGTCGCGGCGACGGCGAGGTTCGAGCCGCCGAGGAAGACGCCCTCGGGCTTGTCGGCCGTGGCACCGGGGATGGTGAAGTAGCCGATGTTGTCCTTGAACTTCTTGTCCTTGCTGGCCTCGATCGCGGTCGCGGCCTCCCAGCTCATGCCGATGAAGGCGCCGGTCTTGCCCTTGGCGAAGACCTCGGCCTGCTGCGGGGTGGCCTCGTCCTTGTTCTTGGGGGCCTTGGAGAGGTCCGCGAACTCCTTGTACGTCTTCATGGCCTTGGCGACCTTGGGGTCGGTCAGGTTGGAGACGTACTTGTCGCCGTCCTTCTTGACCAGTTCGGCGCCCTCACCGATGGTCAGGCCGACGAAGTGGTACCAGTTCTGGCCCGGCAGGTAGATCGGCTCGGCGTCCGTCTTGGACTCGATCGCCTTGAGGTCCTTGAGGAACTCGGCGCGGGTCTTGGGCGTCTCCTTGATGCCGGCGTCGGCCCAGACCTTCTTGTTGTAGATCACCACGCGGTTCAGGACGAACCACGGAGCTGCGTACTGCTTGCCGTCCACGACCGAGGACTTGTTGATCGACTCGGTCCAGTCGGCGCCGAGCCCTTCCTTGAGGTCGCTGAGGTCGGCGAGGCCGCCGGTCTTGGCGTACGCGGCGGTCTGGGTGTTGCCGATCTCGAAGACGTCCGGCGGGTTCTCCTCGGAGAGGGCCGTGGTCAGCTTCTGCTGGATGCCGTTCCACTGCTGGATCTCGAGATTCAGCTTGGCGCCGGTCTTCTTCTCGAAGGCGGCCTTGACGTCCTTGGTCCAGCCCTCGGGCGTGGAGCCGTCCATCGCCCAGAGCGTCAGGGTCTCCCCCTTGAAGCCGTCCGCCCCGGCCTTCTTGTCGTCGCTGTCGTCGCTGCCACAGGCCGCGATCGAGACCAACATGCCCGCGACACCGATGGCCGCTATGAGCTTGCGCTTCACGTCACCCTCCTCAAGGGATGCCAGTCAACCCCCCACCCGCAGCGACCAATAGGACCGAGATCTGCCCGTGGGACTGGAACCTGGTCTTTAATGGTGTAGACCAGTACGGGGAGCTTGGCCTAGACCTTTAGGGGTGTCAAGGGTGTATAAGAAGGGCTGTCAGGTCCGTTATCGGACCGACACCTGAGCGGGCACAGTCCGCCCAGCCCGGTACGTGCCACGATGTGAGCCGCGACAGACGGAGGAGCCGGTGACGGCAGCAGCACAGGAGCCGGGAAGGCAGAGCATGGGCACAGACGCGGGCAGTACGGGAACCGACGCGGGCGCGTCCTCGGCCACGGACACCGGGGCGGCCACGGGAGTCGGCCGCACCGCGCGCGTGCCCAAGTACTACCGCCTGAAGCGCCACTTGCTCGACATGACGGAGACGCTGCCGCCCGGCACCCCGGTCCCCCCGGAGCGCACCCTGGCCGCCGAGTTCGACACCTCGCGCACGACGGTGCGCCAGGCCCTTCAGGAGCTGGTCGTCGAGGGCCGCCTGGAGCGGATCCAGGGCAAGGGCACCTTCGTGGCCAAGCCCAAGGTCTCCCAGGCGCTCCAACTCACCTCGTACACCGAGGACATGAGGGCCCAGGGCCTCGAACCCACCTCGCAGCTCCTGGACATCGGGTACATCACCGCCGACGACACCCTCGCCGGACTGCTCGACATCTCCGCGGGCGGCCGGGTGCTCAGGATCGAGCGGCTTCGCCTGGCCAACGGCGAGGCGATGGCCATCGAGACCACGCACCTCTCGGCCAAGCGCTTCCCCGCCCTGCGCCGCTCGCTGGTCAAGTACACCTCGCTCTACACGGCACTCGCCGAGGTGTACGACGTCCATCTCGCGGAGGCCGAGGAGACGATCGAGACCTCGCTCGCCACGCCGCGCGAGGCGGGCCTGCTCGGCACGGACGTCGGCCTGCCGATGCTGCTCCTGTCCCGGCACTCCCTGGACGGCGGCGGCCAGCCGGTGGAATGGGTCCGTTCGGTCTACCGCGGCGACCGCTACAAGTTCGTTGCCCGCCTCAAGCGCCCCACGGAGTGACTTGCCACCGCGGACACTGATCCCCTTCGGGGGTCTGGCGCAGATCACCGTGCTGCTCTACGTTCCTCCCGTCATCGCATGATGAACGGGAGGACGACCCGGTGCGCTCAGCGAATCCCCGATCCATCGTCATCTGGACCCTCGTCGCGCTGGTGGGCGCCGCGGGCTGGACCGTGCTCGCGCTCTCGCGCGACGAGGAGGTGTCGGCCGCCTGGATGGTGGCCGCGGCCGTCGGCTCGTACGCGATCGCCTATCGCTTCTACTCGAAGTTCATCGTCCATCGCGTCCTGAAGGTCGACAAGAACCGGGCCACTCCCGCGGAGCGCCTGGACAACGGCATCGACTTCCACCCGACCGACCGCCGCGTCCTGCTCGGCCACCACTTCGCGGCCATCGCGGGCGCGGGACCGCTCGTGGGGCCCGTACTGGCCGCGCAGATGGGGTACTTGCCGGGCACGATCTGGATCATCGTCGGCGTGATCTTCGCGGGCGCCGTGCAGGACATGGTCGTCCTCTTCTTCTCCACGCGGCGTGACGGCAAGTCGCTCGGCCAGATGGCGCGCGAGGAGATCGGCCCCTTCGGCGGGGCCGCGGCGCTGCTCGCCGCCTTCGCCATCATGATCATCCTGCTCGGGGTGCTCGCGCTCGTCATCGTCAACGCGCTCGCGGACTCGCCGTGGGGCACCTTCTCCATCGCGATGACCATTCCGATCGCGCTGTTCATGGGCTTCTACCTGCGGATCCTGCGGCCAGGCCGGGTCAGCGAGGTCTCCCTCATCGGGATCACCCTGCTCCTGATCGCGCTCGTCGCCGGGCGCTGGGTCGCCGAGTCGTCCCTCGCGGACACGTTCACGCTCGCGCCGTCGACGCTGGTCATCTGGCTGGTGGCGTACGGATTCATCGCCTCGATCCTGCCGGTGTGGATGCTGCTCGCGCCGCGCGACTACCTCTCCACGTTCATGAAGATCGGCACGATCCTGCTGCTCGCCATCGGCGTCGTCGTCACGCTGCCGACGCTGAAGATGGACCCGGTGACCGACTTCGCCTCGCGCGGCGACGGGCCCGTCTTCGCGGGATCGCTCTTCCCGTTCGTCTTCATCACCATCGCCTGCGGGGCCCTGTCCGGCTTCCACGCGCTGATCTCTTCGGGCACGACGCCGAAGATGGTCCAGAAGGAGACGCAGATCCGGATGATCGGCTACGGCTCCATGCTGATGGAGTCGGCGGTCGCGGTCATGGCGCTGGTCGCGGCGAGCATCATCGACCCGGGGCTCTACTTCGCGATGAACGCGCCCGCGGGCGTCATCGGGGACAACGTCCAGGCCGCGTCCCAGGCCGTCGCCGGCTTCGGGTACTCCATCTCCCCCGAGGACCTGGCGCAGGCCGCCAAGAACGTCGAGGAGTCCTCGCTGCTCTCGCGCACCGGTGGCGCGCCCACGCTCGCGGTCGGTGTCTCCGAGATCTTCTCAAAGGTCACCGGCGGCTCCATGAAGGCGTTCTGGTACCACTTCGCGATCATGTTTGAGGCGCTGTTCATCCTGACCGCGCTCGACGCGGGCACGCGCGTGGGCCGCTTCATGCTGCAGGACATGCTCGGGAACGTCTACAAGCCCTTCAAGAGGGTCAGTTGGAAGCCCGGACTCATCATCACGAGCGCGGTCGTCACCGGCCTGTGGGGCTACTTCCTGTGGGTGGGCGTGCACGAGCCGCTCGGCGGGATCAACCAGCTCTTCCCGATCTTCGGCATCTCCAACCAGCTCCTGGCCGCGGTCGCGCTCGCCGTCTGCACGACGCTCCTGGTGAAGTCCGGACGCCTCAAGTGGGCCTGGATCACCGGGATCCCGCTGGCCTGGGACGCCACGGTCACACTCACCGCGAGCTGGCAGAAGGTGTTCTCCAGCGATCCGCGCGTCGGCTTCTTCAAGCAGCGCTCGATCTACCAGGACGCGATCGACGACGGGAAGATCCTGCCGCCCGCCAAGTCCATGGACGACATGCACACCGTCGTCACCAACTCCACGGTGGACGGCGTCCTTTCGGCGGCGCTCGCCCTGCTCATCGTCATCGTGATCGCGGACGCGGCCCGGATCTGCGTGAAGCACGTCCGCAACCCGCAGTCGTCCAGGCTGAGCGAGGCGGAGTACGTCGAGTCGAAGCTGACCGCGCCGGCCGGGCTCATCCCGACCCAGGAGGAGAAGGCGGAACTGGCCGCGGCCGAAACGAAGGTCACCAGCGATGCGAAGGCCCCGTCATGACATGGGTGCTTCGCGGACTGCGCTGGGTGCGGTGGTACGCACGGGAGTTGACCGACGAGTCCGCGTACGACCGTTATGTCGCGCACACGCGGAAGACGCATCCCGGGGCATCCGTCCCTTCCCGGAGGGAGTTCGAGCGAATGCGGACGGACCAACAGGAGTCAGACCCCAGACAGGGGTTCCGCTGCTGCTGAGCAGGCACATCACTGCGTCCGGTATCCGGACGGGGGTTCCATAGATCAATACTCTCGCTTAGATTTCCCGCACGTTAAAGGTGGGATAAGCGAGGGAGCGGAGCCGCGAAGTGTCAGATGCGCCTGAAGTGAGCAGACCGGTGGTCACGCCGGTCCGCGTGGTCATTGCCCTCTGTCTCGTCGCGCCGTTCGTGGCGATGCTCTGGGTGAGCTCCTACGCGAAGGTCGAACCGACCTTCATCGGCATCCCGTTCTTCTACTGGTACCAGATGCTGTGGGTGCTCATATCCACCGCTCTCACCATGATCGCGTACAAACTGTGGCAGCGTGACCAGCGCGCCCGCAAGGCCGAGCAGGCCCAGGGGGGTGCGACCCGATGAACGAGCTCGCAGCGGACACGGGCGGCGTCAACGGCATCGCCCTCGCCGTCTTCATCTTCTTCTTCGCCGCCGTCACGGCGATGGGCTTCCTGGCCGCACGCTGGCGCAAGGCCGAGACCGAGAGCCTGGACGAATGGGGCCTGGGAGGCCGCTCGTTCGGCACCTGGGTCACGTGGTTCCTGCTCGGCGGCGACCTCTACACCGCTTACACGTTCGTGGCCGTCCCGGCGGCGATCTACGCGGCGGGCGCGGCCGGCTTCTTCGCGGTGCCGTACACGATCCTCGTCTACCCGCTGATCTTCACCTTCCTGCCGCGCCTGTGGTCGGTGTCGCACAAGCACGGTTACGTGACCACCTCGGACTTCGTGCGCGGCCGCTTCGGCTCCAAGGGGCTCTCGCTGGCCGTCGCGGTCACCGGCATCCTCGCCACGATGCCGTACATCGCGCTCCAGCTGGTCGGCATCCAGGCCGTGCTCGACGTCATGGGCGTCGGCGGCGGCCCCGACACCAACTGGTTCATCAAGGACCTGCCGCTCCTGATCGCGTTCGCGGTGCTCGCCGCGTACACGTACTCGTCGGGTCTGCGCGCCCCCGCGCTGATCGCGTTCGTGAAGGACGGCCTGATCTACCTCGTCATCGCCGTCGCGATCATCTACATCCCGATCAAGCTCGGCGGCTTCGACGAGATCTTCCAGGCGGCGAACGACAAGTTCTCGTCGGCGAACGAGGCCGCGGGCAAGCCGGTCGCGGGCCTCGCGCCGGGCCATGCCGGGCAGTGGACCTACGCCACGCTCGCGCTCGGCTCCGCGCTCGCGCTGTTCATGTACCCGCACTCGATCACGGCGACGCTCTCCTCCAAGAGCCGCAACGTGATCCGCCGCAACACCACGATCCTGCCGCTCTACTCGCTGATGCTGGGCCTGCTCGCGCTGCTCGGCTTCATGGCGATCGCGGCCGGGGTGAAGGTCGAGAACGGGCAGCTGGCGATCCCGCAGCTGTTCGAGACGATGTTCCCCGACTGGTTCACCGGCGTCGCGTTCGCGGCGATCGGCATCGGCGCGCTCGTGCCGGCCGCCATCATGTCCATCGCGGCCGCGAATCTCTTCACCAGGAACATCTACAAGGACTTCATCAAGCCGGACGCGACACCGCAGCAGGAGACCAAGGTCTCCAAGCTGGTCTCGCTGCTCGTGAAGGTCGGCGCGCTCGCCTTCGTCCTCACCATGGACAAGACGGTCGCGATCAACTTCCAGCTCCTGGGCGGCATCTGGATCCTGCAGACCATGCCCGCGCTGGTCGGCGGCCTGTTCACGCGGTGGTTCCACCGCTGGGCGCTGCTCGCGGGCTGGGCGGTCGGCATGGTCTACGGCACGGTCGCCGCGTACGGCGTCGCGTCGCCGACGCAGAAGCACTTCGGCGGCTCGTCCGACGAGATTCCCGGCATCGGCGAGATCGGCTACATCGGCCTCACGGCGTTCGTCCTGAACGTGGTGGTCACCGTGGTCATGACCTTCGTCCTGCGCGCCATGAAGGCCCCTGACGGCATCGACGAGACCTCTCCCGGGGACTACACCGCGGACGCGGGCGACCCGGGTGTCGTTCAGGAGCTGCCGCCGGCCACGGCCGGGGCGCCTGCCGGGCACTGAGCCCTTCCCTCACACCGATCAGCACGCCAGGCGGGCCGCCGGAGGAATCCGGCGGCCCGCACTTGTGTGTGTGGTACGCAGTGCCGACACAAGATGTGGGGCTGCTTCTCAGAGCCAGCACAAGATGTATGCTCGTGCTCGCTGTCGCCGCAGGGGAATCCGGTGCAAGTCCGGAACTGTCCCGCAACGGTGTATGAGTACGCATTTGTCGTGCTCACGAGTCCGAAGACCTGTCGACAGTGCGCCCGTTCCGACCGGTCCGGGTGCCAACGACGTCCGGGCCTCGTGGAATGGGCTGGTGGACGCGGAGCACAGCCCTGCCCTGGGCGCGCCCGTGCGTCACCCTCCCCTCCCCAAGGCTCTGAGCCGAGCGAGGGAGTGCTCCACGTGACCATCGCGCCAGCCGAACCTGCGTCAGCGCAGACCACCGACGGTCAGCAGACCGCCGACGGCCCAGGAACCGCGCTGCTGCGTACCCTGACCGAACTCACCGCCGACCTCCCCGACGCCGACCCCGGCCGCGTCGCCGCCGCCGCGCTGCGCGGGCGTTCGGCCAGGGCGGACCTCGCGGAGCTGCGTACGCTTGCGACCGAGGCCGCCGCCGGGCTCATCTCCGAGGACCCGACGTACTCGCAGCTGGCGGCGAGGCTGCTCAGCCTCAGCATCCGTGACGAGGCCGCGTCGCAGGGCGTGCGCTCCTTCTCCGACTCGATCGCCGTGGGGCACCGCGAGGGCCTGATCGCGGACCGCACCGCCGCGTTCGTCGTCGACCACGCGGAGCACCTCGACACTCTCGTGGAGGCGGCCCTTCAGGACGGCGCCGACTTCCGCTTCGGCTACTTCGGCCTGCGCACCCTGCACAGCCGCTATCTCCTGCGCCACCCGATCACCCGGCACGTCATCGAGACCCCGCAGCACTTCATGCTGCGCGTCGCGAGCGGCCTGGCCGAGACTGCATCTGATTCAACGACAGCCAGCACCCGCTCGGTGGACGAAGTCGCCGCCCTGTACCGCCTGATGAGCCGCCTGGACTACCTGCCGTCCTCGCCGACGCTCTTCAACTCCGGCACCCGCCACCCGCAGATGTCCTCCTGCTACCTCCTCGACTCCCCGCTGGACGAGCTGGACTCCATCTACGACCGCTACCACCAGGTCGCGCGCCTCTCCAAGCACGCGGGCGGCATCGGCCTCTCGTACTCCCGCATCCGCGCCCGCGGTTCGCTGATCCGCGGCACGAACGGCCACTCCAACGGCATCGTCCCGTTCCTGAAGACCCTGGACGCCTCCGTCGCCGCCGTGAACCAGGGCGGCCGCCGCAAGGGCGCCGCCGCGGTCTACCTGGAGACCTGGCACTCCGACATCGAGGAGTTCCTGGAGCTGCGCGACAACACGGGTGAGGACCAGCGGCGCACGCACAACCTCAACCTCGCGCACTGGATCCCGGACGAGTTCATGCGCCGGGTCGCCGCGAGCCAGGACTGGTCGCTGTTCTCGCCGGCCGACGTGCCCGAGCTGGTCGACCTGTGGGGCGACGAGTTCGACGCCGCCTACCGCAAGGCCGAGGCAGCGGGGCTCGCCCGCAAGACCATCCCCGCCCGCGACCTCTACGGCCGCATGATGCGCACCCTGGCGCAGACCGGCAACGGCTGGATGACGTTCAAGGACGCCGCCAACCGCACCGCCAACCAGACGGCGGAGCCCGGCCACACGGTCCACTCCTCCAATCTCTGCACGGAGATCCTGGAGGTGACGGACGACGGGGAGACGGCCGTCTGCAACCTCGGCTCGGTGAACCTCGGCGCCTTCGTGGACACGGCCGCCGGTGACATCGACTGGGAGCGGCTCGACGAGACCGTCCGCACCGCCGTCACGTTCCTCGACCGCGTCGTCGACATCAACTTCTACCCGACCGAGCAGGCCGGCAGGTCGAACGCCCGGTGGCGTCCGGTGGGCCTGGGCGCCATGGGTCTGCAGGACGTCTTCTTCCAGCTGAAGCTGCCCTTCGACTCGCCCGCGGCGCGCGCCCTCTCGACGCGCATCGCCGAGCGGATCATGCTCGCCGCGTACGAGGCGTCCGCGACCCTCGCCGAGCGCAACGGCCCGCTGCCCGCCTGGGAGAAGACCCGCACCGCGCGCGGCGTCCTGCACCCCGATCACTACGGCGTCGAGCTGACCTGGCCGGAGCGCTGGGCCGCGCTGCGGGAACGTATCGCCGTGACTGGTATGCGCAACTCGCTCCTTCTCGCGATCGCGCCGACCGCCACGATCGCGTCCATCGCGGGCGTGTACGAGTGCATCGAGCCGCAGGTCTCCAACCTCTTCAAGCGCGAGACGCTGAGCGGTGAATTCCTCCAGGTCAACGCCTACTTGGTGCAGGAGCTCAAGCGGCTCGGCGTCTGGGACGCGCAGACCCGTGAGGCGCTGCGCGAGGCCAACGGCTCGGTGCAGGGCTTCAGCTGGATCCCCGCCGAGGTGCGCGAGCTCTACCGCACCGCGTGGGAGATCCCGCAGCGCGGCCTGATCGACATGGCCGCCGCGCGCACGCCGTTCCTGGACCAGGCGCAGTCCCTGAACCTGTTCCTGGAGACGCCGACCATCGGCAAGCTCTCCTCGATGTACGCGTACGCCTGGCAGCAGGGTCTGAAGACCACGTACTACCTGCGTTCGCGCCCCGCGACCCGGATCGCCCGCGCGGCGGCCGGCCGCACCGAGGCCGCCGAGCCCACCCCCGCCCCCGTCCCCGCGCAGGTCTCGGCCGAAGACGCCGTCGCCTGCTCCCTGGAAAACCCCGAGTCCTGCGAGGCCTGCCAGTAATGAGCTCCACCACCAACGCCGAGAAGAACCTCCTCGACCCGGGCTTCGAGCTGACCCTGCGCCCCATGCGCTACCCGGACTTCTACGAGCGCTACCGGGACGCGATCAAGAACACCTGGACCGTCGAGGAGGTCGACCTCCACTCGGACGTCGCCGACCTCGCCAAGCTCTCGCCCGGCGAGCAGCACATGATCGGCCGTCTGGTCGCGTTCTTCGCGACCGGCGACTCGATCGTCTCCAACAACCTCGTGCTCACGCTCTACAAGCACATCAACTCCCCCGAGGCACGGCTCTACTTGAGCCGCCAGCTCTTCGAGGAGGCCGTGCACGTCCAGTTCTATCTGACGCTGCTCGACACCTATCTGCCCGACCCTCAGGACCGCGCGGCGGCCTTCGACGCGGTCGAGGAGATCCCCTCCATCCGCGAGAAGGCGGAGTTCTGCTTCCGGTGGATGGACTCGGTCGAGAAGATGGACCGCCTGGAGAGCAAGGCGGACCGGCGCCGCTTCCTGCTGAACCTGATCTGCTTCGCCGCGTGCATCGAGGGGCTCTTCTTCTACGGTGCCTTCGCCTACGTCTACTGGTTCCGCTCGCGCGGTCTGCTGCACGGCCTCGCGACCGGCACGAACTGGGTCTTCCGCGACGAGACGATGCACATGAGCTTCGCCTTCGACGTCGTCGACACCGTCCGCAAGGAGGAGCCCGAGCTCTTCGACGACGCGCTGCAGACGCAGGTCACGGACATGCTCAAGGAGGCCGTCGAGGCCGAGCTGCAGTTCGCGCGCGACCTGTGCGGTGAGGGCCTGCCCGGCATGAACACCGACTCCATGCGCGAGTACCTGCAGTGCGTCGCCGACCAGCGGCTCCAGCGCCTGGGCTTCGCGCCGGTCTACGGCTCGTCAAACCCGTTCTCGTTCATGGAGCTCCAGGGTGTCCAGGAGCTGACCAACTTCTTCGAGCGGCGTCCTTCGGCCTACCAGGTCGCGGTCGAGGGTTCGGTCTCCTTCGACGACGAGTTCTAGGACGTCGGACCGCTGTGAGCTGCGCGGGGAACGGGGGGCCTCGCGCAGCTCGCGGTCGATCCGGCGGTCGTGGACGTACCCGACGAGCGAGGGTGCGGCCAGCAGAAGGAGGACGGTCAGGACGGTCGCGTAATCCAGGAATGCGTTCATGTCCTCACTGTCCTGCGTGCCGGACGGTGGCGTCAGTGGCAGGACTGCCACACACCATCGACTTACTGCCAGTCCTGCGGCACACTGGCGGACATGCTGCAGGAAGACACTCTGAAGAACGTGGCCGCCGTGCTGCTCGACGGCGTGAATCCCTTCGAACTCGGCGTCGTCTGCGAGGTGTTCGGCCTCGACCGGAGCGACGAGGGCCTCCCCGTGTACGACTTCGCGGTGGTCGCCGGTGAGAGCGGACCCCTGAGCAATCACGCGGGGTTCTCGATCACCACTCCGTACGGCATCGACCGGCTCGAAGAGGCCGATCTCATCGCCGTGCCCGCGGGCCAGTCGTTCGTGGACCGCGACTACCCCGAGGATCTGCTCGCCGCCCTGCGCCGCGCGGTGGACCGCGGGGCCCGCGTCCTCTCCGTCTGCTCCGGGGTCTTCGTGCTCGGCGCCGCGGGGCTGCTCGACGGCCGCCGCTGCGCCGTGCACTGGCAGCACGCCACGGAGCTCGCGGTGCGCTATCCGCGCGCCCGCGTCGAGCCCGACGTCCTGTACGTGGACGAGAGCCCGGTGATCACTTCGGCGGGCACCGCCGCCGGCATCGACGCCTGTCTGCACATCGTGCGCCAGGCACACGGCACCGAGGTCGCCAACGCCATCGCCCGGCGCATGGTCGTACCGCCCCACCGCGACGGCGGCCAGGCCCAGTTCGTGGCGCGCCCGCTGCCGCGCACGTCCTGCGACACCGTGGGCGGGGTGCTCGCCTGGATGGAGCGCCATCTGGACGCGGACATCACCGTCGAGAAGCTCGCCGAGCGCGCGCACATGTCGCCGCGCACCTTCGCGCGCCGCTTCCAGCAGGAGACCGGCACCACGCCCTACCGCTGGCTCCTGCGCCAACGGGTGCTTCTGGCGCAGGAGTTGCTCGAAGGGTCGGACGAGACGGTGGACGCCATCGCCGGGCGTGCCGGTTTCGGCAACGCCGCGGCGATGCGTCACCAGTTCCTGCGGGCGCTCGGCACCACGCCGAACGCCTACCGCCGCACGTTCCGCGGCCCCGCCGTCAGCGCTTCTCGACCCGAAGGACGAGCTTCTTCGGCTGCAGCGTGATGCCGATCTTCGTGTCGGCGTCGGTCTCCGGCACCGGCGCCAGGTGCCACTTCGGGGCCACCGTCGCCAGGATGATGGCGAGTTCGGCCAGGCTGAAGTGGTCGCCCGGGCACTTGCGGTTACCGGTGCCGAACGGCATCATCGCGAACTCCGGTACGTCCGAAGCGCGTTCCGGATTCCAGCGGTCCGGGTCGAACCGCAGGTGCTGCTCGAAGGAACGCGGATCGCGCTGCATCGCGTACACGCTGTAGACGATGTCGGCGTTGGCCGGAATGCGGTAGCCACCCAGGTTGGTTTCTCCCACCGACCGGCGCGTGAATATCCAGGCCGCCGGCTGTATACGCATGGCCTCGGTGACCACATTCCGGGTGTGCGGCAGGTCCTTGAGGTCGGCGAATGTGATCTCCCGGCCCGGCGCGACGGAATTTACCTCTTCAACCAATCGCCTTTCCTGCTCGGGGTGTTCGGCCAGCAGATGGAACGTCCACGCCAGGGTCGACGCGATATTCTCGGCGCCCGCCACGACAAGCGAGATCACATGGTCGTGGATCTCCTGGTCGCTGAGCGGCCGGCCCGACTCGTCGCACGCCCGCAGCATTTCGGCCAGCAGGTCGTTCTGGCTGGCATCCGCCGCCCTGCCCGCCTCGACTATCTCGTCGACCACCGCGTGCAGATCGGCGAGCGCGTTCTGGAAGCGGCGGTTGCCCTGGGTCGGCACGCGGTACAGCGGCCCGACCGAGAGGACCATCCTGCGGTAGAGCCCCTCGAAGACGGTGTGCAGCGCCTCGGCGATGCGGTCCGCCTTCTCGCCGATCGCGTCGACCTCCAGGAGCGAGCGGGACACGATGCGCACGGCCGCGCGGAACATCTCCGCGCCGACGTCGACCGTGTCGCCCGGCTGCCAGCGCGCTGCCGTGGCGCGGGCCTCCTCCTCCATCACCTTGGCGTAGTCGGCGATGCGCTCGGGCCGGAACGCGGGCTGCATCATGCGCCGCTGCCGCCGGTGCAGCTTGCCGTTACTGGTCGCCACACCCTTGCCGAGCAGTACTTCCAGGGTGTCCCAGAGGGGCCCTCCGACGATGTAGTCGGGGCTCCGCAGGAGCCGTCCGACCAGCTCCGGGTCGCAGACCGCGTACGCCGTCTTGGGTCCCAGCCTGATCCGTACGAGATCACCGTGGTCGCGCAGCGCGGCGAGGAAGCCGAGCGGGTCGCGCACCAGGTTCCAGGCGTGCCCGATGAGCGGGGCGCCGCCGCCGACGAGAGGTGGGGTTGTCGCGGGTGTCGCGGGTATCGCGGATTCGACGCTCATTCCTCACCAACCAATTCAGTTTCGGCCAAGTCGCTCATTCCGGCGTCGCTCACATACGGGGGAATGGACCTGTCGTCCCAGCTGTCCACCCGATAGCGGCCGGATTCGTGGTGGAACCAGTACACCGATGAGAACCAGTTCCGCATGTTGAAGACGCAGGATTCCACTGCGTCCGAGAGTTCCCGTCCGCGCGCACTTCCGTCGTCCAATTTCCCGGCGAGGCACAGTACTTCTTTCTCCGCCACGAGGAAATCCGATATGCAACCGGTGACCCGCCGGTGGACTTCCGCCACGGCTTCTTCGAGAGACAATCCCTCGTGCTGGATCAGGCTGATCCCGAGATTGTGCAATTCATCTCCCGCGAGTTCCTTGGGGAGTGAGCACAGGTCGTTGTACCAGGCGGAGAAATCCTGCGTGGCGAGCGCGGCCCGCCGATATGCCGGATGCTTCCGCACGTCCCGCGGCAGTTCGTGGCGCGCCGTGGGTTCGAGCAGGTCGATCCACGCCCAGTGGGCGAAGGTCAGCCTTCGCAACTCAATGTAGGCCTCGACCGTCGGGACCGTCCCGGTCCTGCGGTTCCTGAACTCCAGGTCGTACGCCTCGATCACGCTGTGGAAGTGCCTGGCGAACCGGGCGTTCCAGCTGGCCCCGAGGTGCGAGTACAGCCGCAGGACACAGTCCGCGAACCCCGCGACCAGAGGGTCGCGGTGGCGCAGTTGCTGCCGGGGCGCCCGGAGCGTCTCGTGGAGTCCGCGGCACAGCCGGCGCCACTGCGCCGCCCTGCCGTGGACCGAGTCGCGGTCGTGCCGGTCGTCCCAGGCGAAGAACCAACTGCTGAGGTCGGCTATCGCGCTGAGCAACTCATCGGGGGCGCCAATGTAGTAGCCGGCGACCAGGTCGGTGTAGCACAGACTGTCGGCGTACCGCTCGACCTTGTCCGCGGGCATCAGCCGCATTTCGCGCAGCCATGTCCTGGACTTCTCCTGAAGCTCCGGCCAATACGGATGCAGTCGTCGTGGAAAATCTGCCTCGATCACCGGGAGCGCCAGCGCCGGCGGCACGGATACCCCCGGTGTCTGTGGCTGTGTCGGTGAAGTGCCATATGAATATGCAGGCACGGACTAGCCCCTCTCAGCCGCCTGGGGACGCGCGCCCCTCCCGCCGTACCAGGCGCGCGCCGTTGCGTATCCCCGCGCTTTCCATTCAGCACCACAACTGACCGTTCAGGGAACAGATTTGCGCCATTCACTACCCCCCAGTGCCGAGAAAATCCACTTACGTGACCGAATCTGGATCATCAGAAGCCTGTTTTGCTCGCACAGCTGACCGGTTCATGCGAACGGCCCCTGGCCGGGAAGGAGTTCCCGGCCAGGGGCCGCAGGTGGCTCGCGGTGCGCGCGTGCCTGGAGTCGACTCAGTCGTTCGGCACGACGGGGTAGCGCGGTGTGCCCTCTTCCATCTGCCGCAGCGCGTCCTTGCGCTCACGCTTGGACAGGCGGTCGATGTAGAGGTAGCCGTACAGGTGGTCCGTCTCGTGCTGGAGGCAGCGCGAGAAGTAACCGGTGCCCCGCACCTTGATGGGGTTGCCCTTCTCGTCCTGCCCGGTCACCTCGGCGTAGTCCGGGCGGGCCAGCTCGGCGTAGGCCGTGGGCACGGAGAGGCAGCCCTCGTTCGACTCGTCCAGCTGGCGGCGGTCGGCGGGGACCTCGCGCAGCACGGGGTTGCAGACCGCGCCGACGTGGCGGCGGCCCTCGTCGTCCATGCAGTCGTAGACGAAGACCTTCAGGTCGACGCCGATCTGGTTGGCGGCAAGGCCCACGCCCTCGGCGGTCCGCTGGCTGGCGAACATGTCGGCGACGAGCTGCGCGAGCTCGTCGTCGAAGGCGGTGACGTCCTTGCACTCCTTGTGCAGCACAGGGTTGCCGACGACCGTGATGGGCCGGGACGTGCCGCGCTCGCGGTGGGCCGTCTCCCGCTCCTCGCAGTCCTCCGTGTCGATGACGAAGCCCTCGTCGTCTACGGGGAGGACCCCGCCCGAGGCCTGCTGCTCAGTGTCCTGCGCCATTGTCCGACGTACGCCTTCCTGGGAACCCACAAGAGATGGTGCCGGTACAGCCTACGGCCAGGAGTCAGCAGACCTCTTCCAGATCCCGCCAGTCACGGGAGTCCGGGCTGTCCGCGACCCAGCCGTCGAGCAGCCCGCGCACCAGTGCCGCGGGCGCCGCGATGCCGCACTCGCGCTCAGGCACCCACAGGGCGCCGGGGCTGCGGTGGCCGAGCGGTCCGGGGTGGCCCGGTTCGCTGTGGTCGTGCGGGTCCAGGTGCTCGCCGTCGCCCTCGTCGCTCGGCATGCGGCTCTCGGAGCACATGCGGCAGAGCAGCCGTACGGACGACGACCAGTCCTCGGCGGCGAAGCCGGCGTCGGCGGCGAGCTTCTCCAGGGCGTCCCTGTCGTCCTCGGTGGCGGCCTCCAGGAGAACCACCCAGGTGGGGACGGGCGAGGGCGCCCACAGCTCGATCTCGTCGAAGACGGGATACGAGTCCCCCGCCCCCGTCGTCCGCTCGCCGTGCGGAACGCCGTCGTGCAGCACGACCTCGCCCCAGCGGCGCCCGGAGGAGGGCAGCGGAATGGAGAGCACCTCGATACGGGCGGGGTCGAGCCTGCGCCCCCACACCACCTCGGCCTCACCCTCCGGCGAGAGCCGCACGGCGGCGCTGCCCAGGTCCATGCCGGTGGGCTCCCCGGAGGCGGCCACACCGCCGGGCACCTTCAGGCCGTACGCCTGCCAGGCGCGCCGGGCGAGCGGCCAGTCCTGCAGGGCGGTGGCGGCGATGCCCACGTTCCACCAGTCGGGGGCGCCCTGCGACCGGTCGAGCAGCGCGACGGCCCGCAGACCCGCGGCCCGCGCCTGCTCCCAGTCGTGCCGGAACTTGTGGAGCAGCGCGAGGTTGAACCAGGACTCCGAGAGCCACGGCTCGAGATCCGCCGCGCGGGTCAGCAGAGCGCCCGCGTCCTCGTACCGCCCGTCGCCGATCAGCGTGAAGGCGCGGTCGGTGGCCTGCCGCCATGAGGCGGAGGGCCGGTGCCGTCCCTTGCCGAAGATCCTCACGATTCCCGCCTGCCGGTACTTGAGTCCTGCGTTCCGATGTGCCCTGAGGGCCCTCTTTGCATCCAACCACGTACGGTCGGACGGCCGCTCATTACCCATGGGTTACCCAGCCGACGGCAAGCTATGACCGCCCCGCGCAAGCACGCGGGCCAGGGCTTCCACCACTTCGGGCTGGTAGTCGCGGCCGGTGCCCAGACGCAGCCGCTCCAGGGCGTTGAGAGGGCCTGTGGGACCTTCTCCCCTGGCCATCTCGTCGTACGCGTTGGCGGCCCGCACGATGCGGGCGGTGAGCGGCTGCTCACGGTACGGGTCCGCCTGCCGCTCCACGACCACGGCGACGTCGCCCTTCACCCCCGTCTGACGCACGACGGCACCCCCGAGCAGGGCGATCCGGCGCTGTTCCGCGTCCGGCAGGAAGGCGGTGGCGCCCGCGGGCACGGGGTCGACGAGGGAGAGCTGCCCGATGTCGTGCATGAGGGCCGCGTACTCCAGGACGGCGAGGTCTGGCTCCGAGAGCCCCAGCTCACGCCCGACGGCCCGGCTGAGCCCGGCGACGCGGCGGGCGTGGCCCTGCGGGGTGTACCCGGCGATCTCGGTGGACCGGGCGAGCGAGGTGATGGTCTGCCGGTAGGTGGTCCGCACCGCGGCGTACCGCCCGAACGACAGCTGGGTCAGGAGCAGCGGCAGGCTGAACACCGGCAGCGCCCAGAGCCCCGCCACGGCCACCGCGAGCGCCATGACGGCCCCTGTAGCGCACACGGCGGACCCGATGCCGAGCATGGCCCGCAGCTCGTCTCTCAGGATGGGACCGAAGGGCAAGGGGGTACCTCCCATGCCCTTAAGGCTATGGGGGAGGGTACGGGCGTGGGCCATGGCCGCGGCGAGCACGGCGTCGCACAGGGCGGTCAGGACGAGCAGCGCGGCGATGACGACGGCGAAGGCGGGCCCCTGGCCCACCCACTCCTCCAGCTTCCCCGCGTTGTAGAGCGGCTGGAAGCACGCGGCGGCGAAACCGACGGTCAGCACGCGCCGCGCCACGTGGTCGAGGGCGGGCCCCTTGCCGAGCGCCACGTGCGGCACGGCCCCGACGAGCGCGGCCGCGACGACGACGGCGATCACCTGGAGGACGCCGTGGTGCGTGGTCCGCCCCCCGACCTCGCCGAGCAGCGCGTACGCGAGGGCGCCCGCGGCCCCGAGCGGCGCGGGCTCCCGGTCGCTCCCCCCGGCCCCCCACCGGGCCAGCTCCCCCACGGCGACAAGCCCCCCAAAGGCCAGCGCGACCCCTCCTTCATGCACGCCGTGCCAGAGGGTCCAGCCGAGGGCTAGGAGGGTGAGGATGCCTGCGGCGCCATAGACAAGCACGCTCACGGTTGTGGGCAGGCGTGCGGCGCTCACCGCGCTCCAGCCTGGGGGGCCGCAGGAACACCGGTGGCCCCTTGCCGCGGGACCGGCACATCCGCGGTGTCCGCGGTGACAGCCGGGTGCCACCCATGCCGCTCCAGCGCCCGCTGCAGAGCCGCAACCATCGCAGGGTCGAACTGTGCCCCCGCGCAGCGGGAAAGCTCAGCCACGGCAGCGGCAACAGGCCTCCCCCGCCGATAGGACCGCGTGGACGTCATGGCGTCGAACGCGTCCGCGACGGCCACCACCCGCGCGAACTCCGGAATCTGCCGCCCCACGAGCCCGTAGGGATACCCGCTCCCGTCGATCCGCTCGTGGTGGTGCAGGATCGCCGCCCGCGCCTCCCCGAGGAAGCCGATCCCGCGCACCATTTCGTGCCCGTACTCGGGATGCAGCTCGATGACCCGCCGCTCCTCGGGGGTCAGCGGCCCGTCCTTGCGCAGCAGCCGGGTCGGTACGCCGAGTTTGCCGACGTCGTGCAGGATCCCTGCGAACCGCAGGCTCTCCACCCTCTCGTCCGCCATCCCCAGCTCCCGCGCGATCATCACGGAGGCCCGCCCCACGCGCTCGCTGTGCCCGCGGGTGTACCGGTCCTTGATGTCGACGGCCTGCACGAGCGCCCTGATCGTGGCCTGGTGGGCGGCGCGCTCGCGGTGGTACTGCGCGAAGACCCAGCAGGAGACCCCCATCGGGAGCAGCACGAGGAGCGCGGCGAGCGGCCCGTACGGACTGCGCCACAGCACCGCCATCATCAGACCGGCGAGGCCGTGCACCGCGACCGGCGCGAACGACCGCAGGAAGAGCCCACGCCAGGCGGTCCGCACCGGCACCCGTTCCGCGGTGGCCAGGATGCCGCCGTCCAGGACGGTCAGGACGAGGGAGAAGGCGAGGACGGCCGCTCCGGCGGGCAACAGGGCGTACGGAAAGTCGGGCGCGGCCACCGCGTCGCGCCCGCCGAGCGCTCCGTGCACCCACGCCGCGGCCCAGGCGGCCAGGGCGATCTGGGCCGCGCGCCACACCCTGCGCACCCACCGCGGCTGCCGCTCGACGCGGGCGAGCAGCGCCCCCGGCACCGCGACGAGCGCCGCGGCGGCGGGCGGCAGCAGGAAGACGGCGGCGAGCAGCACGGGGAAGAAGGTGCCGAGGCCGCCAAGACCGGGCGCGGCACGGCGCCCGATGACCCGGCACCGCGTGACCTGCTCGCACCCGGCGTAGAGCGCGGCGAGCAGCGCGAGCGCGCCCCACGGCGTGCGCGACGAGGTCAGCGCGGGCGCGGCGCAGGCGGCGCCGGCGAGGGCGGCGCACAGGATGTAGGCGCGCGCCCATGGAGCGATGGACCGCATGGCACTGTCTCCTCCCCCGTGACCGTCCCCAGGGACCACGTTCCAAGGTCCGGAGACTAGAACGGCTGCCCCTCTCTCCGAGACCCCCTCGCAGAAATTGGCACGTACGAGTGATGGAGAACAGAAAAAAGCAGGTCGTGACGGAGTCCCGTCACGACCTGCCCACACTCAACTTCCGGAAGCTCAGGCCTCCTTGGCCCGCAGGCCCTTGGCCTGCACACCGCCCTCGGCAGTCACCGTCTCCACCGTCACGTCGTGGTCGGGCACGGCCTCGCCCGAGCGGATGAGATCGATGCGTCCCATGACCTTGGCGCGCAGGTCGACGGGCACGTCGTCCTGGCCGCAGCAGCGCTTGACCAGCTTCTTGACCGCCTGCTCGAGGCCGTACTTCTCCAGGCACGGAGAGCACTCCTCGAAGTGCGTCTCGAACTTGGTGCAGTCGCTGTCCGGCATCTCGTGGTCCAGGAACTCATAGAGATGGTCCAGGACTTCACTGCAATCCGTCTCGTGCGGCTCTCCGCAGCTCATGAGCCTGAGCCTTTCGCTTCGTTCGACGACTCTGACGCGGCGCCGGCGGGGACGAGGCCGCGGTCACGGGCGTAGTCCTCGAGCATGCCGCGCAGTTGGCGACGGCCGCGGTGCAACCGGGACATCACCGTACCGATGGGTGTCCCCATAATGTCCGCGATCTCCTTGTACGCAAAGCCCTCTACATCTGCGAGATAGACGGCGATGCGGAATTCCTCGGGGATCGCCTGCAGCGCGGACTTCACGTCCGAGTCCGGCAGGTGGTCGAGCGCCTGCGACTCGGCCGAGCGCAGACCGGTGGACATGTGCGACTCGGCGCGCGCGAGCTGCCAGTCCTCGATCTCCTCGGCGGCGCTGCGCTGGGGCTCGCGCTGCTTCTTGCGGTACGAGTTGATGAACGTGTTGGTGAGGATGCGGTACAGCCACGCCTTGAGGTTCGTGCCCTCACGGAACTGGTGGAACGACGCGTACGCCTTGGCGTAGGTCTCCTGCACCAGGTCCTCGGCGTCCGCCGGGTTGCGCGTCATGCGCAGCGCCGCCGAGTACATCTGGTCGAGGAAGCCCAAGGCGTCCCGCTCGAAGCGGGCCGTGCGCTCCGCCTGCGTCTCGGCGCTTCCGTCGGGTCGCTCCGCCTGGCCGTTCTCGGCCCCTGCGTCGGTCCCAGTGACCGGACCCACCTCCTCCAAAGACGTGGTGAGACCGAATGCAGCCCCACTCGAATCGGAGGATAGACGACGATCCGGTCCCGCCGCCGCCCGAATAGGAGCGGTCTTGGGCGCGCTCAACACCGTCCATTCCAGGTCAGAGGCGCTGGAGCGGGCCGGGCAGATGGTCGAACCCATGCGGCGGACTTCCTCTCGTACTAACAGCGTTTAGCGTCTGTTCGGCACAACAGAGGTCATCCGCGCAACATTCCCGTCCACCGGATGACGCCATCCGTGATGAGCGTCATGGCATCGGCCTCGCTGATTCCCGCGCGTTTCGGCGTCCCGAAGCTGTGATCGCCGTAGGGCACCTCCACCAATTCGTACGTCCCCTCGGGGAACTCGGCGGGCTTCCCGAAGGGGTCGTTGCCGCCCTGCACCACCAGCGTCGGCACCCCGGCGCCGAGCAGTTCCTCCGCGCGCGACTTCTCCGGCTTGCCCGGCGGGTGCAGGGGGAAACTGAGGGCGAGTACGGCTGCCGCGCCCAGCTCCGTGGCGGTACGGCAGGCGACGCGTGCTCCCGCGCTGCGGCCGCCCGCGATCACCGGGAGCCCCGGTTTCGCGAGCGCGGGCCACAGGCCCCGCCAGCCCACGTCCAGCGTCTTGGGTGCGGGCGCCAGCTTCTTGCCCGCCACCCGCCAGGGCTGCTCCACCAGGGCGACGGTCACGCCGTGTGCGGGCAGCGCGGCGGCGACGGCTTGCAGGTCACGGGCCTCGATGCCGCCGCCGGCGCCGTGGCTGAGCGCCAGGACCAGGCGGGCCTTGGTCTTCGGCGCGGGGTGCCAGGTGATGCGTGCCTCACCCGCGTCGGTCGGAACGATCTCACTCTTGGGCTCACTCTTGGTCACGTCAGAAGAGTGTGCCTTCTTCGGGGCCCTCCAGCTCCTTGAGCAGCTCCGGCCCGTTGTTGCGCACGTTGCTGACCGCCGTCGACACCGGGTAGGCCCGCATCAGGCCGTGCGGCGGCGGTTCGAGGAGCGTCCGCAGGTCCTCGACGTCCGTGCGCGCGGGGTCGAGCCAGGCGTCCCAGCGGTCCGGCGTCAGCATCAGGGGCATCCGCGGGTGGATGTCGGCCAGCGTGCGCGGCCCTTCGTCGGGCGCGACGGCCAGGGGCGAGGTCTCCGCCTCCGTGGTGATCACCGTGCAGGTCACCCACCAGGCGAGGGGGTGCTCGTCGGGGAGCGTCTTGTCGCGCCAGAACTCGTAGAGGCCCGCCATCGCGAAGACCGATCCGTCGGCGGGCGTCACGAAGTACGGCTGCTTGCGCGGCCGCTTCTTCTTGCCCTCGACCTCGAGGTCCCGCTCGCCGGAGCCCGTGACCCACTCGTAGTAGCCGTCGGCCGGGATGACACAGCGGCGCGAGGTGAAGGCCCGGCGGTAGGAGGGCTTCTCGTGCACCGTCTCCGCGCGGGCGTTGATCATCCGGGCGCCGCCCTCGGGCGTCTTGGACCAGGACGGGACGAGGCCCCACTTGAGTGTGCGCAGCTGGCGAACCGGGCGCGGGTCTTCCGCGTCTTTCACAGGACGGTCGAGGACCGCGTAGACCTCCTTGGTGGGGGCCACGTTGAAATCGGGGGCCAGCGCCTCCTCCGGCTCCCACTTCTCGATCTCAAAGACTCCTGCGAGATCCTCGGGCCTACGACTCGATGCATACCGTCCGCACATACGTGCCAGACTGCCAGACCCCGTACACCCAGAGGAGCCGGTCCCGACAATGGCACGAGCAATGGAAAGCATGGCGAACGCCAGCCTGACCGACCTCTGGGACCGCGTCTTCGGCACCCAGGCCGCCCCCGACGAGTGGCTGGTGATCGCCACCGGTGTCGTCGCGCTCGCCGTCGTCGTCCCGCACGGCGTCTGGCGGATAGCCCGCAACGCGATCACCATCGCGCACGAGGGCGGCCACGGCCTGGTCGCGCTGCTCACAGGGCGCCGCCTCGACGGCATCCGGCTGCACTCCGACACCAGCGGCCTCACCGTCTCGCGCGGCAAGCCCACAGGCCTCGGCATGATCCTCACCGCGGCCTCCGGCTACACCGCGCCGCCACTCCTGGGCCTCGCCGGCGCCGCACTGCTCGCCGCCGACCACATCACGGCGTTCCTGTGGATCGCGACGGCGCTGCTCATCGTGATGCTCGTCATGATCCGGAACGCGTACGGCGCCCTCACCGTGATCATCACCGGCGGCACCTTCCTGCTCGTCTCCTGGCTGACCAGCTCGCAGGTGCAGGCGGCGTTCGCGTACGCCGTGGTGTGGTTCCTGCTCCTGGGAGGCGTACGTCCCGCCTTCGAGCTGCAGTCCAAGCGCAGGCGCGGCGGTGCGGGCGACTCGGACGCGGACCAGCTGTCCCGGCTGACGCACGTGCCCGCGGGTATGTGGCTCTTCCTCTTCCACGCCGTCTCACTGTGCTCGTTGATAGGCGGCGGACGCTGGCTGCTCGGGCTCTGAGCAGCGGACTTCCCCCAGCTCCCTGCCACTAAAGTGGGGGCATGACCGTTAACCCAGCGCACAGCACCCTCTGGCCAGCCCCGCACGCGAGCGGAGCCGTCGCCGCGACGGTCCATGTGCCCGGGTCCAAATCGGTCACCAATCGCGGCCTCGTCCTCGCCGCACTCGCCGCCGAGCCCGGCTGGCTGCGCCGGCCGCTGCGCTCCCGCGACACGCTGCTGATGGCGGGTGCCCTGCGCACGCTCGGCGTCGGCATCGAGGAGGGTGTGGGCCCGGACGGCTCCGGCGAGGCCTGGCGGATCATCCCCTCCGGGCTGCAGGGCCCCGCCACGGTCGACGTCGGCAACGCCGGCACGGTCATGCGGTTCCTGCCCCCGGTCGCCGCCCTTGCCGACGGCTCGATCCGCTTCGACGGCGACCCCCGTTCGTACGAGCGGCCGCTGAACGGCGTGATCGACGCCCTGCGCGTGCTCGGCGCCCGTATCGACGACGACAGCCGCGGTGCGCTGCCGCTGACCGTGCACGGCAGCGGCGCCCTGGACGGCGGCCCGGTCGAGATCGACGCCTCCTCGTCCTCGCAGTTCGTCAGCGCCCTGCTGCTCTCGGGCCCGCGCTTCAACCAGGGTGTCGAGGTGCGCCACACCGGCTCCGCCCTGCCCTCCATGCCGCACATCCGGATGACCGTCGACATGCTCCGCGCGGTCGGCGCCCAGGTGGACACCCCGGAGTCGGGCGGCGAGCCGAACGTGTGGCGGGTCACCCCCGGCGCCCTCCTGGGCCGCGACCTGACCGTCGAGCCCGACCTCTCCAACGCCCAGCCGTTCCTGGCCGCCGCGCTGGTCACCGGCGGCCGTGTGACCATCCCCGACTGGCCCGCGCACACCACGCAGCCCGGCGACAAGCTGCGGGAGATCTTCACCGAGATGGGCGGTTCCTGCGAACTGACCCCGCAGGGGCTCGTGTTCACCGGGTCCGGCTCGATCCACGGCCTCGACGTGGACCTGAGCGAGGTCGGCGAGCTCACCCCCGGCATCGCGGCCGTCGCGGCGCTTGCCGACTCCCCCTCGACCCTGCGCGGCGTCGCCCACCTGCGCCTCCACGAGACGGACCGCCTGGCGGCCCTCACCAAGGAGATCAACGAACTCGGCGGCGACGTCACCGAGACCGCCGACGGCCTGCACATCCGTCCGCGCCGCCTGCACGGCGGAATCTTCCACACGTACGACGACCACCGCATGGCCACCGCGGGCGCGATCATCGGCCTGGCGGTGGAGGGCGTGCAGATCGAGAATGTCGCGACGACGGCGAAGACGCTGCCCGACTTCCCCGACCTCTGGACCGGAATGCTCGGGAACTGACGGGCGGATCCAGGACATGCGCCGTTACGGAAAGAACCCCGACGAGGACGACATCCGCGTCCGCCCCAACCGCAAGGGCAACCGCCCGCGCACCCACATCAGGCCCAAGCACGAGGACGCGTCCGACGGCATGGTCCTCACCGTCGACCGGGGCCGCCTCACCGTCCTGGTCGACGACCGCATCGTACTGGCCATGAAGGCCCGCGAACTGGGCCGCAAGGCCGCCGTGGTGGGCGACCGGGTCTCGCTCGTCGGCGATCTCTCCGGCAAGAAGGACACCCTCGCGCGCATCGTGCGCATCTCGCCGCGCACGTCGGTCCTGCGGCGCACGGCCGACGACGACGACCCCTACGAGCGGGTGGTCGTCGCCAACGCCGACCAGCTCGCCATCGTCACCGCCCTCGCCGATCCGGAGCCGCGCACGCGCCTGATCGACCGCTGCATCGTGGCGGCGTACGACGGCGGTCTCACGCCGCTCCTCGTCCTGACCAAGTCCGACCTGGCGTCCGCGGACAAGCTCCTGGAGACGTACTCCACGCTCGACATGCCCTACGTGGTGACCAGCCGCGAGGAGTTCACCGACGACGCGGAGCTCTCCCGGGTGCACGAGGTGCTCGACGGCAAGGTCACCGCGTTCGTCGGGCACTCCGGGGTGGGCAAGACGACGCTGGTCAACGCCCTGGTCCCGGAGGAGCAGCGGCGCAGCACCGGGCACGTCAACGCCGTCACGGGCCGCGGGCGGCACACCACCGTGTCGGCACTCGCGCTCCCCCTGGCGGGCTCGACCGGCGGCTGGGTGATCGACACGCCCGGCGTGCGCTCCTTCGGCCTGCACCACGTCGACCCCTCCCGCGTCATCCTCGCCTTCCCCGACCTGGTGCCGGGGACGGAGGGCTGTCCGCGCGCGTGCAGTCACGACGAGACGGACTGCGCACTGGACGCGTGGGTGGCGGAGGGACACGCGGATCCCGCGCGTCTCTACTCGCTGCGCAGGCTCCTCGAGACCCGCGAGCGACGCGAGGACGACTGACCTCGCCGTTCTTCGCGCCCTGGGCGGGGCGGCAAGGGCATAATCGCACCAGGCCTGATCCAGGCCGGGCGAGGCGGTCACCGAACGTACGGTTGCGGGAGGCAGATTCATGGCGTGGCTGCTGGTCATCGTCGCGGGGTTCCTGGAGACCGGGTTCGCGGTCTGCCTCAAGCTCTCTCACGGCTTCACCCGGCTCTGGCCGACGATCACCTTCGCCGCCTTCGCCCTCGGCAGCTTCGGTCTGCTCACCCTCGCGCTGCGCAAGCTCGATGTGGGTCCCGCGTACGCGGTCTGGACGGGCATCGGCGCCGCGGGCACCGCGATCTACGGAATGATCTTCCTCGGTGACGTGGTCTCCACGCTCAAGATCGTCTCCATCTCGCTGGTGATCGCCGGCGTCATCGGCCTGCAGCTCTCGGGCTCCGCCCACTGAGCGGTTCTCTCCGCCGAGCGGCTCCGCCCACTGGGCCGACCCGCTCAGGCGTTGATCCAGCGCCCGAGGACCCCGCGCACCAGTTCCACGGGATCCTCACCCGCCGGCGAGGGCGCGACGACGTACGACAGCGCCATCCGCACCGCGCTCTCGCAGGCCATGGCCAGCTCCTCGGTGTCCTTCGGCCGCGCCCTGCCGTTCAGCGCGTTCACCGCCTTGTCCCGGACGAGAGCGAGCAGTTCGGCGGGCGAGGGGACGCCCGCGTCCGCCCGCCGCTGCGCCGGTACGGGCGACGCGGAGGCCCCGGTCCTGCTCGGCGCGGGCAGGCGTTCGCTCCAGCAGCCGGTGAGCATGGCCCGCGCGAGTTCGTTCCCGCGTGCGGCGGCGATCGTCCACGCGCTCACGGCGGCGAGCCGGTCCACCGGACCGCCCTCCACGGCCAACGCGCGCTCCACGCCGTGCAGATACGCGTCGGTCTCGCGCCGGAGCAGGGCGCGCGCGAGGCCGTCCTTGCTGCCGAACTCGTTGTAGAGGGTCTGCCGGGACACTCCGGCGGTGGCCGCGACATCGACCATGCGTACGCCTGGCCACGGTCGGCGGGCGAGCGCCGTCTTGGCCGCGTCCAGTAAGGATTCCCGTGCTGCAGGCATCGTCGCCTCCCGGGGCCGAAGCGGCTCTGCGGCCAGAGTTGACGCGCTCGGGAGCGGTGTCAATAGTCCCGGCGCGACCTCGCACGGTATGCGTCATGTCCCGGAATGGCCCGGACATACGGCGCTGTGGCTCAGGCACAACGAGATCGATACTGTTCACTCATGCCCGACTACCACGATGATCTGCGTCTTGCCCACGTCCTCGCGGACGCCGCCGACGCCGCGACGATGGACCGGTTCAAGGCCCTCGACCTCAAGGTCGAGACCAAGCCGGACATGACGCCGGTGAGCGAGGCGGACAAAACGGCCGAGGAGCTGATCCGGTCGAACCTGAAGCGGGGACGGCCGCGCGACGCGATCCTCGGCGAGGAGTTCGGCGTCGAGGGCACGGGCCCACGCCGCTGGGTGATCGACCCGATCGACGGCACCAAGAACTACGTACGCGGGGTACCGGTCTGGGCCACGCTGATCGCGCTGATGGAGGCGGGCGAGGGCGGCTTCCAGCCGGTGGTGGGCGTCGTGTCGGCCCCGGCCCTCGGGCGGCGCTGGTGGGCGGCGAAGGGTGCGGGCGCCTTCACCGGGCGCAGCCTCACCTCCGCGAGCCGGCTCAAGGCCTCCAAGGTCTCGCGGCTCCAGGACGCGTCCTTCGCGTACTCCTCGCTCTCGGGCTGGGAGGAGCAGGGGCGCCTCGACGGGTTCATGGACCTCACGCGCGCGGTCTGGCGCACCCGTGGGTACGGCGACTTCTGGCCGTACATGATGGTCGCCGAGGGCTCGATCGACATCTGCGCGGAGCCCGAGCTCTCGCTCTGGGACATGGCGGCGACCGCGATCATCGTGACCGAGGCGGGCGGCACCTTCACCGGCCTCGACGGCACTCCGGGCCCGCACAGCGGCAACGCGGCGGCGTCGAACGGCCTGCTCCACGACGAGCTGCTCGGCTACCTCAACCAGCGCTACTGAGGCGCACGCCTCGCTGGCGCACGCCCTGAACCAGCAGCACGCGCCCCCTTGTTGATGACCCGCATGGCTGCGACTCTGAGAGTCCCCCCACTTGTGAACTTGTGAATCGCTTCTCTTGCGGTCCACTCAGGAGGTGGCTCAAGCCCATGCTCGTCCGCGACGCCATGAGCACGATGGTCCTCACCATCGGCCCCGCCCACACACTGCGCCAGGCGGCCCGCCTGATGTCGACGCGCCGCGTCGGCGCGGCCGTCGTCCTCGACCCCGACACCTGCGGCCTGGGAATTCTGACCGAGCGCGACGTCCTCATCTCGGTGGGCCAGGGCCAGAGCCCTGACGCCGAGACCGCGGGCACACACACCACGACCGACGTCGTCTTCGCCGACCCGTCCTGGACCCTGGAGGAAGCGGCCGACGCCATGTCGCACGGCGGCTTCCGGCACCTGATCGTGATGGAGGGCAACGAACCCGTCGGGATCGTCTCGGTCCGCGACATCATCCGCTGCTGGGCCCCGAGCAGGCGCCGCGCGGCGACCTTGACGGTCTGAGCGCACGCTCCCCGGCACGCCCCGGAAACAGAGGGCGGGCCGGACCCCCGAGGGGATCCGGCCCGCTTTTCTCCTACGACAAACGATCTCAGCCGCGAAGGGCCTGGACCGCGGCCTCGAGCCGCTTGCCGAAGTCACCGTCCGCCTGACGGAAGTTGTTGATCGCGCGCTCGGCGATGTCGTCGCGCGAGACACCCGCGATGTTGCCCGCGAGGTTCTCGATCAGACGGCCCTTCTCGTCCTCGGACATCTTGCGGTAGAGGTTGCCCGCCTGCACGAAGTCGTTGTCCTCGGCGTGCGAGGGAGCCTCGTGGTTGCCCGTGCCGCCGGTGACCGGGGTGGACACCCACAGCGGCCGGTCCGTCTGGAACGGGCCGCCGAAGGAGTTCGGCTCGTAGTTCTTCGCGCCCTTGTGGCGGCCGTCGTACAGGAAGCCGTCACGCGAGTTGGTGCGCGCCTCGGTGGCGTGCGGGCGGTTCACCGGCAGGTGGTCGGCGTTGATGCCGACGCGGTAGCGGTGGGCATCGCCGTACGCGAAGAGGCGGCCCTGGAGCATCTTGTCCGGCGAGGGACCGATGCCCGGCACGAAGTGGGCGGGGCTGAAGATGGACTGCTCGACCTCGGCGAAGATGTTCTCCGGGTTGCGGTTGAGCTCCAGCTTGCCGATCTCGATCGGCGGGTAGTCCTCGTGCGGCCACACCTTGGTGAGGTCGAACGGGTTGAAGCGGTAGTTCGCCGCCTCGGCCGCCGGCATGATCTGCACCTGCACGGTCCAGGACGGGAACTCGCCGCGCTCGATGGCCTCGCGCAGGTCGCGCTGGTGGGAGTCGGCGTCCTCACCGGCGAGCACAGCCGCGTCGGCCGCCGTCAGGTTCTTGATCCCCTGGTCGGTCTTGAAGTGGTACTTGACCCAGAAGTCCTCGCCGGCCTCGTTGTTCCACTGGTAGGTGTGCGAGCCGTAGCCGTTCATGTGGCGCAGCGTCGCCGGGATGCCGCGGTCGCCGAAGAGCCAGGTGACCTGGTGGGTGGACTCGGGGCTCAGGCCCCAGAAGTCCCAGACGTTGTCGGCTTCCTGCGAGCCCGTGTACGGGTCGCGCTTCTGCGTGTGGATGAAGTCGGGGAACTTGATGGCGTCCTTGATGAAGAAGACGGGGGTGTTGTTCCCGACCAGGTCGTAGTTCCCCTCCTCCGTGTAGAACTTCAGCGCGAAGCCACGGGGGTCGCGCACGGCGTCGGCCGAGCCGAGGTTGCCGGCGACGGTGGAGAAGCGGAGGAAGGTCTCCGTCTGCTTGCCGACCTCGGAGAGGAACTTCGCACGCGTCCACTGCGAGACGTCGCGGGTCAGCGTGAAGGTGCCGTACGCGCCGGCGCCGCGGGCGTGGACGATGCGCTCCGGGATGCGCTCGCGGTTGAAGTGCGCGAGCTTCTCGAGCAGCGCCTGGTCCTGGACGAGCACCGGACCGCCGACACCAGCGGTCTCGCTGTTCTGATTGTCGGCGACCGGCGCTCCGGCCTCCGTGGTGAGCGGTCCCTGCGTCACGTGCGCCTCCTGCGTCATTTCCTGCAAGTCCTGTCCTTCGGCGTCTGCCCTTGACGTCCGCTTTTGGCGTCCGTCGATCCCGATCCTACGATGGACTTTGTCTAAGTCAAGTAAACATCCAAAGTCACACCTCGTCGGGACTTAGGTCCTTCGCCTGCTAGGCTGGTTCACATGAGCGACCTGTTGGAACGACTGCGCGGACGCGGTTGGCGCATGACCGCACAGCGGCGCGTCGTGGCCGAGGTCCTCGACGGGGACCACGTACACCTGACCGCGGACGAGGTGCACTCCCGCGCCGTGGACAGGCTCCCCGAGATCTCCCGGGCGACCGTCTACAACACCCTGGGCGAGCTGGTGACCCTCGGCGAGGTCCTCGAGGTGTCGACGGACCGCAGGGCCAAGCGGTACGACCCGAACGCCCACCGCCCCCACCAGCACCTGGTGTGCGCGCAGTGCGGCACGATCCGCGACGTCCACCCCACGGGCAACCCCCTGGCCAGCCTCCCCGACTCGGAACGCTTCGGCTTCACGATCGAGGGCGCGGACGTCACGTACCGGGGCACGTGCCCGAACTGCGCGAAGGCGTAGCACTTCTTACTTGCGTTCACGAAGCCCCCGGAGCCCATGAGGCACCGGGGGCTCGCGTGGTTTGCGGGCAGCCCCCTTCCGGAATCTGACGGTGCGTCATATGGTCAGCGGCGCCCATATCCGCCTGCCCTCCGCAAGGAGAAACACGTGGGAGATCCGCACCCCAAACTAGAAGCCCACGCAGTGACAAGAACGTTCGGCCGCGGCACCAAGGCCGTGGACGCACTGGGTCCAGTGGACCTCACCATCGCCCCCGGCGAATTCACCTGCATCGTCGGCCCCTCCGGCTGCGGAAAATCAACCCTGCTCCGCATAGCCGCAGGCCTCCTGCGGCCGAGCAAAGGGCAGCTGACGATCCGCACCACGGACCCGCGCCCCGCAGCGATGATCTTCCAGGACTACGGCATCTACGACTGGAAGACCGTCCAGGCCAACGTCCGCTTCGGCCTGGAAATCCAGCGCGTACCGCGAAAAGAGGCAAATGCCCGGGCCAGGGACTGGCTGACCCGCCTCGGCCTCGCCGACTTCGCCGACGCCTACCCCGCCACCCTCTCCGGCGGTATGCGCCAGCGCGTGGCCATCGCCCGCGCCCTGGCCGTGGAGCCCGAGATCCTCCTGATGGACGAGCCGTTCGCGGCCCTGGACGCCCAGCTCCGCACGATCCTCCAGGACGAGCTGCTCGCCCTCACCCAGACCACCCGCACCACCACCCTCTTCATCACCCACAGCCTCGAAGAGGCGATCGTGCTCGGCGACCGCGTCCTGGTCATGTCCGCACGGCCGGGCCGCATCATCGCCGAACACCGCCCGCCGTTCCCGAGACCCCGCACCGGCGACGTACGCGCGACCCCCGAATTCACCGCCCTCAAGGGCGAGTTGTGGGACCTGCTGCGCGGCGAGGTGGTCCGCAGGGACGAGGCGGTCCCGGCATGACGACGACCACCTCGCGCAAGACGGCCGGCCCCGAGGCCGGCGTGCTCGTCCGCAGGCCGGGCCCCCAGGAGCTGCACCCCGCCCGCACCCACCGCAGACGCCGCACCCTGGAGATCGGCCTCGCCGTCGCCGTCCCCCTCGCCCTGGTCCTCCTGTGGCAACTGGCCGCCACCCAGGCCTGGATCGACGACCGCGTCTACCCCGCGCCCCAGACCATCCTCGAGGACGGCTGGCAGCGCGCGGCGGACGGCGACCTGTGGCCCGACGTATGGGCCACCCTCAAGCGCGTGCTCGCCGGCTACGCGATCGGCACGGTCACCGGCTATGCCCTCGGCCTCCTCATGGGCTCGCTCTCCCTCGTGCGCGCGGCGCTCGAACCGCTCCTGGACGCGCTGTACGTCGTACCGAAGCTGGCCCTGCTGCCCGTCTTCCTCAACATGTTCGGCCTCGGCGAAGGCCCGCAGATCGCGCTCGTCGCGGCCACCGTCTTCTTCTTCGTCTGGATCTCGACGATGGCGGCGGTACTCGCCGTGCCCTCCGGACACCGCGACGCGGGTCAGGTCTTCGGCGCATCGCCGTGGCAGATGTTCCGCCACGTCCTGCTGCCCGCATCGCTGCCCGCCGTGCTCGTCGGCGCGCGGATCGCGGCGGGCGTCGCGGTCCTGGTGATCGTCGCGTCGGAGCAGATCGCGGCGGCGAACGGCCTCGGCCACCTGATCTTCGACTCCCGGGCGCTGTTCCAGAACGACGTGATGTTCGTCGGCATCGTCTGCGTCGCCGTGCTCGGCGTCGTCTTCTCCGAACTGGTGCGGATCGTCGGCCGGTTGCTCACTCCCTGGGCCCCGCGCGACCGCGGCAGAAGCCAGTCATGAACCATTCGTACGCGTACGGAGGCTCCATGCACACCCGCATCCCCGCCCTCGCGCTGCTCCTCGCGGGCTCGCTGCTCGCCTCGGCGGGCTGCGCGAAGGAGGACGACACCACGGACTCGGCGGCGTCCGCCGAGCCCCGAACCATCAAGGCGGTCGCAGGCTGCGGCAAGGAGAGCTGGACGGATCCGGCCGACCTCTCCAAGGACCGCGCACCCGCCCGCTGCGACAAGGGCGCCCCGGCCCCGCGCCCACTCGCCAAGGAGCGCAGCCTCACCATCGCGACCGGCACGCTGAGCGCCGAGTACGTCGCGCCCCTCCAAATGGCCGTGGAGAAGGGCGAGTTCAAGAAGGAGGGCCTGGACGTCCACCTCAAGGTGCTCCCGACCCCCGAGGCACTCCCGCTCCTGGCCAAGGGGGACATCGACGCCCAGTGGGCCGCCCCCGAGGCCGCCGTCATGAACGGCATCACCAGCGGCTTCACCATCAAGTGGGCGGCCGGGAACTTCTCGCCCGGCCCCGGGTCCAAGAGCGGTCTGTGGGTGAAGCTGAAGAAGGGCGAGAGCGCGGACCACGTCCCGATGGCGGGCCGAAAGCTCGGCACCATGATCGGCAAGGGCTCGGTCATCTCGTACCCCATGGGCAGGACCCTGAAGAAGCACGGCGGCGGCCTCGACAAGATCCAGTTCCAGCAGCTGGGTTCGGCGGACGTCCTGACCGCCCTCCAGAACGGCGGCACCGACTCCGCCTGGCTCCTCGACCCGGTGTGGCGCAAAGTCGACGGCGACAAGCAGTACGCGTTCCTCGGCGGCCAGCCCCAGGGCGAACCGCTCGGCGGTCTGCTGTTCGGCCCCAATCTCCTGACCGAGGACCCTGACGCGGGCGTCGCGCTGCTGCGCGCGTACATCCGGACCGTGAACACGTACTTCGCCGGTGACTACAAGGCCGACCAGGCCTTCGTGACCGAGCTCGCGAAGCTCCTGAAGACCGACGAGGCGGTCCTGAGGTCGACTCCGTCGCTGCGCATGGACTGGGAGATCCGGGCCGGGACGACGGACAGGCTCCAGGCGGCGTACGAGACGGCGGGCGTCGCCGAGGGGGACAAGGTCCCGGAGGAGAAGGCGGTGGACCGCACCTTGTACGAGGAGGCGGTGGGCCACAAGCGGTAGCCGCCCCCGGGCGCACCGGAGGCGGACACACCAGAGGCCGGGAAGCTGATGCTTCCCGGCCTCTGGCCTTTAGTAGCGGGGACAGGATTTGAACCTGCGACCTCTGGGTTATGAGCCCAGCGAGCTACCGAGCTGCTCCACCCCGCGCCGTTGTGTTGTAACCGTACGTCAGAGCCCCCGACCAGCGCAAATCCGTTCGGCGCCCGGCTGTGGGCAGGCGTTCCGCAGGGCTAAGCAGTCAGCTCCTGCTGAAGCGCTTCGCGCAACCGAGCCGCCCGCTCGGAAACCTCGGCGGGCCCAAGCTCCACGGCACGCGAAGCCCACCGCTGCCCCTCGACCAGCTGCCCGCGCCGAGCGTAAAGCAGCGCAAGCCGCAGCGCGGCCCGCCCGTGCCCCGCGTCAGCGGCCCGGGTCCACCACAGCGCGGCCTCGGGCTCACTCCCCTCACGCGCCAGGAGAAGCCCCAGGTTGAACGCGCCGTTCCGGCTCCCGGCATCCGCCGCGAGGCGGTACCACCGCGCCGCCTCCACGACGTCCCCGCGCCCCGCGGCCAGCATCCCGACCCGCACCTGCGCGCGCCGGTGCCCCTGCTCGGCCGCCCGCTCGTACCACTCCTCGCACTCGGTCTTCTCGGCAGCGGGCTCGCCGAGCGCAGGCGGCCCGGCAGGCGGCCTGCGGGCGTCGAGGACGGTGCCGAGGCGGTAGGCGGCCTCCGCGCTGCCGCCGCCCGCCGCGCACCGCAGATGCCGCTCGGCGTCCTGCTCGTCGCCGTCCCGCAGCCGCGCGGTGCCGACCTGGAGCGCGGCCTCGGTGTGCCCGGCCGCGGCCGCACGCTCGTACCAGGGCAGGGCGGAGCCCTCGTCGTCACGGGACGCGTACAGAATCCCGAGGTTGAAGGCCGCGTCCACGCTGCCCGCCTCGGCGGCCTTGGAGAACCACGGCTCGGCGCCCGCCGCGTCGCCGCCCTGGAGCAGCAGCACGGCGAGCGCGTTGGCGGCCTCGCGGTGGCCTGCGTACGCGGCACGCCTGTACCACTGGTCGGCCTGCGCGGTCCGCCCCTGCTCGGCGCAGAGCAGACCGAGGTTGTACGCGCCGTTCACGTCGCCCGCGTCCATGGCCGCGCGGTACCACCGCTCGGCGGTCTGGGTCTCGCCCCGCTCGGCGTGCAGCGCGCCCAGGGCGTTCGCGGCGTTCCCGTCGCCGTCCTGGGCGGCTTTCAGCCACCAGACGGCGGCGCTCTCCTCGTCGCCCGCGTCACGCAGCAGGAAGCCGAGGGCGCAGGCGGCACGCGCCTCCCCGTCCTTCGCGGAGTTCAGGTACCAGCGCCCCGCCTCCTTCAGCTCGCCGCGCTGCTCCAGGATCGCGCCGAGGTGCAGCGCGGCCCGCCGGTGCCCGCGCGCGGCGGCCTGGCGGTACCACTGCTCGGCCTCGGCCTCGGCGGAACGTGCCCCTTTGGCCTTCGCGTCGGCCTTGGCCCTGGCTGCGGCCTTGGTGTCGCCGCGCTCGGCGGTGGCCCGCCGGTCCAGGGCGCGGGCGATGCGGTACGCGGCCTCGCGGTGGCCGCGCTCGGCCGATGCCCGCATCCAGCGCTCGGCGCCGACGTCACCGCGGTGCTCCAGAAGATCGGCGAGGGCGTACGCGCCCAGGGCATGGCCCTGCTCGGCGGACTGCCGCAGCCAGTACTCCGCGGCGGGCTCGTCGCCGCGCTCGCGGTGGTGGCGCCCGAGCGCGTGCGCGGCAGCGGCGGAACCCGCGACGGCGGCGACCCGCCACCATCCGGCCGCCTCGTCGGCGTACCCGCGCTGGTGGAGGAGGACTCCGAGGTTGTTGGCGGCGGCGCGGTCGCCCTCGGCGGTCGCAGCGCGCAGCAGAGACTCGGCCCCGTCAAGATCACCACGGCGCAGCAGAAGACTCCCGAGGACGCTCATCGCGTCGACGTCTCCGGCCTCGGCGGCCAGCCGATGGCGCATCTCCTCGGCGGCCGCCCCGGGATCCTCCCGGTCGGCCGGCTGCACAAACCGCCCTGTCTCCAACAGAGTTGCCTTGTCCCCCATAACGTCCATCGTCGCACCACCTGCAACCTGGGTACACCTGGTATACCGCAGCCAGTGAGGTCACTTCAGCGTTTTGTCGACATGCCCACAGGGAGACAAGTCAAACACAGATTTCCCAACCCCCCCCGGGCGGAGCACGGTTCGCACAGGCCAGCGCACGCCGCCACGGACCCCACCCACACACGACGAAGGCCCGGATCCGATAAGGATCCGGGCCTTCATCTTCTAGTAGCGGGGACAGGATTTGAACCTGCGACCTCTGGGTTATGAGCCCAGCGAGCTACCGAGCTGCTCCACCCCGCGCCGTTGTGTCCAAACCGTACCACGGCGCGGAGGGGGTGTTTCGCAGCTGGTCAGCCGCCCTTCTTGTCGCCGTCCTTGTCGCCGTTCTTGTCCGCGTTCTTGTCGGCCTTCTTGTCCGCCGCGGCCTGGGCGTCCTCGGCCCGCTGGAGGGCGTCCTCCAGCTTCTCCTGGGCTTCGCCGTAGGCCTTCCAGTCGCCGTCCTGCAGGGCCGTCTGCCCGTCCTCGAACGCCGTCTGGGCGTCGTCGAGGGCAGCCTGCACCGTCGGGTCGTTCGTCTTGGGCGGCTCGGTCGGCTCGTCCGTGTCACCGTCGTCGGCCGGTGGCTTGGTGGTCCCCTCGGCACCGAAGACCTGGTTGAGGCCGTCGCTCAGGGAGTCCGCGAACGCGGTCTCCGTGCCGTACGACACCGCCACCTTCTTCAGGAGCGGATACGCCGATTTACGTCCCTGTACGTACACGGGCTCGACGTAGAGGAACCCGTCGTCCAGTGGCACGGTCAGCAGGTTTCCGTAGAGGACGTCGGAGTCGGCGCCCTTCATGTCCCGGACGAAGTTGCCGACCTCCGTCATCGAGTTCAGCTTGTTCTGGACCTGTTCCGGGCCGTCCACGTCGCCCGTGACTCTCAGCAGCTTCATCGTGCCGAAGTTCTTGCTTCTGGCGTCGGCGTCGACCGTCATGAAGGCCCGTAGGTTGGGCCGTCCACTGGGCGTGAACGTCGTCGTCAGCGAGAACTGCTGCTGTGTCTGACCCGGCGTCTTCATGGACAGGTAGTACGGCGGAACCGCGCTGTTGTCCTTCTTCGTCGGGTCGTTGGGCACCTGCCAGGCGTCACTCGCGTTGTAGAACTGGCCGGGGTCCGTGACGTGGTAGAGCGTCAGGAGCTCGCGCTGCACCTTGAACATGTCCTGCGGGTAGCGCAGGTGGTCCATCAGGGCCTTGGGGATCTCGCCCTTGTCCTTGACGGTGTCCGGGAACGCCTTCTTCCAGGTCTTGAGGACCGGGTCCTTCTCGTCCCAGGTGTAGAGCTTGACCTCACCCGTGTACGCGTCGACGGTCGCCTTCACCGAGTTGCGGATGTAGTTGACCCGGTTCTGCTGGGCCACCACCGCGCGGGCGTCGTCGGACTCGGAGAGCGAGTCCGCCGTCGTGTCGCCGAGCGTGGTCCGCGAGGCGTACGGATAGCCGTTGCTCGTCGTGTAGGCGTCGACGACCCACTGGATCTTGCCGTCGACCACCGTCGGATACGTGTCGCCGTCGATGGTCAGCCAGGGAGCCACCGACTCGACGCGCTCCTTGGGCGTGCGGTTGTAGAGGATCCGCGAGCCCTCGCCGATCGCGCCCGAGTACAGCATCTGCGGTTCGCCGAAGGACACGGCGTACGCGGCGCGGTTGATCGGGTTCGAGAGGTTGACCCCGCTGTCGCCCTTGTAGCTGTAGGTCTTCTGACCGCCGCCGTCCTCTTCGTAGTCGAGCTCCTTCTGGGGCCCGCCCACGATCGAGTACTGGGTGGTCTTCTCGCCGTAGTAGATCCGCTGCTCGTACGGGCCGAGGTTGCCCGTGGTGGGCAGGCCGGACTCCGTGAAGTCCGGGGCGCCCTTGGAGCCCTTCTTCGTCTCCGTGCCCTTGGCCGTGACCATGCCGTAGCCGTGGGTGTAGGCGAAGTGGTCGTTGATCCAGTTGCGCTTGTCGAGCTTGTCGAGGCTGAGCTCACGCAGGCCGACGATGGTGTCCTGGCCGTTGTAGCGGTCCACGTCCAGGGTCGTCGGGAAGCGGTAGTACTCGCGCTCCTGCTCGAGCTGCTGGAACGTCGGCGAGACGATGTTCGGGTCGTTCAGCCGGTAGTTGGCGGCCGAGTCCGCGTCGTCGCGCTTCTGCTTGGGGTCCTCGTCGGCCTTGCCCGCGCCCTTGTAGTCCTCGGGCTCCACGCCGCTGATGCCGTACGCGTCGCGCGTCGCCTTGATGTTCTTCTGGATGTACGGCGCTTCCTTGGCCTGCTCGTTCGGCGAGACCTGGAACTTCTGCACGATCGCCGGGTACAGACCGCCGATGAGGATGGCGGAGAGGACCATCAGGCCGAAGCCGATGACCGGCAGCTGCCAGGTGCGACGCCACAGGGTGCCGAAGAAGAGCAGCGCGCAGATGACGGCGATGCAGAACAGGATGGTCTTCGCCGGCAGGTACGCGTTCGCGTCCACGTAGCGAAGGCCCGTCCAGTCACCCGTCGCCTTGAAGTCGCTGGACTTCACCGCGAGGCCGTACCGGTCGAGCCAGTACGCCACGGCCTTGAGCGTCACGAAGACGCCGAGCAGCACCGACAGGTGCCCCGTCGAGGCCGCCGTGGCCCGCGCGCCGGGGCTGGTGATCCGCAGCCCGCCGTACAGGTAGTGGGTGAGGGCCGCGGCGATCAGGGAGAGCACCGTGGCCGCGAAGCCGAAGCCCAGCAGGAAGCGGTACCAGGGAAGGTCGAACGCGAAGAACGACACGTCCAGGTGGAACTGCGGGTCCTTCTGACCGAAGGAGACGCCGTTCACCCACAGCAGCCATGTGCGCCACTGGCCGGCTGCCGACGCTCCCGCGATCAGGCCGACGAGCGTGGCGATGCCGAGCAGCAGCCACTTCTTGTACGGCGCGATGCTCATGCGGTACCGGTCGAGGCTCTGCTGCTCCATCGACATGGCGCTCAGCGGCGGGCGCAGCCGGTGCGCCAGCCAGATGTTGAGTCCGACCGCGGCCGCCATGAGGAGGCCGAAGACGAAGAACAGGCCGATCTTGGTCCACAGTGTCGTCGTGAAGACGGACGAATAGTTGACCGAGCGGTACCAGAGCCAGTCCGTCCAGAACCCCGCGAACATGACGAACACCATGGCCAGAACGGCCAGGATGCCCAGTGTCATGAGCAGGGTCCGGACGCGACGGGACGGTCGGCCCACTCTGATCCGTGGCCCCGTCGGGCCTCCGCCGCGGTCCGGCATCTGGAAAGCCAAGGTGCGCACCTCGAAGTTCGATGTTGATTCTGTTGATCCGTCAGGGTCCTGTGATCGTGGACCCACACCTATGCAACTTACCTACGCTTTACTCGGTTCCCGTTTCTCGGGACTAACGAGGCAGGATTGTGACCATGTCCAACACTCCCATGGCAGCGAGCCCCCTCACCCGTGCCGTGCTCGAGATCGATGAGTACGCGTCCGGCCTCGGCTGGGACCAGCCCGCGCGCCTCTTCGCGCTCGTCGACACGGCGCGACTGCGCACCCAAGAACCCGGCCTCGCCACCCAGCTCGGCCTCGACAACTCCCCCGAGGAGACCGCCCTCACCCCCATCGAGCAGGAGGAGATCCCGGCGGGCAAGCCGCTGGACGAGTTCCTCGGCACCATCGCCTGGCCGGACGCCGTGGCGGGCTGCGCCCTCACGGTGGAGCGCCTGATGCTGCCGCCGTCCGCCGAGACGTCCGTCCCGGAAGGGCTCGGCGAGGCGCAGCTCGCGAAGTGGGTGGCCGAGCACCCCGACCGCCAGGAGGTCCGCATGACGGTCGCGGTGCTCCGTGACGGGGCGCGTGAGTCGGCTCTGCGGCTGCGCGAGAAGGACTCGCCGACCGAGGTCCTCACGGGGTCCGACCTGGTTCCGGGTCTCGCGGAGGCGCTGGCGGCCACGTTCGCCGAGTAGTCACCGCGGCTTCGTCCGCCGAGCAGTCACCGCGGCTTCGGCTTCTTCACGGGGCGCGGGTGGGGTTCGTCCCCGCCCGCGCCCTTCCTTCTGCTCCGGGGCCGCCGCCGCTACTTCGCGGTGCACTGCGGCAGGTCCGCGGTGTCGCCCTTGCGGATGTCTGCGAGGGCGTCGACCGCGTCGTCGATGGTGTTCACCTTGACCAGCGTGAGGCCGTCCGGAACGTCCTTGGCGGCCGTGGCGCAGTTGTCCTTCGGCGTCAGGAAGTACTCGGCGCCCTTGGCCCGCGCGCCGACCGTCTTCATCCCGATGCCGCCGATCGGGCCGACCTTGCCCTTGTCGTCGATCGTGCCGGTGCCGGCCACGAACTTGCCGCCGGTGAGGTCGTCCTGGGTCAGCTTGTCGACGATGCCGAGCGCGAACATCAGTCCGGCGCTGGGGCCGCCGACGTCGGCGAGCTTGATGTCGATGGTGAACGGGAACGTGTGATCGGTGCCCGCCTGGATGCCGACGATCGCCCGGCCGTCCTTGGCCTTCTCCGTGGTGATCTTGACGTCTTCCGTCCGGGTCGGCTCCTTGCCCGCCTTTTCGGCGGCGGCCGCCTCCTTGACGGGGACGACGCTGAAGACGACGTCCTGGCCCGGCTTGTGCTTGGTGACCAGCTTGGCGACGTCCGTCATCTCCTTCACGGGCGTGCCGTCGACCTTCTTGATGACGTCGCCCGCGTGGAGCGTGCCCTCCGCGGGGCTGTCCTTGAAGACGGTGGAGACGACGACCTGGGACTTCACCGGGATGTCCAGTTCCCTCAGGGCCGCGACCTTGGCGCTCTCCTGGGACTGGCTGAACTCCTCGGCGTTCTCCTGGGTCGACTGCTGCTCGGTCTTGCCGTCCGGGTAGAGGGTGTCGTGCGGCACCACGATGTTGTCGTGGGCCAGCCAGCCGTACACGGCCTCGGCGATGTTCATGTTGTAGTCGGCGCTCGTGACCCGGACCGTCGTCATGTTGAGGTGACCGGTCGTCGGGTAGGTCTTGCGGCCGGAGATCTGCAGCACGGGCTCGCCGCCGTGGTCGCCGAGAGTGTTCACCGTGGGACCCGGGGACATCTCCGAGTACGGCACTTTGATGAGCACTCCGGCGCAGAGCAGCGCGATCAGCATGAGGGTGGAGGCGAGCATCGTCGCGGTGCGGCGTGGCATGGAACGACAGTACGGGACCTGCCTGTCAGTGCACCGCTGGGGCCAGTCCGTACGGGGCCCGGCGGGCCTCACGTGCCGGAGTGGGACTTCTCCATCGCCTCGCGGAAGGCCGCGTAGCCGTTGAGCTCGGTGTTGTCACCGGTCTTGCCCGACCTGCGGTTGCGCGCAGCCCAGCCGCCCCACAGTCCCGCACCGACAGCTGCCGCAAGCGGAATCAGCAACCAGGCAAGTGATGCCATGTCGACCTCCCGACCCCTTGAGCGACCGCAACTGACTGATCAGCAGATTAACCATCCGCTGCGTCAACGCTCACGCCAGGGGTCGGGTTACGCAACCGGAGACTCTTGGGCCAACTGGCTTGGCGGAGGAGGCAGGAGATCAGCAGGCGCCGACCCACTCTTCCTTCCCGTCGGCGAACCGCTGGTGCTTCCAGATCGGCACCTCGTGCTTGAGGTCGTCGATCAGCTTGCGGCAGGCGGCGAAGGCCTCCGCGCGGTGCGGGCAGGAGACGGCCACGACGACCGCGAGGTCGCCCACCGCCAGGTCACCGACGCGGTGGACGGCGGCCAGGGCACGCACCGGATATTCGCCGACGACCTTCTCGGCCACCCGGCGCATCTCGGCCTCGGCCGTCGGGTGGGTCGAATAGCCGAGCTCGTCGACGTCCGCACCGCCGTCGTGATTGCGCACGGTCCCCACGAAGAGCGCCGTGCCGCCCGCGGCGTCGTCGCCGACGGCCCGGAAGACCTCGTCCAGGGACAGCGGTGCGTCACGGATCGCCAGAAGCCGGATGGGGTCCTGTGCGGCCTGCTCGCCGGGGTGCTCGTTCGTGGTGCGTGCCATGCGGCCATGGTGCCGCACGGCACGGACATCACGGAATAGCGCTTTCGCCCGGCACGCGCGCGTGCCGCGTTGGAGTTCTCTACAGGTGCACCAGGTGCTCGGCGGATCCCGGGGAACTCAGATCCGGCGGCGCGCCTTCCGGGCGCGCCGCACCACCGCCGCCGCGCCGAGGAGCGCGACCGTCGCACCGGCGGCACCCGCGGCCGTCGCGTCCTTGCGCCCGAGCCTGCGTCCCGCCACGGTCCGGCGCCCGGCGACCTCCTCGAGCAGCTCCGCGAGGACCTCCTCGTTGGTCCACTGCGGCCGCCATCCCGCATCGTGCAGCCTGCTGACGCTGACCACCCATGGGTACATCGTGTACGCGAGGTCACCGGCCGGGGACGGAGTGAGACCGATCCGGTGCAGCCGGGCCGCCGCACCGAGGGCCACCGTGGAGGGCAGCTCCATGCGGCGGATCTCGCTGAGCTCCTCGACCTCTTCCTGCTCCAGCCATCCGTCGCAGCCGACGGCCAGCTCCCCGTCGACCTTCTCCAGGACGGCGTACTCCAGGGCGCTGCACAGGTCCTCGACGTGGCAGAACTGCCAGGCCGGGCGCGAGCCCGCCACCACGAGCAGCCTGGGCGACTCGAAGTACCGCGTGAGCGCGGTGTCCGTGCCGCCCACCAGGACCGCGGGCCGCACCACGGTGACGTTCAGGCCCGGGTGCGCACGGGGCGCGCGCCGGGCGAGCCGCTCGACCTCCAGGAGGTCACCGACGCCGGTCGCCTCCGCGGTGGCGCGCAGTTCGGAGTCTTCGGAGAGGGGCAGTTCGTTGTCGGACAGCGCTCCGTAGACCATCGCCGACGTGCAGAGCACGACGCGGTGGACACCGGCCGCCGCGGCGGCCGTAAGGACGGTCTGCGTCCCGCGCACGTTGTACGCCGTACGGGCAGCGGCGTCGGTCTCCAGGTCGAGATCGAGCGCGAGGTGGACCACGACGTCCGCGCCCCGCAGCTTCTCGGCGATGGCCGGATCCCTGACGTCCAGGATGTGCCACTGGGCCTGGGCGCACTCGCCCCGCCGCTCGTCGATGGCAACGACCTGCTTGATCTCCTCGGACGCGGCCAGGCGCTCGGTCAGCAGCGCGCCCACGCCGGACGCGGCGCCGGTGACGGCGACCACGGGCCCGCGTACGGGGGCCGGGGTAGAAAGGTTTCGCGCTGCGCGAACCTGTGGATCTGGGGAACTCACCGGGCGTCTCCAGCGGTTGTCTTCAGTAGATACGCGAATGACGCGTACGTACCAGGTGGCATCCATCCTGCCGCAGGCCATGAGTCGGCGGAGCACTGAGGCCCTATCCCGTCACGGTGTCTACGCTGGGTGGTGTTGTAGGGCAGCCGCCGCCGGAACAGTACCGGCGGCCTGACGAGCCGAGGAATCCCGTGAGTGACACCCCATTCGGATTCGGCCTTCCGCCGGAGGAGCCGGAGAACGGCGACGAGGGCAAGAAGAAGGACAGCCCCGGAGGGGGACAGGGTGCAGGTGGTGGCCCTGGGAACCCGTTCGGCTTCGGCGGCCTGCCCGGCGCGGGCGGTCCCGGCGGCCAGGGCGGTGACAATCCGTTCGCCGCGATGTTCGGCTCGATGAACCCGAACGACCTGGGCGCCGCGTTCCAGCAGCTCGGCCAGATGCTCTCGTACGAGGGCGGCCCGGTGAACTGGGACATGGCCAAGGACATCGCCCGCCAGACCGTCTCCCAGGGCACGCCCGACGGCACCAAGGACGCGAGCGTCGGTCCCACGGAGCGCGGCGCGGTCGAGGAGGCCATCCGCCTGGCCGACCTGTGGCTCGACGACGCGACGTCCCTGCCCTCCGGCTCGGGCGTGGCCGTGGCCTGGAGCCGCGCCGAGTGGGTCGAGGCGACCCTTCCGGTGTGGAAGGAGCTGGTCGACCCGGTCGCCGAGCGCGTCGGCCTCGCCATGGGTGACGTGCTGCCCGAGGAGATGCAGGCCATGGCAGGCCCGCTGATCGGGATGATGCGCTCCATGGGCGGCGCCATGTTCGGCCAGCAGATCGGCCAGGCCGTGGGCGTGCTCGCGGGCGAGGTCGTCGGCTCCACGGACATCGGCCTGCCGCTCGGCCCGGCCGGCAAGGCCGCCCTGCTCCCGGTGAACGTCGAGGCCTTCGGCAAGGACCTGGGCGTCCCGCAGGAGGAGGTCCGGCTCTACCTCGCGCTGCGCGAGGCCGCCCACCAGCGGCTCTTCGCCCACGTGCCGTGGCTGCGCTCGCATCTGTTCGGCGCGGTCGAGGGGTACGCCCGCGGCATCAAGGTCGACACGGCCAAGCTGGAGGACGTGGTCGGCCAGCTCGACCCGCAGAATCCCGAGCAGCTGCAGGAGGCGCTCCAGCAGGGCATGTTCCAGCCGGAGGACACTCCCGCGCAGAAGGCCGCCCTGGCCCGCCTGGAGACGGCTCTCGCGCTCGTCGAGGGCTGGGTGGACGCGGTCGTGCACGCGGCGGCCAAGCCCCGCCTGTCGTCCGCCGACGCCCTCCGCGAGACGCTGCGCCGCCGCCGCGCGACGGGCGGTCCCGCCGAGCAGACCTTCGCCACGCTCATCGGCCTCGAGCTGCGCCCGCGCAGGCTGCGGGACGCCTCGCGCCTGTGGGCCTCGCTCACGGACGCGCGGGGTGTGGACGGACGTGACGGCCTGTGGGCGCACCCGGACATGCTGCCGACGGCATCGGACCTGGACGACCCGGACGGCTTCGTGCACCACGAGCCGGTGGACTTCTCCGAGCTGGACAAGATGCTCGGCGAGGCGGCGGGCGGTTCCGCCAAGCCGGACCTCAAGAAGGACACCGAAAGCGACGGCGACACCAAGGGCGACGACAAGGGCGACAGCGACAAGGGCGACAGCGACAAGTGAGCCTTCACGACGACGCGGTCCTCGTACTGAAGGGCTACGAGGACGAGACCCAGGAAGAGCTGCGCCAGTACTACCTGGACCATCTCGCCGCCCACCCCGATGACGGCATGTGGAAGGCCTGCACGGTCGGCCATGTGACGGCCAGCGCGCTGGTCATCGACCCCGCGCGCGAGCGCGTGCTCCTGACCCTGCACAAGAAGCTGCGGATGTGGCTTCAGATGGGCGGCCACTGCGAGCCCGGTGACCCGACACTGGCCGCGGCCGCGCTGCGTGAGGCCACCGAGGAGTCCGGCGTGCCGGGCCTGACGCTCCTCCCGGGCGGCCCCGTCCGCCTGGACCGGCACCCGATCCCGGGGCCCTGCACGCAGCACCTCGACGTGCAGTACGCGGCACTGACCCCGCAGGACGCCGTCGAGGCGATCAGCGACGAGTCACTGGACCTGCGCTGGTTCGCGTACGACGAGGTCGCGGGGGTGGCCGACGAGTCGGTGGTCCGCCTACTGGAAGCGACAAGGGCGCGGCTTTAAGAGGCGCCCCAGGGGCGCCCCAAAAGGGGCGCGGGGAACTGCGCGACCGGCCACGACCGGCCCGCAGATTTCCCGCGCCCCTTTTGGGTTCCATCCCGCCCGGAGAGGGCTCAGCTCCAGACGTTGCCCTGGTTCTGCCCCCGAGCGCCCTGCTGGCCCATGCCGTACTGAGCCCTGGCGCCCTGCCCGACGACCGCGTTCTGCGGCGGCAGCAACTCGCTCGGCTGGACGAGGGCGTAGCCCTGGCCCATGAAACTGAGCTCCCAGCCCTCACCGGTGTTGCCGCGGCGCCGCCACACGCCCGACGAGTGCGTCTGGGCCTGCATCTGCACCCGCAGGCCGTTGGACCAGGCGACGATCGCGTCGGCGTCGGCGTTCACGTACTGGTCGGGCGTGACCTGAAGCATCAGCGGCTGGCCCGACGTCATCAGGGCGACCTTGCCGCGACCCGTGATGTTGAGCTGGTACTTGCCGGACCCGGAGATGCCGTACTGGCTGTCGACGGCGATGACCTGATGGGTCAGCGACGAGTCGAGCGCGAGGACATAGCTGCTGTCCACGGTCAGACCGTCCCGGTCCACATCCACTACGTGGATGTACTGGGCGAGGTTGGCGAGATAGACCGTGCCCTGGCCGTGGCAGCGCATCAGGTCGAGGCCTTCGCCGGTGTGCGCGCGGGCCCGCTGGTTGCCCTGGCTCTGGTACTCCGCGTCGAACTCCATCAGACCCTGGTAGGCGACCATGGCTCCCTTGCGGGCCAGGATGTCGTCGTGGCCCTCGAGGGCGACCCGCAGCAGCTGCGGGTTCTGGACGGTGTAGCGCTCCTGAGTCTGCTGCTCGGTGTGCGCGAAAAGTGGGCTCTGCATGGTGTGTTGCTCCCCCTCAGCCCCGAGCTCGGAGACGGTCGGTGCTGTCCTCGCTGGGCTGCACGACGACGATGCCCTCCCCGGAGAAGCCCATCTGGTAGGCCTCACCGCTGCCGCGCCCGATGAGCGAACCGGCCTTGAAGCTGCGCTTGCCCTTGACCTTGAGGTTCGGGGACCAGGCGATCAGGGCGTCGGGGTCGACGTACGTCTCGTCCTCGCCGCGGCCGCAGTCGACGACGATCGGGGTGCCGCGGGAGGTCAGCGCCACCCAGCCCTGGCCGGAGATCTTGATGTTCCACAGGCCCTGCCCGGCGAACTTGGCCATCCCCTTGACCCGCTCGACGCCCCACTGGAGGGACGTGTCGAAGGCGAGGAGGTTCGTGCCGTTCACCGAGAGCGAGTCGCCCGCCAGGTTGATGACGACGACATCGGCTCCGTAGTCGGCGAGATAGAGCAGGCCGTCTCCGGAGCACTTCATCAGAGGTGCGCCCTCGCCGGTCATCCACTCCTTGGCGATCTGGCGGACCGCGGGGGGATTGGGCTCGTACGTGACGAACCCTTCGTAGGCGACCATCGACCCCACGCGCGCGAGGAGGTCGTTTCCGCTCTGCATGGCCACCTTGAGCATGTGGTTGCCATGGTTCTCCATACGGGCGGCGACTGGCGCCGGGGCAAAGCCCGCGAGTTGCTGATTCATGACGGGCTCCCTCAGACCTCGTACGGCTGGACGATGATGAAGTTGCCGGGAGCGCCCCGGAACTGGAGGTTCACGCTCTCCCCCGTGGAGCCCGCGTACGCGTTGCTGCGCACCCGCACCTGGCTGGAGACGATCGCCTGGGCCGCCGCCGACCAGGCGACGACGGACTGGCAGTCGGCGAACGTCGTCGGCGTGACGGGCAGGACGACGGGCACACCGTGCGTCTTGACGATGACCGTGCCGCTGCCCTGGAACTGCATCACGAACAGCGCGCCACCGGGGATGCCGTGCCCCTCGATCCTGCGCACCTCGTGCTGGAGCGTCTCGTCGAACGCGAGGACGTTCTCCGCGGAGACACAGATCGCGTCACCCTGGAGCTCGATCGGGTGCAGATGCGTGGCTTCCTCGGCGAGGAAGACCTGGCCACGGCCGGAGCAGCGCATCAGCTGCATCTCCTGGCCGGTCGCGTTGCCCACGACGCGGCCCGCGAAGCCCGCGCCCTTGTAGCTGAACTCGACCTTGCCCTGGTAGAGCACCATGCTGCCCTGCCGGGCGAGCACGGCCTGCTCACTGACGCCGAGGTCGACGCGGACCATCTTCTCGTTCTGCTGCGTCCAGCGCTGCCCGGTGGGGGCCTCGCGGTACGCGGCGAGGGCCGCGGCCACACCGCCGCCCTGCGGGGCACCCTGGGGGACGCCGGCTCCGTACGGGGACGGGGCGGCGGGCTGACCGGGGAACTGGCCGGGGGGCTGCTGGCCGTAGCCGGGCGGCGGGGGCGCCGACTGGCCGGGGACCTGGCCGAACTGCGGCTGCTGCGGCGGCGGCTGCTGGCCGGGCTGTCCCGGCTGTCCGTACGGCGCGGGGGCCGGCGGGGGCGGCATCGTGCCGCCCTGCGGCTGGTTCATCGGCGCCACGATGGTCTGCGCCGCGTGCACCGACGGATCCGCGGGAGCCGGGGCGGGCGGCGGAGTGGCACCCTGCGGCGGCGCGAAATGCTGGGCCGGAGCAGGGGCGGGCGCGGGGGCCGGAGCGGGCGCGGGGGCCGGTGCCGGGGTCTGCGCGGGTGCCGCGGGGGCGCCGAACGCGGGCGGCGCGGCAGCCTGTCCGGGCGGGGCGAAGGACGGGGCGCCGGTGGCCTGCGGTGCCTGCGGCGCGGGCTCCTCCTCGGCGACCTCGCCGCCGAAGTTCTTCAGGAGCGCGTCGAGACCGCCGTCGAAGCCCTGACCGATCGCGGCGAACCGCCAGACGTCCTTCAGATAGAAGTCGCCCAGCATCACGGCACGTTCCGTGGAGAACTCCGCGCCGTTGAAGGAGTAGCGGGCCACTTCCTCGCCGCCCGCGACGATCCGGATGTAGCCGGGTGCGACCTGCGACATCTGCCCGGCGCCGTCGATCGTCGCGGTGAACGACAGCTTCTTGATCTGGGGCGGGATCCGGTCGAGCGTGACCCGGAAGGACTCCGTGTCGCCGGCCTGCGCGCCCAGGAGCTGGATGGACTCCTCGGGCGACTTCGGCTGGTTGAAGAAGATGAAGTAACTGTCGTCCGAGAGGCGCTCGTCCGCGTCCAGGCCGAAGCAGCTGATGTCGAAGCTCAGTCCGGGGGCGGAGATCTGCACGCCTACGTACAGATCGGTGCCCGCGGTGAGGTCACTGATCTTGGCCTTGTGGCCGCGTTGGAATTCCCTGGCCATACGTAACGACCGTCCCCCATCCCGAATGTAAATGCGTCGCGTCAGGCTAACCGGAAAGTCCGACAACGAACCAAGCCGGTACAGACCCGGTACACAACCTCCCGACGCGGCGGAAGTTCACTCGTCGCGGGCCGCGGGCAGATGGGGCAGCCGGTCGGCCGCGACCACACCTTCGAGGTACCCACGAGCCCTCTCCGTCCGGGGGTACGCCTCGAGGAGCTGCCAGAAATTGGGCCCGTGCCCGGGGACGAGGAGGTGCGCGAGCTCGTGGACGAGGACGTAGTCGACGACGTACTCGGGCATGCCCTGCAGCCGGTGCGAAAGGCGGATGCTGCCCTCCGACGGGGTGCACGAGCCCCACCGGGTGTTCTGGTTCGTGACCCAGCGAACGGACGTGGGCCTGGCCCGGCCGTCGAAGTACTGCTCGGAGAGACGCTCGGCGCGTTCGGAGAGTTCCGCGTCGCCAAGGACCCGCTTGCTCTCCTGGGCCGCGAGCTTGTCGAGCATGACGTTGACCCAGCGCTGTTCCTCGGCCTCGGACATGCGGGCGGGGATGAGCACGACGGTGCGATCGCCCTCTCGGTACGCGGAGACCGTTCTGCGCCGGCGGGCGCTCCGTCTGACCTCGACCGCGCTCGCCCCCGAGCCGGGTGACGGCGGGCTGGTCGTGCTGCGCTGTGGGTTTCCGGCGCGGTGCAGTGGGTCGGCGGGCACGCCCCGACGTTACCCGCTGGGTGTGGGGGAAGTCCCGCCTCCGGGACGGTTCGGCGGGGTATCGCTCCCCGTGCGATCGATTAGTACGACGAATACCCCCTGCCTGTGGACAACGCTCGGCGGCTGTCGGCCGGGGCGGGCATTCTGGCTGTCGACCGGCGATGCGGGCGGGGACCGACAGTGCCGGATGACCACGGGGGACGACCATGCATCCGATCTTGAAACCGGCGCTGCGGCGCGGCTGGCGCGATCTGAACACGATCCAGTTCGGCGTGGCGCCCGCGCACGCCCTGGTGCTCGGGCCGGTGGACACGGCGACGGGCAGCTTTCTCCAGCTCCTGGACGGGACACGCGGGCTGCCGCTCCTGCGTGACGAGGGCAAGCGGATGGGCCTGCCCGACGGTCACGTGGACCGGCTGGTGCGACGGCTGTCCAGGGCCGGGCTCCTGGACGACGCGACAGGCGGCGGCGCGGCGGCCGACGCCCTGCGCAAGCGGGCCAAGGCCATGGACCGGCTGCGCCCGGATCTGGCCTCCCTGTCCGTCGTGACTCCCGGGCCGGGCGACGGGATGAGGAGACTGGCGGCGCGCCGCGCGATGCGGGTCCAGGTGCGGGGAGCGGGCCGGGTGGGGGCGGTGGTGGCCTCGGTCCTGTCCGGGGCGGGCGTGGGGCAGGTCGATGTGATGGAGGGCGGAGTCGTCGAGCCCTGGGACGTGGCGCCGGGCGGTCTGCCCGCCGATGCGGTCGGCGACCGCAGGGACGCGGCGGCGCGGCGGGTCGTGCGGCAATCGGCTCCGGACCGGCCGCCTCGTCGGGGCCGGAGGGAAGCGGGGGCACAGGGGGAAGCGGAGCCGGGCCTCTCCCTCGTGATCATCGCCCCGCGGGACGGGCTTGACGCCCACGTCCCCGACCCGGTCGCCGCCGAGCCGCTCGTCTCTTCGGGGACACCTCATCTCTATGCGGGCGTGATCGAAGGAACCGGCGTGGTGGGGCCGCTCGTCCTCCCGGGGGTGACAGCCTGCGCGGGCTGTCTGGCGCTTGACCGCGCGGACCGGGATCCCACCTGGCCGCGCATGCTGGCGCAGTGGCGTTCGGGACGCGCGCGCCATGTGACGGCATGCGATCTGGCTCTGTCGACCACGGTCGCCGGCCTTGCCGCCGCGCATGCCCTGGCTTTCCTGGACGGGGCGGCACCGGCGAGCGCGGGGGTCCGCTGGGAGGCGTCCGTGCCGGGATTCGACTGGCATGCGCGGCCGGTGCCACCGCATCTCACGTGCCCATGCGGGGCGGGTGTGATGGATAACAGGGAACACCCCGCCGGGGACGAGGAGCCGCACGACACAATGGCCGGGTAACCGCCTGACAAGGCGCGGCTGTCTGGGATTTGGAGGGGCGCATGTCTGATCTTCCCCGGAAGGCGGTAACCCGTACCGCCAAGCTGGCCGCGCTGCCACTCGGCTTCGCCGGGCGGGCGACCTGGGGGCTCGGCAAGCGGATCGGGGGCAAGTCGGCGGAGATCGTCGGCCGTGAGCTGCAACAGCGCACGGCGGAGCAGCTGTTCAAGGTGCTCGGCGAGCTCAAGGGCGGAGCCATGAAGTTCGGCCAGGCGCTGTCGGTCTTCGAGTCGGCTCTGCCCGAGGAGGTCGCGGGTCCCTATCGCGCCGCGCTGACAAAGCTGCAGGAAGCGGCGCCGCCGATGCCGACGCGCACCGTGCACGCCGTGCTCGCGGAGCGGCTCGGGGAGGACTGGCGCGAGCTGTTCCTGGAGTTCGAGGACAAGCCGGCCGCCGCCGCGTCGATCGGGCAGGTCCACCGGGCGGTGTGGCAGGACGGGCGCGAGGTCGCCGTCAAGGTGCAGTATCCGGGGGCGGGCGAGGCACTGCTCTCCGACTTGAACCAACTCAGCCGGTTCGCCCGGCTCCTGGGACCGCTGATCCCGGGGATGGACATCAAGCCGCTCATCGCGGAGCTGCGCGACCGGGTCTCCGAGGAGCTCGACTACAGCCTGGAGGCCCAGGCGCAGCACGCGCACGCCGAGGAGTTCGCGGACGACCCGGATGTCGTGGTGCCCGATGTGGTGCACCAGTGCGAGCAGGTCCTGGTGACCGAGTGGATCGACGGGGTGCCGCTGTCGGACGTGATCGCGGACGGCACGCAGGAGCAGCGGGACCGGGCGGGACAGCTCCTCGCCCGTTTCCTCTTCTCGGGTCCGGCACGCACCGGGCTGCTGCACGCCGACCCGCATCCGGGCAACTTCCGTCTGCTGCCCGACGAGAAGGACGGCTGGCGGCTCGGGGTCCTCGACTTCGGCACGGTGGACCGGTTGCCCGGCGGGCTGCCCCCGACCATCGGGCGCTCCCTGCGGATGACGCTCGACGGCGAGGCCGACGCGGTCTACGAGATGTTGCGCGAGGAGGACTTCGTCCAGGAGTCCGTCGAGCTCGAACCGGACGCGGTCCTCGACTATCTGCTGCCGATCATCGAACCCATGCTGGTGGAGGAGTTCACCTTCACCCGGGGCTGGATGCGCGGCCAGGCGGCTCGGGTGGCCGATCCCCGCTCCCCCGCCTATCAGTTGGGCAAGCGGCTGAACCTCCCGCCGTCGTATCTGCTGATACACCGTGTGACGTTGAGCACGATCGGGGTGCTCTGTCAGCTGGGGGCGACGGTGCGGATGCGGGAGGAGCTCGAGGAGTGGCTGCCGGGCTTCATGGAGGAGGGGCTTGAGGAGCTGGAGTCCGAGGAGCTGGAGGCGGACGATCCCGCGGCCGGGGCCTGACGCCGCGGCTCGCCCTCACCACCAGGCGGAGTCGAGCCGTCCCTCGATGGCCCGGAGATTCTCGCGGGCGCAGGTGTCACAGAAGTAGCGGCGCTCGCCGTTCTCCACGGAGCAAATCCAGGTGGGCGGCGTGCCTTCGGCGACCGTGCCGCAGCCGGAACACACGAGATTCTCGGCGCCCGCGGGCTCAGAAGTCTGCTGGTCCACCCGGCGACCCTATCGCCGCCTCCGGAGGTTCGCCCGGCACAACGCACCGCGGGGGCCGGTCCCTTCGGACCGGCCCCCGCGGGCATCGTGGTGGTGCTCAGTCGGCGTGTCGCCTCGTCACTGCATGACGGCGATGGCGAGCGCGCGCCTGGCGCGCAGCGACGCGCGCTCGGCGCGGCGCTGCATCCGGCGAGCCGCCATCAGACGGGCGGCCGGGCGCCCGGCCTCGGCCTCACGCATGCGTTCGTGCATATGCGCACGAGCCATGGCTTCTGGGATGAGTTGCATCTCGCGGGTCCTGTTCTGACGCGATCCGTTCGCGCCGGTGGTGGTGAAGTCCGGGGTTGCGGAGCCTGCGGGCTCAGCGGTGGCTGCCTTCATGGGGGCCTGCTTCTTGGGGTCGTGCGTCAGGGGGCGATCGATCGTTCCGGTGATGGTCATGCCGCTACCGGGTTCTTGCGCGGACGGCCACGCGGCCGCTTGCGGGCAACGACCACACCCTGGACGAAGAGCTCGCCGCCCCAGACGCCCCACGGCTCACGCCGCTCCTTGGCGCCGGCCAGGCAGGCCTCCATCAGCGGGCAGGTACGGCAGAGGGACTTGGCGTACTCGACGTCCGCCGGCGACTCGGCGAAGAAGACCTCCGGGTCGTAGGCACGGCAGGGGACGGGTACGCCGAGGTTCTCGATGGCGTCGTCGAGCGCGGTGAGCGCGGTGAGGGGAGTCAAGGTCGGGTCCTCCGTGGGAGCGGGCGGGGGGAGAGTCTCTGAAGGCGGTACGGACGGGGCGTGCGCTTCGAGTTGCACGGTGGTGTTTTCCTCGTCTGGTCGTGCCGGCCTGGGTCGGCCGGTTGGCGGCTGGTACCGGGTCTTGCTCGGCCCCTTCGCTCCGTCATCCCGTTTTTGGGAAAACAGAAGGGCCGCGGATCCCGGGTGGGGTTCCGCGGCCCTGAAGGCGCCGGTCTGATCGAGGATCAGACTGGATCACTCCAGGGTTCGAGCCCACGGAAGGCCCACATCGTGTGGTGCTGCTGCGTCGTCTGGTGCTGCGTCTTCTTCTTCGATCCGGCACCGGCTGCGGCAAAGGCATAGGCCTGCGCCTGTGCCGTCACTACTGCTTCCGGTGCCTTGGTCGCTCGCTCGCTGCCTTCATTGACCTCACGCATCGGAAGAACGTTGAGACGCGGGAGGGACAGAGGCAGGACAGAGGACTCCGGACGGATGGCGGCGGCAGCGATGCCACCGGACAGACCGGTGCCCAGGTTCGAGAAGCCGAGCAGGCAGGAAGCGACGACCGAGCGATCGGTCATTTTCGCGGTGCTGATGAAGCTCTCGTTGATGCTGATCACTGGAATCGCCTCCTCTCGGCGTCTATGGGATCGGCCGGAACCGATCCTGCGGGCTATTAAGTACAGCACGGGGCGAGGGCTTCGGAGAAGCCGCCGTTCCCGTGCTTAAGAACCTATGGGTCTTCCTTGCGCCTGCGCAAACTATTTTTTCGACGAGTTTGAATCAGTTGCCATCGGCGCCCCTTACAGGGTCCCCACCTGCACAAATGGCGAGGACATCAGATCCGAAGCGGTTGAGCTTGCGCACGCCGACTCCGGGGATCCGGGCCAGTTCGCCCTCCTCGTCGGGTGCGGCCTCCGCGATGGCGATCAAGGTCTTGTCCGTGAACACGCAGTAGGCGGGCTGTCCGAGGAGCTCCGCCTGGCCCGAACGCCACTCCCGCAGGCGTTCGTACAGACCCTCGTCCATGTCGGACGGGCAGTCCTCGCACCGCATGAGCTTCATCTCGCCCGCGTCGGTCAGGGTCCGCCCGCAGACCCGGCAGCGGGCCGGGGACCTGCTCGTCCGCCGGCGGCTCTTCGCGCCGCCGCTCTCCGCGCCGCCGCTGCCGCGCTCGACCCCGCCGGGCCCGCCGCCCGCGGCGCGCGCTCCCGCGCCCGCCCCCGAGCCGGGGCGCAGCCCGTCGAGGAACCGGCTGGGGCGGCGGCCCGCGCGACCGCCCGGTGAGCGGGACAGCGCCCAGGAGAGGGAGAGGTGGAGGCGGGCCCGGGTCACGCCCACGTACAGGAGGCGGCGCTCCTCTTCGACCTGCTCGTCCGTCTTGGCGTACGTGATCGGCATCATGCCCTCGGCGAGGCCGACCAGGAAGACGGCGTCCCACTCCAGGCCCTTGGCCGCGTGCAGCGAGGCGAGGGTGACGCCCTCGACGGTCGGCGCGTGCTGGGCGCTCGCGCGCTCGTCGAGCTCCCCCACGAGGTCGGAGAGCGTCGCGTCGGACTTGGCCCTGGCGAAGTCCTCGGCGAGGCGCACGAGGGCCGCCAGGGACTCCCAGCGGTCGCGGGCCGCTCCTGAGCCCGCGGGGGGCTGTGTCGTCCAGCCCTTCGTGGACAGGACGGCCCGCACCTGCGAAGGCAGGTCGATGACGTCGTCAAGGAGGGAGTCGTTGCCCCCGAAGCGGGCCGCGCCGCGCAGGGCCGCGCCCGCCTCGCGGACCTCGGTGCGCTCGAAGAACCGCTCGGCGCCGCGCAGCTGATAGGGCACGCCGGCGTCGGCGAGTGCCTGTTCGTAGATCTCGGACTGGGAGTTCGTGCGGAAGAGGACCGCGATCTCGCTCGCCGGGACGCCGTCGGCGATGAGGGCCCGGATGCGGCGGGCGGCGCCTTCGGCCTCGGCGGGCTCGTCCGCGTACTCCGTGTAGACCGGTTCGGATCCGGCGTCGCGCTGGGAGATCAGTTCGAGGCGGTGGTCCGCGGCGCGGCCCCGGGCCTGGGAGAGCAGGCCGTTGGCGAGGTGGACGACCTGGGGCGTGGAGCGGTAGTCCCTGACGAGCTTGACGACCGTCGCTCCGGGGTGGCGGGTGCGGAAGTTCAGCAGGTGGTCGGGGGTCGCGCCGGTGAAGGAGTAGATCGTCTGGCTGGCGTCGCCGACGACGCAGAGGCTGTCGCGGTCGCCGAGCCACAGCTCCAGAAGGCGCTGCTGGAGCGGGCTGACGTCCTGATACTCGTCGACCACGAAGTGTTGGTACTGGGCGCGGACCTGGTCGGCGATGTCGTGGCGGTCCTGGAGGATGCCGACGGCCAGGAGCAGGACGTCCTCGAAGTCGATGACGGAGCGCTCGCGCTTCAGGTCTTCGTACGCGCCGTAGATCTGGGCGATCTCCGCCGCGTCACGGGGGATGAGGCGGCCCGACTTCGCGGCGGCCGCCGCATAGTCCGAGGGGACGGTCTGGGTGACCTTGGACCACTCGATCTCGCTCGTCACGTCGCGCAGTTCGTTGCGGTCCAGGCGGATGCGGGATGCGGCCGCCGCGTCCGCGACGATCTTGATCTTCCGGTCGACGATCCGGGGCAGCGAACCGCCGACCGCCTTGGGCCAGAAGAACTGGAGCTGGCGCAGGGCCGCGGAGTGGAACGTGCGCGCCTGGACCCCGGAGGCGCCGAGCTGGCGCAGGCGGCCGCGCATCTCGCCCGCCGCGCGGTTGGTGAACGTGACGGCGAGCACGCTGGCGGGCTGGAGGATCCCGGCGCGCACGCCATAGGCGATCCGGTGCGTGATCGCCCGTGTCTTGCCCGTCCCGGCGCCCGCCAGGACACACACCGGCCCGTGCAGGGCGGTGGCCACCTCGCGCTGCTCGGGGTCGAGCCCGGCGAGCACCGCGTCGGCAGAGTCCGGGACCTGCGGGAAGAGGGTGGAGTGCGTTGCTGCTGTCACCCCGCCATGCTGCCAGGTCGCCGGAGGCGCGTGAGCCCGGTTGTCCACAGGGAGACCCACGCGGTCGTACTAATGCGGGAATGGTGGCCGGGTCGCGTACGTTCGAGTCTTTGCGATGACGCATGCCGAGCAACAAAGGAGCGCGAGACACATGCCGGGCACTGTGACGATGTACAGCACCACGTGGTGCGGCTACTGCCGCCGGCTCAAGGGCCAGATGGACCGCGAGGGCATCACGTACAACGAGATCAACATTGAGCACGACCCGGATTCCGCGACCTTCGTCGAGAAGGCGAACGGCGGAAACCAGACGGTTCCCACCGTTCTCTTCCCGGACGGCTCGACGCTCACGAACCCGTCGCTGGCCCAGGTGAAGCAGAAGCTGGCCGCCTGAGCGGCAGGGCCCGGTGGGCCCTAGCCGACGGTGCCCGGCTTCGGCAGGGGCTTTCCGTACCAGAGCTCGATCAGCCGGGCCGCAATCGAGATCCCGTAGGGAGGCAGGACCTCCCCGGACTCGAATGCGGCCCGCAGGTCTTCCCGGGAGAACCAGCGGGCCTCGGAGATCTCCTCGCCGTCCACGTTGATCTCCGACGACGTGGCGTCGGCCATGAAGCCCAGCATCAGGCTGGAGGGGAACGGCCAGGGCTGGCTCGCGACGTACTCGACGTCGCCGACCATGACACCGGCCTCCTCCCAGACCTCGCGCCGCACCGACGTCTCGATGGACTCGCCCGGCTCCACGAAGCCCGCGAGCGTCGAGAAGCGGCCCTCGGGCCAGTGCACCTGACGGCCCAGGAGCGCGCGGTCCTGGTCGTCCGTCACCAGCATGATCACGGCCGGGTCCGTACGCGGGTAGTGCTCGGCGCCGCACGCCTGGCAGCGGCGGATGTGGCCTGCCGCCGCGATGACGGTGCGCTCGCCGCAGCGCGAGCAGAAGCGGTGCAGGCGCTGCCAGTTCTCCAGCGCGACGGCGTGCACCATCAGGCCCGCGTCACGGGGCGACAGGAGAAGCCCCGCCTCGCGCAGGCCCGCGGGGCGCGCCTGCTGGTCCATGCGGCCCGGCAGGGAGTCCTTCTGGAGCGCGAAGTAGCTGACGCCGTCGTCGTCCGTGCCCAGGAAGTAGCGGTGGGCCTCGGTGAGGGGCGCCTCAAAGGACGGGGTCATCACCAGTTCGGTGCTGCCGTCCGGCGTCTCGTCGATCAGGACCTGGCCGCCGGAGACCACGAAGACCCGTGTCGTGGGGTGGCTCCAGGCGGCGGCGAGCCAGGCCTCGTCGAGGCGGTGGTGGGCTGCGCGATCGATGCCGCTCGGTGCGGTGAGCGAGACGGGACGGTCAGCGGTGCGGTCGGTCCAGGTGGTCACAGGTGCTTCCAACTCCCCCGATGGAATGGGTGGTTCAGCAGGGCGGTTTTCAGTGTGCATCGCGCCAGTGCTCGGCGAGATCGCCCCACAGGTAGGCCGTCGTCTCGACTCCCTTGAGGAGCAGATCGAGTTCGACCTTCTCGTTCGGCGCGTGCCAGCCGTCGGACGGCACGGAGATGCCCAGGAAGAGCACGGGGGCGGCCAGTACGTCCTGAAGATCGGCGGCCGGTCCCGAACCGCCCTCTCGGGTGAAGCGGATCGGCTGCTCGAAGGCCTGGCCCATCGCCCGTACGACGGACTGGAGGGCGGGGTGGTCGAGCGGCGTCAGGCAGGGACGCGTGGCGGCGCCGAAGGTGATCGTGTGGCTGATTCCGTCCGGCAGCTGGTCGGCGACCCAGGTGCGTACGGCTTCTTCGATGCGGTCCGGGTCCTGGCCCGCGACGAGCCGGAAGGACAGCTTCAGGAGGGCGGACGACGGGACGATGGTCTTGCCGCCCGCTCCTTGGTAGCCGCCGCCGATGCCGTTGACCTCGGCGGTGGGGCGGGCCCAGATGCGCTCCAGGGTGGTGTGGCCCGCTTCTCCGTGGGTCGCGTGCGACTTGGCCGTGCGCAGCCAGCGCTCCTCGTCGAAGGGCAGCTCGGCGAAGAGTTCGCGCTCGCGGTCGGTGAGTTCGACGATGCCTTCGTAGAACCCGGGGACGGCCACGCGCGCGTGCTCGTCGTGGAGCGCGGCGACGAGCCGGGCGGCCGCGGTCGCCGGGTTCGGTACCGCGCCGCCGAAGGATCCCGAGTGGATGTCCTGGTCGGGGCCGCGCAGCTCGATCTCGCAGTCGGCGAGGCCGCGCATGCCGGTGCAGACCGTGGGGGTGTCCTCCGCCCACATGCCGGTGTCCGAGACGATCACGGCGTCGGCGGCGATGCGCTCCTTGCGCTCCTCGATCAGCGCGCGGAAGTGCGGCGAGCCCGACTCCTCCTCGCCCTCGATCAGGAGCTTGAGGTTCACGGCGGGGGCGGTGCGGCCGGTGGCGGCGAGGTGGGCGCGGACGCCGAGTGTGTGGAAGAACACCTGGCCCTTGTCGTCGGCCGCCCCGCGCGCGTAGAGGCGGTTTCCCTGGACGACGGGCTCGAAGGGGTCGGTGTGCCAGCCGTCCTCGCGGGCGGCGGGCTGCACGTCGTGGTGGCCGTAGACGAGCACCGTGGGGGCCTGGGGGTCGCCCGAGGGCCACTCGGCGAAGACGGCGGGCGCTCCTGGCGTCGGCCAGACCTCGACGGTCGGGAACCCGGTCTCCTTGAGCTGGGCCGCGAGCCAGTCCGCGCTGCGCCGCACGTCCTCCGCGTGGTCGGGCTGTGCCGACACGGACGGGATGCGCAGCCACTCGGCGAGATCGTCGAGGAAGGCGGCACGGTGGGTCTGGATGTACGTACGAACGGCGCTGACGCCACTGACGTCACTGTCAACGGACTGGCTCATGGTCACGAGCCTAGCCGCCCCCGGGAGCCGGATCGTCCGGTGGTTCGTCACCAGGCTGCCCGCCCGGTTCCTCCAGCAGGATCCGCTCGAGCTCGGCCCGGCCCGGCAGGTGCGCGGGGCGGGAGGTCTCGCCGCTGCGCACGTACAGGAACGCCGCCTTCACGGACTCCGGGGGCACGTCGTGCAGCTCGGCCCAGGCCAGGCGGTACACGGCGAGCTGGAGAGGGTCTGCGGTGCGGTTGCGGCTGGTCTTCCAGTCGACGATCTCGTACGTCACGTCGTCGCCGTCGACCTCCTTGTACACCGCGTCGATCCGGCCGCGGACCACGCGGCCCGCGAGCGTCAGCTGGAAGGGCACCTCGACGCGGTGGGGGGTGCGGTGGGCGTACTCGGTGCGCTCGAAGGCTTCCTTGAGCGCTTCCAGATCGCGTTCGTCGGCGATCTCGGCCTCGCCCGGGCCGCCGCCCGGCAGGTCGTCGGGGGCGAGCAGCGGGAGGCGCAGCTCCTCGAAGCGGGTCTCCACCCAGGCGTGGAAGCGGGTGCCGCGGCGGGCCGCGGGCTGCGGCGGGCGCGGCATGGGGCGCGCGAGCTCCTGCGCGAAGCCCTCCGGGTCGGCGGCCAGGCGCAGCACTTCGGACGCGGTGAGGGAGGCGGGGACGGGGATGTCCCTGATCGCCTCGCGGGCGCGCAGGAGTTCGCCGGTGAGGGCGTCCAGGTCGCGGTCCCAGGAGGCGAGGGTGCGGGTCTCCTCCGGGGTGAGGCGGGGCTCCTCCGGGACGACCACCGGCTCCGGGGCGGGCTTCGGGACAGGCTCGGCAGCGGGGTCGGCGGGGTGCGGGCGGGCGTCGGGTCCGGAGGGCGGGGCGGCGGCCTGGTGCGGGATCGCCGGGCGGGCCGCCGTCCAGGAGTCCCAGTCGTCGGGGTCATCGGGGTCATCGGCCTCGGGCAGCCCGGCTTCTTCGTAGGGCGGCTCTTCGTAGGGCGGCTCTTCGTCCTCCGGAGGCGGCGGCCAGTCCGGGTCCTCGGACGGGGGCACGTCGTCGTACGCCGACGGGTGGGGCTCTTCGTGCGAGCGGGCGTCGTCCGGCGCCCCCTCCCCCGTCAGATCGCCCGTCAGCCGGTCCAGATGCGTGAGGACCGTCTGCGCGGCGGCCCGGCGCCGGGCCAGGGACGCATCGTCCAGCGGGAGCGGCCACGCGTGCTCGGCGGCGCCCTCCACCAGGGCGGGGTTCTCCTCGCCCTCCTCCGGTTCGTCCGCCCAGGCCTCGATCTCCCCGTGACCCACCGCGCAGTGGTCGTACAGCGCCTGAAGAAAGTCCGAGGGGCCGCGCGGCTTCTTCTGCGAAGGGCCCCACCAGTGGCCTGAGCCCAGGAGCAGCGAGCGGGGGCGGGTGAAGGTCACGTAGCCGAGGCGGAGCTCCTCGGTGCGCTGGTGCTCCTTCATGTCTTCGTGGAACGCCTTCATGGACCGGGAGTCCCACGCCTCTATGTCGGGCAGGGTCGCCGCGTCCCCGCGCAACTCGTGCGGGATGACCTTGCCCTGGGCGGTCCACTTCTCGCGGCCCTGGGTGCTGGGGAACGTCCCGGTGACCAGGCCGGGGACAGCCACGACGTCCCACTCCAGGCCCTTGGACTTGTGGGCGGTGAGCACCTTGACCGTGTTCTCGCCGCCGGGCAGGGCGTTGTCCAGGCCCTTCTCGTACTGCGCGGCCGTCCGCAGGAAGGCGAGGAAGGCCAGCAGGCTCGCCCCGCTGTCGTTCGCGGCGAAGGACGCGGCGACGTCCAGGAAGTTCGAGAGGGTCTCGCGGCGGCGGGCCGCGAGGGCGTGCGGTGACGCGGAGAGTTCGACTTCGAGACCCGTGACGGCGAGCACCCGGTGCAGCACGTCCATCAGCGGGTCGGCCAGGGAGCGGCGCAGATCGCGCAGTTCGGCGGCGAGACGTGCGAACCGCACCCTCGCCTCCGGCGAGAAGGGCAGACCGTCGTCCTCCGTGTCGTCGTCCAGGGGCGTCTCCAGGAACGTGTCGAGCGCGTCCGCGAGCGATGTCACCTCGGCGGGATCGACCCCCTCGACCGCTTCGGCGAGCCGCCGGTCCGGGTCGTCGGGGGCCGCGTGCCCATGGCGTACGAGGAGGCGTGCGCGGCGGCCAAGGAGGGCGAGGTCGCGCGGGCCGATGCGCCAGCGCGGGCCGGTCAGCAGACGCACCAGGGAGGCGTTCGCGCCCGGGTCCTGGAGCACCTCGCAGACGGCGACCAGGTCGGCGACCTCCGGGAGGTGCAGCAGCCCGGAGAGGCCGACGACCTCCACGGGGACGTCGCGGGCGACCAGTGCCCCCTGGATCTGCGCGAAGTCGGTGGCTGTGCGACACAGGACCGCGATCTCACCAGGGGCCTTCCCGGTGCGCACGAGGTGCGCGATGGAGTCGGCGAGCCAGTCGATCTCCTCGGCGTGCGTGCGCAGCAGGGCGCAGCGCACCATGCCGTCCCGTTCGGCGCCTGGCGCGGGCCGCAGGGCCTCCACGCCCGCGTGCATCGCGCGCAGCGGCTCCGCGAGGCCGTTCGCCAGGTCCAGGAGGCGGCCGCCGCTGCGGCGGTTCTCGCTGAGCGCGTGGCGGGCCGCGGGGCGGCCGTCGGCGTGTGCGAAGTGCTCGGGGAAATCGTCCAGGTTCGCCACGGAGGCGCCGCGCCAGCCGTAGATCGCCTGGCAGGGGTCGCCGACCGCCGTCACCGGGTGGCCCGTGCCGCCTCCGAAGAGGCCTGCCAGGAGGATGCGCTGGGCCACCGAGGTGTCCTGATACTCGTCGAGCAGGACGACCCGGAACTCCTCGCGCAGGATCTCGCCGACCTCCGTGCGGGTGCGGGCCAGCGTCGCGGACAGGGCGATCTGGTCGCCGAAGTCGAGGAGGTCGCGGGCGCGCTTCGCCTCCCTGTAGCGGCCCACCAGCTCGGCCAGTTCGAGCCGTGCCTCCGCCGTCTCCGGCACCTTGCGCAGGTCGGCGTTGGAGAGCTTGGCGCCCTCCAGGGTGCGCAGCAGCTCGGTGTCGTACGCGCGGAGCTTGTCCGGCCGTACGAGATGCTCCGCGAGCTCGCTGTCGAGCGCGAGGAGGTCGCTGACGAGGTCGGGGAAGGAACGGGTCAGCGCGGGATACGGGCCCGGTGCCTCGCGCAGCACGCGCGCGGCGAGCTGGAAGCGGGTCGCGTCGGCGAGGAGACGGGCGGTGGGTTCGAGCCCTATGCGCAGACCGTGGTCGGTCAGGAGGCGGCCCGCGAAGGCGTGGTACGTGGAGATGACCGGCTCGCCCGGAGGGTTGTCCGGGTCGAGCGCCTCGGGGTCGGTGACCCCGGCCTTGATGAGCGCCTGGCGCACGCGCTCGGCGAGTTCGCCCGCCGCCTTGTTCGTGAACGTGAGGCCGAGGACCTGCTCGGGGGCGACCTGCCCCGTGCCGACCAGCCAGACCACGCGGGCCGCCATCACCGTCGTCTTGCCCGACCCGGCTCCGGCCACGATCACCTGCGGGGCGGGCGGCGCGGTGATGCAGGCCGTCTGCTCCGGGGTGAACGGGATGCCGAGGAGCTCTTTGAGCTGCTCGGGGTCGGTGATACGAGGTGGCACGTCAGAGAGGCTAGCGGCGGCCACTGACAATCGGGGCATCTCCGGCTGTCAGTGGCCGCCGTCACTCATGGCGTCAGGGCTTCCTGGCGTCAGGGCTTTCGGACGTCAGGGCTTCATGAGCTCTTCCATGTCCATGACCTCGCTCGGCGCCGGGGCCTTGACGGACACGGGCGTGCCGTAGTCGCTGAAGTTCATCGTGCCCGGGTCGTCCTTGCCGGTCGAGACGACCTTCAGGAAGTACGGCTTGCCCTCGGCGGCGACGTAGAAGGTGGTCTTCTTGCCCGACTTGTTCTTCGTGAGCACGGCCGCCTTCTTGCCGTCGACCTCGGAGTCGTCCTCACGCTTGAGCTTCTTGAGCTCCTTGGACTGGAACATGGCGTCCGCGTCGCAGACGCCCTCGCCGCCGGCGTTGGGCGACTTCACCCACTTGCCCTTGAGGCGCGAGGCCTGGCCGCTGCCGCTCATGGCGTCCTTCCAGAACGCCTCGTCGCCCTTCATGTACTGCGTGTCGCCGGACACGAGGAGCTCGGCGGTGCCGTCCGCGCCGCCGTCCATCTTGCCCTTGCAGTCACCGGACTTGGCGACCGAGAAGTCGACGTGGAGCGGCTTGCCGTCCTGCTTGCCCTCACCGGTCACCTTGAAGGAGCCCGCGCCCTTGGACGCGTCGGCCGCCTTCTTGGCGATCTTGTCGGCGCTCATCCCCTCGAAGGGGTCCTTCTCCTCGCTGGAGCAGCCCGTGACGCCGACGAACACGGTGGCACACGCGACTGCCGCGGCCAGGAGCTTCCGGTTGGCTGCCATGTCTGTATCTCCTCGGGAAGGTGCACGATCGGAGGGTCCACTGGTGCACAAATCAGCTTTACCGAGACTTTAGATGGCCTGTGAGGCTGCTATGAAAGCGGCTGCCGAGACGTGACGTTGGCCACTGGCGGTGCTGTTGCCACCACCTCACTCCACGACCTGCCGGCCCTCCGGCCGCGCGCTGCACGAGGCTCGGAAGGCGCAGTGCGTGCAGTGCTGGCCCGTGGTGGGCGAGAAGCGTTCGTCGAGGACCTTGCCTGCCGCGGTGGCGAGCAGGTCGCCCACCCACTCCCCTTCGAGCGGCTCCTGGGCCTGCACCTTGGGCAGGGTCTCGCCGCCGTCCTTCTTGGCGGCGCCCTGGCGCAGCTGCACCAGTTCCGCGCCGCCCGCCTCCGGACGCACGCCTTCGAAGGCGTCGTCGACCGCGCCCTCGCGGAGGGCGAGTTGATAGACGGCGAGCTGCGGGTGGCGGGCCACCTCGGCGGCGGTGGGTGCCTGTTTGCCGGTCTTGAAGTCGACTACGTAGGCACGGCCTTGCGCGTCCTGCTCGACGCGGTCCATGGAGCCGCGTACGCGGACTTCGTAGGGTCCCGCTTCGAGGGTCACGTCGAAGTCGTGCTCGCTGCTGACGGGGGTGCGGGCCGCGCGGTCCGTCACATGCCACTGGAGGAAGCGTTCGAGCGCCACGCGCGCGTGCCCCTTCTCCTGCTCCGACTTCCAGGGCGCGTCGAAGGCCAGCGTGTCCCAGACGGAGTCGAGGCGCTCCATGAGGACGGCGAGGTCGGCGGGTGTCGTGCCGGACGCGACCTCGTCGGCCAGGACGTGCACCACGTTGCCGAAGCCCTGGGCGGCGGTCGCGGGGGCGTCCGCCTTCACCTCGCGGCCCAGGAACCACTGCAGGGAACAGGTGTTGGCCAGCTGGTCCAGGGCGCTTCCGGAGAGGACCACGGGCTTGTCCCGGTCCCGCAGGGGGACTTCGCTCGCCGTCGGCTCGTACATGCCCCACCAGCGGTACGGGTGCGCCGACGGCACAAGGGGGCGCCCGTCGGCGTCGCTCAGCGCGGCGAGCCGGGCGAGGCGGTGGGCCGCTGCCTCGCGCAGGGGCTCCGAGACGCGGGGGTCGACGGTGGTGGAGCGCAGCTCGGCGACGAGCGCGGCGACGGACAGGGGGCGGCGCGGGCGGCCCGTTATGTCCTTGGGCTCGACGCCGAGTTCGGTGAGGAAGCGGGAGGGCTGGTCGCCGTCGTCCGCGGGCGCCTTGACTGCGGTGACGACGAGGCGTTCACGCGCGCGCGTGGCGGCCACGTAGAACAACCGGCGCTCTTCGGAGAGGAGCGCTCCGGGAGTGAGGGGCTCGGCGAGGCCGTCGCTTCCGATGCGGTCGGCCTCCAGGAGGGAGCCGCGGCGGCGCAGGTCGGGCCAGAGGCCCTCCTGGACGCCCGCGACCACCACGAGCCGCCACTCGAGGCCCTTGGAACGGTGCGCCGTCATCAGGCGTACGGCTTCGGGGCGTACCGCCCTGCGCGTGAGGGTGTCCGCGGCGATGTCCTGCGCCTCGGTCTCCTCAAGGAAGTTGAGGGCGCCGCGCCCGCCGGTGCGCTCCTCGGCGCGGGAGGCGTACGCGAACAGGGCGCAGACGGCGTCGAGATCCCGGTCCGCGTTGCGCCCGGCGGCGCCGCCGCGGCGTGCGGTCCGCTCAAGGCGGCGCGGCCACGGTGTGCCGTCCCACAGCTCCCAGAGCGCCTCCTCGGCGGTGCCGCCGCCCGCGAGCCGCTCACGGGCCTTGCGGAGCAGCGCACCGAGCCGCTGGGCACCACGCGCGTACGCGGGGTCGTGCGCGACGAGCCGCTCCGGCTCGGCGAGCGCGCGGGCAAGGAGCTCGTCGGAGGGCGGCGGAAGATGATTCCCCGCGGCACGCTCCTCCGCACGCAAGGCCCGGCCGAGGCGACGGAGGTCGGCGGCGTCCATGCCGGCGAGGGGTGAGGTGAGGAGGGTCAGGGCGGTCTCGGTGTCGAGCCAGGTGGGGGCGGTGGCTTCGGGGGCGGGGGCGGACTCGGGGTCGGCCAGGGCCCCAGCCTCGGGCTCGGGCTCGGGCTCAGCCTGTTTGGCCGCAGATTCGGACCCGGGATCGCCATCGGCATCGGCATCGGCATCAGCGGCGAGCCGACGCCCGTACTCGGGATCGGGATCGGCCAAAGCCCCGGCCTCGGTCTCCGAATCCGGACCGAGGTCGGCTTCTGCCCCAGCCGCACCCCCAGCCGCACCCGCACGCTCAGACTCAGTCGCGGCCTCAACCGCCGACTCCGCCCCAGGGCCGACCCCAGCCGCAGGCCAAGCATCAGCCTCACCCCCTGCCCCGGCAGGCGCAGGCTCGGACACCACCCCCATGGCCACCGCCCGCAGCGCAGTGAGCAACGGCGTGACCGCAGGCTCGTGGCGCAGGGCGATGTCGTCGCCGTCGACGTCCAGGGGGACGCCCGCCGCGGTGAGGCTGCGGCGGACCGCCGGGATCGTGTGGGCCCCCGCGCGGACCAGGACCGCCATCTCACCCCAGGGGACACCGTCCTCCAGGTGCGCGCGGCGCAGGATGTCCGCGATGTTGTCGAGCTCGGCGCCGGACGTCGGGTACGTGAACGCCTCGACGCGGCCGCCGTCCCTGACCGCCGTCAGGTCCCGGTGGGCCCGCACCTTCTCCGCGGGCAGCCTGGTCAGCGGCATGCGCCGGGTCAGCAGGCGCGTGGCCGCCAGGAGGCCGGATCCCGATCTGCGGGAGGTCGTCAGGACCTCCACCGGCGCCGCTGTGCCGTCCGTGCGCGGGAAGTCGTCGGGGAACTCCAGGATGCCGTTCACGTCGGCGCCCCGGAAGGTGTAGATCGACTGGTCCGGGTCGCCGAACGCGACGAGGGAGCGTCCGCCCCCGGCCAGCGCGTGCAACAGCCTCACCTGCGCGGGATCCGTGTCCTGGTACTCGTCCACGAACACCGCGTCGTACTGCGCGCCGAGCGCCCGCGCGACCTCGGGACGCCGCGCGAGCAGCACCGCGCGGTGCACCAGTTCCGCGTAGTCGAGCACTCCCTGCATGTCGAGTACGTCCAGATACTCCGCGAGGAACGCCGCCGCCGCGCCCCAGTCCGGGCGCCCCGCGCGGCGGGCGAAGGCCTCCAGGGCGTCGGGGCCGAGGCCCAGCTCACGGCTGCGGGCGAGGACCGCGCGCACTTCGTCGGCGAAGCCCCGCGTCGTCAGGCAGGCGCGCAGCTCGTCCGGCCAGCGGACGTGGGAGCGCCCCTCGCCCGCCAGGTCGATCTGGCCCGCGAGGAGCTCCCGTACCGCCACGTCCTGCTCGGGACCCGAGAGGAGCCGGAGCGGCTCGACGAACAGGTCCGCGTCCTGGTAGGCGCGGATGAGGGCGTAACAGAAGGAGTGGAAGGTCGTCGCCTGCGGGGCGTTGGCCGCTCCTATGCGCAGCGCCATGCGGTCGCGCAGTTCCACCGCGGCCTTGCGGCTGAAGGTGAGGACAAGGACCCGCTCCGGCTCCGTGCCCTTCGCGATCCGCGCGGCGACGGACTCCACGAGGGTCGTCGTCTTGCCCGTGCCGGGTCCCGCCAGGACGAGCAGCGGTCCTCCGGGGTGGTCAACCACCGCGCGCTGCCGTGCGTCAAGACGAGGGGGGTCCACGCGGACCGGCGGTGTACGCACCAGTCGATAGGCGCCCTGGGCCCCCTGTCGCACCTGGCGGTGCGACGGGTGCCGGGTGTGCCGGGCGGAAGAAGTGGAGCTCACGTGGGTCGCCGGTCCTGGTGGGTGTACGTGGTGAAAAACGGCTGCGCGATGGCTGCGGGGTGAGAGAAATGCGTGCTGTCGACGCTACGCCAGCGGGCGTGCGGGACGTGTGGCTTCCCCCGTACGGGCCACCGGTCCCCCGCGACGCCGCGGGATGGCCGAAGCTGTCAGGTGTGAGCCCCCGGAGCCTGCGGACGAGCGGCACCGCCGCTTCCCACCGCGCCGCCACGCACCGCGCCGCCGCCTCGACGCGAAGCCGTGCCGTCGCCGTCGCGCGAACCCGCGCCGCCGCCTCCGCGCGGATCGCCGCCTTCGCCCTCACCCGGATGAGCGCCGTCCCAGCGCGCCCGACGCATGTCCAGGCGCGGCACATGGCCCTCGGACGCGCGGCCCGCCTCGCGCAGCGGCGTGCCCTCCGCGCGGTAGTGGCCGAGCGCCCGCAGCTCGTGGCCCGGCAGCAGCCGGCCGTCCGCGCGCACCACGCGCCACCACGGAACCGCGTCCCCGTAGAGGGCCATCACGCGGCCGACCTGCCGGGGGCCGCCCTCCTCCAGCCACTCCGCGACGTCCCCGTACGTCATCACCCGACCCGGAGGGATCAGCTCCGCGACCTCGAAGACCCGCTCGGCGTACTCCGGGTACGCCGAGAGACCTTGCTCCGGTGGTGTGGCGGCTCCGCTCTCCTCGCTCATCCGCACCATCCTGCCGTACCCCACCGACACAGTGACGGGCCCGCGACAGAGTGTGCGGTACGAGACAAACTGGAGCTCGGTGAACACTTTGCGCCCCCGCATTGCACCCTGATGCCCCCCTCTGTCGGTACGGCATGCCACCATCGTGCGGGCGGTGACTGGTGATACGAGATCAAGAAGAGGCGACGGAGCAGCAGGATGTGCACCCCGATGAGTCGGCGGGCACCCCTGCGGCCGAGGCGCACCCGGACACCGGTGGGCACTCCCTGAACAAGCACGAGAAGTTCGAGAAGTCCGGCAAGGACGAGGACGGTCGGCCCGGAGCCGGGCAGGACGCCGGCGCCTCCCTCGTCCGGGACGACTGCGCCGACGACGAGGGAGCCCACACCGACCGCGTCGCCGGTGACGAACCGCTGCTCGCCGCGCGCGTGCACCGTCCCTCGGACCTGATGCGACTGCTCGTCGGCGTCCTCGGAATCGTCATCGTCCTCGCCATCGCCGCGTTCGCGCACGGCACGACGTCGGGTCTCGCCCAGGACATCGACAAGGGCACCGACCAGGCGCCCGACCTCCTGATCAAGTTCGCGGGCCTCACCGCGAGCATCGGTGTCCTGCTCGTCCCCGTCGCGTTCGCCATCGAACGCCTGGTCAAGCGGGACGGGCTGCGCATCGCCGACGGCGTCCTCGCGGCCGTCCTCGCGCACGGCGTGACGCTCGCCACCGACCTCTGGGTCGCCAAGGCCGCACCGGACTCCATCCAGGAGGCGCTGACCCGGCCCTCGCCAGGCGATCTGCACGCGCTCACCGATCCGGTGCACGGCTATCTCGCGCCCGTCATCGCGTACATGACCGCCGTCGGGATGTCCCGAAGACCACGCTGGCGCGTGGTGCTGTGGGTGGTGCTGCTGCTCGACGCTTTCACCATGCTCGTCACCGGCTACACGACGCCGTTCTCGATCATCCTCACGGTCCTGCTCGGCTGGAGCGTGGCCTACGGAACGCTCTACGCGGTCGGCTCACCGAACGTCCGGCCCACCGGCCAGACGCTCCTCGCCGGTCTGCGGCACGTCGGCTTCCACCCCGTGAGCGCGGCCCGCGAGGAGTCCCCCGACAGCGAGCACGACCGGGGCCGGCGCTACTTCGTCACGCTTGAGGACGGCCCGCCCCTGGACGTCACGGTCATCGACCGCGAGCAACAGGCGCAGGGCTTCTTCTACCGCGTGTGGCGCAGGCTCACGCTGCGCGGCATCACCCAGCGCCGCAGCCTGCAGTCGCTGCGCCAGGCCCTGGAGCAGGAGGCACTCCTCGCGTACGCGGCGATCGCGGCCGGGGCCAACGCCCCCAAGCTGATCGCCACCTCCGAGCTCGGCCCCGACGCGGTGATCCTCGTCTACGAGCACACGGGCGGCCGCACCCTGGACTCCCTGCCGGACGACGTCATCACCGATGAGCTGCTGTGCGACACCTGGCGGCAGGTGCAGGCGCTCCAGTCGCGGCGGATCGCGCACCGCAGGCTCGCCGGCGACGCGATTTTGGTGGATCGTTCCGGCACGGTGATCCTGACCGATCTGCGGGGCGGCGAGATCGCCGCGGGCGATCTGGTCCTGCGGATGGACATCGCGCAGCTCCTGACCGCCTTCGGCCTGCGCGTGGGCGCCGAGCGCGCGGTCGCGACCGCGGTCGACGTCCTCGGCCCCGACTCGGTGGCCGACTGTCTGCCGCTGCTCCAGCCCATCGCCCTGACCCGCTCCACCCGCGGCACCCTGCGCAAGCTCGCCAGGGAGCGGTCGCAGCGCGAGCGCGAGGCGGTCCTCGAGGCCTCCCGCAAGGACAAGCTGGCCCGCGCGGCAGAGGCGGACGCGACCGCGGCGGCGGAAGCGGCGGAGACGGTCGACGGCACCAAGGGCCCCGACCGCAAGACCGTGCGCGCGGAGAAGCAGGCCGAGAAGCAGGCCATAGACGTGGCGCTCGACCAGGCCCGCGAGGAGGACCTGCTCACCCAGATCCGCCACCAGGTGCTGCTCATCCGTCCGCAGGCGCCTGTCGAGCCCGCCCAGCTGGAGCGGATCAGGCCGCGCACGCTGATCAGCTTCATCGCCGGTGCCATCGGCGCGTACTTCCTGCTCTCGCAGCTCACCCACGTCGACTTCAACACGATCATCGGCGAGGCCGAGTGGGGCTGGGTCCTGGTGGCCGTGGCGTGCTCGGCGCTGAGCTACTTCGCGGCGGCGATGAGCCTGCTCGGCTTCGTGCCGGAGCGTGTGCCGTTCCTGCGGGCGGTGCAGGCGCAGGTCGCCGGTTCGTTCGTGAAGATCGTGGCGCCCGCCGCGGTGGGCGGTGTCGCGCTCAACACGCGCTTCCTGCAGCGCTCCGGGGTGCGCTCCGGCCTCGCGGTGGCGAGCGTCGGCGCCTCGCAGCTGTTCGGGCTCGGCTCGCACATCATGCTGCTGATGATCTTCGGTTATGTGACGGGCACGGAGAAGACGCCGTCCCTGTCGCCCTCCCGCACCGTCATCGCCGGTCTGCTCTCGGTCGCCGTGCTCGTGCTTGTGGTCACCGCGATCCCGTTCCTGCGGAAGTTCGTGGTCACGCGCGTGCGCTCGCTGTTCGCGGGCGTCGTGCCGCGCATGCTCGACGTACTGCAGCGCCCGCAGAAGCTGCTCACCGGCATCGGCGGCATGCTGCTCCTGACGCTGTTGTTCGTGCTCTGTCTCGACGCCTCCGTACGGGCCTTCAGCACCACGGAGATGAAGCCGCTGACCCTGGCCAGCGTGGCCGTGGTCTTCCTCGCCGGCAACGCCCTCGGCTCGGCGGCGCCCACGCCCGGCGGTGTCGGGGCGGTCGAGGCGACGCTCACCTTCGGTCTGATCGCGGTGGGCGTGCCCAAGGACGTGGCGGCGCCCGCGGTGCTTCTGTACCGGCTGCTCACGCTGTGGCTGCCGGTGCTTCCGGGGTGGCTGTTCTTCAACCACCTGACGAGGAAGGGCCTTCTCTAGGAGGAGGAAGGGCCTTCTCCTAGGAGAAGGACGCCGGTCCACGGAAGGCCGAAGCAGCCGTGCGCCCCGTCTGCGCCCCCCGCAGGATGGGGAGCATGCCCAACCTCAAGGCGCGTGCCGCCGCCACCGTCGTCCTGCTGTCTGCGACCCTCGCGGCCTGCGGCGGTGACGGCTCCAAGGACTCCGAGGCCTCCAAGGACACCGACCTGTCGGCCCAGGAGCTGAGCTGGAAGGACTGTCCCGCGCCCGCCGCATCCGAGGGCGGCGGTGAGGCCCCGTCCCCGCTGCCCGGCGGCGCCGAGTGGCAGTGCGCCACCATGAAGGCCCCGCTCGACTGGGACAAGCCCAAGGGGGACACCCTCGACATCGCCCTGATCCGCGCCGCGGCGAGCGGCGAGAAGGACCGGCGGATCGGCTCGCTCGTCTTCAACTTCGGCGGCCCCGGCGGCTCGGGCGTCACCACGCTGCCCGCCTTCGGAGAGGACTACGCCAAGCTGCGCACCCGCTACGACCTGGTGAGCTTCGACCCCCGGGGCGTCGGCCGCAGCGCGGGCATCGAGTGCGAGGACGACGAACAGCTCGACGCGTACTTCCAGGAGGACTCCACGCCCGACGACGACGCCGAGCGCAAGAAGCTCGTCGACAACGTGAAGAGCTTCAACGGAGCCTGCGAGGAGAACTCCGGCGAGGTGCTCCCCCACGTGCGCACCACCGACGCGGCCCGCGACATGGACCTGATGCGCCAGGTGCTCGGCGACGACAAGCTGCACTACTTCGGCATCTCGTACGGCACCGAACTCGGCGGCGTCTACGCGCACTTGTTCCCCGAGAAGGTGGGCCGGGCCGTCTTCGACGCGGTCGTCGACCCCACCGAGACGGCGGAGCAGGGCTCGCTCGGCCAGGCCGAGGGCTTCCAGCTCGCGCTCGACAACTACGCCAAGGACTGCACGTCGAAGGTCGACGACTGCCCCGTCGGCGACACCGAACAGGACGTCAAGGACAAGATCGCGGGGCTGCTCGAGGAGCTGGACTCCAAGCCGCTGCCCGCGCTGCCGCCGCGCAAGCTGACGCAGACCGCCGCCACGAACGGCATCGCGCAGTCGCTGTACTCCAAGGACTTCTGGCCGTACCTCACCGAGGGCCTCGACCAGGCGTACGACGGCGACGGCAGGATCCTGATGACGCTCTCGGACTCCATGAACGGCCGCAACGAAGACGGTACGTACAGCAACATCCAGGCCGCCAACATCTCCATCAACTGCGCTGACGACAAGGCGCGCTACACCCCGGAGTACGTCGAGAAGAAGCTCCCCGGGTTCCGTGAGGCGTCGCCGCTGTTCGGCGACTATCTGGCGTGGGGCATGGTCGGCTGCACCGACTGGGCGGTGGACGGCGCCGCCGAGCACCCGGACGTCAGCGCGCCGGACGCGGCGCCCATCGTCGTCATCGGCAACACGGGCGACCCGGCCACGCCGTACGAGGGCGCCAAGAAGATGGCGCAGGCACTGGGCAAGGGCGTCGGGGTCGAGCTGACGTACAAGGGCCAGGGGCACGGGGCGTACGACAGCAAGAACAAGTGCGTGCGCGGCGCGGTGAACGGATATCTGCTCGACGGCACGGTGCCCAAGGAGGGCACGGTCTGCTCGTGAGGACACCGGGGCCAGGCGGGCCCCCGAGACCCTTGTCAGCGGCCGTGCCTACTATGGCTTGACTGTCTTCCGAGGGGGGAAGCGCTCCATGCCGCGTTTCGTACGGTCAGCGGCCCTTGCCGCAGCAGGGGTCCTGGTCGCGGGGCTCGCCGCCGGCTGCGGCGGTTCCGGCGAGGACGGGGAAAGGGACGACGCGCGGCCCGCGCCGACCGGCCCCGAGCAGTCGCCGAAGCCCGACCCCTCCTCGACGCTGCCCGCCTCGCTCACCACCCAGAAGCTCGACTGGGGCGGCTGCAAGGCGACCGGCAGCGACCCGGCGCCCGGATCCGAGTGGCAGTGCTCGACCCTCAAGGTCCCCTTGGACTACGCGAAGCCGGACGGCGAGACGATCGACGTCGCCCTGATCCGCGCCCGCTCCACCGGCAAGGGCGAGCGCATCGGCTCGCTCCTGTTCAACTTCGGCGGACCCGGCGGCTCCGGCGTCTCCATGCTGCCGTCGTTCGCCGACATGTACGACACGCTGCGCGAGCGGTACGACCTGGTGAGCTTCGACCCGCGCGGGGTCGCGGGCAGCGAGGGCGTGCGCTGTCGCAGCGACAAGGAGACACAGGCCGCGGAGTCCGTCGACCTCACTCCGGACACCCCGGCCGAGGAAGCGGCGTACTTCAAGGACGCGGCCGACTTCGGCGCGGGCTGCGCGCGCGACTCGGGCAAGCTCCTCGGCCATGTCTCGACGGTCGAGGCCGCCCAGGACATGGACGTGATGCGCCAGGTGCTCGGCGACGAGAAGCTGCACTACATGGGCATCTCGTACGGCACCGAACTGGGCGGCACGTACGCCCACTTGTTCCCCAAGAAGGTGGGACGCCTCACCCTGGACGCCGTCGTCGACCCGAGCGCGGACTCGGTGGGCCACGCCAAGAACCAGGCACGGGGCTTCCAGCGCGCCCTGGAGAACTACCTGAAGTCCTCGGGCCAGGACCCGGAGGCGGGCTCGCAGAAGATAGTGCGCCTCCTGAAGCGTCTCGACGCGAAGCCGCTGCCCGGATCGGGCGACCGGAAGCTCACCCAGTCCCTGGCGCTCACCGGCATCACGGTCACCCTCTACAGCAAGCAGAGCTGGCCCGCCCTGACCCGGGGCCTGGAGCAGGCGGAGAAGGGCGACGGATCGGCGCTGCTCCAGCTGGCCGACGCCTACAACGAACGGGATCCGTCGGGCCGTTACAGCACGCAGAGCCACTCGCAGCGCTCGATCTCCTGCCGCGACGCCAAGGCGCGGACGACGCCCGCGGAGGCGAAGCAACAGCTCGGTGAGTTCCGCGAGATATCGCCGGTCTTCGGCGAGTTCATGGGCTGGGACACGGCGGGCTGGTGCCACGACTGGCCGGTGGCCGGTCTGCACGACTCCCCCGACGTGAGCGCTCCGGGCGCCGCCCCGGTCCTGGTCGTCGGCAACACCGGAGACCCGGCCACGCCTTACGAAGGCGCCCGCAAGATGGCGGACGAGCTGGGCAAGGGTGTCGGCGTCGAGCTGACCTGGAAGGGCGAGGGCCACGGGGCGTACGGCAGCGGCAGCGGCTGCGTGGACGACACGGTGAACGCCTACCTCCTGGACGGCAAGGCACCGAAGGACGGCACGGTCTGCGAGACCTGAGCCCCGGATCCCCAAGCCTTCAAAGAAGTGGGGCCCGCACCTTCAGCAAGGTGCGGGCCCCATCTCCGTTCAGGCGCTACGCCTAGTAGACCGGCTTGTCGGGCTCGATCTGGTTGACCCAGCCGATCACGCCGCCGCCCACATGCACCGCGTCGGAGAAGCCCGCGGACTTCAGCACGGCGAGGACTTCCGCGGACCGGACACCCGTCTTGCAGTGCAAGACGATCTTCTTGTCCTGCGGAAGGCTCTCCAGGGCGGTGCCCATGAGGAACTCGTTCTTCGGGATCAGCTTGGCGCCGGGGATCGAGACGATCTCCCACTCGTTCTGCTCGCGCACGTCGATGATCTCGATCTTCTCGTCCGCGTCGATCCACTCCTTGAGCTGCTTGGGAGTGATCGTCGAGCCGAGCGCCGCCTCCTGGGCCTCGTCCGACACGACGCCGCAGAAGGCCTCGTAGTCGATGAGCTCGGTGACGGTGGCGTTCGGGCCGCAGACCGCGCAGTCCGGGTCCTTGCGGACCTTGACCTGGCGGTACTGCATCTCCAGGGCGTCGTAGATCATCAGGCGCCCGACCAGCGGGTCGCCCACGCCGGCCAGGACCTTGATCGCCTCGGTGACCTGGATGGAGCCGATCGACGCGCAGAGCACGCCGAGCACGCCGCCCTCGGCGCAGGAGGGGACCATGCCGGGGGGCGGGGGCTCCGGGTAGAGGCAGCGGTAGCACGGGCCGTGCTCGCTCCAGAAGACGGACGCCTGGCCGTCGAAGCGGTAGATCGAACCCCATACGTACGGCTTGTTGAGCAGCACGCAGGCGTCGTTGACCAGGTATCGCGTGGCGAAGTTGTCCGTGCCGTCGACGATCAGGTCGTACTGGCTGAAGATGTCCATCACGTTCTCGGCCTCGAGCCGCTCTTCGTGGAGGATCACGTTCACGTACGGGTTGATGCCGAGGACCGAGTCCTTCGCCGACGCCGCCTTGGAGCGGCCGATGTCGGCCTGGCTGTGGATGATCTGGCGCTGCAGGTTCGACTCGTCGACCTCGTCGAACTCCACGATGCCGAGCGTGCCGACGCCCGCCGCGGCGAGATACATCAGCGCCGGTGACCCGAGGCCGCCGGCGCCGACACACAGCACCTTGGCGTTCTTCAGCCGCTTCTGCCCGTCCATCCCGACGTCGGGGATGATCAGGTGGCGGGAGTACCTGCGAACCTCGTCGACGGTGAGCTCAGATGCTGGCTCGACCAGGGGTGGCAGCGACACGGGGACTCCGTTGGTCGGTGTTTCGGAACGGGTGTTCTCTCCGTAACACTGCCACGCCCCTCTTCATTCCGAGACGCCCGTTCCGATGCGCGAGACGATTTCGTCCCAGTACCCGGGCATCGACTCCCAGGGGTCGTCCGCTCCCCCACCGTCCACGCGGTCGGTGAAGTAGATCGTCGAAGCGCCCTGCCAGCGTGCGATGCGCAGCGCCTCGTCGAGATGGCCGCGCGGCATGCCGTGCACGAAGTGGCAGAAGCGCTCGGGCGGATAGTCGGCGGTCCACTCGGCCACCTGTGACCAGCGGTAGTCGCTCCAGGGGCCGGAGAAGGTCACCAACTGGTCGGCGGATTCGGCGTATCCGGGATACGGATGGGTGCCGTGGCCCAGGACGATGTGCGCGTCGTCACAGAGCGCGCGCAGGGTCGTGACCGTCCTGCGCACCTCCGGGAGAGCGGCGCGCTCGGTGGGGCAGCGGTCAAGGGAGAAGCCGTCGACCTGGTACCAGTCGAGGTAGCGGTGGGCGTCGGAGACGAGCTCCCCGAAGCCGCGTGCTCCGTACATCACGTCGAGGTGACCGAGAACACGTACGCCCGCGTTCCGCAGCCGCCCCGCCGCCTCCAGGCAGTGCGGGTCGGGGCGGTCGCCCGGTCCCCTGCTCACGTTCAGCACGACCCAGTGCAAAGGGGCACCGGGGCGAGTGAGTTGGGACCACTCGGCGGGGGCGACGAGAGGGTGCGCGAAGCCCGGGATGCCGAAGCCGAGACGTACGTCGGTGTGTGCGGTGCCTGTGGCTGTGCTGGTCAGATGCGGCATGCCGCCTCCATCCAGATGTCGGCGAGTGATTCTTCGAGGTTGATCCGGGGGCGCCAGCCGAGCCGGTCGCGCGCGGTGCGCACGTCGGCCTGCTGCCAGCTGCCGCACCCGTCGGGGTAGGGGTAGGCGGCCGGGCTCCCGTGGTCGGATTCGGTGCGGGGGTGCCCGATGGATTGCCTCAGGCCCACTTGGTCGAGCTCGTGCAGCGCTCCGCCGTACCCCGCGACGCGCGCAAGGACGGCCGCCGCGTCACGCAGCCGCACGGCCCGGCCCGCGCCGATGTTCACGATCCCCTGGGCCGCGGAGAGCGAGGCCGCGTGCACGGCGCGCGCCACATCGCGTACGTCGATGAAGTCCCGCTGCACGCCGAGGCCCCCGAGCTTGAGCTCGCCGTCACCGGCCTGCATGGCCCGCCGCATGGCCTCGGCGAGCCGCCCGAGCGGCGATCCGGCCGGGGTGCCGGGGCCCGCGGGCGAGAACACCCGCAGGACGACGGCGTCGAGACCGGACCCGAGGACCAGCTCGGTGGCCGCGAGCTTGCTGACTCCGTACGGCCCGCCGGGCCTGGGCACGGCGTCCTCCGCGGTGGAGGACCCCGGCTGGCTCGGCCCGTACTCGGCGGCGCAGCCCAGCTGCACCAGGCGCGCCCCGCATCCGCTGCGGCGCAGGGCCTCGCAGATCGTGGCGACGGCGACGGTGTTGTGCCGGGTCAGCTCGCGGGCACCGCCACGGGTGGCCCCCGCGCAGTTGATGACGACTCCCGGGTGCACGGCGTCCAGGAAGCGGGTGAGCGCGCCGGGGCTGCCGCTCGCGAGGTCGAACCGTACGTCCGAGTCGTCACCGCGGCCGAGCGCGGTGAGCTGCACCGCCGGGTCGGCGAGCAGCCGGTCGGCGACGAACCGGCCGAGGTATCCGTTGGCTCCGATCAACAGCACCCTCATCGGGCGGCTCCCGGCTTGGATTCTCGGATGCTGGGGGTGCTCATCTGGCGTTCTCCTTCAGGGGGTTGCCGTAATTCACGGGGTAAGGCCCGCGGTGTCGGCCCCGCGGGAGAGAAAGATTTCGAGTGGCCGCCGACCGCGGCGCGCACGCTCAAGGCGCCCCGTCGGCATGCGCGGACGCCCGGCTGAGCACCCGCGAGGAATGGAGCAGCAGCACGCCCGCGGCGGCGCCGCACGCGACGACGGGCACGACTCCGGACCCCCAGGCCCGGACCGCCCCCTCGACCGGGGCCGCCAGCCACGCACACCCGGGCAGCCGCCCGGCGAACACCGAGGCGAGCGCAACCGCCTCCGCCGCTCCCGCGGCCCCCAGCATCAGCAGGGGCGCCCGCATGAATCCGTACGAGGAGAGCAGCCGGGCGAGCAGCAGCAGCGCGCCGAGCGCCCAGGCCCCGGCGGACGCCGGCACCCCATAGGCGGCGCCGGCCCCCATGAGCAGTGCTCCCAGGGCGCACAGGTACAGCGCGACCACGCACAGGAGCAACGGCCGGACAGAGGCGGTGAATTCGGTGAGCCCCCGGCTGAGCGAAAGACGTCGCCGTGCCCCCACGGAGAACAGCCGCGCGCACCACAGCGCGGGCGCGACAGCGAGCGAGAGCCCCAGTGCGGCAGCGGTCGACGGCGCCCAGGGTCCATCGGGCCCGCCCGATACGGCGGCCCGCAGCAGCCCGTCGCCGAAGAGGGCGTACGCGACGAGAAGGCAGACCCACGCGCGCGTGGCCGGTACGACATGGTGCGCGGTCCGCAGCGGGCCGTACCGAAGAGCCACGCGCAGAGCGACGGCCACGGCGAGCGCTCCGCCGAGCCCCACCGCGAGCCGCGCACGCCCCTCGCTCAGCTCCCACCCCACGGCGGCGATCGCGCAGGCCACACCCGGCAGCAGGGCGAACAGCGCCCACCCGGCGGGCACTTCGGGCGCCCCTTGAGAGGGAGGCACATCGGGGACGGCACGCTCCTCCTCGTCACGCGGCACGCGCGCGTACATCTCCTCGGCGAGCGCGAACACGTCCCGGTGCCTGAACCGCGCCGCGGTGCGGTCGGTCACTCCGTGCGCCTCAAGACCCGCGGCGATCTCCAGCGGGTCGACGGCACGCTCGCACAGCTCTCGGTGCCGGTGCATCAGCGCCTTCACGGGGTCGACGGCTCCGCGCCGCGCGGGCTTGGCCCCCATTCCGGCTCCGGCGCCACCGCCCATTGCCGTCCCCGTCCCCCGCCAGGCCGCGGGCTCCCGCACCAGTGCCGCGTCGGCCACCAGTTCCTCCGAGCGCACATCCCACCCGCCGGGGCTCCCCGGAGCCCGTGGCGCGTCCGTCTTCTGCTGCTCGCTCATACGCCCGCCCCCTTCAACCGCTCCGGCAACCGCTCCGGCCCGTCCGCCTCTTGCGCCCAGCTGGGCGCGCCTCCCGGGCCCGAGCCCGCGTCACCGCCGCCCGCGGCGACCGCCCACCGTCCCGGCACGTACGCCTCCGCCGGGTTGCCGAACGGCACCGGCTCGCCCGCGTCGTCGACCGCCTCCCTGCGCACCGGACAGTGCGAGACGATCTCCAGGTAGATGCCGCGGAACGCCTCGATGTTCTGCTCCACGGTGAACAGTTCGAGCGCCCGCGCACGCGCCGCAGCCCCGAGCCGCTCGCGCCGCCCGGCGTCGCGCAGCAGCGCCACGCACGCCTCGGCGAGCGCACGCGGATTGCGCGGCGGCACCACGAGACCGGTGCCTCCGATGACCTCGACGACCGCGCCGACGTCCGTGGAGACCGTCGCGCGCCCGCAGAACATCGCCTCGACCAGGCTGATCGGGAAGCCCTCGACGACGCTCGAAAGGACGACAACGCTCCCCGCGGCATACGCGTCCTCGAGGTCGGGCACCTCGGGCGCACCGATCTCCTCGAAGGACACGGGGTTGTCCCCGACGGCGTGCGCGCCCTGGGCCTCGTCGGGGAAGAGCTGCGCGGCGAGCGCCTTGCAGTGCGCGAGGTAGGCGGCCGCTTCCTGGCCTTCCGCGGGCGCCCCGACGATGCGCAGCCGCGCCTTCGGCTCCTCCTTGCGGACCTCCGCGAAGGCGTGGAGCAGGGAGATCAGGTCCTTCGCGGGCTCGATGCGTCCGACCCAGAGGAGGGTGTCGGGGTCGCCCGGGTCCTCCCGGTCGCCGACCTCCGCGAAGCGCGAGGCCTCCATGCCCGGATAGACCGTGCGCAGCTTCGCCCGCTCGGCGCCGCACCGCTCCTGCCAGCGGCGGGCGTGCGTGTTGCCGGGGGTGACGATCGTGGCCTGGCGGTACACCTCGGCGGCGAGCCTGCCGTGGAAGGAGGTGAGCAGCGCCCGCGCGGGTGCGCTCAGCGCTTCGTCGCCGGTCGCGAGGTAGTGCGCCCTCAGCTGTATGCCGTACTCGGTGACCAGGAGCGGCACCCCGGAGAAGTGCTTGGCGAGGAGGCCGGGGATCGCTGCCGGGCCGCCGGACGTGGCGTGGCACAGGTCCACCGCGCCGAGGCCGTCGTCCCCGTACCAGTCGAGGGAGAGCGGCCGCAGGGCGCGCTCCAGGAGGCCCGCCACGGCGAGGAGGTCGGGCACGCGCGCGGTGCGTGCGGCGCGGAGTGCGCCCGGCGCGCGGCACGCGCCCTCCAGGGCGCGCACGGCAGCTTCGGAGCGCAGTGCGCCGACGAGGCCGCCTTGGTCCCTTGCCAGTTCGGCGAGGCCGTAGAGCGCACTGCCGAAACGGTCCGCCAACGCGTCACCAGCATCGGAGGCCCCCGCGGCGGCACCCGCCCCGGAGTCACAGACCACCGCGGCCAGTTCGCCGAAGCACTCCGCGAAGCGCCGCCGCGCCCGCCGTCCGTACCCGGCGCCGAAGGCGATGCCGTCGTCGTCGACCGTCCACAGGGGCGCCGTGCGCACGCGGTTCACCTGGGGCGGCAGCTCGATCCAGCCCTGCGCCTCCTGCCGCTCGCTGCGGCTGAGGGCGTAGATGTCGAATTCGTGCTGCCCGAGCCCGCGCACGAGCCGGTCGCACCAGAGCCTGGCGTCACCGCTCACATACGGATAGCCACCCTCCGTAAGCAGTCCGATGCGCACGCGTACACCCCCGATCTCCCATATGGAGAGCCGCCGTTGGACCAGCGGCTCGCAGCGGGACGAACGTATGCGGACATGACGGTGGCGTGATGGACGGTTGTCCATCACGCCACCAAAAGGGGTGAACGGCCGTAACTTTCCCGTGCCGGTAGCGTTCCGTCGCGCTATGACACCGAGAGAGCGCTCTTTCGCTACTGAGCGTTAAGCTGCGGCCAGCTCCCTGCGGGCCGTGCGACGCTGCGCCGCGGCCTCCGGATCGAGCGCGGGCACGGCGGCCAACAGCTGTTTGGTGTACGCCTGTTGAGGCGAGCCGTAGACCTCGTCGACGGAACCCTGCTCGACGATCCGCCCCTGCCGCATCACCGCGACCCGGTCGCTGACCTGGCGTACCACCGCGAGATCGTGCGCGATGAAGACGAGCGCGAGGCCGTACTCCTGCTGCAGTTCGGCAAGCAGAGCCGTCACTTGCGCCTGCGTGGTCACGTCGAGCGCCGACACCGGCTCGTCGCACACGATGATCCGCGGCTCGGCGGCGAGGGCCCGCGCGATCCCGACGCGCTGGCGCTGGCCGCCGCTGAACTCGTGCGGATAGCGCCCGTAGTACGCCGGATCGAGCCCGACGCGCTCCATGAGGTCGCGCACGCGAGCGCGCACCACGGAATCGTCCCGCTCACCCCGCGCGCGCAGCGGATCGGCGATGGACTCCCCGACGCCGCGGCGCGGATTGAGCGAGGAGACGGGGTCCTGGAACACCATCTGCACACCGGCCAGCGTGCCACCGCCCGACTTCTCCACGCCGCCCGGCCTCTCCGCGCCGCCCGGCTTCTCCTCGCCCCCGCCGTGGCGGATCTCCCCCGCCGAGGGTTCGAGCAGCCCCACCAGCATCCGCCCGAGGGTGGTCTTGCCGCTGCCGCTCTCCCCCACGACCCCGAGCGTCTCTCCCCTGCGGACGGTGAGCGACACCCCGTCCACGGCGGCGAACGCGCGCTTGCCGCGCCCGAACTCCCGCCGCAGACCGACCGCTTCGAGGACCACGTCACCCGGCGCGCGCGAGGCCGCCTCGCGCGGCGCGTCCACGCGGGGCACCGCCCCGAGCAGCTCCCGCGTGTACGCCTCCTCGGGCGCCCCGAGGACCTCGCGCACGGGCCCCCGCTCGACGGCCCGCCCGTGCCGCATGACCAGGACGTCGTCGACGCTCTCCGCGGCGACGCCCACGTCGTGGGTGACCAGGAGCAGTCCCGTCCCGGTCTCGGCCCGCAGCGTGTGCAGCAGGTCGAGGATCTGCGCCTGCACGGTGACGTCCAGGGCGGTCGTCGGCTCGTCGGCGATCAGGAGCTCGGGCTCGCAGGCGAGCGCCATGGCGATGAGCGCCCGCTGCCGCATGCCGCCGCTGAACTCGTGCGGCCGGGAACGCGCCCTGCGAACAGCATCCGGAATGCCCACCCGGTCGAGCACCTCGACGGCACGCGCGCGTGCCGCCCGGCGCGAGGCTCCGGTGTGCACGCGGTACACCTCGGCGATCTGGTCGCCCACCGCGTAGTACGGGTCGAGGGAGGACAGCGGGTCCTGGAAGACCATCGCCGCCTTCCCGCCCCGCAGCCGCCGCAGCTCCTCACCGGACGCTTCCTGTACGTCGATGCCGCCGACCCGCACCGTGCCGCCGACGCCCGCGCCGGTGCCCCGGTGGAGCCCGAGCAGTGCGGAGGCCACCGTGCTCTTGCCGGACCCCGACTCGCCGACCAGGCCGAGAGCGGCGCCCTTCTCCAGCGTGAAGGAGAGCCCGTCGACGGCACGGACGTCCCCGAAGTCGACCACCAGGTCAGTCACTTGGACGAGGCTTTGGGCCGGACTCATGACAGGACCACCCTTCGGTCGGCCACCGCGTACAGGACGTCCGCGACGGCGTTGGCGAGCACCACGAAGAAGCCGGTCACCAGGACCATGCCGACCACGACCGGCAGATCGACGACCTTGACCGCGTGCACGAGTTCGCGCCCCATGCCGGGAAGCCCGAAGAGCGTCTCGCTGAGCACGGCGCCGCCGAACATCGACCCGAAGTCGTTGGCGCTCAGCGCGATGACCGGGGCGACCGCGCCCCGCAGGGCGTGCTTGCCGATGATCGAGCGCTCCCCGACGCCGTACGCACGGAAGGTCCGCACATGGTCGTCGGCGAGGGTCTCCAGCATCGAGGCGCGGGTCAGGCGCGCGTACTTGGCGGCCTCGATCAGGGCGAGGGAGAGCCAGGGAAGCAGCAGGTTCCACGCCCACTGCTGGGGGTCGTCGGTGAACGGGACGTACTGCGGGAAGGGCAGCCAGTTCAGCTGCCCGCAGACCACGATCATCAGCAGCAGGCCGATGACGAACACGGGCGTGGCCGTGCCCGCGAGCGTGACGGCGGTCAGGACGCGCTCGGTGACGCGCCCGCGCCGCCAGGCGGAGAGGACTCCCGTGCCGACCCCGAGGATCAGCCACATCACCATGGCGCCCAGCGCGAGCGACCCGGTGACCGGCAGCTTCGTCAGGATCAGCTGGGTGACCTGCTGGTCGCTCTGGTAGGAGAGCCCGAGGCAGGGGGCGTCGCAGTGCTCCACGCCGGTACCGGTCGAGTAGTCCTGGCCGGTGACAATGCCCTGGAGGAAGTCCCAGTAGCGGACGTACACCGGGTCGTCGAGCCGCAACTGTTCGGAGACCTGCGCCACTTGCCCCGGTGAGCAGCGCGGGCCGCAGGTGATCTGCGCGACGTCGCCGGGAGCGACGTAGAAGACCGCGTAGATGATCACGGAGATGGCGAGCAGCGTGACGAGAGCGCCCACCGAGCGCCTCAGGAGGAAGCCGGTCATGCTGTGCGGAAGGCCTGTCATGCCTTGCCCTCCCGCTTCCGTCCGGTCCCGATCCGCAGCCGCGACGCGGCCCGTGGGTCGAGCGCGGTCCGCACGCCGTCCCCGAGGACGGTCAGCGCGAGCACGGTCACGAACAGCGCCCCTGCCGGAAGCAGTAGGTACTGCGGCGCCGCCTGGTACCAGATGTCGGCCGAGGTCAGCATCTGCCCCCAGGAAGCGGTCGGCGGTTTGACGCCGACGCCGAGGAAGGAGAGCGCGGCCTCCACGGTGATGTTCATCGGGACGAGCAGCGCTGCGTAGGTGATGACGGGGGCGGCGAGCCCCGGCAGGAGTTCGCGGCGCGCGATGCGCCAGGTGCTCCAGCCGCTGAGCCGGGCAGCGGCCACGTAGTCGAGCTCCTTCAGGGTGATGGTCTGCGCGCGCACGATCTTGGCCGTGCTGCCCCAGGCGACGAGCCCGATGACCAGGGCGACCAGGACGGGACGCGGGAAGCCGCTGGGCACGATCGCCATCAGGGCGAGCGAGAGCACCATCAGCGGCATGGCGACGATGACGTCGGTGGCGCGGCTGAGCACCTGGTCGACCAGGCGGTTGCCGAGCCCGGCCGCGAGGCCGACGCCGACGCCGAGCAGCACCTGCACGAGGGTCGCGGCGAGCGCGACGCCGAGGGAGACGCGCGCGCCGTGGACAAGGCGGGCGAACAGGTCGCGCCCGGTCTGCGGTTCGACGCCGAGCCAGTGCTCGGCGCTGATCCCGCCGAACGAGCCGATGGGCACGCCCCCGCGCCCTGAGTCGATGAGGTCGGGGTGGTACGTACTGGGGTCCTGGCCCTCGATGGCGGTGAGCAGCGGCGCGGCGAGCGCGACCAGGACGAGAAGCGCGACGACGGACGCCGCGACGAGGGCGGCACGCTGCGCACGCAGCCGCCGCCAGAACTGACGGGCACCGGAAGTCGGGGCGGGCGCCTGCGCGCCCGTCCCCGCCTCCGAGGCCAACAGGGCCTCGCTCATGGTGAGTTGAACCGTTCGCCCTACTTGACCGCGACCTGGGAGACGTCGAGGACGCCCGTCCAGTCGCTGATCACGATGTTCTTGACGTCCTTGCCGTACAGGCGCTTGTAGACCGGGTGGAAGAGCGGCACGGTCAGGGCCTGCTCGCCGATCTTCTTGTCGAGGGTGCCCCAGCGCTTGGCGGCCGCGTCGAGGTCGGTGAGCTTGTTGATCTCGTCGATCTCGTCGTTGACGGACTTGTCGTCCAGGAAGCCGGTGTTGAAGTTGGCGCCGTCCTTCACGATCTGCCGCCCGTCGAAGATCGGGGCGAGGAAGGGGCCGCCCGAGGGCCAGTCGGCACCCCAGTGGGCGAGGAAGAGGCCCGGCTCGTCCTTGGCGCTGTGCACCTTGTCCGAGTAGTCGTTGTCCTCAAGGCCCTCCAGCTTGACCGTGATCCCGGCCTTCTTCAGGGCGTCCTGGATCGCGGTGGCGATCTCCGGGCTCGTCTCGAAGTCCTTGGCGTTGGAGTGGGTGAGCGTGATGGTGAGCCCGTCCTTGTGACCGGCTTCCTTCAGGAGCTCCTTGGCCTTCTTCGGGTTGCCGGCCTTGCCCGCCGGGAAGTGGTCGTACTTCGTGTATCCGAAGGACTTCTGGTTCGGCAGATACGTCGTCGCGGGCTCGGCGAGCGAGGAGCCGCCCGCGGCGTTGACCACGGACGAGCGGTCGACGGCGTACGAGATGGCCTGGCGCACCTTCGGGTCGTCGAAGGGCTTCACCTTCGGGTTGAAGGCGAGGTAGTTCGTGTATCCGAAGTGCCCGGTGCCGACGCGCGAGGCCAGGGCCTTGTCGCCGGTGACCTTGGCGAGTTCGGCGGGGCCGAGGTTCGTGTCGGTGGTCACGGCTGCGGCGTCCGCGCCCTGGCCCGCCGAGAGCCGCTGGTTGATGACGGACGAGTTGAGGCCGGAGCGCACGTCGATCTTGTCCGGGTAGGCCTTGCGCTCGGGGTCGGTCTTCGCCGACCAGTGCGGGTTGCGCTCCAGGGTCAGGCGCTCCCCGTCGTTCTCGTTCTTGACGACCTTGTAGGGGCCCGAGGAGACCGGGTGCTCCTCGTACTTCGTGCCCTTGTCCTTGCTCTTGGGGACGGGCGTGAACTGCGTCTGCGTCGCCAGATAGGGGAATTCACCCTCCGGCTTGTTCAGATGGAAGACGATGGTCCGCTCGTCGGGCGTCTCGATCGACTCCAGACCCTTGCCGCTCTTGTCCTTGTAGGGCCCGGCGTACTTGTCGCCGCCGATCAGCCAGTCCCTCAAGTAGGGAGCGCCACCGGAGAGTTCACCGGCGAAGGAGCGCTCGATGCCGTACTTGACGTCGGCGGAGGTGATCGGCGAACCGTCCTCGTACTTGAGCCCCTTCTTCAGGGTGTACGTCCACACCGTGGCGTTCTTGCTGGACTTGCCGAGGTCCGTGGCGAGGTCGGGCACGACCTCCGAGCCCTTGGCGCCGTCCTCGCGGTTGCGAGTGGTCAGGGTGCGGAAGACGAGCGAGGGGACGTTGCCGCCGCCGGAGGTGTAGAGCCTCGCGGGGTCGAAGTCGACCTGCGGGTCGCTGTTGAGGACGGTGAGCGTGCCGCCCTTGGCGGGCTTGCCGTCGGCGCCGCCGCTCCCGGCGTCGTTGTCCTCGGGGCCCGCGCAGGCGGCGGCGCCCGCTGCCAGGACGAGGCTGACGGATGCCGCTGCCACGCGGCGGGCTATGACGGACGATTGACGCATGGGAAAGGACCTCTCGGAGAACCAGCAGGGGAAAGGAGCAGAGCTCGCCCCGGGGTCGCCGATGAAGGTCAGTCAGGACCGCAAAGGGTGCAAAGGGCACACAAGTTGCACAAGGTCCGGAGAGAAAGCGACGCACGCGCCAGGGGCGGGCGTCAGCAACAGTGGATGTCGGACACGCAGAGCGCGCTCACGCCGAAGAGCGCAAGCTCAAGGGCTGCGCGCGAGGAGGCGTGACGAGGCGACATGCGGAGAAATATGAACGAACTTGTCGCGGATGTCAAAGCTGCCGACCGACGCCGCCCATCGAGAACCGACCGCATGCCGGTCACTTCCGTCTCAACTCTTGGGAAACGCCCAGGGGTTGGCCTTGCACTTGATTCCGTCGTGGTCGAGGAACTTCGTCTGCTGCTGCATGACGGGCGCGAGGTCGCCGTCCTTCGTGCAGTCCGTGTGGTTGAAGCCGAGCCGGTGACCGACCTCGTGGTTGATCAGCATCTGCCGGTACGGATGGATGCGGTCGCCGTAGGTCTTGGCACCCTGCGCCCACCGGTAGGCATTGATCATGACGCGGTCCGTCGCCGCGGAGTCGCAGGAGACGTTCTCCTCCAGGGTGTCGAGCCCTGATTTCGCGCACCATTTCCCGGTCGTCCCCGGGCTCGCGAGCGTGATGACGAAATCGGGCTTCCCCGAAGATATTCGCTCGAAGGTGCGGCCACCGCCGTGCGCCCAGCTCCGGTCGTCGTTCAGGGTCTTCTGGACGGCCGACGCGAACAGCTCGCCGTCGAGGCCCATCCCCTTCTCGACGTCGACGCGGTAGCGGAACTTCTGCCCCTTGCCGGGTGCCTTGTCGAACCCGGCCATGGCGTCGAAGTCACCGGACGCCGTGAGCTTGGCGTCCAGCGGGTACTTCTTGGCCATCTTCGTCTCGTACGTCGCCGGGGCGGACTCCGGAGGCGTGGGCCTGTCGTCCGAGCGGGACGCGTCCTGGCCCGCGTCGCGGGCGCCCTGGCCCTTCGCGGCCTGCGTCTTGGGAGCGGAATCCTTCGGCCCGTCGGTCACCTGACCGGCCACGACGACCGCGAGGACGGTGGTGACAGCGGCGGCGGCTATCCCGGTGAAGGTACGGCCCTTCCCGCCTCCCTTGCCGTCCCTGGCCTCGTCGTCGGCTCCGTCGGCCCCACCGGAGCCATGCGCCCCATCGGACCAGAGGTCTCCGTGCGCTTCCTCGTCCTCGTCGACCGCGCGGTCCCAGTCGGTGACGGAGGCGTACGGGTCGCGGGGCGGTTCGCCGGCCCTCGTGGGCAGGGCTTCGGTCGCGCCGCCGCCCGCGAAGAGGTCCTCGTCGGCGAACTCCTCGCCGAACGCGTCCACGTACTCACGTCGTGGTCCCGGCACACGGGGCGGCCCGGTGCGCGTGCCCGGCGCTCCGTAGGCGGCGCCCATCCGCGGCCCTGATCCCCAGCCCCCGCCCGGCTCACGCTGCTCGGGGTGCCCGCCGCGGACGTGCGGCGTGCCGTGGGAAGGGGTGGCCTGGGGCATGCCGTGCGGCGGGGTGGCCTGCGGGACTCCGTGCGCGGGCGTGCCGCCGTCCCCCGGGGCGCGCCTGCGGCGTCCCGTGCCGGGACCCGGCGGGCGCGCGCCCTGCGGTGACGGTATGTCGTCGGTATTCGTGTTGCCCGTGTTGTCTGCGAGGTCGGCCGAACCCCGGCGGCTATGACGTCCCACTCGCCGCCTCAGCTCCCCGCGCCCGAATGACCGGATGCATGCAACTCGCCCGTGTCCGCGAGGAGTTCGCGGATCGCAGTGGCCACCGTATCCGGATACTCCATCATCGCCACATGCCCGGCGTCCGGCAGTGTCAGCAGCCGTGAGTCACGGAAGGCCGCGGCGGCCTTGCGGGCCATGCGGTACGAGACGAGCAGATCCCGGCCGCCGTAGATCAGCAGCGTCGGCGCGAGCACCCGCTCCGCCTGCCGCCACAGGCCGTGCTGCCCGCCCAGCGTGTACGCGTTCACGATGCCGCGCGCCGAGCGTGCCATCGCGTCCCACATGTACGGAAGGGCGAGCCTGCGCTCCATCTCCCGCACGGCCGCGCTGTACCCCTCGGGCGTGACCTGGCCCGGGTCGCCGTAGCAGAGCGCCATGACGCCGCTGACCCGCTGCTCGGGCGTCCAGTCCTTGGTGAGCCTGGTGAAGAGCCGCGCGACGCCGGGCACCGCGAGGAGCCCGGTCGGCAGTGCCGTGCGCTGCACCCGCAGCTCGGGGAGCGCGGGCGAGATCAGCGTGAGGGTGCGGACCAGGTCGGGGCGGACGGCGGCAACACGGGTGGTGACCGCGCCGCCCAGCGAGTTGGCGATCAGGTGCACCGGCCCGTCGTCGCGCGCGTCCAGATAGCGGATGACCGCGCGTGCGTGCCCGGTGACCGAGTAGTTGCCGTCGTCCGGCGGCGGCGAGTCGCCGAACCCCGGCAGGTCGAGCGCCGCGCAGTCGACGACGCCCTCAAGGAGCGGCATCAGGGCCGACCAGTTCTGCGAGGAGCCGCCGAGCCCGTGGACGTACAGCGCGGGCGGAAGGCCCTCGCGGACCGACGGCCTGGAGCGCACCGAGAGCGTGAGTCCGGGGAGGGGGACCGAGTCGAGCCGCTCGCCCGCCGCGACCCCGACGGCACCCGGCTTGGGTGCGACGGAGGCGGCGATCACGTTCGGCAGCTCGGTCGAAGACATGCGGCAATGTTACGAGACGATCACACGGTGGTTCGTGTGTTCGCCGTCACAGATCCGGACGATGTGGCCCGGAGATCGCGTAGCGCCCGGTTCGACAGTCTCCTAGGCTCGTAGAAGAGGCTCGTAGAAGAGGCTCGCAGAAGAGGCTCATGGAAGAGGGCGAACAGGGCACTCGCACCACTAGTCCGCTAGGGAAGAGAGCCACGATGACCGTCGACCCGTCCGACCCCGAGACCTTCGAGGCCGAAGAGAACGCCGATATCAGCGCTGAGGCACCTGAGGCCGACAGCGCGGAGCAGCAGACCGACCTCACACCTCACCAGGACGACTCCTTGCTGGACGCCGACACGGACGCGGCCAACGAAGCCGATCTGGCCGAGCAGGCCCGCGTCGTCAGCATCGACGAGGACGACTATCGCTGAGCTGCCCGTGTTTGCCCTGCTACGCACGGCTTTCACGGCTATCCAGTCCGTGAAATTCTCCGCTCGTACCGCGCACATCACGGTTACCGAAAAGTACGATGGCCGCGCGGCGCACACCGCACATTCACGATCATGGGAGGCGGCGTGACAGCCATCGAGCAGACAGAGGCAGCGCGCCCTCGGGGCACACGCCTGCCGCGTCGTGCCCGACGCAATCAGTTGCTGGGCGCGGCTCAGGAGGTCTTCGTCGCGCAGGGTTACCACGCGGCGGCGATGGACGACATCGCCGAGCGGGCCGGAGTCAGCAAGCCGGTGCTCTACCAGCACTTCCCCGGCAAGCTCGACCTCTACCTCGCCCTGCTCGACCAGCACTGCGAATCACTGCTGCAGTCCGTCCGCACGGCACTTGCCTCCACGTCGGACAACAAACTGCGCGTCGCGGCCACGATGGACGCCTACTTCGCGTACGTGGAGGACGAAGGCGGTGCCTTCCGCCTCGTCTTCGAGTCCGACCTCACGAACGAGGCCGCGGTCCGCGAGCGCGTGGACCGGGTCACGCTCCAGTGCGCGGAGGCGATCTGCGAGGTCATCGCCGAGGACACGGGCCTGCCCCGTGACGAGGCGATGCTGCTCGCGGTGGGCCTCGGCGGCTACTCACAGGTGGTCGCCCGGTACTGGCTCGCCAGCGGCAGCACGGTCCCGCGCGACAAGGCGGTGGAGCTGCTCACCTCGCTGGCCTGGCGCGGTATCGCGGGCTTCCCGCTGCACGGCCTGGAAGGCCACTGACCCCGGTTTCGCCTTCTCGCGTTCTGTTCCCGATCTCTGTTCGCTACTGGCGTGCAGCGGCGGAAGCATGGGCGTCGCTTCACCGGGCTAATGTGTGCTGAGTACGGCGCGGACGCCCGCGCACATCACTGACCGTCGGAGGGACAAAGCCGTGGAGGTCAAGATCGGCGTGCAGTACGCGCCCCGCGAGATCGTGCTCGAGAGCACCCAGAGTGCCGAGGAAGTCGAGCGCGCGGTGTCCGAGGCGCTGACCGGCAAGTCGCCGCTGCTGAGCCTCGTGGACGACCACGGCCGCAAGGTCCTGGTTCCGGCCGACCGCCTTGCGTACGTCGAGCTCGGCGAGCCGACCGCACGCAAGGTGGGCTTCAGCGCCCTGTAGTTCACGGGCGCTGCACGCAGGACGAACGACGAGAACGGCCCGGTGGTCACAACCACCGGGCCGTTCTCGTGTGTTGACGCGCCCCCGCGCGCCGAGGGTCTGGAGGATTGCATTCCGGCCCTCAGGGGTAAGACCGGCTACGACCGTTTTGCACCTGGCCGCGAGGGAGGGAACACCCTGTGATTCTGGAAGCACTCGGCTCCGCACTGCTCGGTTTCGCCCTGGCATGGGGCGCGGCCCACCGACTGTCCCACCGGCTCCCGGCGCGCAGCCTGGTCCTGTCGACCGGGGCGGCGGGCGCGGTGATCGGATCCTTCGTCACGCACATGGCCCTGGGCGCGGGCCACGCACCCGCCACGATCGCCGGCGCGGTGGCCGTGGCGGCAGCCCTGCTCTCACTCCTGATCCGCCCCAGCCGCTCCCGCCTACGCCGTCGCTCAGCGACGGCGTAGGAGCGCGGGGAAACTGGCGGGGTCAGAGCGCCCATAGGGGCGCGGGGAACGGCGCGACGAGCCACGACGCACCCGCAGGGGAAGACGGCGGGGTCAGCGCCCGAAGGGGCGCGGGGAACTGCGCGACAAGCCACAGCCCACCCGCAGGGGAAAACGGCGGGGTCAGCGCCCGTAGGGGCGCGGGGAACGGCGCGACAAGCCACAGCCCACCCGCAGGGGAAACGGCAACCCCGCAAACGCCTAGGCGGCCAAGCCCAACGCAGCCATCCGCTTCGTGTGCGCCTCAGTGATCCGAGAGAACATCCGCCCGACCTCGGCAAGGTCGAACCCATCGGCAACGCCCCCGACCAGCATGGTCGACAGCGCATCCCGGTCGGCGACCACCCGCTGCGACTGCGAGAGCGCCTCGCCCATCAGGCGACGGGCCCACAGCGCGAGCCGCCCGCCCACACGCGGATCCGCGTCAATCGCGGCCCGCACCTTCTCCACGGCGAAGCTCGCGTGCCCCGTGTCGTCGAGCACCCCGAGGACGAGACGGCGGGTGTCGCCGTCGAGCCGAGCCGCGACCTCGCGGTAGAAGTCACTGGCGATCGAGTCACCCACGTACGCCTTGACCAGGCCCTCGAGCCAGTCCGACGGCGCCGTCTGCCGGTGGAAGCCGTCGAGCGCGGCCACGAAGGGCTCCATCGCCTCGGTCGCGTCCGCGCCGATCGCGGAGAGCCGGTCCCGCAACTGCTCGAAGTGGTGGAATTCGGCCGACGCCATCTTCGCCAGCTCCGCCTTGTCGCCGAGCGTCGGCGCCAGCTTCGCGTCCTCCGCGAGCCGCTCGAACGCCGCGAGCTCTCCGTAGGCGAGTGCTCCGAGCAGGTCCACGACCGCGGCGCGGTAGTGCGGCTCGGCGGCGGCGGTCTTCCAGTCCTGGGCGGCGATTCCAGTGGGTTCGGCAGGCGTGTCAGCGGCGGTGTCAGGCGTCTCCATAAACCGCACAATAGCCCGCTCGCAGCAAGGTGTAAGGGCCTGGTCAGTGACTGTGACGACGACTACGTGACCAATTCGCCAGACACGGCTGCGAGATTCCGGGGTACAGTGGTAATGCGCCCGCCGAATATTCGTCGGGCCGTACGAATGAGGATGCCCGGTCGGAGGCCCGATCGGCTCCGACCCGACAGCCCTCCAGGCGGCCCGCGCAGTGCGGACGGCATGAGGAGGGAACCTCAGCGGTACGAGCGCTCGAGCGCAGGCAGTGGTCCCGCGCCCCCGGCCCCGCCCCCCAAGCAGCCGGCGGTAGTGGCACGGTCACGACCCCCAGCGTTCGCCTCGCGCCGCGTCTCACAGAAGAGGCAATGCCCTGACTACGACTTTCCGCGATCTCGGAATTCTCCCCGAGACGGCCGAGGCCCTTGAGGCCGTCGGCATCATCAGCCCTTTCCCCATCCAAGAGATGACGCTGCCCGTAGCGCTCTCCGGCTCCGACGTCATCGGCCAGGCCAAGACCGGCACCGGCAAGACGCTCGGCTTCGGACTCCCGCTCCTGGAGCACGTCACCGTCCCCGCGGACGTCGAGGCGGGCCGGGCCAAGCCCGAGCAGCTGACCGACGCCCCGCAGGCGCTCATCGTCGTCCCCACCCGTGAGCTCTGCCAGCAGGTCACGAACGACCTCCTGACCGCCGGCAAGGCGCGGAACGTACGCGTCCTCGCCATATACGGCGGCCGTGCCTACGAGCCGCAGGTCGAGGCCCTCAAGAAGGGCATCGACATCGTCGTCGGCACGCCGGGTCGTCTGCTCGACCTCGCGGGCCAGAAGAAGCTCAACCTCAAGCACATCAAGTGCCTGGTCCTCGACGAGGCCGACGAGATGCTCGACCTGGGCTTCCTGCCCGACGTCGAGCGGATCATCAACATGCTGCCGCCGAAGCGTCAGACGATGCTGTTCTCGGCGACCATGCCGGGCGCGGTCATCGGCCTGGCCCGTCGCTACATGTCGCAGCCCACGCACATCCGCGCCACCGCGCCGGACGACGAGGGCCAGACCGTCGCGAACACGAAGCAGCACGTGTACCGCGCGCACAACATGGACAAGCCCGAGATGGTCTCGCGCATCCTGCAGGCCGACGGCCGCGGACTCGCGATGATCTTCTGCCGTACGAAGCGGACCGCCGCCGACATCGCCGAGCAGCTCGAGAAGCGCGGCTTCGCCTCGGGCGCCGTGCACGGCGACCTCGGCCAGGGCGCCCGCGAGCAGGCGCTGCGCGCGTTCCGCAACGGCAAGGTGGACGTGCTCGTCTGCACGGACGTCGCCGCGCGCGGCATCGACGTCGGTGGCGTCACGCACGTCATCAACTACCAGTCCCCCGAGGACGAGAAGACCTACCTGCACCGCATCGGCCGCACCGGCCGCGCGGGTGCCAAGGGCATCGCGATCACGCTGGTCGACTGGGACGACATCCCGCGCTGGCAGCTGATCAACAAGGCGCTGAACCTCGACTTCAGCGACCCGGTCGAGACGTACTCCAGCTCTCCTCACCTGTACGAGGAGCTGAACATCCCGGCGGGCACGAAGGGTGTCCTGCCGCGCGCCGAGCGGACCCGTGCCGGGCTTCGCGCCGAGGAGATCGAAGACCTCGGCGAGACGGGCGGCAAGGGTGGCTCGCGCGGGCGGGACCGCGGTCGTGACGGCGGCCGTGATGGCGGTCGTGACAGCGGTCGTGACCGTAACCGCGGTCCGGCTGCCGAGGCGGAGCGCGAGCCGCGTGAGGCGCGTACGCCGCGTCGGCGTCGCCGCACGCGTTCGGGTACGCCGCTGGAGACTCCTGCTCCGGCCGTGGCAGTGGCCGAGGCCGCGCCTGCGGCTGCCGCTGCCCCTGCCGCCGTGTCCGCCCCCGAGGCCGAGCTGACGGAGCCGCGTACGCCGCGCCGCCGTCGCCGGACGCGGAACGGCTCGGAGGCCGCGGAGGCCGTGGTCGACACGGTCGAGGCCGTGGAGACGACGGAGGCCGAGGCTCCGGCCACGAAGCCGCGCCGCCGCACCCGCAAGGCTGCGGAGCCGGTGGTCGAGGCCGAGGTCGCGGTCGCGGAAGCACCCGAGGCGGAGGCTCCGGCCACGAAGCCGCGGGCACGCCGTACGCGCAAGGCAGCGGAAGCCGTGGTCGACACGGTCGAGGCAGTCGAGGCGGAGGCGCCCGCGGCCAAGCCGCGCCGCCGCACCCGCAAGGCAGCCGAGCCGGTCGTCGAGGCCGCGGAAGCGGCCGAGGCCGAGGCGCCCGCCACCAAGCCGCGGGCACGGCGCACGCGCAAGGCAGCGGAAGCCGTGGTCGACACGGTCGAGGCCGTGGAGACGACGGAGGCCGAGGCTCCGGCCACCAAGCCCCGCCGCCGCACCCGCAAGGCAGCCGAGCCGGTCGTCGAGGCCGCGGAAGCGGCCGAGGCCGAGGCGCCCGCCACCAAGCCGCGGGCACGCCGCACGCGCAAGGCAGCGGAGACCGTGGTCGAGACCGTCGAGGCCGAGATTCCCGCTCAGCCGACGGAGGAGACGAAGCCGCGCCGCCGTACGCGCAAGGCCGCGGAGGCTCCGGTTGCCGCCGAGGAGGCCGCCGTCACCAAGCCGCGCCGCAGGGCCCGCAAGGTGGCTGCGCCGGCCGAAGCGCCGGAGAGCTGAAGCTCCGGAGAGGTCTGAACCGAAGGCCCGGCTCCCCTCACAGGGACGCCGGGCCTTCGGCGTACCACCACCCGGGCAACTCCCTTGCACCACCGCCCAGTTGAGGCCACCTCCCGCAGCCCCAACCTCTCCCGCCCGCCCCGCAGCAACGGGGCACCCCCAACAGCCCCAACCCGGCGCTCCGCGCCGAATCTTTCCCGCCCACCCACCCGTTTGCCCCGCAGCCACAGGGTGACCGGATGAGCGGGCGGGGGAGAACCCACGCGGGGCAACGGCGGGCGGGGAGGATCCGCGCAGGGCAACGGGCGGGTGGGCGCGGGAGATCCGCGCGGGGCAACGGGCCGGTGGGGAGGATCCGCGCGGGACAACGGGCGGGTGGGCGCGGGAAATCCGCGCAGGACAACGGGCCGGTGGGCGCGGGAAATCCGCGCGGGACAACGGGCCGGTGGGCGGGGGAGATCCGCGCAGGGCATCGGGCCGGTGGGCGCGGGAAATCCGCGTGGGGCAACGGGCCGGTGGGCGGGGGCGGTCCGGCGCGAAGCGTCGGGACGGCTGATCGCGCGACACCGGTGGCCAGCCCCCACCCACCCCCTCCCACCGCGGAGCAACGGGCGGGTGGGTGGGGAAGATCCGGCGCGAAGCGCCGGACCCGTTCCCGCAGGACACCCCGGCGACCAGCCCCCACCCAGCCACCTCCCCACCGCGGGGCAAACGGGTGGGTGGGCGGGAAGGATCCGCGCGAAGCGCGGGAAGCCGCCCGCAGGCACCGCCGGCCTGAGCCGGGAAGACCCAGCCCCGGCACCGCCCCGCGAAGGCCGCTAGCCTCAGACGCATGAGCAGGCCCCCGACCTTCACCCCGCCCCCCGGCGTCGACGCCCGCCGCCTCAGGACCGCCCGCGGCGACTTCGCCGCGCTCGACGCCCGCCCCCCGGCCGGCCAGGCCAAGGGCACCGTCCTCCTGCTCCCCGGATTCACCGGGAGCAAGGAGGACTTCATCGCCCTGCTCAGGCCCATCGCAGATGCCGGGTATCGAGCGGTCTCCGTCGACGGCCGAGGGCAGTACGAGACCCAGGGCCCGGCGAACGACGAATCCCCTTACTCCCAGGCCGAGTTGGCCCAGGACGTCCTCGCCCAGACCGCAGCCGTCGGCGGCACCCCGCACCTTCTCGGCCACTCCCTGGGCGGCCTCATCGCCCGCGCAGCCACCCTCAGCGCCCCCGCCGACACCTTCGCCTCGCTCACCCTCATGTCCTCCGGCCCCGCCGCCGTCTCGCCCTCGCAGCAGGACCGCGCCAAGATGCTGACCGACGCGCTCGCCACCCTCTCCATGGCTGACGTATGGGCGGCCATGCAGGCCCTTGACCCGCCCGAGGACACCGACCTCGACGGTGAGGCCCTGCGCACGCGCTGGCTGCGGCACAGCCCCGCCCAGCTCATCGCCACCGGCAAGCAGCTCTGCGTCGAGCCCGACCGCGTCGCGGAGCTCGACGCCGTCCCGCTGCGCAAGCACGTCATCTCCGGCGAGCGCGACGACACCTGGCCCATCACCTGGCTCGACGACATGGCGGACCGGCTGCACGCCCACCGCACGGTCGTCTCCGGCGCCGAGCACTCCCCCAACACCGACCGGCCGACGGAGACAGCCGCCGCCCTCATCGCTTTCTGGGACCAGGGAACAACAACAACGCGTAGGGGCTGACCCCAACAGCCAGCCCCGCAGCGGCTAATACCGCGTCTGCAAGTTCTCCCAGAACCCGTCCCGCAACGCCCGCCGCAGATCCGACTGCCCCCGCAGCGAGTACGCCAGCAGCTTCTCGGCCTCCACCAGGAGCTCCTGGTCCACCGACCCCGGCAGATAGGGATGCCCCGGCAGCAGGTCGACCAGCGCCGCGCGCCCCCGCTCGGCCAGCCATTTCGCGGCGATCTGCGCGCCCACGAAGCGGACGTCCTCACGCGATGGCCGGGGCGTGCCCGCCGCCTCGTACGTCGCCGTGGCGGCACGCCGGGACACGTACGGCTTGAAGAAATCCAGGTCGAACGTGCGCTGGCTGTCGACCTCCCACAGCAGCGGCTCCGCCTGATTGCGGCCGCCCTCGGACGCCTCGATGCCCCACAGGTGCACCCGCGCGCCGTACCCCTGCGCCGCCTCCACCGCCGAGACCAGGTCCTCGTCGCCCCCGATCAGGGCCGCGTCACTGATGGCGCGGTGCCGGGCCAGTGACTCCAGATCCGTCCGGATGAGGGAGTCCACGCCCTTCTGTTGGTTGTTCGCGTTGAGGTTGCCCAGGCGGACCTTGACGTCGGGAAGCTCCGCGATCGACTGCTGCTCCACGGTGTGGATGCGGCGCCGCGCACCGTCGTACCAGTAGACGCGCAGCAGACGGCTGTCCGCGAAGATCGTGCGCGCCTTGTCGATGAAGGCCTCGATCAGACCCTCCGCGTCCAGGTCGAAGGCGCGCCGGTCTTCCGTGCCGACCGCGAGGCGTCCGGCCGCCGCGTACACATATCCGGCATCGACGAAGATCGCGTGCGTGGACGGTGTCTTCGCCACCTCGGCGAGCACGCGCTCGAGGAGTCCGTTGGCGCGCTCCAGCTGGACGCTGATCTGGGCGCTGATGTCGATCTCGTCGTTCATTGGGGTCCATTGTCCCGGTGGTCACGCAGCGAACACAACCGGTCTCGCTACTCGTGAGTAATTAGTCTGTCGAAAAATTTCCTTAGCGTAGGGAATGTTTGCTGGGGGCAACTCGTTGTACCCGTGTGGAACACCGGACACAGCTGTCCCGGGGGACCACAACTCCAGTAGTTCTCCTTCAGGAGGATGACCAGACGAAGGGAGAAGCCATATGCGCTTCGAAATCATGCGACTCGACGACGTCGACGGCGCCGCCGTGGACCGGACCGTCGTAGACGCCGCCTCCGTCAATCGGATCGTGCAGCAGGCCGCAGCGATCGGCCAGCGCATCTATATCCGACCGGCCGAATCCCCGGCCTCGTAACGCACAGGTTGATGCACAGGTGAAGGGCCCCGTACACCTTTGGTACGGGGCCCTTGGCATGCCCGGGGGCCCTGGCTCCCGGGCATGCCAAGGGCCCCGTCCGTCGCCGGCGCCTAGCCGCCGTTGATCACCTGCGTCACGCCATTGATGATCTGCTGCACCGCGATCGCGGAGAGCATCATGCCCGCGAGCCGCGTCACCAGGACCACGCCGCCGTCCTTGATGACCCGGATGATCAGCAGCGAGTAGCGCATCACGAGCCACAGCACGACGTGCATCGCCACGATCGCCGCCCACACGGAGATCTGCGTGCCGAGGCTGTCGGCGTCCTGGACGGCCAGGATGACGGAGACGATCGCGCCGGGCCCCGCGAGCAGCGGCATGCCGAGCGGCACGAGGGCGACGTTGACGTCCTTGGTCTGCTTCGGCTCGTCCGTCTTGCCGGTGAGCAGGTCGAGCGCGATCAGCAGGAGCAGCAGCCCGCCCGCGATCATCAGCGCGGGGACGGAGACATGCAGGTAGTCGAGGATCTGATGGCCCAGGAGCCCGAAGACCGCGATCACGCCGAAGGCGACGCACACAGCCTGGAAGGCCATCTTCTTCTGCACCTTGGCGGGGCGGCCGGAGGTGAGTCCGAGGAAGATCGGCGTGATCCCGGGAGGGTCCATGATCACAAAAAGGGTGAGAAAGAGGGATCCGAAGACGGCGACGTCGAACACAGTGATGGCCTTGCAGTGAGTCGTACGAAAGTGCCGCGCGGACGGCGGCGGAAAAGGTGAAGAGGTGAAGAGGTGCGGGGTGCAGCCGCGCTACGCGGCGGGGCTTCCGCCCGCGCCCGGCACCGGGAACGCCCCGGTCGCCCGGCGCGTGATCTCGCCGTAGATCTCGGGGTCGGTGGTGAACTCCCCGAGCACGCAGGTCTTGCGGCTGCCGTGGTAGTCGCTCGACCCCGTGGCCAGGAGGCCGAGGTCCGCCGCGAGGCCGTGCAGCCGGGTGCGGGTGGCCGGGTCGTGGTCCATGTGGTCGGCCTCGACGCCGTCGAGACCGGCCGCGGCCAGCTCCGCGATGGCGGCCTCCGGCACGACCTGCCCGCGCTTGACGGCCGCAGGGTGCGCGAAGACGGTGACGCCGCCCGCGGCCTTGACCAGGCGGATCGCGTCGAAGGGGTCCAGTTCGTGCTTCTCGGCGTACGCACGGCCGCCGTCGGCGAGCCAGTCCGGCGTGAAGGCGTCCGAGACGGTGGGCACGACGCCCAGTTCGACCAGGGCCTCGGCGATGTGCGGGCGGCCCACCGAGCCGTCGCCCGCGATGCGCGCGACCTGCTCCCAGGTGACCGGGACGCCGAGCTCCTGAAGTTTGCCGACCATCGTCTGCGCGCGGGGCACCCGGTCGTCGCGCACGAGCTCGCGCTCGCGGGCGAGCTCCGGCTCGTCGGGGTCGAAGAGGTAGGCCAGCATGTGCAGGCCCACGCCGTCGAGGCGGCAGGAGAGTTCGGCGCCGGTCACGAGGGTGAGGCCTGCGGGCAGTGCCGCGACGGCCTCCGCGTACCCGCGGGTGGTGTCGTGGTCCGTGAGCGCGACGACGTCAAGACCGGCGGCGGCAGCATTGCGCACCAGCTGCGCCGGGGTGTCCGTGCCGTCGGAAGCGGTGGAGTGGGTGTGCAGGTCGATGCGCACGACGCGTACTCCAGGCTCTGACGGGACGGATACGGACAGGTCCACGAGGGACCGTCACGAGGGGGAAGCTCAAGGATAACGGGAGGCGCACGCTCCCCCGGCCGTCGCGAAGGAGACTCCCCTCACCTCACGACGGCAGCGGGATCCGCCCTCACGGCATCAGGATCCGCGGCGAAAGCGCCCCGCACGGCAGCAGGTCCACCTCGGCACCCGCGTCCCGCAGATCGGTGAGCACCAGCTCGTCGTACATCAAGAGGCCCGACTGCTCCGGCCAAGCGATCGCCCACAGCCACAGGCCGCGCGCCTCGCCGGCGAAGACCGCACGGTCGTCCGGCGTGCCCGCCACATGCCACATCGGGGTCGGCCGCCCGGCCGCGAGCAGCTTGGCCTGCGGCGGCTTCTCGACGTTCAGGTACGGGCCGGGGTCCGGGCCGTCGATGCCCGCGTACCGCGCGCCGAGACCGACGCCGAGCTCCTCGGCGACGAGCACCAGCTCGCCCATGCCGCCGAGCGGCGCGGGCCCCGAGCAGGCCACGGCGGTCGCACGGCCGCCGCTGCGGTCGTCCCCCGCGCAGGCCACGCCCGTGAAGAGCCAGCCGACCGGCAGCGGCCACGGCATCCAGACCGGCACCTGCGCGCGGTGCACCACGACCTGGAGGGCCTCGACGCTGGGCGGGATCACAGGTTGCAGCGGATGCACCGTCCCGTGCACATCGCACTGCCAGGAGTCGGCAAAGAGACCGGGAGCCCTGACCCGGCCACCACACTTCGGGCAACTGGGTTCGCCCCTCATAGCGCCCAACGGTCCTCCCCGGTCGTCGCTCCGTCAAGGACGATCACCCGTCCGGTGGCGCTGTCACCAGGCAAAACTAGATGTAGCTTGCATCTTTTAGGTTGGCTAACTAATATGTGTATACGTCAACGATCTCGACGGAAGCAGCTGAGGAGCAGGCATGAACAGCAGCACAGGAGGCCCCGCGGAAGGGGATCCGTTCGACGAGGGGGCGACCAGTCTTCTGCGTCAGCCGAAGGCCGTCTGGGCCACCGCGGGCGCGTCCGTCGTCGCCTTCATGGGCATCGGGCTCGTCGACCCGATCCTCCCCTCCATCGCCAAAGGCCTGGACGCCTCCGCCAGCCAGGTCTCCCTGCTCTTCACCTCGTACTTCCTGATCACCGCCGTCGCGATGCTGGTGACCGGATTCGTCTCCAGCCGGATCGGCGGCAAGAAGACCCTGCTCCTCGGGCTCGCGCTCGTCGTGGTCTTCGCGGGGCTCGCCGGTACCTCGGGATCGGTCGGCGAGCTCGTCGGGTTCCGCGCGGGCTGGGGCCTTGGCAACGCGCTCTTCGTGTCGACCGCGCTCGCCGTCATCGTCGGAGCGGCGGCCGGCGGCAGCGCCGCGGCGATCCTGCTCTACGAGTCGGCGCTCGGCCTCGGCATGGCGTGCGGGCCGCTGCTCGGCGCGGTGCTCGGCAACGCGAGCTGGCGCTACCCGTTCTTCGGCACCGCGGCCCTGATGGCGGTCGGGTTCCTCTGCATCACGGCGTTCCTGAAGGAGCAGCCGAAGCCCGCGCAGAAGACGTCACTGCTCGCCCCGATCAAGGCCCTTGGCCACGGCGGCCTCGCGTCCGCCGCCGCCTCCGCGTTCTTCTACAACTACACGTTCTTCACGGTCCTGGCCTTCACGCCGTTCGTGCTGAACATGACCCCGTACAAGTCGGGTGCGATCTTCTTCGCCTGGGGTCTGCTGCTCGCGGTCTTCTCGGTGCTCGTGGCCCCGCGGCTGCAGGCGCGGTTCGGCTCGCTGAAGGTGCTCGGCGGTTCGCTGGTGCTGCTCGCGGTGGACGTGCTCGTGCTCGGGTACGGCAACCACACCACGGCCATCGTCTGCACGATCCTGTCCGGCGCCTTCATCGGCGTGAACAACACCGTCTACACCGAGCTGGCGCTCGGCGTCTCCGACGCGCCGCGGCCGGTGGCCAGCGCCGGTTACAACTTCGTCCGGTGGTTCGCGGCCGCCGCGGCGCCGTTCTTCGCGCCGAAGATCGAGGAGTGGAGCAACATCCACGTCCCGTTCGTGGTCGCGGCCGTCACGGCGGCGCTCGGCGCGGTCGTGGTCTGGGTCCGCAAGGACGCCCTCACCCTTCCCCAAGCTCTCGACTCCGCTCGAGCAGGGGATACCCCAATAGCCGAGGAGCTCGAACCGAAGCACGCGACGGAGGACGGCGTCACCGTCTTCGCCAACTGAGTTCTTCCGTACGGGGATTCAGTCGTAAGGGGATTCAGTCCAGGGACACGGACTTGCGCAGCGGATCGCGCAGGTCCGTTCCGCTGCTCAGCCAGCGCTCCTGGAGGGCCTGCGCGCCGTGCACCCGCTTCCACGCGCCCTCGTTCGGCGTCATGGGCAGCAGCGGAAGGAACCGTACGGGCTCCATCGGCTCGTCGAGCTCCAGGTCCTCCACCAGACCGCCCGGCTCCGCGACAAGGACCGACGTGAACTGCGCGCCGGGCCACAGCGGTTCACCCACGTCGAGCGAGGCGCCGGGAGCCACGATCAGGCCCTCGACCTGGGGCGACGCGGCAAGGACGGCCAAGGGCCGCAGCACCTTGTCCGTATCGGCGACGCCGCCCCGCACCGAGAGGATCAGCTCCGCGCGCGGGCCCTTGACGGGGTCGGCCAGCGGGGCGGTGGGGTCGGCCATCGGCTGGACCGCCATACCGAGCGTGGCGTACCTGACCACGTCCCCGTCCGTGAAGCGCAGCACTTCCACGCGGTCGGTGCCGAGGAAGGTCACCGCGGCGCGGGCGTCGGGTTCACCGAGGCCAGTGCGGAGACGGGCTTCGACCAGAGCAAGAACATCAGCCATGACGCGAGCATAGAACTCGTCAGTGGCGGGTAAAGGCGGGGCTTGACACTTCAGTCGGCTGATAGTGTTGGCCGCTGGTTCCGGGCAGCACGCAGAGCGCGCTTTCAAGCCCGGGCAGATGACTTCGCGCGCTACGCGCTTGGGACTCCCCTACGGGGGACCGGCCGGAGGAGGTGGGGCTGCCATGGATCGAAGTCGACCGTGCAGTACCACCCGTTCTTCCGTCTGACACCTCACGCAGCTCTGTAGCTGCCACTGCGCGCCTGTACTCCCCGTGCTCGCGTGCGACGGAAGAGCACTTCGTTTCCACCTGATCTCTCTGAGTTCTTTGATCTGAGTCAGTAGCGAAGCTGCCACCGCGATGGTGCGGTGCTCCCCGCTTTGTGGACGTGCCAAACATCCTCAGCAGGACGTCCCCATTCCGGGTAGTTCCACCCGCCGCCGGCGGCCTCCGTCAAAGGAGCCTGCCCATGTCGATGATCCGTGACCTCCGCGCCGCCGTCCGTCCCTCGCTCCGCAAGGACGGCAGCGCCTACAGCTCGTACGACACCACGCGCGACCCCACCGCCGCATCCGCCGTCGTCGACTGCGCCGTCTACCGTGACGGCCGCCGCGCGGCCTGCGACGACACGCTCACGCCGCACGAGGCGATGCTCCAGGTGCGCCGCGACGGCGGCTTCGCCTGGATCGGCCTGCACGAGCCGACCGAGGCCGAATTCTCCGGTATCGCCGCCGAGTTCGGGCTGCACCCCCTCGCCGTCGAGGACGCGGTGCACGCACACCAGCGACCCAAGCTGGAGCGCTACGACGACACGCTCTTCACCGTCTTCAAGACCATCCACTACGTCGAGCACGCCGAACTCACCGCGACCAGCGAGATCGTGGAGACCGGCGAGGTGATGTGCTTCACCGGCCGGGACTTCTTCATCACCGTGCGGCACGGCGGCCACGGCTCGCTGCGCGCGCTGCGGCGCAGGCTCCAGGAGGAGCCCGAGCTGCTCGCCAAGGGCCCGTCCGCCGTCCTGCACACCATCGCGGACCACGTCGTCGACGGCTATCTCGCGGTCGCCGACGCCATGCAGGACGACATCGACGAGGTGGAGACCGAGGTCTTCTCCGCCCCGAGCAAGGGCAAGGGCTCCGCGCGCGGTGTCGACGCCGGGCGGATCTATCAGCTGAAGCGTGAGGTCCTGGAGTTCAAGCGGGCCGTGTCGCCGCTGCTTCGGCCCATGCTGCTCCTGAGCGAGCGGCCGATGCGTCTGGTCGACCCGGACATCCAGAAGTACTTCCGTGACGTCGCCGACCACCTGGCCCGCGTCCAGGAGCAGGTCGTCGGCTTCGACGAACTCCTCAACTCGATCCTCCAGGCCAACCTCGCGCAGGCCGCGGTCGCGCAGAACGAGGACATGCGCAAGATCACCTCCTGGGCGGCGATCATCGCCGTGCCGACGGCGGTCTGCGGTGTCTACGGCATGAACTTCGACCACATGCCCGAGCTGCACTGGCGGTTCGGCTACCCGATGGTGCTCGGCCTCATCGCCGGTGCCTGCTGGACCATCCACCGCACCCTGAAGCGCAACGGCTGGCTGTAGCACCCCACTCGGTAGGCTGCGCGCATGACAGAAACGCTGCTCTCCCAGGCCCTCGTCGAGGAGGCCACCAAGAAGTCGGGCCTCATCTGGGTGCGCGGCGAAGAACCGGCCCGCGCCCTGTGGCACGTATGGCACGAGGGCGCGGCGCACCTCATCGGCGACGGCCCCGGCGAGCAGCCGCTGCCGGGACTCGTCGACGGCGGCACCGCCGAAGTGACCGTACGCAGCAAGGACAAGGGCGGCAGGCTCATCGCCTGGACGGCGCTCGTGACCGAGCTCGCGCCGCGCTCCGAGGCGTGGGAGGCGGCCGTCGCCGAGCTCAAGGGCAAGCGCCTGAACGCGCCCGACGGCGAGCGGATGCCGCAGCGCTGGGCGGACGAGTGCCGGGTCGTCCGGCTCACCCCGCAGGAGACGATCACCGACCTGCCCGACGGCTCCCTCGCGGCCCCGCCCCTGCCGACCGGGGCGACCACCCGGCAGCCGGTGCCCGATGCGCTGCCGCGGCTGCTGTTCAAGCGGAAGAAGCGGCGCGGCTAGCGCGTCCGCAGGCGTTCCTACGACTCGGGCAGCTGCTCGCCGTAGTCCACCATCTCGTCCTTGTCCGGCTCGCTGAGCGGGAAGTCCCTGCCCCAGTCGCTGAGCCGGAGCGTGCCCGCGTCGCCCGCGCGCTCCAGGCTGAGCGGGTAGGGCTTGCCCTTGAGGGAGACGTCCAGGGTGCCGCCCGCGCCCTTGTCGCCGGTGATCTCGATGCTGGGGTTGCCGGACGTGGTGCCGCGGTCGCCGGTGGCCAGCTCGCCGTGCAGGGTGAGCATGCCCGCCAGGAGGACGTCCTTGTCCGTGAAGCCGCTCAGCTGCTGGTAGGACGCGTCTTCCTGGGGGACCTTGACGTACTTGCCGTCGAGCTTGGCCGCGGCCGCGCCGTCCGCCTTGCCGGGCTTCTGGCCGCCCTTGGCGTCCTTGTGGGTCCAGAAGGCGGAGTCGGCCTTCAGGAAGAGCTGCTTGCCGACGCGCAGCAGCTGGAAGGTCTCACCCTTCGAGGTGACAGAGCCTGTGCCGCCCTCGTCCTTCAGCCGCATGTCGAGCTTGTACGTGTGGCCCTTGCTGACCAGCGTGCCCGAGAGCCGCACCGCGGTCGCCGAGTCGGCCGCCGCGCGGGACTTGCTCTGGATCTTCGCGGCGGAGAGCTTCCCCATGCCGTTCGTGCCCGCGTCCGGATCCTCCTCGCTGCTGCACCCGGTGAGACCGGTGACCCCGATGACGAGACCCGCGCACACCGCGCTCACCAGTGCTGTCCTGCGGGTACGGCGGACCAGGGAAATCTCGGACACAGGGGGCGCTGCCTCTCGTGGGGACGACGGCTACGGCTACGGCAGTACGGCAGCGTACCCGTGCTGACCAGTTGGATCGGCGCCAGTGTGGCCGTACGCTCCGCCGGGGCGTATCCGACCGGGACGGGCTAGCCTGAAGCCCGCATTGCCCGACAGAACGGCACAAAAAACTACGAGCGAGGGAGGCGCGTGCGATGGCGGCAACCGCCTCCCGGGTCTTCGTCTCGCATCTGGCCGGTACCGCCGTCTTCGACCCGAACGGCGACCAGGTCGGCCGGGTGCGCGACCTGGTGGCGATGCTCCGGGTGCAGCGCAGGCCGCCCCGGCTCCTGGGCCTCGTCGTCGAGCTGTCCACGCGGCGCCGCATCTTCCTGCCCATGACCCGTGTGACGGGCATCGAGACGGGCCAGGTCATCACGACCGGCGTACTGAACGTGCGGCGTTTCGAGCAGCGGCCCACCGAGCGGCTCGTGCTCGGCGAGATGCTCGACCGGCGGGTCAGGCTCGTCGAGACGGACGAGGAGGTGACCGTCCTCGACGTGGCGGTGCAGCAGCTCCCGGCCCGCCGCGACTGGGAGATCGACCGGGTCTTCGTACGCAAGGGGAAGGCAGGCACCTTCCGGCGCAAGGGCGAGACGCTCACCGTCGAGTGGTCGGCCGTCGACGGGTTCTCCCTGGAGGAGCACGGCCAGGGCGCGGAGAGCCTGCTCGCCACCTTCGAGCAGCTGCGCCCCGCCGACCTCGCCAACGTCCTGCACCACCTGTCCCCGAAGCGGCGGGCCGAGGTGGCCGCCGCCCTCGACGACGACCGGCTCGCCGACGTCCTCGAAGAGCTCCCCGAGGACGACCAGATCGAGATCCTCGGCAAGCTCAAGGAGGAGCGCGCCGCCGACGTCCTGGAGGCGATGGACCCGGACGACGCCGCCGACCTGCTCGCCGAGCTGCCCGAGGACGACAAGGAGCGGCTGCTCACGCTGATGCAGCCGGACGACGCCGCCGACGTGCGGCGCCTGATGGCGTACGAGGAGCGCACCGCCGGCGGCCTGATGACCACCGAGCCGATCGTGCTGAGGCCCGACGCGACGGTCGCCGACGCCCTGGCGCGGGTGCGCCAGCAGGACCTCTCCCCCGCGCTCGCCGCGCAGGTCTACGTGTGCCGTCCGCCCGACGAGACGCCGACGGGCAAGTACCTGGGCACCGTGCACTTCCAGCGGCTCCTGCGCGATCCGCCGTACACGCTGGTCAGTTCGATCCTCGACGACGACCTGCAGACGCTCCTGCCGCAGACCGCGCTGCCGCAGGTCGCCGGGTTCTTCGCCACGTACGACATGGTGGCGGCCCCCGTCGTCGACGAGGGCGGCTCGCTCCTGGGCGCGGTCACGGTCGACGACGTGCTCGACCACATGCTGCCGGACGACTGGCGCGAGACCGAGTTCCACCAGGAAGAGGGGGTGCGCCATGCCGCCGGCTGACCGGGAGCGGGACAGCCGCGTCGAGCCGCGGACCGCGCCCCGCTTCCGGCTCGACCAGCCGCGGCCGCCGCGGCGCAAGCTCCTGCCGGAGTACGACCCCGAGGCGTTCGGGCGGCTCTCCGAGCGGATCGCGCGGTTCCTGGGCACGGGGCGGTTCATCGTCTGGATGACGATCACCATCATCGTGTGGGTCGGCTGGAACGTATGGGCCCCCGAAGTGCTGCGCTTCGACCCGTTCCCGTTCCTGTTCCTGACCCTCGCGCTGTCCCTCCAGGCGTCCTACGCGGCTCCCCTGATCCTGCTCGCGCAGAACCGGCAGGACGACCGGGACCGGGTCAACCTCGAACAGGACCGCAAACAGAACGAGCGCTCCATCGCGGACACCGAATATCTGAGCCGTGAGATCGCCTCGCTGCGCATGGGCCTCGGCGAGGTGGCCACCCGCGACTGGATCCGTTCCGAACTCCAGGACCTGGTCAAGGAGCTGGAGGAGCAGCGCAGGGGCCGGCGCGTCGTATTCCCCGCGGAGGAGAGCGGCGGGCGTGATGTAGGCGACCGTTGACGGCTCTTTCCGGGGCGGGGTTACCGCGCCGTACTATCGGACGTATGGCTACGGAAGACGCGGTGCGTGAAGCACTGGCGACGGTGAACGACCCCGAGATCCACCGACCGATCACCGAGTTGGGGATGGTCAAATCGGTAGATATCTCCCCTGATGGGGTGGTAGCGGTCACCGTGTACCTCACGGTTTCCGGGTGCCCGATGCGCGAGACCATCACGAAGAACGTGACCGACGCGGTCGCCGCCGTCGAGGGCGTCACGCGCGTCGACGTCACCCTCGACGTGATGAGCGACGAGCAGCGCAAGGAGCTGGCGAGCGCGCTGCGCGGTGGAACCGCCGAGCGCGAGGTCCCCTTCGCCAAGCCCGGCTCGCTGACCCGTGTCTACGCCGTCGCGTCCGGCAAGGGCGGCGTCGGCAAGTCGTCGGTGACGGTGAACCTCGCGGCCGCGATGGCGGCGGACGGCCTGAAGGTCGGCGTCGTGGACGCGGACATCTACGGCCACTCCGTGCCCCGCATGCTCGGCGCGGACGGCAAGCCCACCCAGGTCGAGGACATGATCATGCCGCCGTCGGCGCACGGCGTGAAGGTCATCTCGATCGGTATGTTCACGCCGGGCAACGCCCCGGTCGTGTGGCGCGGACCGATGCTCCACCGCGCCCTCCAGCAGTTCCTCGCGGACGTCTTCTGGGGCGACCTGGACGTCCTGCTCCTCGACCTGCCCCCGGGCACCGGCGACATCGCGATCTCCGTGGCCCAGCTGGTCCCGAACGCCGAGATCCTCGTCGTGACGACGCCCCAGCAGGCGGCGGCCGAGGTCGCCGAGCGCGCGGGCTCCATCGCGGTGCAGACCCACCAGAAGATCGTCGGCGTCGTCGAGAACATGGCAGGGCTTCCCTGCCCGCACTGCGGCGAGATGGTCGACGTCTTCGGCACGGGGGGCGGCCAGCGCGTCGCCGAGGGCCTCACGAAGACCACGGGCGCCAACGTCCCGGTCCTCGGCTCCATCCCGATCGACGTCCGCCTGCGCGAGGGCGGCGACGAGGGCAAGCCGGTGGTCCTCTCGGACCCGGACTCCCCCGCGGGCTCCGCGCTGCGCACCATCGCGGGCAAGCTGGGCGGCCGCCAGCGCGGCCTCGCGGGCATGACCCTGGGAATCACCCCGCGCAACAAGTTCTGAGCCTTCCCGCCATACGCCGATGGGGGCGCCGCTCATGACGAGCGGCGCCCCCATCGGCGTATGGCGGGTGCGCGAGGTCTAGTTCGCGTACTCGTGGATGTCCTTGACCACCGAGAAGCCCAGGCCGTACGCGCTCATGCCGCGCCCGTAGGCGCCCAGGGGCACGCCCTCCTTGGTGGAACCGGCGAGCACCCAGCCGAACTCGGACTCGCGGTAGTGGAACGAGGTCGGCACCCCGTCCACCGGCAGCGACAGCGTCGACCAGTCCTCGCCCTGGAGGTCGTCCGCGAGGACCCAGGCCGTCTCGGTCTGCTGGTCGAGCCAGTCGTCACGCAGGCTGTGGTCCATCTGGTTCGGCCAGGTGAAGGTCAGCAGCCCCACTCCGGCGAGCCAGGCCGCCGACGACACCGACGTCGCCTCCAGGAGGCCCGTGCCGTCCGGGCTGCGCCGCACCGGGTTGGCCGCGACGGTGACCACGACCGCGAAGCGCTCCTTGTCGCTGTTCCCGAAGGGTCCGTCGCTCCGGACCGACGGCTCATCGCCGTGCCCGATGGAGCCGTGCTCCACCGCGCCGTCCGCGGCGGTGCCGACCTGCATCAGCCAGCGCTCCCCGGTGAAGGCCTCGTCGAGGCCGTACCAGGGGAAGGGCGCCAGCAGATAGCTGTCGACCGTGCGCCGGGCGGAGGGCATCGCTTGTGCGGTGCCGTCCGCGGCCGGCGCCTGTGCGCCTACGCGACTTGTCGTCTCCATGTACCCGGCCGCCTCCTCGTTCTCATCGGTCCGCAGGGCCCGCCCCCCTCGGGCGTCCTCAGCCGGACAACAAGGCAGGATAGCCACACCCGTTCCGGAAGCTGGGACACCGGTAGGCGGTCGGGTGTCTCAAAGGGAGTGACCGGGGGCGCGCTCAGGGGCGTACCGCGGGTGCCTCTCAGGAGGTCAGGTGGCGTCCGCGTCGAACGGCGGATGGTCGGCGGGAGCGGCCTTCTCGGGCTTCTTGTCCATGTCGATACGGCCGTCCTTCTTGGCCATGTCGATACGGCCGCCGGCCGCTTCGGACGCGCTGTCCGTGCCGGTCGCGCCGTCGGAGGATTCACTCTCCCGCCCGTGCACGGCGTCCGTGACCTCGGCCATCTCCTTCTTGAGGTCGAAGCCGTTCCGGATTTCCTTCAGGCCGAGCTCGTCGTTGTCGAGCTGCTTGCGGATGAAGGTCTTCGGATTCAGGTCCTCGAACTCGAAGTCCTTGAATTCCGGGCCCAGTTCACTGCGAATGTCCGCCTTGGCGCTGTCCGAGAATTCTCGGATCTTACGGATGGTCCGCGTCGCGTCCTGAATGAGCTTGGGCAGCTTGTCCGGGCCGAAAACGAGCACGGCGAGGATGATCAGCGCCACTACCTCGAGCGGGCCAATGTCTGAGAACACCTTGAGCTCCTTGCCATCCGGACCGGGTCCACGGTACCCGGCGTTCCTGTCCGTCCGGTAGCCGCTGGGCGACAGACGTGGATCAGCTTCCGCCCGACGCACCGAGCACGAGCGTCACTTTCCGGTCCTTTCCCGCGCGCTGGACCGTCAATTCGAGGCTGTCCTTCGGGCGATGGGCGCGGATCTTGACGATGAGCTCGTCCCCGGAGTGGATGCGCTGGCCGTCCACTTCGGTGATGACGTCGCCCGGCTTGATTCCGGCGCGATCGCCCGGTCCGCCTTCGTTCACGGCGGGGCCGCCGTCCTTGCCCTTGTCGCCGACGCGGGCTCCGTCGCCCGTGTACTCCATGTCGAGCGTGACGCCAATCACAGGGTGCGTGGCCTTGCCGGTGTTGATCAGCTCTTCGGCGACCCGCTTGCCCTGGTTGATGGGGATGGCGAAGCCGAGGCCGATGGAACCCGCCTGGCCGCCGCCGGGCGCCGAGCTGTCGTCGGCGGAGCGGATGGCGCTGTTGATGCCGATGACGCGGGCGTCGGCGTCCATCAGCGGGCCGCCGGAGTTGCCGGGGTTGATGGGTGCGTCGGTCTGGAGTGCGTCGACGTAGCTGATGTCGCTGCCGTCGCCCTTCTCGCCGCCGGCGGTGATGGGGCGTTCCTTGGCGCTGATGATGCCGGAGGTGACGGTGTTCTCCAGGTCGAACGGGGCGCCGATGGCCACCACGGGGTCGCCCACCTGGACGTTCTCGGAGTTGCCGAGGGGCAGCGGCTTGAGCCCGCGCACCCCGGAGACCTTGACCACGGCGAGGTCGTACCCGGAGTCGCGTCCTATGACCTCCGCCTTGGCCGTCTCTCCGCCGCTGAAGGTCACCGATATCTCGCCGCCGGTCCCCGCGGGCTCGACCACGTGGTTGTTGGTGAGGATGTGGCCCTTGCCGTCGAGCACGAAGCCGGTGCCGGTGCCCTGTGCGTCGTCGCCGCTGACGTGCAGGGTCACGACGCCGGGCAGCGAGCTCGCCGCGATCCCGGCGACGCTGTCCTTGGCCCGCACCTTGTCCTGGGCGTCCGACTGCGACAGCTCGATGTCCGAGACGCCGGCGTTCCGCTCGAGATAGGCCCCGAGGGCTCCGCCGATGCCGCCGGCCACGAGGGTGATGACGGCGATCCCGACCAGGATGATCCGCCGCGCCCGCTTCTTCTGCTTCGCCTCATCGACGGGAACGGCACCGCTCTGCTGGAGGGGGGCGTTCCAGGGGTCGTAAGGCTGGCGGGGAGGGGCTGCGGCTTGGGGGTGGGGGTGGGGTTGCTGAGACTGCGGGTGGGGCTGCTGAGGCTGGTGGTGGGCCTGGGGCTGTGGGGCCGGGTGGGGCTGCGGGGCGACGCCCTGTGGGGGCGCGGGGTGCGGGGTGCCGTGCGGCGGGGTGGCGCCGTGGGCAGGAGCCGGAGCCGGGCCGGGGGTTCCGTGGGGCGGGGTTCCGCTGTGGGCCGCCGCCGGGAGCTGCGTGCCGTGCGCGGGGGTCGCCGCCGGGTGCTGTACGGGCGGGGCGGGGGCCCAGGGGCCTGGCTCGCCGTAGGGCGGGGTGCTGTACGGATCGGGGTCGTGCAGCGGGCGGGGGCGGTCGGCGGGGGTGCTTGCCTGGGCGGGAACGCCCGGGGCGGAGTCGGCCGAAGCCGCCGAGGCGACGCCGTGCGCGGAGGCAGACGGGGACGCGGAACCAGGGTCCGGCACAGGCTCGGAACCGGACGGATAGCCCGGCGCGGAAGCGGGTGCGGAGCCAGGCGCCGGCGCGGGCTCGAAGCCGGATGCGGAACCAGAGCCTGGCACTGAACCGGGCGCGGACGCCGGCTCGGAGCCCGGCACGGAGGCGGAGCCCGGCACGGAGCCGGACGGCAAGTCGGAGACCTGCGTGGGGACAGTCTGGGGGGACTCGGAACGCGGCGCGGAGGCAGGAGCCTGCGCGGGGTCGGAGCCCGGCACGGAGGCAGGGACCTGCGCAGAGCCGGACGGCAAGTCGGAGCCCTGCGCGGGGGCAGGCGCCTGCGCGGGGTCTGAACCCTGCGGAGTCGCCGCGGCCAGGGTGAAGTCGCCGGACGCGTCCTCCGCTCGCCCGGCGGCGTCTGTCGCCTCGTCCCCGGTGGCGCCTATCTCTCCGTCGGGGCCGCCCCGCTCCGCTCCCGTTCCGTCGGGCGCGGACGCCGACCTGGGGCGGCTCCACCACTTCGCCTTTGTGGGCTTGCCCTCGTCCATGCTCTCCCCACACCTGGCCTACGGCGGACGCCGATCACGTGCTCAACTCCGCGCCCGCCACAAGTCTCGGGCAGGCACGGCCCACCGAGGATTCAACCAGGTTCCCGCGCCGAAGCGCAGAGCACGTCAGCGGATCTGCGAAGTGCCCTGCAGTGTGCCCTCTATGGGCGAGGCCGCCGCGGTGTGCGTCGGCTCCGCCCCGCCACCCGAAGCGACGCCGCCCAGATTCGGCACGGCAGCGGCAGCAGACGCACCGCCCGGTGTCACGGGAGAGACCGGCCGTATCAGAGGGGACATGATCGCCGCGCCGGTCAGCATCGGCGCCGTCACCTCGTGCCTGGCGGACACGGGCTCGGGCTGCTGGATGCGGGGACCCCGCACCGGCACCCCGGGCAGCAGCGGCCCGGTCGCCTGGGTCGGCGCGACCGGCGCCGCGAGGACCCCAGGACGCTGACCCTGCACGGACAGCGGATTGCTGCCACGGCGGCGGACGGAGTCGGGAGCCGTGGTGGCACCCGCGCCCGGCGAACGCAGCGGCGACGCATTGCTGTTGCTGCCCGTGCTGCTGCCGTTGCCCGAGCTGTTGCTACTGCTGCCCGAGCCCGCGCGCGGCTCACCCGGGTCGGCGGGCATGCCCGTCGTGACGCCGCCCAGCGCTATCGCGGCCAGCGACACCGCACCGGCGGCGGCGAAGGCGAACCGCCGCCCGCGCCACAGCGACCGCTCGGCCTCGTGACGGCCGACGTCGTGCCGGTTGACGTCATGGATGCGGAAACCGCGTCCCGAGCCGGGCAGTACGGCGGCATGGCTGCCCGAGGGCGCATAGCCGAAGGTCTCCGGCCTTACGCCGAAGACTCCGGTGGGGGGCAGCCCTGAGTCCGTGTCCGCGGTGGCGAAGCCTCCGCTTCCAGGGGACCTGGGGCCGGATGGAGGCTCGCTGCCTCCGCCGGGAAGGCCTTGAAGGCGCGCCAGAAAACTCTCGGACGGGGGTGGCGGTGCCACCTCCGCGAAAACACTCTTGAGCCGCCGCTGCGAGTCGGCCTCGGTCTTGCACTTCGGACAGGTCGCGAGATGAGCGAGGACTCGCTCACGCGCGTCATGGCCCAACTCACCGTCCACCAGGGCGGCGAGTCGGTCCCCCAGATGCTGCTCGGCCAGATGCCGCTCGGCAGGATTCGACCGTGATCCACTCACGCGGTCGCGCCCCCTCCTCCCAGCGCCACGGCTCCTGCGAGCGAGCGGCGCTCGGCGCGGGCTTCGGGCGACCGGTGCTGAAGGGCCTTGCGCAGCTGCGAGCGGCCACGGTGGATACGGCTGCGGACCGTGCCCAGCTTGACGCCCAGGGTCGCGGCGATCTCCTCGTACGAGAGGCCTTCGATGTCGCACAGGACCACTGCGGCACGGAACTCGGGAGCGAGGGTGTCGAGCGCCTGCTGCACGTCCGCGTCGAAGTGCGTGTCGTTGAAGACCTGCTGCGGGGAGGGCTCACGGCTGGGGAGGCGCTCGGCCGCGTCGTCGCCGAGGGCGTCGAAGCGGATGCGCTGCTTGCGGCGCACCATGTCCAGGAAGAGGTTCGTGGTGATGCGGTGCAACCAGCCCTCGAACGTGCCGGGGGTGTAGGTCGACAGGGACCGGAAGACACGGACGAAGACCTCTTGCGTGAGGTCCTCGGCGTCGTGCTGATTGCCGGTCAGGCGGTACGCCAGGCGATAGACCCGTCCGCTGTGCGTGCTGACGATCTCCTCCCAGGTGGGGGGAGTCCACGCCTGCGATTCCGCATCAGCGGCAAAGGTCGCGGTCTGAGCGGAGCTGGCGGTGTGGAATCGGTCAGCGGTGTCGGTCACGGATTTCGGCTCACCCGCCAACCCGAGAAAGCGCCTCAGCGCTCCTCCCCGATCCGCGGACGCAGCCGCACCTCCCCTGTCGGCTCTGGTGGTGTCCAGTGGAGCCCCTACCATAACCACCTCGCCCGTTAGCTCCGGATAAGCGTTTTTACTGGAATTTGGTACGGGCTTCCTGCCAGCTGTCCTGCCTGGTCGCAGGGCCCGCAGCCATTCTTGATCCATTCGTTACCCCCGACGTCCGCCTACCCCTACTAAACGCCCGGTCCCATCTGCGGGTTCCCACCCCTTACGGATACAGTCACGGCCAGGCATCCACGGGGACAGGAGAGGGCCATTACCGGCAACCGGCAGACGAGCTGGGCGTTCGCCGACGCCTTTGTCGCCGAGGACGAGGCAGCGCGCTGGGCCCGTGACCGGGCCCAGGAGGCAGGGCTGCCCTCGGTGTCTCCCGGTACCGGCGCCGCGCTGCGCATGCTGGCCGCCACGGCGGACGCGAAGGCCGTCGCCGAGATCGGGACGGGCACGGGCGTGTCCGGGCTCCATCTGCTGCACGGCATGCGGCCCGACGGCGTCCTGACCACCGTCGACCCCGAGCCCGACCGCCAGCAGTTCGCGCGGGAGGCCTTCCGCGCCGCCGGATTCGCCGGCAACCGCGCGCGGTTCATCCCCGGCCGCGCACTCGACGTACTGCCGCGGCTCGCCGACGGCGGTTACGACCTCGTGTTCTGTGACGGCGACCGCACGGAGTACCTGGACTACCTCGCTGAATCGTTGCGCCTGCTGCGCCCCGGCGGGCTCGTCTGCTTCGAGGGCGCCTTCTCCGACGGCCGGACGGTGGACTCCGGTCCGCAGCCCGCCGAAGTACTGCGCATCCGCGAGCTCCTGCGCACCGTGCGCGAGAGCCAGGACCTGATGCCGGCGCTGCTCCCGGTGGGCGACGGCCTGCTCTGCGCCGTCAAACGCTGAGCGGTCCCGACACCTTCGGCTCAGCCCCCGGAACCCCGGACATAGCACTGCCCCGGCACGTCGTTACGATGCCGGGGCAGTGAAAAAGTGTGGGCGCTTCCGCGTCAGCCGACGACCTTCTTCAGGGCGTCGCCGAGTGCATCGGCCTCGTCCGGAGTCAGTTCGACGACAAGTCGTCCGCCGCCTTCGAGCGGAACGCGCATGACGATGCCCCGCCCCTCCTTGGTCACCTCGAGCGGGCCGTCGCCCGTCCGCGGCTTCATGGCCGCCATGCTCGTTCCCCTTCCTGAAACCAGCTCATCGCAGCCGACAACCCAGGTGTCACCGGCATCGAACATATTGCTTCCAGGCCATTATCCCGCATGGCAGGACCCGATGACCAACATCGGTCTGCATCGCTTGCGCAACGCGCGCCCGCAAAACCACTCAATTCGGCGATGTGGCTGCGATACTGCGCCGCCCCTTACGCCTCCGGAGCCAGGAATTCTTTGACGCAGGTCACATATCTCCCCTCATGTCGGTGCCCGATGATCTCCGTCATGCTGGGCTCGGACAAAGATGACCGGCGCAGGACCACTGGAGGGGATTCACCATGGCCGACACCGTGCTCTACGAGGTGAGCGACGGGCTCGCGACCATCACGCTCAACCGCCCCGAGGCGATGAACGCGATGAACATCGAGGCCAAGGTCGCTCTGCGGGAGGCGGTGCAGTCGGCCGAGTCGGACCCCGCGGTCCGCGCCGTGCTGCTCACCGCGACCGGGCGCGCCTTCTGTGTGGGGCAGGACCTGAAAGAACACGTGGGTTCGCTCATGGCGGACCGCGCGGCGGGCACCGGACAGACGATGAGCACGGTGCGGGAGCACTACAACCCCGTCCTGCGCGCGCTGACGGGGATGGCCAAGCCGGTCGTCGCGGGCGTCAACGGCGTCGCGGCCGGTGCGGGGCTCGGCTTCGCGCTCGCCGCGGACTACCGGATCGTCGCGGACACCGCGCGTTTCAACACGTCCTTCGCCGGGGTCGCGCTGACCGCCGACTCGGGCGTCTCCTGGACGCTTCAGCGCGTGATCGGGCCCGGCCGCGCCGCCGATCTGCTGCTGTTCCCGCGCAACATCGGCGCCCAGGAGGCGTATGACCTGGGCATCGCCAACAAGGTCGTACCCGAGGCCGAGTTGGCCGCCGAGGCCCTGAAGCTGGCCCGCACCCTGGCCGAGGGCCCGACCCTCGCCTACGGGGCCCTCAAGGAGTCCCTCGCCTACGCGGCGGGCCACACCCTGGAGGAGTCCCTGGAGAAGGAGGACGAACTCCAGGCGAAGGCGGGCGCGTCCGAGGACCACGCGATCGCCGTCCAAGCGTTCCTGGACAAGGCGAAGCCCAAGTACCTCGGCCGTTAGGCCCGGCGCACGGCCGACGCACAGAGGTCTCTAGCGGCCCTGGGGGACCCGGATCACGCAGTCCTCCAGGTGGTCGTTCACCAGGCCGCAGGCCTGCATCAGGGCGTACGCCGTGGTGGGGCCGACGAATCGGATGCCGCGCTTCTTCAGGTCCTTGGACAGGGCCGTGGACTCAGGGGTGATCGCCGGTACGTCGGCCAGCACGCTCGGGGCCTTGCGGGAGGCGGGGTCCGGCGCGTGCGACCAGATGAGCTCGTCGAGATCGCCGTCGGCCCATTCGGCGAGCACGCGCGCGTTGGCGAGGGTCGCGTCGACCTTGGCGCGGTTGCGGATGATGCCGGGGTCGGCGAGCAGCCGCTCCCGGTCGGCGTCGGTGAACCGCGCGACCTCGTCGATCCTGAAACCGGCGAAGGCGGCGCGGAAGCCCTCGCGGCGGCGCAGGATCGTGATCCAGGAGAGGCCCGACTGGAAGGCCTCCAGGCAGAGCCGTTCGTACAGCGCGTCGTCCCCGTGGACCGGGCGGCCCCACTCCTCGTCGTGGTACGTCACGTAGTCCTCGGTCGAGAGGCCCCAGGGGCAGCGCAGTCTGCCGTCCGGGCCCGCCACCGCGTCGCCGCTCACCGGCCGTTCTCCTCTTCGGCCGCGTCCTTCGGAGTGTCCTGGTCCTGGGTCATCGTCGCCGGGGCGTGCTTCTTGAGGAGGCCGGGGCCGCCGACCGCGGTGGCCTGGGCGCCGGCGAGCGCCGCCTCGAGCTCCGCGATGTGGGCGTCGCGCTCGGCCAGTTCGGCGGCGAGACGGCCGAGGGCGTCGTCCACGTCCGCCATGCGATAGCCCCGCAGGGTCAGCGGGAAGCGCAGCGCCTCCACGTCCGCGCGGCGCAGGGCGCGGTCGGGGGGCAGCGGGTCGGTGAACCGCTCGGCCGCCACGTCGGGCAGGGCGGCCCGCTCCCCGCCGCCCACGACGGCCAGCGTCACCGCGCCGACCACCACGACGAGGGCGATGACCAGGAACAAGAACAAGACCATCTCTTCAGGCCCCCACGCTCGACTGCCGTGCTCAAACTGTCAGGGTCTGATCGTGCCATGCGCCTGTGACAGTTAAGGTCGCAGGCGGCCGGACCACGGCACCGACGACGGAGGTTCACAGGGGATGCTCAGGCTTGGCAGGCGTGAATTCGACGCGCACGAGCCGGTGATCATGGCGATCGTGAACCGGACCCCTGACTCCTTCTACGACCAGGGCGCCACGTTCCGCGACGAACCCGCGCTCGCCCGCGTGGAGCAGGCGGTGTCGGAGGGCGCCGCCATCATCGACATCGGCGGGGTCAAGGCCGGTCCCGGTGAGGAAGTCACCGCGGACGAGGAGGCGCGGCGGACGGTCGGCTTCGTCGCCGAGGTGCGCAAGCGTTTCCCCGATGTCGTCATCAGCGTCGACACATGGCGGCACGACGTCGGCGACGCCGTCTGCGAGGCGGGAGCCGACCTCCTGAACGACGCGTGGGGCGGGGTCGATCCCCGGCTCGCGGAGGTGGCCGCCCGCCATGGCGTGGGCCTGGTGTGCACGCACGCGGGTGGCGCCGAGCCGCGTACCCGCCCCCATCGGGTGACGTACGAGGACGTCATGGCCGACATCCTCTCGGTCACGCTCGGCCTCGCCGAGCGCGCGGTCGCGCTCGGGGTGCCGCGCGAGTCCGTGATGATCGATCCCGGGCACGACTTCGGGAAGAACACGCGGCATTCCCTGGAGGCGACGCGGCGGCTCGGGGAGATGGTGGAGACCGGGTGGCCCGTCCTGGTGTCCCTGTCCAACAAGGACTTCGTCGGGGAGACGCTCGACAAGCCGGTCAAGGAGCGCGTGGTGGGGACCCTCGCCACCACCGCGGTGTCGGCGTGGCTGGGGGCGCAGGTGTACCGGGTGCACGAGGTCGCGGAGACGCGGCAGGTGCTCGACATGGTCGCGACCATCGCCGGGCACCGGGATCCGGCTGTCGCCCGACGGGGTCTGGCGTAGGAGCGGCGGCGACCGCCGGGCGGGCAGCGACGCGGCCCGCCCGGAGGGGCGTGGCAGGGCCTAGCGGCCGACTTCCTTGGTCACCAGCGTGACCGCCTCGTCCACGTCGTCCGTGATGTGGAAGAGGTGCAGGTCGTGCTCCGACGCCTTGCCGCCTGCCACCACGGTGTCGCGCAGCCAGTCGACGAGTCCGCCCCAGTACGCCGAGCCGAAGAGGACGATCGGGAAGCGGGTCACCTTGCGGGTCTGGACGAGGGTCAGGGCCTCGAAGAGCTCGTCCAGGGTGCCGAGGCCGCCGGGCAGGACCACGAAGCCCTGGGCGTACTTCACGAACATGGTCTTCCGCACGAAGAAGTAGCGGAAGTTCACGCCGATGTCGACGTGTTCGTTGAGGCCCTGCTCGAAGGGCAGCTCGATGCCGAGGCCGACGGAGACGCCCTTGGCCTCGCGCGCTCCCTTGTTGGCCGCCTCCATGGCACCGGGGCCGCCCCCGGTGATCACGGCGAAGCCCGCGTCGACCAGCGCCTTGCCGATGCGGATGCCCGCTTCGTACTCGGGCGAGCCGACCGGCGTGCGGGCCGATCCGAAGACGCTGATCGCGCTGGGGAGTTCGGCGAGCGCGCCGAAGCCTTCCACGAACTCCGACTGGATGCGCATGACCCGCCAGGGGTCGGTGTGCACCCACTCCGACTCGCCCTCGGCATCGGTGTCGAGGAGCCGCTGGTCGGTGGTGCCGGGGGTGATCTGCTCACGCCGCCGCACCACAGGCCCCAAGTGCTGCTCCTCCGGCGGGCCCTGTCCTTCTGGACTACCCATGAACGTCCCCTTCCGCTGACGGTCTTGCTCGACGTGCCACTTCAGCGTAGGTCTACGGGCGTTACGGACGAGGCATTCCCGAGGGAACTCAGGATGTCAGCCAGTCGCTCAGCCGCTTCTCGGCCTCCGGGATCAGCGACACCTTCACGCGCTCGTCGATCTTGTGGGCGAGCAGCGGGTCGCCGGGGCTGTAGTTCACGGCGGGCACTCCGAGCGCGCTGAAGCGGGCCACGTCGGTCCAGCCGAACTTCGGCTTCGCCTCGCCGCCGACCGCCGCCATGAAGGCCGCGGCGGCCGGATGGTTCAGGCCGGGGCGCGCCCCGCCCGTGTGGTCGTCGACGATGAACTCGTCGATCTCGCAGTCGGCGAAGTAGTCGCGCACGAAGGCGAGCGCCTCGTCCTCGGAGCGGTCGGGTGCGTAGCGGAAGTTGACGACGACGGTGCACTCGTCGGGGATGACGTTCGTGGCGACGCCTCCCTCGACGCGTACGGCGTTGAGGCCCTCGTGGAACTGAAGGCCGTCGACGACCGGCGTGCGCGGCTCGTACGCGGCGAGCTTCGCCAGGATCGGCGCGGCCTTGTGGATGGCGTTCGAGCCCATCCACGCGCGCGCGGAGTGCGCGCGCGTGCCCTTCGTCTTCAGGTGAACCCGCAGCGTGCCCTGGCAGCCGCCCTCGACCTGGTTGTCCGTCGGCTCGAGGAGGATCGCGAAGTCACCCGCGAGCCAGTCGGGGTGGGCCTCGGCGACATGGCCCAGGCCGTTCAGGTGCGCGGCGACCTCTTCGTTGTCGTAGAAGACGAAGGTGAGGTCGCGGTTCGGCTCGGTCACGGTCTGCGCGATGCGCAGCTGGATCGCGACGCCGGACTTCATGTCGCAGGTGCCGCAGCCCCACAGGACGCCGTCCTCGTCGAGGCGGGAGGGCACGTTGTCCGCGATCGGGACCGTGTCGATGTGCCCGGCGAGGATCACGCGCTCGGCCCGGCCCAGGTTCGTGCGCGCCACCACGTTGTTGCCGTGCCGGTCCACCGTGAGGTGCGGCAGGCGTCGCAGGGCCGTCTCGATGGCGTCCGCGAGTGCTTTCTCCTCGCCGCTCGGCGACGGGAAATCGACCAGCTGGGCGGTGAGCGCGGCAGCGTCGAGCGTGAGGTCGAGCGACGTGTCGTGTGAGGTCTGGGCCATGGCTTCGACCCTAACGCCCCTCGGCGGGCCGCCCTGTCAGTGGCCTCCAGTACCTTGGTCGCGTGCCTGAGCCCCCCACCCTCGTCCGGCGCGGCCGCCTCCTCCGTATCGGGGCCGCCGTCGCGGTCCTCCTCGCCCTCGTGGGCTATGTGGTCGTGCAGTACGTCTTCGGGGGCAAGGCCGACCCACGCTGCCGGGTCGTCTCGGGCAACGGCGACGGGGCGTCGTACGAATTCGGCGCCGAGCAGGCCGAGAACGCGGCGACGGTCGCCGCCGTGGGCACCTCCCGCGGCATGCCGGAGCGCGCGATCACGATCGCTCTGGCGACGGCCCTGCAGGAGTCGGGTCTGCGCAACATCAGCCATGGCGACCGGGACTCGCTCGGCCTCTTCCAGCAGCGGCCCTCACAGGGCTGGGGCAACGAGAAACAGATCATGGACCCGGCGTACTCGGCGGCGCGTTTCTACGCCCATCTGAACGACGTCCCGGGCTATTCACGGCTCCCCCTGACGGTCGCCGCGCAGCGCGTGCAGCGCAGCGGCTATCCCCAGGCGTACGCGAAGCACGAGCCGGACGCCGCGCTGCTCGCCGCCGCACTGACCGGCCGCGCCCCCGCCACCCTCACCTGCGAGGGCCGCACGGACGGTGAGCCGGGTGACCCGGCGAAGGTACGGGCCGCCCTGGTCCGGGACTTCGGCCGCGACGTGGCACCGCAGGGCGCCCGCGGCGGCGCGGTCACCGTGCCGGTGAGCGCCACCACGGGAGGCGCCGAGGGCGGCGCCGAGCAGCGGGGCTGGGAGCTCGCGCACTGGGCGGTGGCCCAGGCGTCCACGCTCGGCATCGAGCGCGTCGCGTACGGCGGCCGGGAGTGGAGCGCCACGGACTCCGGGAACGAATGGCGCAAGCCGGGCAAGGCGGGCGCGACAAGCACAGACGGGCAGGGCTCCGGCACCGGATCCGGCGCGACCTCGGTTCGAATTGTCGTTGGGCAGTAGTACGGCGGGTCACCCGATCGGGCCACATTGATCACTCACGGGCGACGCGCCGTCCAGACTTTCGCGCACTCACCCCCGCACACGCCAAACCCCTTGTGAACACTGGGCATTGACGATTCAGCGGGCCCGCGCGAACCGATCCCTTTGCCCGTTTTTATCCACAGCCGATTATGCGATGCATTGCCAACTCTTTACGTTGGCCCACCGCAACCTTCGAGGGCTTCGAGCGGTAGTCACTGCGTCCAAGCGCCGGGCCCCATCCGGACCGGACACCCCAACGTTCTCTCCCGTCTGAAGGAGCATCATGTCCCTCCCCCTGACCCGCCGGATCGCCCGCGCCGCGCTGCTCATCGCAGCGGGGGCGGCTCCCGTGGTCGGTGCGGCCGGCTCCGCAAACGCCGCCGAGCTCCCCGCCACCCCCGACCTCGGCGGTGTGACCGCCCTGGACGGTGCCGGTCTGGGCAACACCGTCGACGGCGCCGCTCAGAACGCCACCGGTCTCGCGGGTGAGACCGGCAGCAAGGCCGTGAAGAAGGGCGTCCCGACCGCGGGCAAGGTCGTCGGCTCGGGCGCCAAGACCACGACCCCCGTGGCGCAGAAGGCCGCGGGTGACCTCGCGGGCAACGCCGGTGACGTGGTCGGCGACGCCGCGGGCACCGCCACCAAGGACGGCCTGCCGACCGACGCGGTCACGAAGGGCGGCCTGCCCACCGACGCGGTCACCAAGGGCGGCCTGCCCACCGACCAGCTGCCGGTCAAGAGCCCGCTCGGCTGACCGTCGCGCACCTGTGACGAGGGCCCGGAGCCACTGGCTCCGGGCCCTCGTCACGTGCGGCCGCACGGTGCATCTGGCTCGCCGGGGCTGCGGTCAGCGGCTTCAGTGGCTCAGGCGAGCCGCTCGACCGCCGCGGCCACGCGCTCGTCCGTCGCGGTCAGCGCCACGCGGACGAAGCGGTCGCCCGCCGGGCCGTAGAAGTCGCCGGGCGCCACGAGGATGCCGAGCCCCGCGAGGTGCCCGACGGTGTCCCAGCAGGACTCGTCCCGGGTCGCCCAGAGGTAGAGGCTCGCCTCGCTGTGCTCGATGCGGAAGCCGTGCTTGAGCAGGGCGTCGCGCAGGGCGGTGCGGCGGGCGAGATACCGCTCGCGCTGTTCGCGCACGTGCTGGTCGTCCCCGAGCGCGGCGACGACCGCCGCCTGCGTCGGCGCGGACGTCATCATGCCGCCGTGCTTGCGGATCTGGAGCAGGTCGCCCAGGACGGCCGCGTCACCGGCGACGAAGGCCGCGCGGTAGCCCGCGAGGTTCGACCGCTTGGAGAGCGAGTGGACGGCGACGATCCCCTCGTACGAACCGCCGCACACGTCCGGGTGCAGGACCGAGACCGGCTCCGCCTCCCAGCCGAGCTCCAGATAGCACTCGTCGCTGACGAGGAGCACCCCGTGCTCGCGCGCCCAGGCGACGGTGCGGGTCAGCTCTTCCTTGGACAGGACGCGACCGGTGGGGTTCGAGGGCGAGTTGAGCCAGAGCAGCTTGAGGCCCGCCGGATCCAGGTCCGTAGGGTCGTCGTACGCGACGTACTGCGCGCGGGCCAGGCGGGCGCCCACCTCGTACGTCGGGTACGCGAGGCGCGGGTAGGCGACGACGTCGCCCGGACCCAGGCCCAGCTGCGTCGGGAGCCAGGCCACCAGCTCCTTGGAGCCCACGATCGGCAGCACGTTCCGGTGCGTGACGTCGCGGGCGCCCAGGCGGCGCTCGCACCAGCCGGTGATCGCGTCGCGCAGCTCCGGCGTGCCCCAGACCGTCGGATAGCCCGGCGAGTCCGCCGCCGCGATCAGCGCTTTCTGGATCAGCTCGGGCACCGGGTCGACCGGGGTGCCCACCGACAGGTCGACGATGCCGCCGGGGTGGGCGGCCGCCGTGGCCTTGTACGGCTCGAGCTTGTCCCAGGGGAAGGTGGGAAGGCGGCCAGAGAGACCTGCGACTACGGACACGAACTGACTCCCGTACTGCGTGGGTGGACAAACGCCTCGGTCCCGTACAGCGATGTGAGCCGTACGGGACCGGGGCGGCGCTTCAAGCTGCCGTTACTGGTTCTGCGGCGGCAATGCGGCGATGAAGGCGTGGTCGCGCTCGATCAGGCCGAGCTTGCTGGCACCACCGGGCGATCCGAGCTCGTCGAAGAACTCGACGTTCGCCTTGTAGTAGTCCTTCCACTCTTCAGGAGTGTCGTCCTCGTAGAAGATCGCCTCGACCGGGCAGACCGGTTCGCAGGCTCCACAGTCGACGCATTCGTCCGGGTGGATGTACAAGGACCGGGAGCCCTCGTAAATGCAGTCGACCGGGCACTCCTCGATGCACGCCTTGTCCTTGACGTCGACACAAGGCTGCGCGATGACGTAGGTCACGCTGTCGTTCCTCCTCGATACGGGCGTTGGCGGGCCGTCTTCAGGCTCCGCTCGCCTGGCGCGCGGGAGCGCGGCGTCGTCGATGCCCACCTCTAGTATCTCCGTTCCCGGGCATGATCCGAACAGGAGGGGCGTACAGAGCTGTGGAATTCACTGCGGGCGGACGGCTCGAGGTCCGAATTAGCCCTGCTGACGTGGGCAAACGGGTATCGGTCCGGCGCCTCAACGATGGGTCGAGGACGGGCGGTAAGTTCACTGACACGGTGGGTGTTCTCACATCGTGGAACGACGGTGTGGTACTGATCACACGTCGCGACGGTGAGCGTGTCCGCATCGTGGAGAACTCCTTGGTGGCGGGCAAGGTGGTCCCCTCCGCCCCGGCCCGCAGGCGCGGCCCCGCGGCGTCCTACCCGGAGCTGGCCCGGGTCTCCGCACGCGCCTGGCAGCCCGTGGAGAGCGAGGCGCTCGGCGAGTGGGAGCTGAGGGCGGCGGCCGGATTCACCCGGCGGGCCAACTCGGTGCTGCCGGTGGGCGATCCGGGACGGCCGCTGGACGAGGCACTCGCGTACGTACGTCACTGGTACGAGCAGCGGGAACTGCCCGCCTACATACAGACCGCGACCGGGGCCGACGGCACCCAGGAGCTGCTCTGCGCGGAGCTCGAGGAGCGGGGCTGGGAGCGCGAGGTGAGCGCGGAACTCCACGTCGGTGCCCTGGCGCCGCTCGGCGATCCCGACCTGCCCGACGCGACCGTGGAAAGCGTGCACCTTTCACGCTCTTTCGACGCGGCGTGGCTGCGGCGGTACAAGCGATTCGGGGTGCCGGGACCCCATGTGGGCAAGGTGCTGGCGGGCGGCCCCTCGGTGTGGTTCGCTTCCGTGCCCGGGGCCTCTTTCGACGCGGGGCCCGCGGCGATCGGGCGCTGCGTCGTGGACGGGCGCTGGGCGGGATTCATGGCGGTCGAGGTGGATCCGGCACACCGCAGGCAGGGACTTGCCACCGCGGTGATGGCCGCACTGTCCCGGCAGGCGCTCTCCGAAGGCGCTTCGGCGGCCTGGCTGCAGGTCGAGGACGACAACGAGGGTGCGAGGAAGCTGTACGGCGGTCTTGGCTTCGCCGCGCACCACACGTACCACCACTATCGATACCCGTCGGCTCGGTAGCTTCTACCGGCCGGCTCGGTAAGTAAGGCACGAGGCACGCATGCACGAGGAGTCAAGGACCGCCGCGTCCCGGCGGCGGTTCGCTGAGGAGGCCAGGTCCGAGCGGCCCGACCTGTCCCTGCTGTGCCTCCTGGTGAGCGCGGAGGCAGACCCCGAACTCGACGACGACGGCATCGACGCCGCCCAGATCGAGCTCGACCGGCTCGCAGGACTGCTGCCCTACCGCCCCGGCGGGGCGCGGGAGTGGGCCGCCGCGCTCGCCGAACTCCTGGGCGGGCGGTGCGGGTTCATGGGGACGCCCGCCGAGTACCAGCGCCTGGAGTCCTCCCTCCTCCACGAGGTGCTGCAGCGCCGCCGGGGCCTTCCGATCCTGCTCTCGGTGGTGTGGATCGAGGTGGCACGCCGGGCGGGCGCACCCGTCTACGGCGTCGCGCTGCCCGGCCACTTCATCGTCGGCTTCGGCGCCCGTGACGAGCAGGTCCTGACCGACCCGTTCGCCGGCGGGCGGCTGCTCACGGGCGAGGACGCGGAGCTGCTCGTGGCCGGGTCCTCGGGCGGCACGGTGTCCCCCTCGATGCTGACGCCCGCCGATCCGCTGAACATCGTGCTGCGGATCCTCAACAACATCCGCGCGTGGGCCGCGGCACGCCCCGAGCGCTCGGACGTCGCGCTCTGGGCCGTCGAACTCTCCCTGCTGCTGCCCTCGCACCCGGCACGCCTGCGCTACGAACGGGCCCAACTCCTGGTCCAGCGCGGCGACTTCCTCGCGGGAGCGGCGGAGCTGGAGACCTACGCCGACGTGGTGACGGCGGTGGAGCCGACCACCGCGGACCGGGTGCGGGACCAGGCTCGGGCCGCGCGCGCCATGCTCAACTGACGGCTCACCTGGCGGCTTCCGGGACGGCTCACTCGGCGGCTCCCGTGCGGGCGTAACGCCCCGGAGCGATGCCCACCACCCGCTTGAAGTGCCGGGTGAGGTGCGACTGGTCGTAGAAACCGGCGGCGGCCGCCACCTCGCCCGGCCGCAGGCCCGTCAGGAGGAGCCGGCGGGCGTGGTCGACGCGGCGGGACATCACGTACTGGTGCGGTGCGATGCCGAAGGCCCCGCTGAAGGCGCGTACGAGATGGCTGGGGTGGGCGTGGACCAGGCGCGCGGCCTCGTCCAGGGTCACGCCGCCGTCCAGGAGCCGTTCGTCGAGGAGGTCACGGAGGTCCTGGGCGACGCCGCGGGCGGTGTAGCCGGAGGTGCCGGGGGTGCCGGAGGTGCCGGAGGCGATCCGGGGGCGCAGGTGTCCGCGCAGCCGCTCGCCGATCAGCGCCAGGCGGCTCTCGGCCTCCAGCTCGTCGCCCCGGTGCCCGAGGGCCGCGTGCAGCTGGCCCACGCGCCTGCGCAGGACGGGGTCCACCAGGTCGGGGCCGTCCACCGCAGGGCCGATGAAGCTCGCGTCCAGCTGCGTCATGTCCAGGTAGAGCACGCGCTTGCGGAAGCCGTCGGGGGTGGCGGGCGAGCCGTTGTGCGGGACCTGCGGCGGGAGCAGCGAGACGGTGTCGCCCGGGGTGCCGTGCTCGTGGCGGTCCAGGTCGTACCGGACGGCTCCGTCGTCCACGATCAGCAGGGTCCACGCGTCGTGGACGTGCATCGGATACGCGTGCTCGGTGAAGTGGGCGTGGAAGACCTCCACGACACCCGCGACCGGCGGGCGCCATGCGGAGATCTCCTGCCGGGCCACCATGCAAGAAACGTACAAGACGCGGCGGCGGACCACTCGGCAGTCTCGATGCATGAGAACCACCGCTGAGACAGACATCGCCGCGACGGAATCCGCCGGGGTCACGGGCGAGGCGCCCGTCCGCTTCGACACGAAGATCGCCGTCCTGCTCCGTGACGACCTGGAGCCCTGGCAGCGCCTCAACGTGACGGCGTTCCTGGTCAGCGGGCTCGGCACGGCGGCTCCGGAGGTGATCGGCGAGCCGTACGAGGACGCCGACGGCACCCCCTACCTGCCGATGTTCCGCCAGCCCGTCCTGGTCTTCGAGGGGTCGAAGGAGACGCTGACCGCCGCGCACGGCCGCGTGCTGTCCCGTTCGCTGCCGCGGGCGGTGTTCACGTCGGACCTGTTCGCCACCGGCAACGACCGGGACAACCGGGCGGCGGTGCGGGCCGTGCCGGCCGACCAGCTCGACCTGGTGGGGATCGCCGTCCACGGTCCGCGCAACGCCGTCGACAAGATCCTCAAAGGGGCCCGGATGCATCCCTGACCGCCGGGGGCGGCAGCACGGAGCGAGATCGGAGCGCTATCGATCGGCCCGGCAGGGCACGAAGCACCTATGCACCCCCAATCCCCCGAGCGGCGGCGCCTCTTCGCCGATCAGGCACGGTCCGCGCGGCCCGATCTCGCGCAGCTGTGCCTGCTGATCGGCGCGGAGGCGGACCCGGATCTCGACGAAACGGGCATGCGCGCGGCGCGGCGCATCCTCGACCGCCTGGCCGACCAGCTGACCGAGCGGCTGCCCGACCAGGCCGTCGGCCCCCGGTCCTGGGCGCTTGCGCTGGCCGAACTGCTCGGCCAGCGCTACGGGTTCAAGGGCAGGCCCGGCGACTACCAGCGCCTCCAGTCGGTGCTCCTGCACGAAGTCCTGCGGCGGCGCAGAGGCCTGCCCATCCTGCTCTCGGTGGTGTGGATCGAGGTGGCACGCCGCGCGGGCGCACCCGTCCACGGGGTGGCCCTGCCCGGTCACTTCGTGGTCGGCTTCGGCACCCGCGACGAGCAGGTGCTCGCCAATCCCTTCGCGGGAGGCGACGTACTGTCCCGCACGGACGCGGAGTTGATGGTGGCCGGGGCCACGGGCGCACCGCTCGCGCCGTCGATGCTGAGCCCCGCGGGGCCCCTCGACATCGTGCTGCGCGTCCTCAACAACATCCGCGCGTGGGCCGCGGCACGCCCCGAGCGCTCGGACGTCGCGCTCTGGGCCGTCGAACTCTCCCTGCTGCTGCCCTCGCACGCGGACCGGCTGCACTACGACCGGGCCCAACTCCTGGTCCAGCGCGGCGACTTCCTGACCGGCGCCCTGGAGATCGAGACGTACGCCGACGCCCTGGCCGCCTCCGACGAGGCGGCGGCACTGCGGCTGCGCCAGGAGGCGCACGGGGCGCGGGCGATGCTGAACTGATGCCCTGAGCAGGGCAGTTCAGAGCCAGCCCTTGTCCCGGGCGACCTTCACCGCCTCGGCGCGGTTGCGCACGGCCAGCTTCTGGATCGCCGTCGAGAGGTAGTTGCGGACCGTGCCCGCCGAGAGGTGCAGGGCCGTGGCCAGTTCGGCGTTGGTGGCGCCGTCGGCCGCGGCGCGCAGGACCTCGCGCTCGCGGTCGGTCAGCGGGTTCGCGCCGCCCGCGAGTGCGGCGGCCGCGAGCGTGGGGTCGATGACCCGCTCCCCCGCGAGGACCTTGCGGACCGCTTCGGCGAGCTGGGCCGCGGGCGCGTCCTTGACCAGGAAGGCGTCGGCGCCGGCCTCCATGGCGCTGCGCAGATAGCCGGGGCGGCCGAAGGTGGTGAGCACCACGATCTTCAACTCCGGCAGCGCGGCGTGGAGTTCGGCCGCCGCCTCGATGCCCGTGCTGCCCGGCATCTCGATGTCGAGCAGCGCCACGTCCACCGCGTGCTCGCGCGCCGCCGCCAGGACCTCGTCGCCGCGGGCCACCTGGGCGACCACCTCGATGTCCGGCTCAAGGCCGAGCAGCGCCGCGAGCGCCTCACGGACCATCGACTGGTCCTCGGCGAGGAGCACCCTGACGGGGCCGCCCGCACTGTTCGTACTCATGCCGAAGATCCTAGGGCTCAGGCGCCGGACGCCGGTGCCTCGCCCCGGTCAAGGGGCACCCTGGCCGTGAGCCTGAAGCCCCTGCGGTCGCCCGGCCCCACGTCCAGGACGCCGCCGACCGCCTCAACGCGCTCGGTCAGGCCCGTCAGGCCGTTGCCCTGGGAGGCGGCCGGACCGCCCCTGCCGTCGTCCTCCACCGACAGCTCGACGACCGGGCCGTCCAGGGTGTGCCGCGAGGTGAACACCACCGTGCAGCGGCGCGCGCCGCTGTGCCGCACGACGTTCGTCACCGCCTCGCGCAGCGCCCAGGCCAGCGCCGTCTCCCCCTCCTCCGCGGGCAGCACGGCGGGCGCCTGAAGCGGTACGTCGGCCTCGACACCGGCGGCGGTCAGCGCCGTGCGGGCGCCCGCGAGCTCGCCGGCGAGGGTGCGCCTGCGGTAGCCGGAGACCGCCTCGCGCACGTCCACCAGGGCCTGGCGGCTGACCTGCTCGATGTCCGCCACCTGCTGCGCTGCCTTGTCGGGGTCGGCCGGGAGCATCCGCCCGGCGAGCTCGCTCTTCAGCGTGATCAGGGAGAGCGAGTGGCCGAGGAGGTCGTGCAGATCGCGGGCGAGCCGCAGCCGCTCCTCGTTGGCGGCCAGTTGGGCCACGGTCGCCCGTGCCTGGCGCAGCTGGATCGTCGTACGGACCAGCTCGCGCACGCCGGTCATCGCGAAGCCGACCAGGACGGTCAGCACGGCGAGGCTGCCGAGCAGGTCCGCCACGCTGTCGGTGCGCAGGCCGATCAGGATCATCACGCCGGTGACGGCCGGGATGGCCCACGCCGCGTGCCGCAGCGGCAGCACGGCCCCGGCGGACACGGCGACGTAGACGAAGAGCCCGAGCCAGGGCGTGCCGAAGGCGAACGAGAGGGCGACGGCCAGCGCGAGCAGCGCCCCGAAGGACACGTGCACCACGCGCCAGTCGAACGCCTTGGAGGTGTAGCGGAAGACCAGGGTCAAGTAGCAGAACACGAAGGCCGCGAGGCCGAGCCAGCCGAGCACCGTGGCCGCGCTGCCGTGACCCGCCCGCAGCAGGTCCTGCACCGGGCCGGCCAGGAAGACCAGCCAGATGCCGATCCACAGCGACTTCGTCAGCAGCTGGCGGCGGTCCGCCACCGGACGGCCGAAGCTCTTCAGCGGGTGGCCGGGCTCGGGGCAGTCGGTGTCGTTCACGCCTTCGATGTGTCCTTCCGGTACAGCCATGCCGCGCCGCCCGCGAAGAGGACGAAGTACCCGACGAGGAGCGCGATGTCCTTCGCGTGCGGGGCGTCGCCCAGTTCGATGGCCTGTCCGAGGGCAGCGTACGCATGGGTCGGCAGCCAGGTCGCGATGTCGCTCAGCCACTGGGGGAAGGTGGCCGTGGGCATCCACAGGCCGCCGAGCACGGAGAGCCCGAAGTACACGATCATCGTGATCGGGCGGACGGCGTCGCCGGTCGCGAGATAGCCGATGGCCACACCGAGCGCGGCGAAACAGAGGCTGCCCGCCCAGATCGCGGCGGTCAGGGCCAGCCACTGCCAGGCTTCAAGGCGTACGTCCTTGACGGCCGCCGCGACCACGAACACCACGACGATCGACGGCAGGCTGACCACGGCGGCGCTGGCCGTCTTGGCGATCACATAGCCGCGCCCCGGCAGGCTCGTCAGGCGCAGCTGGCGCACCCAGCCGCTCTCGCGCTCCTTGGCGATGCGCTCGCTGTTGCCCATGAGGACGGCGGTCAGGGCGCCGAACGACGCCATCGACACCATGAAGAAGGCGGGGAGCGCGAGGCCCGTGTCGCCGACCATGTCCGTGCTGTTCTGGCCGCCCGCGATGATCAGGAAGAGCATCGACGGATAGATCACCGAGAAGAACAGGAACTTCTTGTTCCGCAGGGAGCGGATGATTTCCAGCTTGATCAGCATGTCCCTGCCTCCTTCTTGGCCTCCTCGGCCTCGGTGATCGCCACGAAGGCCTGCTCAAGGCCGAGGCCCGCGACCTCAAGATTGCGGGGGTAAAGACCGAGCCCGTACAAGGCGTGCACGGTGGCGTCGGCGTCCGTCGACTGGAGCCGTACGGTGTGGCCCGACACGTCCACGGCGGTGAGGAACGGCAGCGCGCGGAGCTTCTCGGCGAGTCCGGCGTCCAGCTCGGTGAGGTCGAAGGCGACCCTGCGCGCCCCCGCCTTCGCCTTGATCTCGGCGGCCGTGCCGTCCGCGAGGAGACGGCCGCGGTGCAGGACGAGGACCCGGTCGGCGATCGCGTCGGCCTCTTCCAGGTAGTGCGTGGCGAACAGGACCGTGCGGCCCTGGTCGGCCTGCTCGCGCATGGTGGCCCAGAAGGCCTGGCGCACGGTGACGTCCATGCCGGTGGTCGGCTCGTCCAGGACGATCAGGTCGTTCGCACCGGCGGTCGCGAGTGCGAAGCGGACGCGCTGTTCCTGCCCGCCGGAGAGCTTGTCGACCTTGCGGCCCGCGAGCTGGGTGAGGCCCGCGGCGGCCAGCACGTCGTCCGCGCGGTACGGCCTGGGGTGCAGATCGCAGGCGAGCCGCACCAGCTCGCGGACGGTGACCTCCCCCATCAGGCCGCCGCTCTGCAGCATCGCGCCGACCCGGCCCGCGGTGATCGCCTCGCGCGGGCTCGTGCCGAAGACCCGCACGGTGCCGCTGTCGGCGTGCCGCAGGCCGAGGAGCAGGTCGAGCGTGGACGACTTGCCCGCGCCGTTCGGTCCGAGGAGGGCGACGGTCTCGCCGGGGTGGAGATCGAGCGTGAGGGAGTCCACGGCGCGGACGTCCCCGAAGCTCTTGGTCACCTGGTCGAAGCTCACCGCGGTGACGGGCGGTGCTGCGGTCGTCGTCATGTGATCCATCGTCGCCAAAGGGCGGTCGACGGCGGCAGTGTCGTGTGTGCCGAGTCCGGGATGACAGATGTCATGCCGGAGGCCGGACGGTCACTCCTGTGAGCCGTCCGGCCTCCGGGGACGTACCGAGATCAGCTGGCGTCGGTCTCGATCACGCCGACCCGCTCCGCCGGCGTCTTGCCGATCAGCGCCTTGTTCATCGCGGCCGCCACGTCGGTCGGCTGGACCGGCGTCTTGTCGCCGTTGCCGCGCTGGATCAGGACGCCGTCGAAGACGTTGCCGTACAGCTTCTTGAGCTCCGCGAGGTTGTAGTGCGGCTGCAGGCTGCCGTTCTCGGCCACCTTCGTCTCAAGGATCTTCGGCAGCGACTTCGCCGGGCCGAACGGGATCGAGGCGGTGCCCGCCTTGATCGTGACGTTGGCCGACATGGCGGGCTTCGCGAAGCGCGTCATGAACTTGTCGACCTCGGCGTTCGCGACGGTCGGCTTGCGGGTCGTGACGGGCACGTCGACCGTGCCGGCGCTGCCGGTCTCGACCTGCTTCTTGTACCCCTCGGAGACGGCCTTCGTCGAGGCGGCGACGTCGATGCCGTTGCCCGCCTTGCCGTACACGGGGACGGCCTTTCCGGGCACGAACTTGACCCCGCCCTCCTTGGCCGAGCCCGAGCCGCCCGCGGCGCGCTCCAGGGCGGCCGCCAGCTTCTCCTCGTCCACGGGCATGACCGGCTCGGCGACGCGCTCGCCGCCGAAGAGCGATCCGATCACCGATACGGGGTTGTAGTCGCTGCCCGCCGCCTCGCGGACGGTGGCCTGGCTGTCCAGGGTCAGGCCCGCCTGCTCCGGCTTGAGCGTGACCGTTTCGCCGTCGACCGACAGCTTCAGGGGCTTGATGACGCGCTTGCCGATGGCCGCGTCGAGCTTCTTGACGGCTTCGTCGCGCGTGCCGCCGCCGATGTCGACGCCGAGCACGGTGGTGCCCTTCGGCACGTCGGCGTGGTTCATCAAGAGACCGGCGCCATAGGCCCCGCAGGCCACGACGACCACGGCGACGCCCACGAGGACGAGCTTGTTGCGCCCCTTCTTCTTGGGCGGGGCCGAGGCGACGGGCACGTTCGGCTGCACCGGCTCGGGCAGCTTGGGCGGGGTGTGCGGCACAGGTCCGTCCGTGTGCTGCGGGCCCGTGGCGAACGGCGAGTTCTGGGCGGGCGGTACGACGGGGATGCCGCTGGTCAGGGTGTCGCCCGAGACGTTGGTCCCGGGGGACGGCGCGCTGGGACCGCCGGGGATGGAGCCGGGGCCGCCGTGGACCGGGCCGCCGGGGGGACCCTGGAGGGGGCCCGCCTTCTGCGGCGTGAGGATGGCGGTGTCGTCGCCCATGACGGGCGCGCCCGCGCCCGAACGGGCGGCGGGGTTGGCCGGGTTGGGGCGATTGCCCGGGTTTGCCGGGTTGCCGGGGCCGCCCACGTTCGGCGGAGTCAACGGGTTGGCGCGGCCCGCCGGGTTGGCCTGGTTCGCCGGGTCGGACGGACGGGCGGGGTTCGGCGCCAGCGGGCCGTCGCCGGTCACCGGTCCGCCGGTCGGGCCCGAGGGCCCGCGGCCGCCGTCACCCGCGGCGCCTCCGGAGAAGTACGGCAGGTCTCCGCGCTGGGGGTCGCCGCCCTGCGGCGCGCCCGTGCCGAGCGGGCCCGCCGCCACGGCACCGGACACGTCGAAGGAGCCCGTACCGGAGCCGCCTGCTCCGGGACCGCCCGCTCCCGGACCGCCGGATCCCGAACCGCCGGATACGGACGCGCCGTTCCCGCCGGCGCCCGGACTGCTCTTGCGCGGCGCGAACCAGTCGCTCGTCTTCTCCTCCGCCGGAGCGGAAGCAGAAGGGGACCCGGGTCCGGCGGAGGAAGGCCCGTCGGGCGCGGAGCCCGAAGCGGACATCCCGGCGGAACCGGGACCCCCGGCGCCGTTCGCGGACCCCGGACGCCCGGCGCCGTCCCCGGCGTCGGACCGGTTCGCCGCGCGGCCCGTGTCCTGCGGACGCGGCGCGTTCACGTCGCTCTCCGCCATGGGCGTGCGCATGACGACCGGCGGGATCGGCCGCGACCCGGGGATGTTGATCCGGATGCGCGTGGTCAGCGTGGTCTCGGTCTTGGGCTCGTCGGGCCGCTCCTCGGCGGCCTGCCGCTGCGCGCCGTCCGGGGCGCCGTCCGACGCGGCGCCCTGCGCGGGGGAGCCGTACGGCGGCGTCCCCGAGGGGTAAGCGGCTCCACCGCGCCCCTGGGGCCCGGAGGACGAACTGTCAGTTTCACGACTCAAGGCAGGTTCTCCCGGTTGGCTCCGCCGCCCGTCTCGACCTCACTCGGGCGGCTCGGCGGCGCGCACCACCATACTGGCCGCCGCCGGCACTCATCCTGTGACCGCCGTCAAACCCGGGCAGGGCACGGGCTGAAGTGGTACGTCACTTGCCAAGTCGGGCAGCGGGCCCGCCTGGTTGCGGCCGCTGCCCGAGGGTGGCACACATCACAGCGACCGCCATTCCGCCCAGCAAGAAGGCGTACGAACCGATTCCGGCGCCGAAGAGGAAGTCCCCCTCGGGCCGGCTGGCCGTGAGCAGCATGACGGCGACGAGCCATCCCGCCGCCGGCGCCACCGCCCCCGCCCTGCCGCCGATGGCACGCACCCCTCCGTGGAAGAGCCCCGCGGCCCCGAGGAGCGCGAGCAGCAACCCGCCCGGGAACCAGCCCCCTTGGACGAGCGCACCGGCCGTGCCGACGACCGCGCCAAGAACGAAGAGGACGCCATAAGAGGCGATACGAGCGAAGTTCAGCGGCTGGGCGAGCGCGCTGCCGCCGGGCGGGGCGGCGGCCGACGCACCGGAGCCGGAACCGGACGGTGCCCCCGACGCCGCACGCGAACGAGTACTCACAGCGCCGTCACCCCTTCGAGCCCAGCGCCCGCGAGCCCCGCGAACAGATCCGTCTCACGTTCGCCGTCCACCGCACCGGCTTCTCCTCGCACCAACTCGTAGTACTCCACATCAAAGATCGGCTGCGCGAGCCCGTTCGACAGGACGAAGAGCGGACCCTGCACCTCGATCTGCGTGGCGTGCGCGCGCATCGCCGCCGCCTTCGTCCGCGCGAAGGCGGTCCCGTCGATCTCCGCCGTGACGCGTTCGTCCTCCGTCACACCGGGGACGTCCGCGACCACGCCGGGGGTCGTGAACGGCGAGTGCCGCAGGGCACCCTCCATCCACCGGAACCGCTCTTCGACGACGGAGCGCGGCGCACGGTTCCAGTAGATCTTGCCGATGGTGTGCGGTTCGCCGAGATCCGCGCGGAAGGCTCCCTCGGCCGCGAGGTCCGCGGCACGCATCGCGACCCGGTGGGCCTGGATGTGATCGGGGTGGCCGTACCCGCCGTCCGGGTCGTACGTCACGAGCACCTGGGGCCGCACCTCGCGGATCACCTCGACGAGGTCCGCGGCGGCGGCATCGAGATCGGCGGACCAGAAGGCGCCCGCCCGGTGGTTCTGCTCGATGCCCATCATCCCGGAGTCGCGGTAGCGGCCCGTGCCGCCGAGGAACCGGTGGTCGGTGACGCCCAGCTCCTTCATGGCGGCGGCCAGCTCGCCGATGCGCTGGGGGCCGAGCGCGTCCTCGCGGTCGGCCGCGAGATGGGCGAGCTCGGGCGGGATGACCTCGCCCTCCTCGCCCAGCGTGCAGGTCACCAACGTGACATGGGCGCCGTCGGCCACGTACTTGGCCATCGTCGCGCCATTGTTGATCGACTCGTCGTCGGGGTGCGCGTGCACGAGCAGCAGACGCCGGGCGGGCAGTTCCGTCATGGGACCACCCTACGAGCACCCCGCGCACTGATCAGAACGTGCTGCGCACGGATCAGAACTTGATGTCGCCGATCATCCCCGCCACGTTCGTCGTCAGCTCATTGATCGTCGGTGCGATGGAGGAGCTCGCGAGATAGAAGCCGAGCAGCACGCAGACGATCATGTGGCCCGTCTTCAACCCTGACTTCTTGACCAGCAAGAAGACAATGATCGCCAGTAGCACCACCGCCGAAATCGAGAGTGCCACGGCGGCTCACCTCCAAGTCCCAGACCCTGCACCAGTGCGGACGCCAGCAGGTACATACCCACTAAGCGCTACGGATCATAACTATCCGTGGGTCCGCATGACTCGGAGCACGGCAGCACAAGGGGGCGCATGCCCCCTAGGCTCGGGGAATGACCACCGAGACGCCCGCATCCGCCGGGCCCGCCGAGAGTCAGGCGCAGCGGCTCTCCTTCCCCCGTCTGCACGCCCGCACGCAACGTTTCACTCTCGGTGCGCCCCGCGCGTTCACGGTGGCGCCCGACGGGTCCCGCGTCGCCTTCCTGCGCTCGTCGTCCGGCACGGACCGGGCGAACCAACTCTGGGTCCTGGACCTGGAGGACGGCGCCGTCGAGCGTGTCGCGGCCGATCCCCAGGCCCTCCTGAAGGGCGCGGCCGAGCGGCTCTCCGCCGAGGAGCGCGCCCGCCGTGAGCGCAGCCGCGAGGGCGGCGCGGGCATCGTGGGCTACGCGACGGACGCGGCGGTGGAGCTGGCCGCCTTCACCCTCTCCGGACGGCTCTTCGCCGCGGAGCTGCGCGCGGGCACGGCACGTGAACTGCCCGCTCCCGCCCCGGTGATCGACCCGCGCCCCTCGCCGGACGGCCGCCACATCGCGTACGTCGCCGGGGGCGCCCTGCGGGTGACGGGCGCCGACGGCGAGGGCGACCGGGCGCTTGTGGCACCGGAGCCGGACTCCGTCGAGAAGGAGACCGTGACGTACGGCCTCGCGGAGTTCATCGCGGCCGAGGAGATGCAGCGTTCGCGGGGCTTTTGGTGGTCGCCCGCATCGGACCGGCTCCTGGTCGCGCGCGCCGACGACGCCCCGGTGCGGCGCTGGTGGATCGCCGATCCCGCGCACCCGGAGACGGAGCCCTCGCGGGTCGCGTACCCGGCGGCGGGCACGGCCAACGCGGACGTACGCCTCTTCGTCGTGACCCTGGACGGCGCGCGCACCGAGGTGATGTGGGACCGCGCCCGCTACCCCTACCTGGCGCGGGTGCACTGGTCGTCGGCCGGGGCGCCGCTGCTCCTTGTCCAGTCCCGGGACCAGCTCAGCCAGCTCTACCTGGCGGTGGACCCGGACGACGGATCGACCCGCATGGTGCACGCGGAAGAGGATCCGCAGTGGCTCGAGCTCTTCCCCGGCGCCCCGTCCTGGTCCCCCAGCGGGAGGCTGGTGCGGATCGTGGACGAGGGCGGGGCGCGGGTCCTCGCGGTGGGTGAACGTCCGCTGACGGGACCGCAGTTGCACGTGCGCGCGGTGCTCGACGTGGCGGACGACGACGTCCTGGTCTCGGCGTCGGCGGGAGCGGCGGCGGCCGACCCGGAGACGGGCGAGATCCACGTCTACCGCGTCAACGAACTGGGCGTGGAGCGCGTCTCCGTCGAACCCGGGGTGCACTCGGCGGTCCGCTCGGGCGGCCTCACGGTCCTCGTGTCGGCCACCCTTGACCAGCCGGGCTCCCGCGTCCAGGTAATGCGCGACGGCAAGCAGGTGGCGACCGTCGCCTCATACGCGCAGCGTCCGGGGCTCACGCCGCGCGTGACTCTCACCGAGGGGGGCGCACGCAAGATCCCGTGCGCCGTCCTGCTCCCCACGGACTACGTGGAGGGTTCGGGCCCCCTGCCCGTGCTCCTCGATCCGTACGGCGGCCCGCACGGCCAGCGGGTCCTCGCGGCCCACAATCCGTACCTCACGTCCCAGTGGTTCGCCGACCAGGGCTTCGCGGTGATCGTCGCGGACGGCCGGGGCACTCCGGGCCGCTCCCCCGCCTGGGAGAAGGAGATCCGCCGCGACTTCACCCTCACCCTGGACGACCAGGTGGACGCGTTGCAGGGCCTCGCCGCCTCGCACCCCCTGGACCTGGACCGGGTCGCCATCCGCGGCTGGTCCTACGGCGGTTACCTCGCGGGGCTCGCGGTCCTGCGCCGCCCCGATGTCTTCCACGCGGGGGTGGCGGGGGCGCCGGTGACGGACTGGCGGCTGTACGACACGCACTACACGGAGCGGTACCTGGGCGACCCGGGTGCGGATCCGGCGCCGTACGCCCTGAGCTCCCTCGTCACCGAGGAGGGTCTCGTGGCCCCGGAGAACCCGTCACGGCCGCTGATGATCGTGCACGGCCTCGCGGACGACAACGTGGTGGTGGCGCACGCCCTGCGCCTCTCCTCGGCGCTGCTTGCCGCAGGGCGCCCGCACGAGGTGCTCCCGCTGTCCGGGGTGACGCACATGACCCCGCAGGAACAGGTGGCGGAGAATCTGCTGCTGCTTCAGGTGGACTTCCTGAAGCGTTCGTTGGGCCTCACCCGGCCCTAGCCGTACGGCGACCGGCCGGGGCGACATGGCAAAACCCCGGCCGGTCTACGGCACCCGCACGGCCGTACGTCCGTAAGCCTGCCGGGTGCGTGTGGCGGTGCTGGGTCGGCGGGGTTGCCCTCTTGTTTCATCCCCGACGCCGCAGGGACCGCCCCCTACGGAACCACCTGCTTCTCCTCCGCGAAGTGGCACGCCGAGTCATGTGCCTGAGGCCCCTCGGCCGAGCGGAACTCCGCCGGGACGGCAAGCAGCGGCACCTCCAGCGCACACCGCTCCTGCGCCTTCCAGCACCGCGTGCGAAACCGGCACCCCGACGGCGGATTCGCCGGCGACGGCACGTCCCCGCTCAGGATGATCCGCTCCCGGTGCTCCCGCGCCTCGGGATCAGGCACCGGCACGGCCGAGAGCAGCGCCTGCGTGTACGGATGCGTCGGATGCTCGTAGATCTCCTCGTCGGAGCCGATCTCCACGATCCGGCCCAGGTACATCACCCCCACCCGGTCCGAGATGTGCCGCACGATCGACAGGTCGTGCGCGATGAACACGTAACTCAGGTCGAAGTCGTTCTGGAGCTGGTCCAGGAGGTTCACCACCTGGGCCTGCACCGAGACGTCGAGCGCCGAGACCGGCTCGTCCGCCACGATGATCTCGGGCCGCAGCGCCAACCCCCTCGCGATCCCGATCCGTTGGCGCTGGCCGCCGGAGAACTGGTGCGGATAGCGGTTGATGTACTCGGGGTTGAGGCCGACCACGTCGAGCAGCTCCTGCACCTTCTGCCGGCGCGAGCCCTTCGGCGCGACCTCCGGATGGATCTCGTACGGCTCCCCGATGATGTCGCCGACCGTCATGCGCGGGTTCAGCGACGTGTACGGGTCCTGGAAGACCATCTGGATGTTGCGGCGCACGGCCTTCAGCGCGCGCCCGGACAGCTTGCTGATGTCCTCGCCCTTGTAGCGGATCTCGCCCGCCGTGGGCCGCTCCAGGTTCACCAGCATCTTCGCGACCGTCGACTTGCCGCAGCCGGACTCCCCCACGATGCCGAGCGTCTCGCCGTGGCCGAGGTCGAAGTCGACGCCGTCGACGGCCTTGACCGCGCCGATCTGCTTGCGGATGACGATGCCCTGCGTGAGGGGGTAGTGCTTGACCAGGCCCCGCACCTGGAGGATCGGCTCACGGCCCGACGGCGAGCCGAGCACGGCGAACTCGTGCTCCGCCTGCGCCTTGTGCATCAGCTGCCGTGCGGTCTCGCCCTCGTCCTCCAGCTGCTTCTTGCTGATGTGCTCACCACGAGGCATGGAGCGTCTCCTTCCAGAAGTGGCAGGCGCTCTTGCGGTCGGCGGCCAGGCCTTCGTACGTCACCTCGGCGAGCGGCGGCACATCGGTCCTGCAGACGTCCTGTGCCATCGGGCAGCGCGGGTTGAAGGCGCAGCCCGGCGGGATGTTCATGAGGTTGGGCGGCAGGCCCTTGATCGCGTAGAGCTCCTGGCCCTTCTGGTCGAGACGGGGAATCGACTCGAGCAGACCGCGCGTGTACGGGTGCGCGGGGGCCTTGTAGATCTCGTGGACGGGGGCCTTCTCGACGATGCGGCCCGCGTACATGACGGCGATGTTGTCGGCGACGTCCGCCACGACGCCCAGGTCGTGGGTGATGAGGATCAGGCCCATGTTCAGCTCGCGCTGGAGCTCGGCGAGCAGGTCCATCACCTGGGCCTGGACAGTCACGTCCAGGGCCGTGGTCGGTTCGTCGGCGATGATCAGCGAGGGTTCGAGCGCCATCGCCATGGCGATCATGATGCGCTGGCGCATGCCGCCGCTGAACTGGTGCGGGTACTGCCCGACCCGTTCCTTCGCGGCCGGGATGCGCACCCGGTCCATCAGCTCGACGGCCTTGGCCTTGGCGTCCTTGCGGGACATTCCCTGGTGGACGACGTACATCTCGCCGAGCTGCTGGCCGACGCTGACCACCGGGTTCAGCGACGACAGGGCGTCCTGGAAGATCATCGCCATGCCCGCGCCGCGCGTCTTGCGCCGCTCCTCGGCCTTGAGCTTCAACAAGTCCTGGCCCTTGAAGAGGATCTCGCCGCCGGTGATCTTTCCGGGGGGCATGTCGAGGATGCCCATGATGGCCTGCGCGGTCACGGACTTGCCGGACCCGGACTCGCCGAGCACGGCGAGCGTCTCGCCCTCGCTGACGGTGTAGTCGACGCCGTTGACGGCCTTGGCGACGCCGTCCCTGGTCCTGAACTCCACGTGCAGGTCGCGCACTTCGAGCAGCTTGGACGTCCCCGCGGTGGACGCATCGGCTTCGGATGCCACGGTTGCCATGGGCGCCTACCTCAGCTTGGGGTCGAGGGCGTCGCGCACCGCGTCGCCGAGCATGATGAACGCGAGCACGGTGATGGCGAGCGCTCCGGCGGGCCAGAGCAGCATGTGCGGGGCGTTGCGGATGTACTGGGAGGCGGCCGAGATGTCGATGCCCCAGCTCACGGTCGGCGGCTTCAGCCCCACGCCGAGGTACGAGAGGGTCGCCTCCAGGGCGATGTACGTGCCGAGCGCGATGGTGGCGACGACGATCACCGGTGCGACCGCGTTCGGCGCGATGTGCCGCAGGAGCATCCGCGAGTTGGACGCGCCGAGCGCCCGCGCCGCCTGGACGTAGTCGTTCTGCTTGGCGGTGATGACGGATCCGCGGGCGATGCGCGAGAGCTGCGGCCAGCCGAGCAGGACCATGAAGCCGATCACCGGCCAGACGGTGTTGCTGGTGACGACCGACAGGAGCACCAGGCCGCCGAGCACGACGGGGATGGAGAAGAAGACGTCGGTGATCCGGGAGAGGATCGCGTCCCAGAACCCGCCGAAGAACCCCGCGAGCCCGCCGAGGACGCTGCCCAGGATCGCGACACCGAGCGTGGCGCAGACGCCGACGGTGACCGAGGCGCGGGCCCCGTACACGGTCCGCGTGTAGACGTCGCAGCCCTGGCCGTCGAAGCCGAAGGGGTGGCCTGAGGTGGAGCTCTTCTGGGCGTTGGCGAGGTCGCAGTCGAGCGGGTTGCCGGAGGCGATCAGGGACGGCCAGATCGAGATGACGACGAGGAAGGCGATGATGAGGCCCGAGATGATGAAGATCGGGTTCCGTCGCAGCTCGCGCCAGGCGTCGGACCACAGGCTGCGGGCCGGGGCCGACGGGCCGGTTCCTCCCGGGCCGCCGGGCGTCTTCTCCAGCGTCGTCCCCTCGCTCGCCGCGAGGTCCATCGCGCCGCCCGCACCGGTCGGGGCGATGGCTCCGTCTGGCTCTCGGGGTTCAGGCATAGCGGATCCTCGGGTCGAGTACGGCGTACAGGAGGTCGACGACCAGGTTGGCCACCAGGAAGACCAGGACGAGGACGGTCACGAAGCCGACGACGGTCTGTGTGCTCTGGCGGAGAATCCCCTGATAGAGCTGGAAGCCGACGCCGTGGATGTTGAAGATCCGCTCGGTGACGATCGCGCCGCCCATCAGCGCGCCGATGTCCGTGCCGATGAAGGTGACCACCGGGATGAGTGAATTGCGCAGCAGGTGCCGGGTGATGACGCGGCGTCTGGGCAGCCCCTTCGCGATGGCCGTGCGGACGTAGTCGGCGCGGCGGTTCTCGGCGATGGAGGTCCGGGTGAGCCGGGTGACGTACGCCAGGGAGACCGAGGCGAGGACGAGCCCCGGGACGATGAGTTCGTTCAGGGGCGCCTCCGAGGAGACGGAGGGTTTCATCACGCCCCATTCGACGCCGAGCAGCAGCTGGAGCAGCAGGCCGGTGACGAAGGTGGGGATCGCGATGACGACGAGCGTCAGGAGCAGGACGACGGTGTCGATGGGGCGCCCGCGCCGCAGGCCCGTGACCACGCCCAGCGAGATCCCGATGACGATCTCGAAGACGATCGCGACGAGCGTCAGGCGGATCGTGAGCGGGAAGGCCGTCGCCATCAGCTCGGTGACCTTCTGCCCGTTGAAGGCGGTACCGAAGTCGCCGGTGAAGACATTGCCCATGTAGGTCGCGTATTGCTGCCACACGGGCTTGTCCAGGCCGAATTCCTTCTTCAGCTGCTCGGCCGTCGCGGGGTCGCACTTTCGGTCCCCGCACAGGCCCGCGATGGGGTCGCCCATCACGTTCACCATCAGGAAGATCAGCAGCGTGGCGCCGAAGAAGACGGGGATCATCTGCAGCAGACGCCGGATCACATAACGTCCCATGAAGGGCTCCGGAAGTAACGGGAGCGGTCATCCGGCGCGCATCACCGCGCCGGATGACCGCTCCCTGGCCTCAGCTGACCTTGATCTCGTTGTAGACCGGGACGCTGAACTGGTTCAGCGCCACGTCGGAGACCTTGTCCGAGTAACCGGCGCTGCCGTTCTGGTACCAGAGCGGAATGACCGCCATCTGCTCGGCGAGCACCTTTTCGGCGTCCTGGAAGGTGGAGACGGCCTTTCCGGTGTCGGTCTCGGCGTTGGCCTTGTCGATGAGTTCGTCGAATTTCTTGTCGGACCACTTTCCGTCGTTGGACGGGGCGTCCGTGTAGTACAGCGGCTGGAGGAAGTTCTGGATCAGCGGGTAGTCCATCTGCCAGCCCGCGCGCCAGGCGCCGTCCAGCTTCTGCTGGGAGGCCTTGCTGCGGAAGTCGGCGAACGTGCCGACCGGACTTCCGACACAGGACTTGTCGTTGCCCAGGGCCTTGTTGATGGAGTTGCAGACGGCGTCGACCCATTCCTTGTGCGAGCCGGTGTCCGCGTTGTACGTGATCTTCAGCGTGCCGCCGGGGATGCCGCCGCCGTCCGCGATCAGCTTCTTCGCCTGGTCCGCGTCGTACGTGCAGGGGTCGCCGCAGAGCCCGGACTTGTAGCCGCCGGCCTCGCCGAGCACCGGCGATGTCCAGTCGGTGGCGGGGGTACGGGTCTTCTGGAAGATGGTCTCGGTGATCTGCTCACGGTTGATCGCCATGGAGAGCCCCTGACGGACCTTCTCCATTCCGGCCTTCGACCACTTGCTGTCGTAGAACGGGAAGGCGAGCGTCTGGATGATGCCCGCAGGGGTGTTGATGTAGCGGTCACCCAGGTCGTTCTTGGCGTTCTTGAGCTGCGATGCGGGAACGTCGTCGACGAGGTCGAGGTTGCCCGCCATCAGGTCCGTGTAGGCGGTGTTGTTGTCGGTGTAGACCTTCAGGTCCACACCGCCGTTCCGCGCCTTGTCCTCACCGCTGTACCCGTCCCATTTCCGCAGGGACATCTTGGATCCCTTGGCGTACGAGTCCACGGTGTACGGACCGTTTCCGACGGGCTTGGCGAGCCATGCGTCGTGGTCGTCGTAGAACGCCTTGGGCAGTGGCGCGAAGGCCGGATAGCCGAGGGTCTTGGGCCAGGTGGAGAACTTCTGCGTGAGCTTGACGGTGAAGGTGGTGTCGTCGACGACCTTCAGTCCGGAGAGCGTGTCGGCACTGGCGTCACCCTTCTCCGGGTGGACCTTGTCGTAGCCCTCGATATAGCCGAAGAAGTAGGCGTTCTTCTGGTTGTTCTTGAGGTGGGCGCCGTAATTCCAGGCGTCGACGAAGGACTTCGCGGTGATCTTCTCGCCGTTGCTGAACTTCCAGCCGTCCTTGATCTTGACGGTGAAGTTCTGCGAGTCCTTGGTGTCGATCTTCTCGGCGACCATGTTCTTGGCCTCGCCGGTCTTCGGGTCGTACCGCATGAGACCGCGGAAGATCATGTCGAGCACCTTGCCGCCCTGCACCTCATTGGTGTTGGCGGGCTCCAGCGGGTTCTGCGGATCCCCCCACGAGGAGCCCACGATCCCGGAGCCGTCGCCGCCACCGCCGCTGTCCCCGCCTCCACCGCAGGCGGTCGCCGCGAGTGCGACGGTCACCGCGCATGCGGCCCACTTGGCGTGCGTGGCTCCACGCATGGAGAGCCTCCCTTTCAGGCCTAAGTCTGACTTAGGCCCAAATACACCGCAGTGGATGGCTCTCCGCATCTTTATGGGGTCTTTCCGGGGCTAGTAGGACCGGGGAAACCCTCGGATGCCGCTGCGGGGAGAGACCGACGGGTGAGCAGGCGGGAGCCCCGCTCACCCGGACACGGGCCGCCCCGTCATCCGCGCCGCCCCGTCATCCGCGCCGAGCCGCCCCGCCACCTCGATCTCCACCACGGACACCCAGCCGCGCCACCGCTCGACGCTGACGCGGAGCCGTGAGGAGGACTCCGTGGTGCCTGACCAGTACGGGTCCGGCCCGGTCGCGTGCTCCCGCAGACCGCATTCGGTCAGTGCGGCGCGCAGGAGGGCCACCTCGTCCGCCGCGACGGATTCGCTGTCGTACTCCGTGACCCGCTGCCTGGCGGTGGCGCCCTTGTCGCCGTAGTACTCCGTGCCGTACTGGACCTGGCTCGGTGCCTTCCGCCCGGCCTCCGAGCCCGGACAGCTGTTGTCCCGGCCCACCTTCGGCAGGGGCAGGTCCACCATCACCTCCTCCTCCATGCTCTTCCACTGCCACTTCGCGGCCTGCGGCATCAGCTCGGGCGACAGGAGCCGCACGACACCGCCCACCTTGAAGGGGTTCGCCGTCGGCGTGGCCGCGGGCCGCACCTCCCTGCCGTCACCGCCGATCCCCCCGGAGGCCACGCCCCACGTCAGCGCCCCCGTCACCACCGCAGCGACAGCCACTCCCCCGGCGACCCGCCTCCGCGCGGTCCGCCTCTCGCCGCGCGCCCGCAGCTCGGCCCCGCTCGGCATCCGTACAACGACGTCGTCCAGCAGCTCTTCGACCTCAGCCATGGTGGGCCGCCCCTTCCGCGGTGAATGCAGTCGTGTCGGTCAGGCGCTTCCCCAGCGCCTTGCGGGCCCGGCTCAGCCGGGTGCGGACCGCCCCGTTGGACGCGCCCGTCTCCCGGGCGACCTGCTCCACGGGAAGGTCGAGCAGGTGGTGCAGCACCACCACTTGGCGCTGCTGAGCCGGCAGTTCACGCAGCGCCTCCACCAGCGCGACCCGGTCCGCCGACAGCTCGGGCACGTCGGCCGCGGCTCCGTGCCGGAACTGCGCCCGCAGCCGGCTCCTGGTCCGCCGCCACGCGCTGATGGCCAGCCGGGACGCCACCGTGCGGACCCACGGCAAGGGATCGCCTTCCCGCGTCAGCCGCTCCCACCGCTGCCACGCCCGCACATACGCCTCCTGCACCGCGTCCTCCGCCTCCGCCAGATCACCGGTCATCGCATAGACCGTGGCGACCAATCTCTTGGCTGTGGCGGCGTAGAACGCGTCGAACTCCGCGGAATGGTCCGCGAAGTGGTCCGTGGAGTGGTCCGCATCTTCCCGCCGTGTCGTCATCGTCCCCGTCCGTCCACAGGTTCCGCTTCTGACTTGGACACGCTCGGCGGCGCCCAGACGTTACGCACGAAAATGGGGGCGCCCGGAACCGAGTGGTTCCGGGCGCCCCCATCGCGTACGGCCAAAAGCCGAGGACGAGACTACGCCGCGTGCACGACGTCCTTCTCCTCCGCGAAGTGACACGCCGACTCATGCGCCGCCGGGGTGTCCTGGCCCGCGAACCGCTGCGGGATCGCGAGCAGCGGGGTCTCCTCCGCGCACTTCGCCTCCGCCTTCCAGCAACGGGTGCGGAAGCGGCAGCCCGAAGGCGGGTTCGCCGGGGACGGGACGTCGCCGGTGAGGATGATCCGCTCGCGGCCCTCGCGCGCCTCGGGGTCCGGCACCGGCACCGCGGAGAGCAGCGCCTGCGTGTACGGGTGCGTCGGGTGCTCGTAGATCTGCTCGTCCGAGCCGATCTCCGCCATCTTGCCGAGGTACATCACGCCCACACGGTCCGAGATGTGCCGGACGATCGACAGGTCGTGCGCGATGAAGAGGTACGAGAGGTTGAACTCGTCCTGCAGCTTCTCCATCAGGTTGATGACCTGGGCCTGGACGGAGACGTCCAGTGCCGAGACCGGCTCGTCGCAGATGATGATCTCGGGGTTCAGGGCCAGACCGCGCGCGATGCCGATGCGCTGGCGCTGGCCGCCCGAGAACTGGTGCGGGTAGCGGTTGATGTACTCCGGGTTCAGGCCCACCACGTCCAGGAGGTCCTGGACCTTCTGGCGGCGCGAGCCCTTGGGAGCCACCTCGGGGTGGATCTCGAAGGGCTCCCCGATGATGTCGCCCACCGTCATACGGGGGTTGAGCGAGGTGTACGGGTCCTGGAACACCATCTGGATGTTGCGGCGGACCGCCTTCAGCGCGCGCCCGGACAGCTTGGTGATGTCCTGGCCCTTGTAGAAGACCTCGCCGGCCGTGGCCCGCTCCAGCGTCATCAGGAGCTTGGCGACCGTGGACTTGCCACAGCCGGACTCGCCCACGATGCCGAGCGTCTCGCCCTGGTAGAGGTCGAAGGAGATCCCGTCGACGGCCTTGACCGCGCCGATCTGCTTCTTGATGAGGATTCCCTGCGTGAGCGGGAAGTGCTTCACCAGGTTGCGGACCTGGAGGATCGGCTCGCCGCGCTCCACCGGAGCCTCGATGGCCGCGACGGCCTCCTCGGCGGTGGCCGCGTCGACCGTTTCCACCTCGGAGACGTTCGGGGTGGCGTCCTGAGGCTCGTCGGTCTTCTTGAGCTCAGCCATGGATCGTCTCCTTCCAGAAGTGGCACGCGCTGCCGCGGCCCGGCATCTCCGAGCCGTCCTGCTCGGCCACCGGCACCAGGGCCGGAATGTCCGTACGGCAGATGTCCTGCGCCTTGGGGCAGCGCGGGTTGAAGGCACAACCGGACGGAATGTGGAGCAGGTTGGGCGGCAGGCCCTTGATCGCGTAGAGCTCCTGGCCCTTCTGGTCGAGACGGGGAATCGACTCGAGCAGACCGCGCGTGTACGGGTGCGCGGGGCGCTTGTAGAGCTCGTGGACCGGGGCCGTCTCGACGATCCGGCCCGCGTACATCACCGCGATCTTGTCGGCGACGTCCGCGACCACACCCAGGTCGTGGGTGATCAGGATCAGACCCATGTTGTACTCGCGCTGAAGATCGGCCAGCAGGTCCATGACCTGCGCCTGGACCGTCACGTCGAGAGCCGTGGTGGGCTCGTCCGCGATGATCAGGTCCGGCTCGAGGGCGAGCGCCATCGCGATCATGATGCGCTGGCGCATACCGCCGGAGAACTGGTGCGGGTAGTCGTTCACCCGCTCCTTGGCGGCCGGGATCTTCACCCGCTCCATGAGCTCGATGGCCTTGGCCTTGGCCTGCTTGCGGCTCATGCCCTCGTGCACCCGGAACATCTCGCCGAGCTGATAGCCCACCGAGAGCACGGGGTTGAGCGAGGACAGCGCGTCCTGGAAGATCATCGCGATCTTGCGGCCGCGGATCTTCCTGCGCTCCTCGTTGGACATCTTGAGCATGTCCTGGCCGCGGAAGAGGATCTCGCCCTGCGGGATCCTGCCGGGCGGCATGTCGAGGATGCCCATGATGGCCTGGGCCGTCACGGACTTGCCGGAGCCCGACTCACCGAGGACGGCGAGCGTCTCGCCCGCGTCCACGCTGTAGTTGACGCCGTTGACGGCCTTGACCTCGCCCTCGCCGGTGTGGAACTCGACGTGCAGGTCCTTGACGTCCAGGAGCCTGCCGCCCTTTTCCTCGCCCGAGCGGGGGGCGGGAACCGAGTCTTCCTTGATGTCGATGCTGGTCATTTACGCCTCCCTCAGCGCAGCTTCGGGTCGAGGGCTTCGCGTACGGCGTCACCCATCATGATGAACGCCAGCACCGTGATACTCAGCATTCCTGCCGGGAAGAACAGCGTGTGCGGGTTGTTCCGGATGTCCTGCGTCGCCTTGGAGATGTCGCCACCCCAGGAGATCGCGTCGTCGGCGAGGCCGAGGCCCAGATACGACAGCGTCGACTCGGCGACGATGTACGTACCGAGCGAGATGGTCGCCACGACGATCACGGGAGCCAGCGCGTTCGGCAGGATGTGGCGGAAGAGGATCCGCTTCGTCCCGGCGCCGAGCGCACGCGCCGCCACCACGTAGTCGGCGTGCTTGGTGGTGATGACCGCACCGCGCATCACACGGGCGATCTGCGTCCAGCCCAGGAAGGCAAGGGCGCCCATGACGACCCACACCGTGCGGTTGGTGAACGCGTTCAGGACGACCATGGCGCCCAGCAGGAACGGGATGCCGAAGAACACGTCCGTGAGCCGGGAGAGCAGGCTGTCCCAGAAGCCGCCGAAGTAACCGGCGAGCATGCCGCACAGTCCGCCGAACAGCGTGACGAGGACGGTCACGCCGACGCCGACGAGGATCGAGTTCCGCGTGCCGTAGACGACGCGGGCGTAGATGCTGCGGCCCTGGCGGTCGAACCCGAACCAGTCGGCCTGGAAGAAGTGGCCGAGCTCCGGCGGCTTCAGGAAGTCGTTGGCCAGGTCGCCGCTGGTCGGGTCCGTGCTGGTGAACAGGCCGGGCACGAGCGCGACCATGGCCAGGACCACGATGAGCACCGCGGAGATCATGAAGAGCGGATTACGGCGAAGGTCTCGCCAGGCATCCGCCCCGAGGCTGCGGGGCTTCCCGGGCGCCGGCGTCGCGGACACCGCGGCACCTGCCACGACTTCGTCCTGCGCCGCGGCCTTCTCGTCCGTGGTGGAGGTCTTGGTGAGGTCAGGCATAACGGATCCTCGGGTCCAGGACCGCGTAAAGCAGGTCGACGATCAGGCTGGCTATGAGGTACACGATCACCAGGACGGTGACGACACCGACGATGACCGCGCCCTCACGGCGGGCGAGAGCCTGGAAGAGGAGGTTGCCGACGCCCGTCACGTTGAAGATGCCCTCGGTGATGACCGCGCCACCCATCAGGGTGCCGATGTCCGTGCCGAGGTAAGTCACCACGGGGATCAGCGAGTTGCGCAGCAGATGCCGGGTGACGATGCGCTGGCGCGGCAGTCCCTTGGCGACAGCGGTCCGCATGTAGTCGGCCGACCGGTTCTCGGCGATCGACGTACGCGTCAGTCTCGCCACGTACGCGAGGCCGACCATGCCGAGCACGATCGCGGGTACCAGCAGCTGGCTCATGCTCTCGGAGTCCTGGACCGTGGGTGTGATCCACCCCAGCTCGTTGCCGAAGAACAGCTGGCACAGCAGTCCGATGACGAAGATCGGAACGGAGATCACGAGGAGCGTGAACAGCGTCACGGTGTTGTCGACGAACCGGCCGCGCCGCACACCGGCGAGAACGCCGAGCGTGATGCCGACGATGAGCTCGAACGTCCAGGCCATGGAGGCCAGTCGCATCGAGACCGGGAACGCCTGGGAGATCTCGTCGAGGACCGGCCGGTTACCGGCGATGGTCTTGCCGAAGTCCCCTTGCAGAAGGCCGCCCATGTAGTGCAGGTACTGCTGCCAGAGCGGCAGATCCAGACCTCGGTCGTGGCGAATCTGCGCCACCTGCGCCGGGTCCGGCGGCTTGTCTCCCCACAGCGCCCGCACGGGGTCGCCGGGGAGCACGTTGACCATGATGAAGATCAACAGGGTTGTCCCGATGAAAACCGGGATCATCTGGAGCAGTCGCCGCGCGACATAACGCCCCATTGGTGCCTCCGTCCAATCCGGAGCCGCCCGAAGCGACGCCCGGGATCGCCGGGCGTCGCTTCGGAAACTGGCCTCCGACGCCTACTTCTCGAAGACCTCGATGTCGGTGAGGACGGGGTCGCCAGCCTGGTCGAACTCGACGCCCTTCACGTTCTTCGAGTAAGCGGAGAGCGTCTTGTTGTACCAGAGCGGGATGCCCGGGAAGGTGTTGACGAGCTCCTTCTCGGCCTTCTGGTACAGCGCGGCGGACTCGTCGATCGTCTTCGCCGCGTCGGCCTTCTTGGTCAGCTCGTCGAACTTCTTGTCCGAGAAACCGCCCTTGTTGCCGTCGACGCCCGTGCCGTAGAGGTCGGCGAGGAAGTTGCCGTTGAACGGGTAGTCGAGCACCCAGCCCGACCGGTACATCGCCTTGACCTGCTTCTTGTCCCGCACCTCGGTGTCGGCCTGGAAGTCGGTCTTCGGGTCGCCGGTGCACTTCACGCCGGTCGACTTGGTGATGCTGTTGCACACCGCCGTGACCCAGCCCTCGTGGGGCTGGTCGGCGTTGTACTGGATGGTGATCTTGTTGCCGGGAACGCCGCCGCCGTCCTTGACGAACTGCTTGGCCTTCTTCGGGTTGAACTTGCAGAACTCACCACAGGCGCCGGCCTTGTAGCCCTTGACGCCCTTGGCGACCCAGCCCGAGGCGGACTCACGGGTGCCGGCGAACGTCTGCTTGGCGATGGTGTCGCGGTCAATGGCCATCGAGAGGCCCTGGATGACCTTGACGTCCATGTCCTTGAACGTCTTGCTGTAGAACGCCGGGTTGACCGTGTTGATCGCCGAGAAGTCCTGCTCGATGGCGCGGTCGCCGAAGTCCTGCTTGAAGTTGGCGAGCTCGCTGTCGGGGATGATCGGCATCGTGTCGACGTTGTCGGAGCGCAGGTCGTTGTAGGCGGCCTGCGGCGTCGTGTACGCCTTGAAGTTGACGCCGCCGTTCTTGGGCTTGTTGGCGCCCTTGTACTGCGGCCAGGCCGTGACCTGGATCGACTTCTTGTGGTCCCAGCTCTTGAACTTGTAGGGACCGTTGCCGACCGGAGCCTCGCCGAACTTCTTCGGGTCCTTCAGCGCGCCCGAGGGCAGCGGGTAGAAGGGCGAGTAGACGAGCTTGTACGCGTAGTACGGGATACCCGTGTTCAGCGTGATCGTGAAGGTGTTGTCGTCGACGACCTTCAGGCCGGACATGGTCTTGCCGGTGCCCTTCCCCTTCTCGGGGTGGACCTTGTCGTAGCCGACGATGTCGCGGTACCAGGCGCTGTTCTGCTGACCGTTGGCCGGGTCGGCGGACCAGTTCCAGGCATCCACGTACGACTTGGCCGTGACGGCCTCGCCGTTGTGGAACTTCCAGCCCGGCTTGAGCTTGACGGTCCACACCTTGTTGCTCTTGTCGGGGGTGACCGACTCGGCGTTCTCGTACGTGATGTTCCCCTGCTTGTCGTAGTTGACAAGCCCCGTGAAGAGGGAGTTGATGACGACGCTGCCGTACGCCTCCATGGTGTTGGCAGGCTGCAAGGCGTTCTGCGGCTCACCGTTGGCGTAACTGACGATCCCCTTGGGGTCGACCTTGCCGCTGTTGCCGCCGCTGTCGCTGCCGCCGCCGCAGGCCGTTGCCGTCAGCGCCACGACACCCGCTATCGCGACCCACTTGGCGCTCTTGGCACCACGCATGGGGTTCCTCCTCATGAGTCCACTTGTTCACTACAAGAGGGGGTACGAGAAACCGCGCCGACACCCCTGACGGCGCGTAGATCGAGTACCCCAGTGTGCTCGTGAGTCGGCGCTCCCCACAGCGCGTGACCCATTGACCCGAGCTATACGCGGTCAACTATTAGCCATGAGGTACCGCCCGACCACACTCTTTTGGTCTCGGTTCAATCACACCTGGTGCGTACAACTTCCAAAATCCGGACAAACCGATCCGAGATAGATGGTTGCGAAACGGACGTGTTACACATCTAACGGTCAACGGCGTCCGCATTCCGGACAGATGGCCCAGGAAAACCGGTTGCGGCGGACCGTGCCGGAGACGAGTCGCGGCGGCTTCGCGGCACTTTCGGGGGCGGTTCTGTGGACGCGCGTAGATGCGCGGAGAGTCGCGACGGCGGAAGAACCCGCACCCCCGGGGCGTGGGCCAGCGTAGTGCCGCTGAGGGCCTCGCAAAGGGGTATCCCGGCCAGACAACGCGAGAGGCCGGCCCCCGCCTCTCCCTGGGGAGGGGCGGAAACCGGCCTCGGATGCCGAATTCGCCGAGCGTCAGCGGCAGTTGCGCCGGGTCGTGCGGGGCCCAGGGCCCCGCACAAAGCTTTGTCCCGGCTTTGCTCCGGCCTTAGCCGTGCTTGGCGCGCGAGGCGGAGCGGCCACGCTGCTTGGCGTCCAGGACGACCTTGCGGATGCGCACGGTCTCCGGGGTCACCTCGATGCACTCGTCGTCGCGGCAGAACTCCAGGGACTGCTCGAGCGACAGCTTGCGGGCGGGCACGACGTTCTCGGTCGTGTCCGCGGAAGCCGCACGCATGTTGGTGAGCTTCTTCTCCTTGGTGATGTTCACGTCCATGTCGTCGGCGCGCGAGTTCTCGCCGACGATCATGCCCTCGTACACCTCGGTGCCGGCCTCGGTGAAGATGACACCGCGCTCCTGGAGGTTGACCATCGCGAACGGCGTGACCGAACCCGAACGGTCCGCGACGAGCGAGCCGTTGTGACGGGTGCGCAGGTCGCCGAACCACGGCTCGTGACCCTCGAAGATCGAGTGCGCGATGCCGGTGCCGCGGGTCTGGGTCAGGAACTCCGTACGGAAGCCGATGAGGCCACGCGACGGAACGATCCACTCCATGCGGATCCAGCCGGAGCCGTGGTTGGTCATCGTCTCCATGCGGCCCTTGCGGGTCGCCATCAGCTGCGTGATGGCGCCGAGGTGCTCCTCGGGCGAGTCGATCGTCATGCGCTCGATCGGCTCGTACGTCTTGCCGTCGATCTGCTTGGTGACGACCTCGGGCTTGCCGACGGTCAGCTCGAAGCCCTCGCGGCGCATCTGCTCGACCAGGATGGCGAGCGCGAGCTCACCACGGCCCTGGACCTCCCAGGCGTCGGGACGCTCGGTGTCCAGGACACGGAGCGAGACGTTGCCGATGAGCTCCTTGTCCAGACGGTCCTTCACCTGGCGGGCGGTGACCTTGTGGCCCTTGCCGCCCTTGCCGACGAGCGGCGAGGTGTTGGTGCCGATGGTCATGGAGATCGCGGGCTCGTCGACCGTGATCAGCGGGAGCGCGATCGGGTTCTCGGGGTCGGCGAGGGTCTCACCGATCATGATCTCCGGGATACCGGCGATGGCGCAGATGTCACCCGGGCCCGCCTTCTCGGCGGGCTTGCGCGTGAGCGCCTCCGTCATCATCAGCTCGGTGATGCGGACGTTCGACATCGTGCCGTCACGCTTGATCCACGTGACGGTCTGGCCCTTCTTCAGCTCGCCCTGCTCGACACGGCAGAGGGCGATACGGCCGAGGAAGTTGTCGGCGTCCAGGTTCGTGACGTGCGCCTGGAGCGGGGCCTCCTCGTCGTACTCCGGAGCCGGGACGGTGTCCAGGATCGTGGAGAAGAACGGCTCGAGGTTCTCGCTGTCAGCCGGGACGGTGCCGTCCTCCGGCTTGGTCAGCGAGGCGACGCCGTCACGGGCACAGGCGTAGACGATCGGGAACTCGATCTGGTCCTCGTCCGCGTCCAGGTCCAGGAAGAGGTCGTACGTCTCGTCGACGACCTCGGCGATCCGGGAGTCCGGGCGGTCCGTCTTGTTGATGCACAGGATGACCGGCATCTTGGCCGCGAGGGCCTTGCGGAGCACGAAGCGCGTCTGGGGCAGCGGGCCCTCAGAGGCGTCCACGAGGAGGACGACCGCGTCCACCATCGACAGGCCGCGCTCGACCTCGCCACCGAAGTCGGCGTGGCCGGGGGTGTCGATGATGTTGATGGTGATGACGTCTCCGCCATCCTTGGGGTGGTACTTGACGGCCGTGTTCTTGGCCAGGATCGTGATGCCCTTCTCACGCTCCAGGTCGTTCGAGTCCATCATGCGGTCGTCGAGGGACTCGGCTGCGTGCGCGGCGAAGGAGCCGGCCTGCTTGAGCATGGCGTCGACCAGGGTGGTCTTGCCGTGGTCGACGTGGGCGACGATGGCAACATTACGAATGTCATGGCGCGTGGGCATACGAGCTGCGCTTCTCCCGGGAAGAGTGGATGGCCGCGCGTACGGTCCGGCACGCGTGCCCTGCCGGGCAGAACACGCCACGGCCTCACCCCAGTCTACGTGCCTTACGCGGAGGTGACCTCCGCGGGGGCCTCATGGGGGTCTGACCAGGGGTTTCAGGGGTTTATTGGTGCTGCTGGGCAGAACGTGCAGGTCAATGGGTGGAAATGACCTTGCCCGCCGGTGGTGCCGGCGGGCAAGGGAGTTGAGCGGAATCTGAGCGTGACCTGCGACGGAGCCGTGCGACGGGGCTGCTTCGGCCGTGAGACGAGCTACTTCGCCGCCGGCTTGCCCGAGGGCTTCGCGCCCGGCTTCAGGAAGCCCATGTCCTCGAAGTTCGGGGACTGGAAGCCGAAGGCGCCCGCGTTCGCGAGGTTCGTGCGGGCCGCCATCAGCTGGGGGCGCTGGTAGAGGGGAATGGATCCGGCCTCGGCCCAGATGCGGGCGTCGGCCTTCCTGACCAGGGCACGGCTCTCGTCCTCGTCGAGCTCACCCATCGCCTGGTCGAACAACTGATCGATGTGATCCGTGCCGACCCGCGTGTAGTTCTGTTCGACGTTCAGGGAGCCGTCCGCGGCCGGCACCGGCTTGGCGAAGATCGGACGCGCGTCCGTGGCCGGGAAGGCCGACGCGGGCCAGGAGTAGAGCGCCAGGTCGTACTGCCCGGATGCGATGTGGTCCTTGAAGTAGCTGTCGTCGGAGACCTTCGCCGTCTCCGTGCGGATGCCGATCTTCTCCAGCATCCGCGAGATCCGGTCGGCCACCGTCCGCAGCGACTCCGAGCCCTCGCCGGACGGCAGGACGAAGCGGAGGGTGAGCGGCTTGCCGTCCTTCGCCATGGGGCCGCCCGCCGCCGGGGTCGCCGCGGCGGGTGCGGCGGTGCCCTTGGGGGCGTACGCACCGGGTGCACCGCCCTTGGCTGCCTGCTTCTCGGAGTGCTTCTCCGCGCGCTTCTCGGAGTGCTTCTCGGCCCGCTTCTCCGAGTGCTTCTCGGCGTGCTGCTTGGCGTGCCCGCCGGGGTCCTTCTTCTTCTCCTTGTCCGCCTCGCGGTGAGCCGTGAGGGACGCCGCCTGGCGGGTCAGCGCCGCCTCCTGGTAGGCCGCCGCGGGAGCGGGCGCGAGCACCGAGGTGCCGCTGTCGCCCGGCTTCTGGTCGTCCTCGCCGACGGTGTACGCGCCGTCGCCCGAGTCCGATTCTGAATCCGAGCCGGAGTCCGAGCTGGATTCCGAGCCGGAGTCCGCCTTCGCCTTCTTGGCGTCCGCCTCGCTCCCGGCCGTCTTGCCCTTCGGCTCCTTCAGCGGACCGCCCGGCGTCCACCCCGCGTCGGCGAGCAGCGCCCGCGCCTCGGTGGTGTCCTGGTCGCCCAGGGCCCCGCTGTTGTCCGCGTACGCCTGCTGCCCGGCGAGGGCCAGGTGGCTGCCGACCGGCTCCGCGGGCAGGCCGAGCGGTGTCAGGACCGCCTTGGCGAGCTCGTCGCGGTCGAGGGCGCGGGCCACCGCGCGCCGCACCCGGTCGTCGGCGAGCGGGCCCTCGGTGCCGTTGAGGGCGAGCTGGGTGTAGGCCGGTTCGAGGGACTTGCGGACGGTGTAGCCCCGCAGGCCCGTCTGTTCGGTGGCGTACTTCTTGATCGCCTTGTGCGTCTTCTCGCGGGCCTGCTGCTCGGTGTCGGCCGCCTCCTCGTCGGAGCCGTTGGCGATCGCCCAGGAGCGCAGCGCCTTGGCCGGGGTCAGCTGCGCCTCGGGCCCGTGACTGAGCGGACCCTGGGCGCCCTGGTCACGGCCGGCGTTCGTGATGCGTCGCGCCTCCGGGGCGTCGATCTCGGCGAGGTCGACCTTGCCCTCCGCGAGCGCGGCGGCGCGCTCCTCGCGCGGGACCTCGCGCAGGACGACCTTGGAGAGCTTGGCGGGCCTGCCCCACCAGCGCGGGTTGCGGGTCAGCGTGACCTCGTCCGCCTTGTTGTCGACGTCCTGCACCGCGAAGGGACCCGCGCTCACCTTGAGCTTGCGCCGCGCACCGTCGTTGAAGGTGTCAGGAGTGCCCATGACCTCCTTCGGGTACAGCGGCGAGAAGAGCGAACGCCAGTCCGCGTACGGCTTGTTGAAGGTGACGCGCACCTCCAGGTTGTTCGCGCCGCGCTCGACCTTCTCGATGCGGTCGTAGCCCGCGTTGCGTGCCGTCCAGTACGCGCTGTCCTTGCCGGACAGGGCACGCTGCTGCGCCGCGAAGTCATCGGCGCCGATCTCCCGGCCGTCGCTCCACACCGCCTGCTGGTTGAGCTTGTAGAGCACGACCTGCTTGGGCTCGCTCTCGACGACCTTCGCGGACTCCAGGAAGTCGGTGTTCTGCTGCGCCCTGCCCTGCGCGTCGAGGCGGAACATCGACGGCAGCACCGCGCCCGCGATCCGGGTCGTGCCCGCATCGGCGTCCGACTGGAAGGAGTTGAGGGTCTCCGGCATCGCGTCGACGGCCCAGTTCATGGTCCCGCCGTCGGCGACGAGATCCCGGGCCGCGGGCGCGACGTCCTGTCCTGCGGTCGGGGAGCCTGCCTCGTCCTGAGAGCTGCAGGCGGCGAGGGCGGGCAGAGCTAGCACGCCCGTGGCGAGGAACACGGCAGATCTCAGTCTGGCGCGGTCTGGGGACATGGCGGGTACCTCCGGGGCTCGCCCGGCCGCCCGCTACCAGGACCGGGGCCGGGTTTGATCACGTTTGGCGGTATATGGAGCTGATCACATCTATCGATCCACTGAAGGGGACGGGAGACGCCACACGGGAGCGACACGGCGTGGGGGCGCCAGATCCCACTCGTGCGGCCCAACCAGGCGTGACCGAGCGTGACGACGGCATCGGCGCACGCCCCGCCGCACGGTCGGGACGGCCGCGTGCACCCCGGCGCATTTCAGCGCCCACGAGCCGGGAATCCCGGCAGATCCCTTCACAAGCCGGGATGTGACGCGCGACACTCGCAGGCGCATGAACGTTGCCGCCGCACCCCTGAAGTGAGGGCAAGTCATGGCTCTGCAGGATGATCTGACGGCTGTTCAGCGCTGCGTCGACGATCTGGTCCGCACCGTCGGCAAGCTGGAGCAGCAGGTCGGCGAGGGTTCCCGGGGTGGTCTTACCGGGCTCGACGTCCGCCGCGTCCGCACGGACACCGACCACCTGCGCGAGAGCGTCGCGCTCCTTCGTGCCACGGCCCCGGGCCCCGGCGGCGCCCCACAGAAGCGCCCCGACCTGGTCACCATCCCCGATACGCCGTACGACAGCTCGCTGTGGACGGACTCGGACGACGAGGGCCTCGGCGCCAGCGACCGGCACGCTCCCTGAGCCGGCCTGCGCGCCCCTGAGCGACTGCGCCTCGCCGCCCATCTGAGGGACACGCCCACCTGAGGACAAAGGAGTGGAGCCTCGTTGGCCACTGGCACGGAACCCCATCTGAACAGCGGTCAGGATCCCGGCGGCGTAAGAGCGGCGACGCGCGCCGCGATCAGCGCTGCCCATCTGCGGACCGACCGCTGGTGGCTCGCGCCCGCCGCGACCGCCGCGGGCCTCTTCGCCTTCATCGTCTACTCGACGTGGCGGGCCTTCGCGAACGCGGACTACTACGCGGCGCCCTACGTCTCACCGTTCTACTCGCCGTGCCTCGCCGAGAACTGCGAGCCGATGCGGTCGGGCCCCAACTGGGAGATCTTCGGCAGCTGGTGGGGCCTCTCCCCCGCCCTGCTGATCCTGATCTTCCCGCTCGGCTTCCGCCTGACCTGCTACTACTACCGCAAGGCCTACTACCGCGGCTTCTGGGCCTCGCCGCCCGCCTGCGCGGTCGCCGAGCCGCACAAGAAGTACTCCGGAGAGACCCGCTTCCCGCTCATCCTGCAGAACATCCACCGCTACTTCTTCTACGCGGCGGTTCCGGTGGCGGGCATCCTCACGTACGACACCGTGCTCTCGTTCCGCGATGAGCACTACGAGTGGGGCCACATGGGCCTCGGCACCCTCGTCTTCCTGGTCAACATCACGCTGATCTGGGCGTACACACTCTCCTGCCACTCCTGCCGGCACATCGTCGGCGGCAAGCTCAAGCACTTCTCCAAGCATCCCGTGCGGTACCGCATGTGGCAGTGGGTCGGAAAACTGAACGCACGGCACATGCTGCTCGCCTGGGCCTCCCTGGTGAGTGTGGCGCTCGCCGACTTCTACGTGTATCTGATCGCGTCCGGCGCCTTCGACGATCCGAGGTTGTTCTGATGTCTCAAGTGGAGCGGCAGCAGTGGGACGTTGTCGTGGTGGGAGCGGGAGGAGCGGGCCTGCGGGCCGCGATCGAGGCACGGGAGCAGGGCGCGCGTACGGCCGTGATCTGCAAGTCCCTGTTCGGCAAGGCCCATACGGTGATGGCCGAGGGCGGCATCGCGGCCTCCATGGGCAACGTGAACTCCGGCGACAACTGGCAGGTCCACTTCCGCGACACCCTGCGCGGCGGCAAGTTCCTCAACCAGTGGCGGATGGCCGAGCTGCACGCGCGCGAAGCGCCCGACCGGGTCTGGGAGTTGGAGACCTGGGGGGCGCTTTTCGACCGCACCGCGGACGGCCGCATCTCCCAGCGCAACTTCGGGGGTCACGAGTATCCGCGCCTGGCACACGTGGGCGACCGGACCGGCCTCGAACTGATCCGTACGCTCCAGCAGAAGATCGTCTCCCTCCAGCAGGAGGACGAGCGCGAATTCGGTGACTACGAAGCACGCCTGAAGGTCTTCCAGGAGTGCACGGTCACCCGCGTGATGAAGGAGGGCGAGCGGGTCAGCGGAACGTTCTGCTACGACCGCGAGTCCGGCCGCTTCTTCGTCCTCGAAGCCCCCAGTGTGGTCCTGGCGACCGGCGGCATCGGCAAGTCCTTCAAGGTGACGTCGAATTCGTGGGAGTACACCGGTGACGGCCACGCGCTCGCGCTGCTCGCCGGGGCGCCTCTGCTCAACATGGAGTTCGTGCAGTTCCACCCGACGGGGATGGTCTGGCCGCCCTCGGTGAAGGGCATCCTGGTCACCGAGTCGGTGCGGGGCGACGGCGGAGTACTGCGCAACTCCGAAGGCAAGCGTTTCATGTTCGACTACGTACCGGACGTCTTCAAGGAGAAGTACGCGCAGTCGGAGGACGAGGGCGACCGCTGGTACGAGGACCCGGACCACAACCGCCGCCCTCCTGAGCTGCTGCCGCGCGACGAAGTGGCGCGCGCCATCAACTCCGAGGTGAAGGCGGGCCGCGGATCGCCGCACGGCGGGGTCTTCCTCGACGTGTCGACGCGCATGCCGGCCGAGGTCATCAAACGCCGACTCCCGTCCATGTACCACCAGTTCAAGGAACTCGCCGACGTCGACATCACGGCCGAGGCCATGGAGGTCGGACCGACCTGCCACTACGTGATGGGCGGCATCGCGGTCGAATCGGACACGGCGGCGGCACAGCGCGTGCCGGGTCTGTACGCGGCCGGGGAGGTGGCCGGCGGCATGCACGGCTCCAACCGGCTCGGCGGCAACTCCCTCTCCGACCTGCTGGTCTTCGGGCGGCGCGCGGGACTGCACGCGGCGCGGTACGCGGCCGGGTTCCCCGCGGCCGACGCGCGCCCCCTGGTCGACGAGGACCAGGTGGACACGGCTGCGGCCGAGGCGCTGCGGCCGTTCAGCGCGGAGGGCCCCGAGGACGGGGCTACGCCGGAGAACCCGTACACCCTCCACCAGGAACTCCAGCAGACGATGAACGACCTGGTCGGCATCATCCGCCGCGAGGGCGAGATGGAACAGGCCCTGGAGAAGCTGGCGGAACTGCGGGTGCGGGCGCGGCGGGCCGGAGTCGAGGGCCACCGCCAGTTCAACCCCGGCTGGCACCTCGCGCTCGATCTGCGCAACATGCTCCTTGTCAGCGAGTGCGTGGCGCGGGCTGCCCTGGAGCGCACGGAGAGCCGGGGCGGGCACACCCGTGAGGACCATCCGGGCATGAACCGCGAATGGCGCCGCGCGAATCTGCTCTGCCAGCTCACGGACCCTTCGGGCGGTCTTGCGGCCACGGATCCCGTGCGCGGCCAGATCGATCTGGTGCGGGTCACCACCGAGCCCATCCGTCCCGACCTGCTTGCTCTCTTCGAGAAGGAAGAGCTGGTCAAGTACCTGGCCGAAGAGGAGCTTTACGAGTGAGTACCGCTACACCGAGTTCTTCGAGTACGTCGTACGACGCGCGGTTCCGGGTCTGGCGCGGGGACGTCGAGGGCGGCGACCTGGAGGACTTCAAGGTCGAGGTCAACGAAGGCGAGGTCGTCCTCGACATCATCCACCGCCTGCAGGCGACCCAGACACCCGACCTCGCGGTGCGCTGGAACTGCAAGGCGGGCAAGTGCGGTTCGTGCTCGGCGGAGATCAACGGCCGGCCACGGCTTATGTGCATGACGCGGATGTCGGTGTTCAGCCGCGAGGACGTCATCACGGTGACGCCGCTGCGGGCCTTTCCCGTGGTGCGGGACCTGGTGACGGACGTCGGCTTCAACTACACGAAGGCGCGGGAAGTACCGGCCTTCGTGCCTCCGGCGGACCTCGGCCCCGGCGAGTACCGCATGCAGCAGGCGGACGTCGACCGCTCCCAGGAGTTCCGCAAGTGCATCGAGTGCTTCCTGTGCCAGGACACGTGCCATGTCGTGCGCGACCACGAGGAGAACAAGGCGGCGTTCGCGGGCCCGCGCTTCCTGATGCGGGTGGCGGAACTGGACATGCACCCGCTGGACGCGGCGGCGGAGAGCGGCCTCGACCGCAAGCAGACCGCCCAGGACGAGCACGGGCTCGGCTACTGCAACATCACGAAGTGCTGCACGGAGGTGTGCCCGGAGGGCATCAAGATCACGGACAACGCGCTGATTCCCTTGAAGGAACGGGCGGTTGACCGGAAGTACGATCCGCTGGTCTGGCTCGGGAACAAGATTCGGCGGCGGGGGGAGCAGTAGCCCTGGAGTATCGGCTGAGGCGGGGCGTGGGGGTAATCCCCCACGCCGAAGACTCGAGATTTCCCCCATGGTCACGGGCTCGGGACGAGATCAGCATTGAGGCATGAACACTTTCTCTTCCGCTGCTCCTTCGCCTTCCTCCTCCCCTGCTCGTTCCTCTGCCCCGGCCGTGGCTCGCCCGGCTCCCCGCTCGGCCTTAACTCGGCGCTCGGTGCTGGGCCTTGCCGCGGCCGGTCTGGCGGCGACGCTTCTGAGTGCCCCGGCTCCCGCGCAGGCGCGTCCCATGGGCGTCGAGGCGAAGCTCCCCGGGCCCACGGGACCGCACCGGATCGGCACGGTGTCGACGCGCATCGTCGACACGTCACGCCACGACCCGTGGGTGAAGTCCGTGCCGTACCGAGAGCTGATGATCAGCGTCTGGTATCCGGCGGCGGGAAGGCCGGGCGGCGCGGGACACCGCCTCGCTCCGTACATGGCGCCGGGCGCGGCAGCGCGTTGGAACGCGATGGCGCCCCACGGCATCCCCAAGGACGCGATCGACTTCGCCGCCATGCGGACGCACGCGCGGGAGGGAGCCCCGGCCGACACGAGCGACGGCCGACGGCCGGTCCTGCTGTACGCATCGGGTGCCAACGACCCGCGCACCTGGGGGACTTCGGTGGTGGAGGAGCTGGCGAGCCACGGCTATGTGGTGGTGACGATCGACCACACCTATGAGGCGCCAGGCGTGCAGTTCCCCGACGGCTCGGTGAAGGACGACGCACCGCTCCTCAAGGCCTTCGAGGAGGCGGGGCAGAAGGACGAGGTGCCGGCGCTGCTGAAGAAGGTCCTGGACGTCCGGGTGGCCGACTCGAAGTTCGTCCTGGACCGCCTCGGCTCGCTGCCGAACGGACTGTCCAAGGTCGTGGACCGGAAGCGGGTGGGCATGTTCGGCCAGTCGGCGGGCGGGATCGCGGCCGCCGAGACGATGTACGAGGACAGCCGGGTCAAGGCAGGCATGAACATGGACGGCACCCTGGAGAACAACCCCGAGCCGAAGGGCACGAACCTGACGCCCGTGGCCCAGCACGGCCTGACCCGCCCGTTCCTCCTGATGGGCAGGGAGGGCAACGACCGCACGACGGAGCCGTCGTGGCGCGAGTTCTGGTCCCACACGACCGGCTGGAAGCGGAATCTGACCCTGCGCGGCTCGGTGCACCAGACGTACACGGACCTGGCCGCGCTGCTCCCGCAGGCCGGGGTGGACGGGAAGGTCATCAAGGAGCACATAGGCACGGTCGCCCCGGACCGCGCGGTGGCAGCGGAGCGGGCCTACGCGACATCGTTCTTCGACCGCTGGCTGCGGGGACAGGACGACCGCCTGCTGGACGGCCCCTCGGGGAGGTATCCGGAGGTGGAGTTCGCGGGATGAGGCAGGCGTACCCATTGCCTCTGCACGTGAGAGGGCGGCGGCTTACGCTCCCGGCATGGGGATGACTGATCAGCTGCTCGGCTCCGGACGCACTGCGGATGTCTTCGCGCTGGACGACACATGGGTGCTGCGTCGGTACCGGGACGGGACCGACGCGACGGATGAGGCCGACGTCATGAGGTATCTGTCGGAGCAGGGGTATCCCGTACCGCGGATCCGCCCGGCCGAGCCCGGGGCCCCACGTACCGACCTGGTCATGGGGCGGCTGACGGGGCCGACCATGGCGGAGGCCGCGATGCGGGGCGCTGTCACCCCGGAGGACGCCGCAGTGATCCTCGCCCGGCTGCTGCACACGCTGCACGCTCTTCCGGCGCGCTCGTCCACCTCGCCCACGGACCGCGTCCTGCACCTGGACCTCCACCCGGAGAACGTGATCCTCACACCGGAGGGCCCTGTGGTAATCGACTGGGCCACCACGGAGGAGGGCCCGCCCGGTCTCGACTGGGCGATGTCGGCGCTGATCCTCGCGGAGGTCGCGGTGAGCGGCAGACCAGAGGCTGCGGGGTCACGCGTCGCTCTGGCCACGCTCCTGACGGACGCGACGGTCGACGTCGGGGCCACCGCCGCCGACCACCTCGCGGAGGCCCGCGCACGACGGGCCGCGAATCCGACGCTGGGTGCGGAGGAGGTGCGGTGGCTGGAGGCGGCGGAGGAACTGGTCTTGGAGTTGGGCTAGTTGAGCGGTTGGGCTGGTTGAACTAGTGGAAGGGCGGGGTGGTTAGTCGGTTGGTTGGTTGACTGACTGGCTGGCTGGCTGGCTGGTCGGGGGTGGTGGGGTCGCTGCCTTGCGTTCCGCGTGGGTCAGCCAGTTCAGGTACCACTGGGCGAACGTGACGCGTGACCCGCCTTCGCGGTCGCCTGGCTGCTCGCCCGCACGCCGAATCGGGAGCACTCCCTCGCCCACCGCCCGCACGTCCTCCCACATGGTGCCGCGCTCGGAGCCCGTGACGACGAGCAGCGTATAGTACGCGCAGCCCTGCTCGCCCACGCAGAGGGTTCCCTCGGTGAGGGCATCGAGCAGTTCGTCGTGTCGTGCGTCCCAGGCGCGGTAGTCGCGAAGGAACATCGCCTCGGCCTCCGCGGTGTCGGCGTAGGCGGCTCGTTGCGGTTCCGCGGACTCGTGCGCGTCCAGCTCCTGGGTGCGTTCAGGGCGGAACGGCGGCTCGGCGGGCTCGCCCGGCTCGACAGATGCGGCCGGCTCGGCAGCTGCGGCCGGCTCGGCTGACGCCATGGGCTCGACGGACTTGATCGGGAACAGGCCGTAGTCCGGGCCTGCCCCGCCCGCGCCGACCTCGAGGAGGAAACTCCGGTACTCCTCCGGGAAACCGAAGCCGAGCCGCCGTTCCGCCGCTCGTACCTGCTCCTCGGTCAGTACCGGGCTCAGCTCGAAACCGTGACCGTACGTCCCGAAATCCGCTCCGAACACCGACAGCCACCCCGGCGCTTCTCGAAGGGCGAGCACGCGCTCCCGTACTCCCGCCCAGACCCCGTCCACCTGCGCTCCTCCCCGTCACGGCCGACACCCGAAGCGGACCCGGCCTTGCCCACGGTCACCGTACGCGCCTACTGTGAATGCGCTTTCAATCCGGTTCAGACCGGTTCCAGAACGAGAAACGAGCAGGCGGTCGGGTGAGCACAACCCCCACGGTGTACGACGTCGCCGAGCAGTCGGGCGTCTCCATCGCGACGGTGTCGCGGGTCTACCGCAACCCGGACTCCGTCCGTGAGACGACCCGGGAGCGGGTCCTCGCCGCGGCGCGTGAGCTCGGGTACGTTCCGAGTGGAAACGCGCGCGGGCTCGCCAGCCGATCGACGGGCGTCCTCGGGCTCTGCTTCCCCGACTACTCGGACCCGGACACGGAGATCGAGGCAGCAGCGGCCGACGCCGACGACGACCACGCCTTCATGCTCTACTCCGACCAGATCATCCGGGGCATGGAACGGGCCGCACGGCGGCACGGGTACGCGCTCCTGATCGCCGCCTCCCTCAAGGGCGGTCCGGAGAGCCAGGTGGCGAAGGTCGCCGGGCGGGTCGACGGGTTCGCCGTCCTCGCGAGGACCGTGCCGACCGAGGATCTCGACATCATCTCGCGACGACTGCCCGTCGTGATGCTCGCCGGACCCCGCGAGAACGACGAGCTCGACCACCTCGACCACATCGAGGTCGCCAACGCCGACGGCCAGCGCGAGCTGACCCGGCACCTCATCGAGGACCACGGGCTGCGGCGGCTCGTCTTCATCGGCGGCGCGAAGTCGTCGCCGGACGCGGAGGCGCGGTTCCGCGGCTATCAGGAAGCGTGCCGAGCGGCCGGTCTCCCCGTACGCGAAGAGCCCGACCTGCGCACGGAGATGATGACGCAGGCCGAGGGCGAGCGTGCCACGGACACGCTGCTGGACCAGGCGGCCGAGGAGCGCGGGGACGTCAGCCCGGGCAGCGGCGCGGTGCCGGAGGCCATGATCTTCGCCAACGACCAGATGGCCGTGGGCGCGCTGCACGCCCTTGAGCGGCGCGGGGTGCGGGTGCCGGATGACGTGGTGGTCACCGGGTTCGACGGAATTCCGCTGAGCCGCCTGGTGCGTCCCGCGCTGACCACCGTGCGGCAGCCGATGCGTCAACTGGGCGAGGAGGCCGTCGAGTTGCTGGTGCGGCGGCTGGGCGCAGAGCGTGATCGTGAGCCGGTGTCGTTGATGCTGCCGGTGACGGTGGCTCGGCGGGCCAGCTGTGGGTGCGGGGAGCGGTAGCCCTCTACCTCTCTGCCGCTACCCCTCTCTCCAACTGCGCCGCGAAGAAACGGGATTTGGCGTCGCCCAGGCGTGTGACCTCGGCCGCCTTGTCCTCGTACTCGAAGTGGCCCGCCTGCAGTACGTGCAGTGCGCGGGCGGTCGGCGGCAGTGCGTTGTGCACGGCGAACTGGCCGGGGGGCGGCACCGACGGGTCGAAGAGTGCGGGGGCGACCAGGGTCGGGATGCGGAGGCGGGTCGCAGCTGTCGCGGCATCGAAGTAGCCCAGGACCTCGGCTACTTCGGGGTGCTTCCGGTGGTGGGTGCGGACCGACTCGCCGCTGCCCGCGCAGGGGAGCGTGAGGCGCAGCGGGTGGTTGCCGAAGGTGGGGACGGTCAGCTGGGCCGCGGCGAAGCGGTCGTCCCAGGGGAGGGCGAGGGCGCCGAGGCCGCCGCCGAAGCTTTCGCCCAGGTAGCCGAGGCGGGGCTGTGGCGCGGCCAGCTCCGGGACCAGTTCGAGGAGGGCGGATGCGGCGCACCAGAGGTCGGCTGCGCAGTCGCCGATGACGTAGGTGTCGCGGGATGCGATGCCGTGCAGGACGTGGGCGTCGGCGTCCGCGGGGATGGTGGGGGTTGCAGGGCTGACGGGGCTCGTGCTGTGGGTGACCATGCCTCGTACGCAGGGGAGGATCGCTGCTGAGCGGGGCAGGGGGAGGGGGATGTCGGGGCCTGGGGCGTTGCGGCCGCCGTAGCCGTGGGCTATGACGAAGCCGTGCTCCGCGGGGGTGGGGGCGGGGGAACTGCGGATGTGCGGCTCGGTGGGCAGGGCCAGCCAGCCGCCGAGGCGTGCGCCGCCTACTGACGTGTACGTCACGCCGTGGATCCGCACCCCGTCCCGCTCTTCTTCCAGGGGGCCGACCACGGGGTCCGTGACTACCTGCCGGGCGGCCGCGTAACGGTCCTGCCAGAACTCGTCGAAGTCGGCGGGGGCGGGGGGCGCGGGGACGGCGAGCAGGTCTTCGGGGGTGTACCCGTAGGCGGGGTCGAAAGCGAAGCTGTGCGGGAAGGCTGGCATGCGGGGACCCTAACGGGGGGCGCGTGCGGGGCTGCGCTTGGCGGGGGCGGGGCGAGCCTCCGGCTCGGGGTGGGGCGAACCCTGGGGCTGCGCCTGCCTTCGGCTCGGGGGTGGGCGAACCCTGGAGCTGCGCCTGCCTCCGGCTCGAGGGTGAGGCGAACCTGGAGCTGCGCCTGCGGGCGCGGGGCGGCGGGGCGGCGGGGCGGCGGGGCGGCGGGGCGGCGGGGCGGCGGGGCGGCGGGGCGGCGGGGCGGCGGGGCGGCGGGCCGAGCCTGCAGCTGCGCCGCCACCGGTCGCGCCTGGCGTTCGTCTACGGACGGGCGGGGGCGAACCCTGGAGCTGCGCCTGGCGGGCGCGGGGCGGCGGGGCGAGCCTGCAGCTGCGCCGCCACCGGTCGCGCCTGGCGTTCGTCTACGGACGGGCGGGGGCGAACCCTGGAGCTGCGCCTGGCGGGCGCGGGGCGG
>NZ_JBEYTL010000008.1:510712-566103 GCF_040643025.1 Streptomyces sp. NPDC047525
GGCGGGGCGAGCCTGCAGCTGCGCCGCCACCGGTCGCGCCTGGCGTTCGTCTTGGGGGCGGGGCCGCGGGGGTATGTCCGTCCTCGCCATCCGCCGCCGGCCCCTGAGCCAGCTCCCTCCCGGAGAGCCGCTTACCGTGCTCCGGGCAGACATACCCCCACGTCCCCTCAGGACGGATCAGCGACTGCGGGCCGACTCCACTCCCGCCCCAAACCGCCGGGATCCTCTCCCCGTCGACCCAACGGCCGCTCGCCCCAGCTGCGGCCGCAGCCGCTCCCCCTGTGGGCAGGCGTTCCGCACGGCGGAACGGGTGGGCACAGCCCGTAGCCGCCGGGCACCGGTACCCGAGACGGCAACCCCACCCAGGGGCACGCGGCGCCCACGCCTGGCGGGCGCCAATACCCGAAGCCGCCCCCGCCCAGGGGCACGTGTAGCCGCCGGGCACGGGCAACCGTCCGCCCAAGCCAAGTGCAAACGGACCAGTACGCTCCACTTAGGTGAGCTCCCTGAATGAAGGACCCGTTACGGGAGTGTGACCAGGACCCTCTTGCGGCACCACAGGACGCTGCCACAGAGTGATGTATGCGCTTACAGACAGCGCATACATCCTGCATCTGCCCCTTCCAGGGATGCCGGACTGCCAGGGAAGCTCAAGGAGGAGCCGTCCATGCACCGCGCCGCCAGAACCGCATCGGTAGCCACAGCGCTGGCGACGGCCTTCGCCGTCACCGCGTGCGGAAGCTCCGCCGGAGGCGAAGTCGCCGCCGACAAGAAGCAGACCCTCACCGTCTGGGCCATGGGTGCCGAGGGCGAGAAGCTCGTGGATGTCGCCAAGGAGTACGAGAAGGCGAACCCGAACATCACCGTCAAGGTCACCCCGGTCGGCTGGGACGTCGCCCACCAGAAGCTGGTCGCCGCTGCCGCCGCCGGAAAGATGCCCGACGTCGCGCAGATGGGCGGCAGTTACATGGGCGAGTTCGCCGAGCTCGGCGTCCTTGAACCGGTGGACACCAAGACCTTCGACGAGAAGGACTTCTTCCCGGCGGGCTGGCAGCAGGGCGAAGTCGAGGGCGAGGCCTACGGCGTTCCGTGGTACGTCGACACCCGCGTCCTCTACTACCGCACCGACCTCGCCAAGAAGGCCGGCATCACCAAGGCACCCTCCGACTGGAAGGGCCTGCGGGCCATGGCGTCGGCCCTGCAGGACAAGGCCGACAGCAAGTGGGGCATCTACATGCAGCCCCGCGGCCTCGACACCGTGCAGTCCTTCTACCCCTTCCTGTACTCCGCCGGCGGCGAGATCGTCGACAAGGACGGCACGCCCGTCATCGACAGCCCGGCCGCGGTCAAGGCCTTCAAGGAGTACGGCGACTACGTCAAGCAGGGCCTGAGCATGAAGAGCTCGCAGCCCGGCTACGACCCGCTGAAGGACTTCAACACCGGTGACGTGCCGATGTTCTTCTCCGGTCCCTGGATCAGCACCCTGATCAAGGACCAGTACCCGGACCTCAAGGGCAAGTGGGCCGTCGCCCCCGTCCCCGCGGACAAGACCTCCACCTCCATGGCGGGCGGCTCCAGCCTGGTGGTCTCCAAGGACAGCTCCCACAAGGCCGCGGCCAAGGAGTTCATCAAGTACCTGACGGACGCCAAGGGCCAGACCGACTGGTTCGAGCGGACCAGTGATCTGCCCGCCAACACCGAGGCCTGGAAGACCGGCGAGCTCGCCGACAGCCCCAGCCTGCAGGTGTTCAAGAAGCAGATGGAGACCGCCAAGTCCTCGCCGACGCTGGCCAACTGGACCGAAGTGACCTCCAAGGTCGACGCGGCCGTCGAGTCGGTGACCCAGGGCAAGGCCTCCCCCGAGGACGCCGCCAAGAAGGCCAAGTCCGAGATCGAGAGCCTTGTGAAGTAGGAGCCATGAGCACCACGAGCACCAAGACTGAGAAGGTCGCACGGGCGGCCGGGGTGCGGGCCGCCACCGGTTCGGCGGGTCCGGGCCGGGGGCGCAAACAGGGCTCCAAACGGGGCTCCATGGGCGTGCAGAACTTCGCCGGCTGGCTGTTCTCGACCCCCTTCCTCGTTCTGTTCACCGTCTTCATGGCGTTCCCGATCGTCGCCACGCTCCTGATGAGCTTCACCGACTTCGGGCTGCGCAATGTCACGCACCCGCTGGAAGCGAACTTCATCGGGTTCGAGAACTACACCAAGCTGTTCAGCGACGAGAAGTTCCTCAAGGCACTGTTCAACACTGCCTACTTCGTGGTGGTCGGTGTTCCTCTCACCATCCTTCTGGGTCTTGTCGTCGCCGTTCTGCTGAACAACGGCATCGACCGGGCGCGGACCTTCTTCCGGGTCGGTTTCTACGCTCCCGTGGTCACCTCCATCGTCGCGGTCGCCGTCGTCTGGCGCTTCGTGCTCGATCCGAGTGACGGCCTGATCGCCGGTCTGTTCTCCGAAGTGGGGCTCACTGCCCCGGACTTCCTGGGGGACGAGAAGCTCGCCATGCCGTCGCTGATCGCGATGGCCGTGTGGCGGAATCTCGGAACCGTCATGGTGCTCTTCATCGCCGGTCTTCAGGCCATCCCCACCGAGGTGCGGGAGGCGGCGAAGCTCGACGGGGCGGGAATGTGGCAGGAGTTCCGCGCCATCACCGTTCCGCTGCTGCGGCCCACGCTGCTCTACGCCACGGTGATCACCACGATCGGCTATCTCAACGTCTTCGAGGAGCCGTTCGTGATGACCCAGGGCGGGCCCTCGGACTCCACTCTCACCGTCTCCCTCGACATGTACCGCGAGGGCTTCAACTTCTTCCACATGGGCTATGCGAGCGCCATGGCGTATGTCCTCTTCGTAGTGATCATGGGCATTACCGTGCTCCAGCTCCGACTGCTGAAGGACAACACGAAATGAGCGCCTCGGGTCTGGCGGAGAAGACGCCGCAGAAGAAGCAGATGAAGCCGGAGCCGAAGGCCGGGCAGTCGGCCGGGGTGAAGAAGCGGCTCGTGTATGTGCTGCTCGCCGTCGGGCTGCTCGTGATGTCCGCGCCCTTCCTGTGGATGGCGCTCTCGGCCTTCAAGACGTCGAGCGAGCTCACGGCCAGTCCGCCCGTGTGGATTCCCACCGAGTGGACCCTGGACAACTTCAGCGCGCTGCTCGACAAGCTCGATCTGCCGCTCTACTTCATGAATTCGGTGATCGTGGCGGTGCTCGTCACCGTCTCCAATCTCGTCTTCTGCTCGATGCTCGGCTATGCGCTGGCCAAGCTGAACTTCGCGGGCAAGAACAAGATCTTCGGCCTGGTACTCGGTGCGCTGATGGTGCCCGGCAATCTGATGCTGCTGCCGCTCTTCGTGCTGATGAGCAAGTTGCAGCTGATCGATTCGTACGCCGCTCTGGTGCTGCCGTTCGCTGCCGGTGCCTTCGGGGTCTTCCTGATGCGGCAGTTCATGCAGTCGATCCCGGACGAGCTGCTCGAGGCGGCCCGGATGGACGGCGCGGGTGAGTGGTACATCTTCTGGCGGATCGTGATGCCGCTGGTCAAGCCCGCTCTCGCGACGCTGTCGATCTTCACCTTCCTCGGTTCCTGGAACAACTTCGTCTGGCCGCTGATCGCGACCAACGACCCCGACAAATACACCCTCCCCGTGGCCCTGGCCACGTTCGCCACCGACCCCAACAAGTCGGGTGGCTCCAACGGCATGCTGATGGCCGGTTCGTTCCTGATCGTGCTGCCGGTCCTGATCGTCTTCGCCGTGCTGCAGCGGCATTTCACCCAGGGCATCGCCACCGCGGGCATGAAGTAGCCCGCCCGCGCCACGACGGCCCGCGCCCTCTCTCCACCAGAAAGACATCTGACGATGACGCACACCCCGATCCCGTTCCCCGAAGGCTTTCTCTGGGGGGCCTCCACCGCCGCCCATCAGATCGAGGGCAACAACACCAACAGCGACTGGTGGGTGAAGGAACACAGCACCGGCACGCACATCCAGGAGCCGAGCCTGGACGCCTGCGACAGCTATCACCGCTGGCGCGACGACATGGACGTCCTGTCCGAACTCGGCTTCACCGACTACCGGTTCAGCATCGAGTGGGCGCGCATCGAGCCCGCCGAGGGCCAGTTCTCGCGGGCCGAACTCGCTCACTACCGGCGGATGGTGGAAGGCGCGATCGTGCGCGGGCTGCGCCCGATGGTCACGCTGCACCACTTCACCGTGCCGCAGTGGTTCGAGGCGCGGGGCGGCTGGACCGCCGAGGGTGCCGTCGATCTCTTCGCGCGGTACGTCGCCGCCTGCGCGCCCGTCATCGGCGAGGACGTGCGCCATGTGTGCACCATCAACGAGCCCAACATGATCGCCGTGATGGCAGGTCAGGCCAAGGCGGGCGACATCGGCTTCCCGCCCGCCGGGCTGCCGACGCCCGACGAGGAGACCACTCACGCGGTGATCGCCGCGCACCGGGCCGCCGTCAAGGAGGTCAAGGCGATCAACCCGGAGATCCAGGCCGGCTGGACCATCGCCAACCAGGTCTACCAGGCCCTGCCCGGAGCCGAGGACGTCGCCGTCGCCTACCGCCACCCCCGCGAGGACATCTTCATCGAGGCCGCGCGCGACGACGACTGGATCGGCGTCCAGTCCTACACCCGCACGGAGATCGGTTCCGATGGCCCCATCCCGTGGCCCGACGACGTCGAGCGCACGCTCACCCAGTGGGAGTACTACCCGGCCGCCGTGGGCCACGCCCTGCGCCACACCGCCGAGGTGCTCGGCAACGCGGACGTGCCGATGATCGTCACCGAGAACGGCATAGCCACCGCCGACGACGCGCGCCGCGTCGACTACTACAAGGGTGCGCTGGACGCGGTCGCCGCCTGCCTCGAGGACGGCCTCAACATCGAGGGCTACCTGGCCTGGAGCGCCCTGGACAACTACGAGTGGGGCTCCTACAAGCCCACCTTCGGCCTGATCGCCTGGGACCGCGAGACCTTCGTCCGCACCGCCAAGCCGTCCGCCGTCTGGCTGGGCGGGCTCGGGCGCACGCGTGAACTGCCCCGCATCGAGGGCTAGTTCACCCCGCCCCATCAGATCCGGGGGCCGACCGCACCTGACCGCGGCCGGCCCCCGTACCTCCGCGTGCCGCACGCACGCGTGGACAGCACGGCCTGCACGCCACGGATCTCCCCTTCCACACCTGTCACTGGGAGTTGGACCTTCATGGACCGTCGTACGTTCCTCGGCGCCGCCGGAACCGGAGCCGCCGCCCTGTCGCTGGGCGCCGCATCCGCACCGGCCTTCGCTTCCCCATCGGCATCCGCCGCATCGCGTTCTCATACTTCTGATACACCGCTGCTGCGGAAGTGGTTCCGCTCGACGCATCACTCGATCGAGGCGATGACGACCGGCATCGGCCTCACCGCTGACAAGATCGACGTCAGCGGCTCCGGCGCGCCCGTCCCCTCGCGCCAGACCTCGCCCACCAACATCGGCTGCGGCCTGTGGTCCACGGTCGCCGCGCGCGGCCTCGGCCTCCTCGGCGACAGCGCCATGCACACCCGTCTTTCCCGCACCGTCGCCGCCGTCGAGAAGCTGGAGCGCCATCACGGCTTCTGGCTCAACTGGTACGACGCGCACGACGGTTCGGTCCTGACGAGCTGGCCGGGCACCGGCGACCCGGTCCGCCCGTTCCTGTCGTCCGTCGACAACGCCTGGCTCGTCACCGGCCTTCGTATCGCCGCCGACGCGGACCCCGCCCTGCGGCCCCGCATCGCGAAGCTCCTGGCCGCCGCCGACTGGTCGTACTTCTACACGCCCTACGACGCGGCGGACCCCGTCGGCCACCCCGGCCAGCTGCGCGGCGGCTTCTGGACCGACACGGGGGAGCCCACCCCGCACCACTACGGCGCCCTCAACACCGAACCGCGCATGGCCAGTTACCTCGGCATCGCGGACGGCTCGCTGCCGGGCGACCACTACTGGCACCTGCTGCGCACCATGCTCCCCGGCCAGGAGCAGGAGCAGGCCCCCGGCGGTTCGTACGTCACCCTGGACGGCATCCGGGTGTGGCAGGGTCACTACACGTACCGCGGACGCAAGCTGGTCCCCACCTGGGGCGGCTCGATGTTCGAGGCGCTGATGGTGCCGCTCTTCGTGCCGGAGAGCGAGTGGTCGCCGCGCTCCTGGGGGACCTCCCACACGCGCTACGTCCGCAGCCAGATCGAGCACGGCCTCGACGAGGAGAAGTACGGCTACTGGGGGTTCTCACCGGCGAACATCCCCGAGGGCGGGTACCGGGAGTACGGCGTCGACGCGATCGGCATGCAGACCGAGGGCTACAACTCCCTCGGCGTCGTCACCCCGCACGCCTCCTTCCTCGCACTCCCCCACGCACGCGGGGAGGCCATCGGCAACCTGAAGGCGCTCGCCCGCGACTTCGGGGCGTACGACGAGGAGTACGGATTCCGGGATTCCGTGAACGTGCGGACCGGACGGGTCAGCGACTTCGTGCTCGCGCTCGACCAGGGCATGATCGCGGCCGCGCTGGCGCAGGAGCTCAGGCCCGGACTGCTGCAGGCGCCGTTCCGGTCGGGCGGCTTCCGCACACGCGTGCGGCCACTCCTCGCCAAGGAGCGGTTCAGCATCTGAGCACGGCGACCGGGGGGGCTCCGGAGACAGCAGCCGGTGTCCCCCGGTCGCGCACCCTCAAAGACGGCCATACGCTCCCAAATGTGACGCCGCCCCCGCACCTGGCCGTGCGGGCGACAGCGGCAGCCGCCGCACTGCTCACGTGGTGCCTGCTGCTCCTGGCCGCCCCCGCGGCATTCGCCGCCCCGGCCGACGACCCGGTCACGCTCTCCCGCGACGGCCAGATCACCGACAAGGTGGGCGCGCTCGGCGACCGCAAGGACGCCACCGCGCGGGCGCTCGACCAGCTCTACGACGACCGCGGCCTGCAGCTCTTCGTCGTCTACGTACGTGACTTCTCCGGACGCGGCTCGCAGGACTGGGCGGACGCCACCGCCGAGCGCAATGGTCTCGGCCTGGACGACGTGCTGCTGGCCGTCGCGACACACGACCGGCAGTACGCCTACTCCGTAGACGTCGATTCCCGGCTCACCGAGGCCCAGCTCCAGGACGTGGCGACCACCGCGATCAAGCCCGCGCTGCGGCAGAACGACTGGGCCGGCGCGGCCATCGGCGCCGCGAACGGCTACAGCGCGGTCCTCTCCGGCCGGCCCGTCCCCACCCCGGCGATCACCCCGGGGGACGCCGATCCGGGCGGCGGCGACAGCGGCGACGACGTGGCCACCGGCGACCTGGTCCTGCCCATCGTGGCGGTCGGCGGCGCGGGCGCCCTCGCCGCGGTCGCGTACAGCCGCCGCAAACGGCGCACCCACACGCGTACGACGCCCGGAGGCGGCTGGGGCAAGGGCGCGGGGGCCGAGCAGCCGACGCCGCTCCCGGAGCTCGACAAACAGAGCAAGCAGCTCCTGGTGGAGACCGACGACGCGATCCGCACCAGCTCCGAGGAACTCGGTTTCGCCACCGCCCAGTTCGGCGACGAGGCGGTGCGGCCGTTCACGGACGCGCTCACGTACGCACGCTCCGAGCTGACGGCGGCGTTCAAGGTGCGCCAGCAGCTGGACGACGCCTACCCGGAGGACGACGCGACCAGGCGCACCATGCTGGACGAGATCGTCTCTCGCTGCACCGAGGCGGGCCGGCGCCTGGACGCGGAAGCCGCGGGCTTCGACCAGCTGCGGGCACTCGAACGCGACGCGGCCGGTGCCCTGGAGCACGCCGAAACGGTGTTCCGGCAGGTCAACGTGCGCACTACCGCCGCCGAGAGCACCCTCGCCGGGATGCGGGAGCGGTACGCGCCGTCCGCGTCAGCGCCCGTGGTGGGCCATGTGGAGCAGGCCAAGGACCGCCTCGTCTTCGCCACGACGCACCTCAACGAGGCCCGGCAGTCCATCGACGCGGGCGACAACGGCAAGGCGGCCGTCCATCTGCGCGCCGCCGAGGGGGCGGTGGACCAGGCGGGCACCTTCGTGGACGCCGTCGACCGCCTCGGCGCCGAGCTCGCGCTGGCCGCGGAGAAGCTGCCCGACGCGCTCACCGAGACGGAGACCGACCTCGCCGAGGCGCGCGGCCTCCTCGAAGGCACCACGGCGGGAGCCTCCACGGCCGATCTGCACGGCCGTATCGCCCGCGCGCAGACAGTGGTCGCCGAGGTCCGCAAGAAGATGGCGGCGGGCCCGCACGACCCGATCGACGCACTGCGCAGGGTCGAGGAGGCCGACACGGTCCTCGACGAGTCCCTGGCGGGCGCCCGCGAACGCGAGGTCACCCGTCAGCGCGCCGCCACCCTCCTCGGCCAGGCCCTGCTCACTGCGCGCAGCGCCGTGGGAACGGCGGCGGACTTCATCGACACCCACCGTGGCGCGGTCGGCAGCGAGGCGAGGACCCGCCTCGCAGAGGCACAACGGCACCTCTCGGGCGCGGAGGCCGCCCAGGACACCGACGCCGCCGCGGCGCTCGCCGAGGCCCAGCAGGCCGACGCCCAGGCCCGGCAGGCGCAGCAGCTCGCCGAAGGCGACGTACGCGGCTTCGGCAACCCCTACGGAGGCGGCGGCGGGCGCGGCGGCGGCATGGGCGGCGCGGTCCTCGGCGGCATCATCCTCGGCGAGCTGCTCGGAGGCAGGGGCCGCGGGACGGGCGGAGGGGGCTTCGGAGGAGGCGGCTTCGGAGGCGGCGGTTTCGGAGGCGGCGGTTTCGGCGGAGGCAGCCCCGGGAGCTTCGGCGGCGGGAGAACGCGGGGGCGGATGGGCGGGGGCGGAAGGTTCTGAGAGCCGCCCCACCGCACCGCGCTGAACAGCACCGCACTGCCCGCACCGCTTCCCCCGCGACTCCTACCACCCCACATAGAAGGAGCCCGACATGACGAAGCAGACGATTCTCGGACGCGTGGCCCAGCTCGCCAAGGCCAACATCAACTCCCTCCTCGACCAGGCCGAGGACCCGCAGAAGATGCTCGACCAGCTGATCCGCGACTACACGAACAACATCAGGGAGGCCGAGGAGGCGGTCGCGACCACCATCGGCAATCTGCGGATGCTGGAACTGGACCACAAGGAGGACCGGGACGCGGCCGACGAGTGGGGCACCAAGGCGGTGGCCGCCAGCAAGAAGGCGGACGAGTTGCGCTCCGGCGGGAGCGCCGTGGACGCCGACAAGTTCGACGGCCTGGCCAAGGTCGCGCTGCAGCGGCAGCTCCAGTCCGAGCGTGAGGCCAAGGACGCCGAGCCGACGATCGCCTCGCAGACCGAGGTCGTCGACAAGCTGAAGTCCGGCCTCGACCAGATGAAGATCAAGCTGACGCAGCTCCAGTCGAAGCGCGATCAGCTGGTGGCCCGCGCCAAGACCGCGCAGGCGCAGAACCAGATGATGGACGCCGCCCAGAGCATCGACGTGCTCGACCCGGCCAGCGAATTGAGCCGCTTCGAGGACAAGGTGCGCCGCGAGGAAGCCAGGGCGCTGGGCAAGCAGGAGCTGGCCGCGTCCTCCCTCGACGCGCAGTTCGAGCAGCTGGACAGCCTGGGCGACGAGGCGGAGGTCGCGGCCCGCCTCGCCGCCCTGAAGGCCACCACCTAACGGCCCGCCTCGCCGCCCTGAAGGCCACCACCTGACGGCCCGCCTCACCACCCTGAAGGCCACCACCTAACGGCCCGCGGCAGCCGGGCCGTCAGAAGAGGCTGAGCAGAAGAAGAAGCCGATCAGAACAGGCTGAGCAGCGCCTCCGCCGCGTCCATCGGCTGCACCCCGCTGTCCGGCAGCGGCATCTCGAACCACACCGTCTTGCCGCGCGGCGTCCTGCGCGAGCCCCACGCGGCGCTCAGCAGACCCACCAGCTGCAGCCCGCGGCCACCCTCGTCCGTGTCACGCGCCCGGCGGCGGCGCGGCTGGACGAGGCCCGCGTCCCACACCTCGCACACCAGGGAGCGGTCGAGCAGCAGCCGCAGCCGGATGTCGCCCTCTCCGTACCGCAGCGCGTTCGTGACCAGCTCGCTGACCAGCAGCTCGGTCGTGTCGCAGAGCGGTTCCAGGTCCCAGGTGCGCAGCTGCTCGCAGGCCAGTTCGCGCGCCCGGCCCACCGACTTCGGGTCGCGCGGCAGCGTCCAGTCGCCGACGGCGTCGGCGGGCAGCCCCTGGATGCGCGCCATGAGCAGCGCGATGTCGTCCTCTCCGTGGTGCGTGTCGAGGGTGTTCAGGACGTGGTCGCAGACGTCCTCCAGGGCGGGTGCGGGGTCGTCGAGTGCGCGTACGAAGGCGTTCAGGCCCTCGTCGAGCGGATGGTCGCGGGATTCGACGAGCCCGTCGGTGTAGAGCGCGAGGAGGGCGCCCTCGGGCAGCTCGACCTCGACCTCCTCGAAGGGTTCGCCGCCGACGCCCAGCGGCATGCCGGGCGGCACGTCGAGCATGAGCGGCGATTCGTCGGGCTCGACGAGCACGGGCGGCAGATGGCCGGCGTTGGCGAACGTGCAGCGGCGCGTGACGGCGTCGTAGACCGCGTAGACGCACGTGGCGAGGTAGACCTCCGAGAGGTCCGTCCCGTTCGCGGAACGCGTCTGACGGGCCGCTCTCGTGGCCTGCTGGGTGCCTGAGGGGTCGCCGAGGCCGCGGGCGATCTCGTCGAGCGCGGAGAGCACCTCGGCGGGCTCCAGGTCCAGGAGCGCCAAGGTGCGTACGGCGGTGCGCAGTTCTCCCATGGCGACGGCGGCGCGCAGGCCGCGGCCCATGACGTCGCCGACGACCAGGGCGGTGCGATGGCCCGGCAGTTCGATGACGTCGAACCAGTCGCCGCCCACCTCGGTGGCCGCGTTGCCCGGGAGATAGCGGCAGGCGATGTCGAGGCCGGACGCCTCGGGGTCGCCCGGCGGCAGCAAGGAGCGCTGCAGTATGAGCGCGCGTTCGTGTTCGCGGCGGTAGAGGCGTGCGTTGTCGATACAGACCGCGGCGCGCGCGGCGAGCTCGACGGCGAGGGCGCGATCGCGCTCCCCGAAGGGCTCGCTTCCCTTCGTGCGGGAGAACTGGGCGAGGCCGACGACCGTGTCGTGGGCGACCATCGGCACAACGAGCGTCGACTGGATGAGGCCGCCGGTGAGCCTGCTCGCGGAGCCCTCGTCGGCCCCGGAGACGAGCCGCGGCCGCGCGGTGCGCAGGGCGTCGGCGCAGGGCGAGGTGAAGGCGAACCGGTGCACGGCGCCCACGTCCACGGGGTGGCCGCCGTCCGGGAAGGGCGCGTCGGAGACGGCGCTCGCGAAGGCGACGCGGCGCAGTTCGGCGCTTCCGTCGGCGAGGCCCGGAGGCGTCTCGTCGCCGTCGAGGAGCCCCTGATAGAGGTCCACCGAGGCCAGGTCGCAGAAGCCCGGGACGGTGACGTCCAGGAGCTCGCGTGCGGTCGTCTCCAGGTCCAGGGAGTTGCCGATGCGGGCGCCCGCCTCATTGAGCAGGGCGAGGTTGCGGCGGGCGTGGGCGGCCTCACGGGCGGCGGCGTGCCGCCGGGTGACGTCGGTGCCGAGGCCCGCGACGCCTATGGGGCGGCCGGAACCGCTGTGCACGCGGTAGAGGTTGATCGACCAGTGGCGGCGGTCGCTGCTGCCGGGGGCGGGGCCCACTATCTGCATGTCCGTGACGGAGTCGCCCGTCTCCAGGACGCGCTTGAGCGCGGCGGCCATGCGGTCGGCCTCGTGCCGGGGCAGATAGTCGTGGACGGTGCGTCCGCGCTGCTCGTCGACGCCGCCCCCGAAGACGGAGGCGAAGCGGCGGTTGGCCCGCTGCACCTTCAGGTCCGTGCCGAACAGCAGGAAGCCGAAGGGAGATTGGCCGAAAATGGCCTGCGAAGCGGCGAGGTCGGTCTCGATCTGCCGGAGCGCCCGTACGTCGACGACGATGCAGACGGCGGCCCGCTCACCGTCCTCCGTCTCGGTCGGCATCACGTAGACCTCGGCTATGCCTTCGGAGCCCTTGAAGGACCCCGCTTCGGGCCCGCCGGACCCGTCGGGCCCCACAGACCGCTCAGGCCCCTCAGACCCCTCAGACCCGTCCGGCTGTCCGGGCGCCCGGAAAGGGACGGACCCGGTCCACTCCCTGCCGTCCAGGATCTCCGCCATCTTGCGGTGCCCGCTGCTGCGCAGCTCGGGCGGGACGAAGGCCTCGATCGGGTCCCTGCCCACGGCATCCTCGGCAGACACACCGAACAGCCGCTCGGCCCGCCGACTCCACTGGTCGATGAGACCGTCGGGGCCGATCGAGAACGACGCCACCTTGATGTAGTCATAGATCGAACCGGGTGGACTGCTCTGCCACATCACGTCATCCGCAGCTTCGCCCCTAGCGTCACCCGACGGCCCGTCCTGCTCCGTCGCCTTCGCTGGTATCTCGCTCACGCGAACCGTCCCCTCCAGCTCACCACGTCCGGCACCGGTCACCGGATGCAGCTGCCCGCAGTATCCAGCACTACGGAGCCACGCCACACGGCGTTCACGATCACAGCACGGACTCAACTCTTTTTGGCCCGTGACCGTCTTGTGTCCGTCCCACGCTGCCAGTCTTCTAACCCGGCAGCACCAGCTCGAACCACACCGTCTTCCCCGTCTTCCCCGTGCTGCCCTGTCGTGTCCCCCAGCGCCGCGACGCGCGGGCCACCAACTGGATACCCCTGCCCCCCTCGTCATCAGGGGCCGCGTCGCGCTCCTGGGGCGGGTCGGGAAGCGGATCGGAGACCTCCACGAGGAGGGTGCCCAAGGATCCGGCAGGGCGTACGAGACGTACGCCGATGGGGCCCGACGCGTGCCGCAGGGAATTGGTCACCAACTCGCTCACGAGGAGGACGGTGACATCACCGAGAGAGGCGAGGCCCCAGGCGGCGAGCTGCTTGCGGACGACGGCACGGGCTGTGCGCACGGCGCCCGGGTCCGCGGGAAAATCCCACTCGGCGCAGTCGCCTTCGGTGTCGATCACGCCGATCACTTCCAGACCAGCAACAGCGGACCCTTGTCCGGTTTCATGGGGTTAATGGGCACATACCCGATATCCCGGCGGAAGTACCGCTTACCTGGGCGCACTGTGGCACGAACGGCGTAGGTGGGGCTCAAGTGCGGGGATACACGGCCTCGCACGCTCCCCCACCTGGCGGCACACGATGGCCGGCGGTACTCGATGGCCGGCGGCGCTCGATGGCTAGCGGCACTCAAGGGCGGCCGCCACCGCGGGGACGTCCGCGTCCAGCCACTCCACCGACCAGATCTCGTCCGGCGAGAGCCACCGCAGTTCGTCGTGGTCCTCCAGGGGCTCGGGGGCTCCCGAGAGGAGCTTCGCCGTCCACACCCACAGGACGTATCCAGGCTTGAGCGGCCACTCCCCCGGCACCCTCGCGACCGGCTCGGCGTCCACGCCCAGTTCCTCGCGCAACTCCCGCACCAGGGCTTCCTCGGGCTGCTCGCCGGGCTCGACCTTCCCGCCGGGCAGCTCCCAGCGGCCCGCGAGCTCAGGGGGTGCGCTGCGCCGCGCGGCCAGCAGGCGCCCGTCGTCGTACAGGGCGGCGCCCACCACGATCCGTTCCGTCATGCGCCGGAGCCTATGCGGTCAGTGCGCACTGCCGTTCTGGATCAGCCTCTCCACCCAGTACAGCTTCTGGTTGCCGTGCTCGTCGAGGCTGTCGGCCATCTTCTCGGCCTCGGCCTTCGTCGCGTACCTGCCCACCCTGTAGCGGTTGCCGTTGTCGTCCTGGCGTATCACGAGCCAGGGAAGTACGACCGTTCCGTCATTCATCGCGCCCCTCCGCTCGCCGCCCCCGGCGCGCGTAACGCCTCGATCAGTAAGGAAACCGCAATCCGCATATGCCCGAGCCTACGCCCGACCTTTACTCAGCGGATACGACTTTGCACAAAGAGGTACGCAATTGGCCAACGTCGAGGGGGCGCACCTTGGCGGGTGCGCCCCCTGATGAAACAGGTTCAGCCGGTGCGAGCCGGTGTCAGTCGGCGCGCACCGTCGGCATCGGCATGAGCACCGGCACACCCGAAGGCGACGTACGGCAGACGTCGCCGCACTCCGCGTCCAACGAGCAGCACAGGGAGCAGATCGGGCCCGACTGGACCGGGCAGTCCGCGATGTCCGGGAGCTCGTACGCCGTCTCGCAGACGCTGCACGCGTGCGTGGCCGTCACGTCGGGGACGTCGACGTGCGGGCCGTTCACCGGGTTGGGGCGCGCCAGGTAGTACTTGCCCTTCGTCGCCCAGGCGATCAACGGGCACAGGACGACGGCGAGTCCGGCCGCGATGAACGTGGAGAAGGCTTCCGCGTACTGCCCGAAGAGGCCGAAGAAGGCCAGGATCGACACCACCGACGCGATCACCATCGAGCCGAAGCCCGCCGGGTTCACCGCGTACAGGTAGGCCCTCTTGAACTCGATGTACGGAGGGCTCCAGCCCATCCTCTTGTTGATGACGAGGTCGGCGGCGACCGCCACGATCCACGCGATGCCCACGTTCGAGTAGAAGCCGAGCAGCTTGTTGAGGGCCGCGAACATGTTCATCTCCATCAGCGTCAGCGCGATGGCGAGGTTGAGGAAGATGTACCAGACACGGCCCGGGTGCTTGTGCGTGATGCGGGAGAAGAAGTTCGACCAGGACAGCGAGCCGCTGTAGGCGTTGGTCACGTTGATCTTGATCTGCGAGACGATCACGAAGAGGGCCGCCGCGGGCAGCGCGAAGGAGCCGAGCCAGGGCTTCAGGGCCTCGATCTGCGGGGCGATCGGCTCCAGGGCGTGCGTCTTACCGACGGCTTCCAGGGCCGCGAACGCCAGGAGCGCGCCGCCCAGCTGCTTGGCGGCGCCGATGATGACCCAGCCGGGTCCTGCCGCGAGAACGGCCAGATTCCAACGCCGTTTGTTCTGCTCCGTCTTGGCGGGCATGAAACGCAGATAGTCCGCCTGCTCGCCGATCTGGGCGATGAGCGAGAGCGCGACGCCCGTGCCGAGCCCGAAGGCGACCCAGGAGAACCCGCTGCCGGCGCCCTCGGTGCCCCCGAAGGAACCGAAGGCGCCGAAGGCGTCCGGTGCCTCGAAGGCGAGCACCACGAAGGGCAGCACCATGCCGATGAGCCAGATCGGCTGCGTCCAGGCCTGCACCTTGGCCAGGGCGCCCATGCCCCGGAAGACGATCGGGATCACGATGAGCGTCGTGATCAAGTAGCCGATCTCCACCGGGAGTCCGACGGCCTGGTGTATGGCCTGGGCCATGATCGAGCCTTCGAGCGCGAAGAAGATGAACGTGAACGAGGCGTAGATCAGCGACGTCAGCGTCGAGCCGAAGTAGCCGAAGCCCGCTCCCCGGGTCACCAGGTCCATGTCCAGGCCGTACTTGGCGCAGGCCCGCGCGATCGGGATGCCGGTGACGAAGATGATCGTCGCGGCGCACAGGATCGAGGCGAGTCCGCTGGTGAAGCCGTAGGTGAAGACGATGGACGCGCCGATCGCGAAGTCCGCGAGGTAGGCGATGCCGCCGAGCGCGGTCGAGGCCACCATCGTCGGCGACCAGCGCCGGAACGAATGCGGCGCGTACCGCAGGGAGTAGTCCTCGCGGCTCTCGTCGGCCGCCATCTTCGCGTAGCTGCGCTGGGGCGGCGGGCCTGCGGCGGCGCTGGTGTCGCGGGTGGCCGTATCCGTCATGTGGGTTCCTGTCGTCCGACCGGATTGCGGGTACGGGCGATGAAATTAGGAGCCGTGCATGACAAGTTGCTGCAAGGCGCGATTGCCTCGGCGTTACGGAATTCGAGCGCGGGTTAACTCGCGATCACGGCGGGCGGACGGGCCCGTCCGGATTCCGGGCGTACGCCGGAGCACTCGGTCACCTCACCGGCAGGTGGTATGCGATCCGATACCGGTCCGCGGGCACCACGACGTCGGCCGTCTCGACCGGCTTGCCCGACGCGAAGTACGTCCGCTGCACGACGATCACCACATGGCCGGGGACGCCGCCGAGCGACATGAGCTCCTCCGCAAGCCCCGGACGCGCGCCGACCTCCTCCGCGACGTTGTCCACGACCACGTCGATGGCCGCCATGCGCTCGACCACTCCGCAGCCGCCGAGCGGTCCCTCCTCGGGGAGCATCACCGGAGTGCGTCCGGTGACGGCGAGGGGTTCCCAGGAGGTGGAGAGCATCATCACCTCGCCCGCGTCGCGGTAGACGTACCTGGTGCACATCACGCGGTCGCCCGCGCGGATGCCGAGGCGCTCGGCGACCGCGCTGTTCGCCTCGGCCTGTTCGCTGCGGGACTCCCAGGTGCCGCGCGCGCCGTCCTCCGCCTGCTCCTGGCGGAAGGGCGTCGAGCCGCCGGAGGCCCGATAGCCCGTACGCGCCACGCGGCGGGGCACCGGCCGCTCGCGCACATAGGTGCCGGATCCGGAACGTCCTTCGACCAGGCCTTCGGCCATCAGGACCTTGCGGGCCTCCAGGGCGACCGTGTCCGACACTCCGTACTCCTCGCGGATCCTGGCTTGCGAGGGGAGTCGGGTGTGCGGCGGCAGGGAACCGTCGACGATCTTCTTGCGGAGATCACCCGCGACACGCAGATACGCCGGCTGTTCACCGAAAGTCACTGGCCACTCCCATCAGGTTGACAGACAGCAACAGCCTGGCAACCGTCGGTTGTTGGCCGCAACCCAAGGCCAAGGAATCACCCGAAGTGATGATTTCTAGGTGTGCAGGGCTTTACGCAGGGGCTTTCCGCAGCTATGGCGATCACTTTTCCGCGACGGTCCAGAAGGCGGCCGTCAGACGCTCGCGCCCCGGATGTCGAGGAACCGGGAGATCGCCGACCGCGCGATCTGACTCCCCCAGCCACCCCAGTTCACGTCGAAGCAGTGGTCCGCCCAGGGGAGTTCGACGTACGTCGCCGGCGCCCCGGCCGCGTAGAGGCGCCGCGCCAGCTCCCGCGCCTGCGCCACCGGCACCGCACGGTCCGCGCTGCCGTGCAGCAGGAGCGTGGGCGGCACGTCGGTCCGTACGAGCTTCGCGGGCGAGCCGAGGCGGTAGCGGGCGGGCACCGCCTTCGCCGAACCGCCCATCAGGCGCGGGATCATGGGGTCGCCGCGCAGCGCCGTCCCGGCGATGAGGCGCCCCATGTCGGTCGGCCCGTAGAGCGAGATCACCCCGGAGACCGAGCTGTCACGCACCGCACAGGACGCGGGGACGCGGTCATCACCCTCCGTGTAGGCGGCCGCCAGGGCGAGGTTGCCGCCCGCCGAACTCCCCGCGAGGACAAGGCGGTCGGGATCGATGCCGTACACGCGCGCGTGCCGCCGCACCCACCCCACGGCGCACTTCACGTCGCCGATCTGGTCGAGCTGGGTCACGCGGGGCGCGAGTCGGTAGTCGATGTCGAAGACCGACCAGCCGCGTTCGTTGAACCAGCGGTTCCATGCGGGGCTCTGACCGCGGTGCCCCTTGTTCCAGCCTCCGCCGTGCACCCAGACCACGGCCGGGTGACGCACCCCCTCCCGCCTCGGCAGGGTCCAGAGGTCCAGCTTCTCGCGCCGCTCGCCGATGCGGGCGTAGCGGCGCGTGCGGTCGCCGTCGGGGGCCTTGGCGTAGTTGACGCCGTCGAAGTACGCCGTGGGGGCCAGGCGTTGCCCGTGGCCCTCCGCGGTGCGGTACGCGGCGGCGTACGGCATGACGCCGTACACGAGCGCGACGAACGCGGTCAGCACGGCGAATCCGGCGCACCAGGGGTACCGCCGGCCCGCCACCGCACCGGCCACCAGGCCGATGACCGCGGGCGGCACGATCACGAGCCCCCAGGAGGTGACCGCCGCCGCGACGAGCACCAGGAGCGGGATGCGGGGCAGCGGGGCGGCGACGAGCACGGCAAGAGCGGCGTTCAGGAGGGCGACGACGACGAGGAGCCCGCGGGAGAGGTGCGCGACGCACGAAACCCTGGGCCCGTTCCTGCCGTTGCGGCTGCCCCTTCGGGGAGAGTCCGACGCCGCGGGCCCCACAGTGCGCTGGGCCGCGACGGTCGGCGTCATGACGGTCGTCACGCCGAAGAACTATCACAGAAGCGGACAAAAAGCCCTTAGGGTGAGTGGCTTGGCGTCAACCGGACCCGCTCGCCCCGCCGCCGGGGGTCGCGTCGCCGGGGGTCCCGTCGCCAGGGGTCGCGTCGCGCGGTGAAGTGGTGGCCAGGCCAAGGGGTTTGCGGGCGGCGGCCTCGCGCTTGCCGCTGATGTGCCGCTGTGCCCGCACGTAGTACGCGTCGAAGGCGTCGGCGTCCTTGGCCGTGGACGCCTTCTTCCACTGCTCGCGGTTCCGCTCGATCGCGTCGACGAGGCCGGTGACACCGGCGTCCGCCTTCGCGGGCCAGTCGTGCGCGCGCAGCAGCCGCGCCTGTTCGGCGAGGCCCTTCTCGACGCGGCCCGCCCACTCCTTGTGGCCCGGCAGGTCGTCCTCGAAGCGCTCCGTGTCCGGCTCGGTCCCGTATGCGTCGTAGAGGGCCTTGTCCGCCTTCAGGTAGGCGAGCTGGTCGGCGTCCAGGTTCGTCGCGTCGCGGCGCATCGAGCCCTTCAGGGTGCGCTCGGGCTCCACGACGCCGTAGAGGCAGGTGATGTGCCGGTCCCCCTGGCTCCAGGTGTCCCGGTCGGGCATGAAGTAGGTGAGCTCGGCGTCCCCGAGGTCGGCCCAGGAGTCGAGTACGTAGGAGGCGTCGAGGTCGACGCACCTCCGCGCGGCGAGCGAGGTGAGCGCGGCCTCGCCCGGGAAGGTCTCGTGATTCACCCGGAACTGGGCGAGGACCTCGCCGTCGTGCCGCGTGGAGCAGGGCACCTCGTCGATCTCGAAGGCGTACCTCGCCCCTTCGAGGTCGCTGCCGGGGACGTTGAAGCACTTCCCCTTGCCGACGGGGAACCCGGAACTGTTCCGGGAGTCGCGCGCGGCCTGCTTGAAGCCGTCCATGAAGTCACGCGCGCCCCCGGTGACGACGGCGAGCACCAGGAGCACGATGCCGACGACGGAGAGGACGCTCCCCGCGATCGCCATGCCCTTGCCGCGCTCGCCCTTCTTGGAGATCTGCGAGAGCGCGACCAGGCCGAGGACCAGACCGGCGGCGGGCACGCAGCACAGGATGCCGAGGACGAGCGAGGCGATCGCGAAGCCGTTGACCGGAGGGCGGGAGTACGGCGAGTACGCGCCGGGCCACCGCTGGTACGGAACCTGGGGCCCGCCCGGGTACGGGGGCTGCACGGGCGGCCCGTACGGAGCCTGCCCGTACGGAGCCTGCCCGTAAGGCTGCTGAGGGCGGCCACCGGGATCGGGCGGCGGGGGTATGTCCACGGGTGCCGTGCTCCTGCGTTCGTGCGGCCAGTCGATGCGAGGGGGCTTCGCATCGTATGCGGGGCACGGACAGGGGACTGCACGAGGACAGGGGGGCGTCTCGCGCGACGCGCTCTCGCCCTCGCGGCGGCGGGCCGGGCCGACGACCCGAAGCCCGTCCCCGAGGACGAGAGCGCGTACGTACTGAAGCAGCTCAGCTCAAGGCCTCCGGCCTAGAACTGCAGCCCCCAGGAGTCGATCTTCCCGACATCCTGTGCCGCGTTGTCACTCACCCGCAGCTTCCACGTCCCGTTGGCCGTCTCGGACGACGCGTTCACCGAGTACGTGGTGTTGATGTCGTCCGAACTGCCGCCGGTGCCATATCCCTTCAGCGTGTACGCGGTGCCGTCGGGCGCGATCAGCTGCACCTGGAGGTCACCCACGTAGGTGTGCTTGATGGCGACCGGCACGCTCAGGGCGGCCGGGGCCGAACCCGGGACGCCGCTCACGGTGACCGGCGACTCGACGGTGGCGTTGTCGCTGATCGTGACGTCGGTCGCGTTCTCGAACTTGGGGCCCGGAGGGTTCGTCGAGCCGGGGCCCACGTTCAGGAGGCGGTTGGGCGAGCCCGTTCCGGGGCTGGTGACGACGCCCGTGGAGGCCGCGCTGACCAGAGCCGCGGAGACCTGCGCCGGGGTCGCCGTGCGGTTGTCCGCGAGGTAGAGCGCCGCGGCGCCCGCGGTGTGCGGGGAGGCCATCGACGTACCGGAGATAGTGTTCGTCGCGGTGTCGTTGGTGTTCCAGGACGAGGTGATGGACGAGCCGGGCGCGAACAGGTCCAGGACGGCGCCGAAGTTGGAGTAGCTCGCCTTGGCGTCGGTGTTCGTGGTGGCGCCGACCGTGATGGCCTCGGTCACGCGCGCGGGAGAGCGCGTCGAGGCGTTGACGGACTCGTTGCCCGCCGCGACCGCGAAGGTGATGCCGGACGCGATGGCGTTGCGTACGGCCGTGTCCAGGGCGCTGTCGGCGCCGCCGCCGAGCGACATGTTCGCGACGGCGGGCTTGACCGCGTTCTGGGTGACCCAGTCGATGCCGGCGACGACCTGGGCTGTGGTGCCGGAGCCCTGGTTGTTCAGGACGCGGACGCCGACGATCTTCGCCTTCTTGGCGACGCCGTGCAGGGTTCCGCCGACGGTCCCGGCGACGTGCGTGCCGTGGCCGTGGCCGTCCTGCGCGGTGTTGTCGTTGTCGATGGCGTCATAGCCGTACGAAGCACGGCCGCCGAAGTCGCTGTGGCTGATGCGGACCCCGGTGTCGATGACGTACGCCGTGACGCCCTCACCGGCGGAGTCCGGGTAGGTGTAGGAGTTGTTCAGCGGGAGCGTCTTCTGGTCGATGCGGTCCAAGCCCCAGGACGGCGGGTTCGGCTGGGTGGCGTCGACCGTGAACGTCCGGTTCTGCACGACGGAGTCGACCGCCGGGTCCGCGGCGAACTTCTTGGCCTCGGCCGCGGAGAGCTCGACCGCGTAGCCGTTGAGGGCCTTCTTGTACGTACGGTCGATCTCGGCGCCGTACTTCTCGGCCAGCGCCTTGCCCGCCTTGGAGCCCGCCTTCGCGGCGTCCTCGTCGAGGCTGACTATGTAGCTGCCCGGTATCGCGCCGGGGGCTCCGGCGTTCTCGATCGTGCCTTCGGCCTGACCCGGCTGAGCGGTCGCGGGGAGGGCGGAGACGACGCCGAGGGCGAGGGCCAGGGCCGCTGTCGCGCTGATCCCGGCCAGTCTTCGGCGGGTATGACGCATCACTGCCATCTGAGGGGTCCTCCTCAATAGGTGGTGCGTTGGTGGGGGATGGTGCCGGTGGTGCCCACACACACGGAGACGAAAGGCAGGGACATGTCAAGCACCATGCCCACTTTTGCCTTCGTCGGGACGAAAGATTGGCGGATCCATAGGAATCTCACAAGGGTCAGGACCGGACGTAACACGACCGCCACGCACCCGCCATGACACATCGGCCCCAACTGCCCCAACTAGCCTGCTCACATGACAGCATTGCCGGATTGTTTCTGCCCCACCGACGGAACGCGTGTCCCCGCGGGCACCCTCGCCTGGTGCTGCCCCGTCTGCCGCGGCCCGCTCGACCTGGACTTCTCCCCCAATCCCGCGTCGCTGAAGTCCCTTGACGGAAGGGTCAATTCCCTGTGGCGGTACGCGGAGTCCCTGCCGCTGCCCGCACCCGCTTTCTCGCTCGGCGAGGGCCGCACACCGCTCGTACCGCTGGATGGCGCGATCTCGGCCAAGCTCGACTTCCTGATGCCGACGCTCTCCTTCAAGGACCGCGGCGCGGTGATGCTCGCCGCGCTCGCGACGCGGCTCGCCCCGGAGCGGGTGATCGCCGACAGCAGCGGCAACGCGGGCACGGCGATCGCCGCGTACTGCGCGCGGGCCGGTCTGCCCTGCACGGTGTACGTCCCGGAGGGCACGTCCCCGAAGAAGCTGGAGCAGATCGGCGCGCACGGGGCACGCCTCGAAGTCGTCCCCGGAGACCGTGAGCGGACGGCGCGGACAGCACGGGACGTGGCCGACGAACCCGGCGTCTTCTATGCCTCGCACGTCCACAATCCCTACTTCCTCCAGGGCACCAAGACGTACGTCCATGAGCTCTGGGAGGACCTGGGCGGCCGCCTTCCGGACGCGCTCGTCGTGCCCGTGGGCAACGGCACCCTGCTGCTCGGCGCGGCCCTCGCGGTGCGGGAGCTGCACGCGGCCGGCCTGATCGCGAAGGCACCCGCGCTGTACGCCGTGCAGGCCGCCGCGGTCTCCCCGCTGGCCGAGGCGTGGCGCGCGGGCGCCGACGAGCCCCTGGGCACCACCCCGATGGCGCCCACGCTCGCGGAGGGCATCGCGATCCCCCGGCCCCCTCGCGCACGCCAGATCCTCCGGGCGGTACGCGGATCCGGCGGCGGTTTCCTGACGGTGACGGAGGACCAGATCCGGCACGCCCAACTGGACCTGGCAGGGCGCGGGTTGTACGTCGAGGCGACCGGGGTCGCGTGCTGGGCGGCCGTGCGGGACGGCGCGCTCGGCGAGCGCACGGCAGTGGTGCCGCTGTGCGGGGCAGGTCTGAAATCCGGACTGGCGCGCGAACAGGGCGTGGGCCAAAGCTAGTTGGCGGCCCACCGCCAAGGTCACAGCTCCACCGCGCTCATGGCCGGAGACCTGCCCTGAGCCCAACTGTGGCCGTACGCTTGTCGCCACCATCGATTACATGAGTCGGCTGCTGGTGGCGATCGGGAGGTCACGGGGGTGGAAGAGCGCAGCCCTGCGAGGGTTCGCAATGAACTGGTCGCCGACATCGTCGACGTACTGCAGGAATCGACCACGGTGCGACAGGAGAACAGCGCCGACATCTGGGTACGCATGCTGAGCGACGAGCTGGACGCACCCGTGGAACCCCTGCGGAACGCGGCGCTGCGGCCCTGGCTGCTGCACCTGGTCGAGCGCTGCGCGGAGATCCCAGACGGGCTGCCGTGTCTGGTGCGCTGCCTCAAGTATCTGGAGCAGCAGTCTTCCGCCATTCTGTCGCTGCTGCGCCTGGTGGACGAATGGGAGGCCGTGGACTTCTTCGACGGCGCCGACCTGCGTCCCTTGCAGCCGATACTGCGGGACATGCGTTCGTCGGCCGAACTCGCCACGCTGGCACGGCGGGCCAGCCGCTCACGCACCCAGGAGTTGCCCGCGTGGTGCGACACGGGATGGGCAGTCTTCCTGCGACTGGCCGGCGGCAATTCCGCCGCCAAGGAACTCCCCGTGAGCATGGCGTTCCTGGCCCTGGCCGCCGATCGGCTCGTGGAGGACGGACAGATGGAGGCAGCGGAGGATCTGCGTCGCTGGAACCGTCAGCAGTCCCTGGCGTGGGGCCTCGAGGACAAGATGACCGACTGGCAGCGCAGCGGCATCGCCCAGCAGGCCCCGCCCCCCATGGTGCCCGCCTATCTGATGATCCAGTTCGAGCCCGACGGAGTGGACCCCGACCGCTATCTCCTCTCCCACTGGCGCCAGTCGGACGCCGAGGGCTGGCATCCCGTACCGGGCGAGACCCTGCATCTGCACCGGGACGACCTGCCCGCCGAGGTCGAGGTCCTCATCGAGCAGACCGAGGAGCGGTGGGCGGATCTGAGACAACCGGTCGTCCTGGAATTCATCCTCCCGTGGGAATTGCTGGGCGAGCCGGTGGAGTGGTGGCACAAGGAGTCCGACTCCTCGTCGCCGACCCCTCTGGTGATGGACTACGCGGTCCTCGTCCGCAGTTTCGAGCGCCTGCGCAAGGCCGCCTGGCACCGTCCTTGGCACAAGAAGTGGCGCCAGCTCAAGGAGCAGCCCGCCGACAGCCATTCGTACTTCAACCCTCCCGGCCAGTCGCACTTCCACCTGGAGCGCGAACTGAAGGAGGACGACCAAGCGGTCTGTCTGGTGCTGAGCGAGCCGCCGGGCGGCGAGTCAGGAGCCGGCCAGCAGGAGTTCATGGCCGGGCTGCGGGCAGGGGTGCCCGCGATGATCTGGCACCGGGGTGACTGCGGGGACCCGGCCTTCAAGGAGGCGGTCGCCGAGATGGTCCAGGACAGGGGCCTGTCCAGCCTGGTGACGCGCGCCGGAAATTGGCGCAAGGAGGCTCTGGCGCTGGGCCCCGAGGGCTGGGACAACCACGTGGGACGCCATCTGGCGATCCTGGTCGACGACCCGGAACGCAGACCCGGGCCGCCCGGCCCCGACCGTGCGCCGGTGACGCCTTGAACGGGCCCGCAGGCCGCCTGTCCGTGAACCTCCCGCACACCCGGCGAGAGGAGGTGCCGCGCCGTGAATGAGCCGGCCTCCGCTGCCGTGCGGACGCTCCCCGGCGGAGCCACACCTCTCCCTGCCGGAGGCACGACCGCTAGCACGAATTCTGTGCGCCCCGGCACATGCCGCCGTACCCCCTTGCTTGCACGGCGGGCGCACTGCCACGCTGCGCATGTGGATGTCACGCACGCCCGCGCTCTGCGGGACTCCGCACAATGGTCAGCGTCACCTCTACGCCTTGAGGGCGCATATGCATGACGACGGAGGTCAACGACAGGGGCCGGCAGCGCGGGCACGTCATGAGGCCGCGTCCGTCCTCGGCAGGCTCGGGCGCGCGAGACTCGGCCAGTCGGGCAGCCAGGAGCGCGCCGAGGCGGTCCTCGTCATCGACGGGCACCTGACGATGAAGGTGTGGGACCAGGCGGTCACCGACCTGGTCGACGAGCTGAACCGCGAAGGGAACTTCGCCCGCGTACGCGTGGTGCGCCTGCGCGGGACCGACGAGACGGGCCCGGCCCGCCTCCGCCCGGCCGAACCGCTCGGCGACGCCGGGGACTTACGCCGCGTGATCCTGGTGCTGACCGACGGCCTCGCGGCCGGATGGCGGTCCGGCGCGGTCATGACCCTGCTGCGCGCCTGGGGGCGCACCTGCCCGGTCGCCGTGGTGCACGTGCTGCCCCAGCAGCTGTGGTTCCGCACGGGACTTGACGTCTGCCGGGTGAGGCTGCGCGCCGAACGCCCCTGGGCGGCCAACAGCGAGCTCGCCTGGGAGCTGCGCGAGGCCCCGGTGGAGTCGCACGACCCGGACGAGCCCGATGCCGAGGGCGACGCGGTCCTCGTGCCGGTCCTCGCCCTGACCAACCGCTGGGCCGAGGTCTGGACCCAGCTCGTCATGGGACCCGAGCCGCGGTGGCTCGAGATGTCCGCCATCCGGGCGCGGGAGTGGAAGCGCCGGCCCGACGCGGCGCGCGCCCTGCCCTGGACGGACGACGTTCCCGACCCCCTCAGCACGGTGCCCGCATCGGAGCGCGTGTCCGACTTCCGGGCGGGAGCGTCACCCACGGCCTTCACCCTCGCCACCCGCTTGTCCGCCGTACCCCTCAGCCTCCCCCTCATCCGCAGAGTCCTCGCGACCACACCGGGAGCGGGTCCGGTGCACGCGTCAGAGCTCCTGATGAGCGGACTCGTCCGGCCCAGCGGGACGCAGGGCGAAGAAGTGACGGATGTGGCGTTCTCGTTCGCCCCCAACATCCGCGAGGAACTGCTCGCCCTGGGCCGCCGCAGCGACACGGCACGGATCCTGCACGACGTACGCGCGTTATTGGCGGACGGCGCGGACGGCGCCCAGAGCCCCTCGCTGCTCCCCTCCCCGGCCGAACCACTGGACACCCTGGCCATGCCCCGGGTGAACAGTCGCAATATCGGTTTCCTCCGCGTGGAACTCGCCGCGCTGAGGGCACTCTCCGGACGTTTCATGCAGCGCGCCGCCCTGCTGGCAGGGGTACTTGGCTGGCACGATCGTCGATACGCAGTCAGCCTGGAGAAAAGCGGCAGCCCCCCTGTCTCTCGGCCCGATCCTGAAGGAGCATCGGTGATGTCGACTACACCCCAGCAAACGGTGGAGGGGGACCGCACATCACAGCCGCGCGTCTGGGGAAACCTACCGCCACGCAATCCCAACTTCACCGGCCGCACCGAGCTGCTCGAAACGCTCGGCGAGCGCCTGCGCGAAGGCACGACCACGGTCCTGCCCGAGGCGATCCACGGCATGGGCGGCGTGGGCAAGACCCAGCTGGCCATCGAGTACGCGTATCGCCATCAGAACGAGTACGACATCGTTTGGTGGATCCCCTCCGAACGGCCGGGCCAGATCGGTCAGGCCCTGGTGGAACTGGCCGGGCGCCTGGGCATCGAGACCAGCACCGAAGCCAACATCGCCGGTCCCGCGGTCCGTGAGGCGCTGCGCGAGGGCCGTCCGTTCTCGCGCTGGCTGCTGATCTTCGACAACGCCGACAACCCCGAGCAGGTACGCCACTACTTCCCCACCGGAGGCAACGGCACGATCCTGGTCACCTCCCGCAACAGGCGGTGGGGTCTTGTCGGCGGATCTCTCGAAGTGGACGTCTTCACGCGCGAGGAGAGCAAGGAACTCCTCCGCCACTCCGGGCCGCCCCTCCAGGAGGACGAGGCCGACCAGCTGGCCGAGGCCCTCGGAGATCTGCCTCTCGCCCTGGAGCAGGCCGCCGCGTGGCGTGCGGAGACGGGCATGCCCGCGTCCGAGTATCTGCGCCTCTTCGAGAACAAGCGCACCGAACTCCTGGAGACGTCCCCGCCCCCGGACTACCAACTGCCGGTCGCGGCCGCCTGGAACGTCTCCCTCGACCACCTGGAGACGCGCAGCCCGTCAGCTCTGCGCCTGCTCCAGCTCTGCTCGTACTTCGCGCCTGACCCGATCTCGCGGTCCATCTTCTCGGGCCTCGGGAACAGCAGCATCTTCCCCGAGCTCGACGCGACGCTGAACGACCCGATGCGGCTCGCGCGCGCCATAAGGGAGGTGAACCGCTATTCCCTGGCCCGCATCGACCACCGGACGAACTCCATCGAGATGCACCGCCTCGTCCAGCTCGTCCTGAACAACCGCATGTCCCCCGAGGAGCAGTCCCGCATGCGCCATGGCGCCCACACGCTCCTTGCCGCGGCCGACCCGAAGGCACCCACCACGGCGGCGAACTGGCCGCGTTACGCGGAGCTGTACGGCCACGTCATCGCCTCGGAAGCCATCAAGTCCGACCAGCCCTGGGTGCGCCAGCTGGTCATGAACATCGCCAAGTACCTCTACTACTGGGGCGACCACGAGGTGTCGCTCGACTTCTCCGAGCAGGCCTGGGAGACCTGGCAGACCGTCTTCGGCGAGGAGGACCAGCAGACCCTGCTCATGGGGCAGTGGCTCTGCTACATCTACTGGGTCCTCGGCCGCCACGGCGAGGCCGTCGAGCTGGTGGCCAAGCTGCAGGACATCTACCGGCGCACGGCCCCCGAGGGCCGCGAGGACATCCGGGAGGACGCCCTGGCGGCGATCGGCCTCGAAGCCGCCGTGCGCCGTGTCGAGGGCGAGTTCGCCATCGGCGCCCAGCTGGACGCCACGGTGTACGAGCGGGCGCGCAGGGCCTTCGGCGAAGAAGACCCCACGACCCTGGACGCCGCCCACAACCTCGGCACGAGCCTGCGCCAGGCCGGTGACTTCCGCCAGGCGCTCGAACTCGACGAGCACACGCTGGCGCTGCGGCTCCGCGTCCTCGGCCAGGACCACCAGCGGACCCTGATGACGGAGAACAACGTCGCCATCGACGTCCGCGAAACCGGCGACTATGTAGGGGCACGCGCCCGCCAGCAAGCGGTTCTTGACGCCTACCGCGACGTGTTCGGCCGCGGCAACCCCGCGACGATCAGCACGATGCGCCAGCTCAGCGAGGCCAGCCGCAAGGCCGGCGACCACGCACAGGCCCTGGAGCTCGCCACCGAGGCGTACTCCAAGTTCACCCGACGGTACGGCGACACCCACCCCTCGTCGCTGTCCGCCGCCCTGACCCTGTCGGTGGCGCTGCGCCAGAACGGCGATCTGAACGCGGCGCGCGAACGGGGAGTCAAGGCCTGCCGGGAGTACCGCAACATCTTCGCCCCGCAGCACCCGCACGTCCTGGCCGCGGACGTCGACCTCGCCGTCACCCTGCGGCTGCTCGGCCAGCCCGACGAGGCACGCCGCCTCGACGAGGCAGCGCTCTCCTCGCTCACCGAACGCCTGGGCGAGGCCCACCCCATCGCCCTGGCCACCGCCATCAACCTGGCGAGTGACCTGGCCGCCCTCGGTGACCACCACGCGGCGCGCGTACTGGGCGAACGGACCCTGGAGCTCTGCCTGAGCACCCACGGCGAGGACCACCCCACCACGCTGGCGTGCGCGGGGAACCTCGCGATGGACATGATCGAGCTGGGCGAGGAGACCGAGGGCGCCGCGCTGCGCGCCGACACCCTGGCGCGGATGGAACGCGTCCTGGACGCTCCCCGGCTCCTCGCGGAGCCCGCCACCCCGCACCCGGCGACCCTGCAGGCCAAGGCGGGCCAGCGGGCCAACTGCGACATCGACCCGGTGCCGCTCTAGCCGTGAGTGGGCGGGCGGTGCGGATGACATCCGCACCGCCCGCCCCGCCGGGTTCCGCTCACACCGTCACTCGGCGCCCCACGCACCGTCCCGCACGCGATCGCGCGCCAGCCACGCGGCCAGACGCACCGGGTCCGCTCCCTGCCCCGTGGCCTTCCGCAGCGCGCCCTGCACGGCGCACGCCCGCTCCGGATGGCTCCGCAGCAGCCAGGAGGCGTCCTTGAGGGCCTCGTCACCGGCGAGGGCACGCCCCAGACCGGCCCAGGCGCCGAACGGCGCCCCCGTCCGCGACAGCAGTGCGGCGAAGGCATCCCGCGCCCCGGCCAGTTCGCCGCGTGCCAGCAGCACGTCGGCGTCCTCGGCCCCCTCGGCCCTCTCGACCTCTCGCCCGTCCCCACCGGCTCCGCTGAGGCGGTGCCGGGCCAGGACGGCCGCGGTGTCCAGGAAACGGGCCCCGGCATCCGGTACGAGGACGGGCTCACCGGCAAGACCGGGCGGGGGACGGTCGTCCCGCCGTCGCCAGGCGCGCACCGCCTCCTCCACCGCGGCGGCGGGCGGCCGCAGATGGTGCGCTCGCCAGCGGGCCCGGTGGTCGGCCGCCACCTCCTGGGCCAGCCGCAGCTCCGCGGCGGGCACCGACTCGTCACTCCACTCGGCGCAGCGCTCGCGCAGGGCGTCCAGGACCTGCCGCCCCAAGGGCGTCAGCCGTTCGTGCGTACGCACCAGGTCCACCGTGGACGACACCTGCGTACGCCACAGCGCGAACTCGAAGTGCGCGAGCCCGGCCTGCGCGGCGTCGGCGGACTGCCGGTGGGAACACCAGAAGCGCGTCACACCGGCAAAGGCGTAGATGCCCTGGAGCAGTCCGCCCAGGGGGCGCGGGTCGTCGCGCCACGGTGCGTAGAACAGCTCCTCCGCAAGGCCAGGACCGGGATGAGGGCCAAGACCCGGGCCGGTCAGATTCAGCGGTCGCAGCCGCATCAGGCTGCCCAGCTTGATGTGCTGGAACTCGTGCACCAGCGTGGCGGCGAGCTGCGTCGCGTCGTCCGGGCGGGACGCCATGACACCGCCGAAGGCGTCCCCCGCGGTCACACTGTGCGGCCGGAACCGTTCTCTCGCCGGAGTCGGCGTCACCGACATCAGGCCGACGCGCATCGCCTCGGCGCTCTCCGGCTCGTCACGCAGCAGCAGCTCCCACGCATCGGTGAGCATGGCCTGCCACGCCCGCGCGTCCGTCTCGGACAGGAGCAGCGGCTCGCTCGGCTGCGGGAACGTCCGGTAGGGGTCGAACTCCTCAAGTGACAAGCACTTTTGAGGCCCTTCCGCCCCCAGCGACAACCGGCGCACGGCACGCCATCCCGGTGCGCCGTCCTCACGCCCCGGCCCGACCACGACCGCGCCCTGCTCCCCGATGATCCGCAACTGCCCCTCACGGAACACGACTTGGGCCGTGCTCCAGGGCTCCGCCACCGTGAGCTCCGCACATCCCACCGTCGGCAGGAACGCGACGCCGCGGCGCACCGGCACGGCGAGCGAGAAGTCCAGACCGGCCCGGGCCCCCGCCGACGCGGCCAGCGCCGACAGATGCCCCGCCACCGCCCACAGGGGCGCGTCCTCGAAGGAGGCGCCCCTGAGCTGACGCAGCGCCAGGGACAGCCACATCCCGGTGTGCGGGGACATCAGAATGTCCTCGAACACGTCCGGAGCCGTCCGCTGGGCGCGCTCGAGCAGGGCCCAGGCCTCGCGATACGACACGGCGGCCGCGCCTGCCGGAGGCCTCGGACCGCCCCCAGAAGTGCCGTTCCCGGAAACGCCGTTCCCGGAAAGACCGCCCCCGGAAAGACCGTCGTACAGCGCCCTCAGCAACAGCATGCGGCGGCTGCGCTCGGCAGCGAGCAGTTCCACCACCACGGCCCGGCCGCCCTCACCCCGCGCGAGGGCCCGGAACCCGGCAGCCGACAGCCGGTGGACCGGCAGCTCCACCGATCCCGCGGACCTACGCGCCATGGGCCGTCCGCCACGGCTCCGCGGCGATCCCGTCAGTCGAACCGCGACGGGCCGCCGTACGTGTTCGTGATGGCCTGGGCATCATCGATGTGATGCAGCAGGGACTCGAGCGACCCCGCGATGGCACTGCCGTCCATGGAGAGCAGCGCTTCAAGAGAAACCCCCGAGAGATCTACGAGATCGGACTCGACGGCAGGCATCGATTGCTCCACGGCTGCCAAGTCCCCTCCCGTGATTCCGTGCATGCGCCATCCCTTTCCCCCTCATGATGGCCCAGCGCGGCACGCGGCGAAACCCCGCGTCCGAGCCGTGCCCGACATCAAGTCAGCAGTATCGCTTGGCCAGTTGAGCCGCCTCACGGTCGACACCGGCCACTTCGGTCGACTGCCCCTCCAGGAGCCGGACAGTCTCCAGGAGCTGATCCAGAGTGCCTCGGTAGCGCAGGCAGGTGCGCACGATGCCGTAGATGTCCATCTTGAGCCGGGGGTCTCTTGGCCGGTTCGCGGCGATCTCCGAGTCGATGCTGGCGAGCACGAGACCCAGTCCGTTGGCGTCTCCGAGCGAGGGGATCTTCACCAACGCGTCGACAAGACCCATGAGTTCACGCAGGGGCAGGTCAGAGGGGAGAGCGGCCAGGCTCACGGGAGCCGTCGAACCCTCCGGATCCCCCGCGGAACCAAGCCCTCCACGCAACGGAAGCCCCGCGTCCCGATGGAGGTGCGCCAACTCGGCGGAGGACAGCACGTCGTACCAGTGCTCCACCCGACTCGCCGCGAGCCGCCCCAGACCGTCCGAGCGGTGGTGGGCACTGATCACACCGATCACGGCGTCGCCGGACCAGACCACCGCGCCGGACATTCCCTCCCAGGGCGAGCGCTCGGGTTCGGGGTCCGCGCGCGGCGCGAGAACGGCCAGTTCGAGTGTGCCCTCGCGGCGGTTGGACAGGACGGAGACGGTCCCCGACGCATGGCAGGAGTCCCGGTACTGGCTGGGAGCACCGTCGTCGAGCAGGCGCATGCGGTCGTCCCGCAGCTTGAAGCGCGGGAAGCCCATCGCACTGACGGGCAGCACCACATCGCTCTCGGGCACGGCCGCGTAGCGGGGCTTCTCGATGCCCCCGGCGCCGGGCGGCGTCGTCATGATCTCGAGCAGCGCGATGTCCGCGGCCTCGGCGAGCAGCACGACGCGTACGTCGGCGCTCCACTCCCCCGGCAGATCGGCGTCGAAGCGCACCCGCACCGACGCCACAGGACCGGCGACCACATGCGCGGCCGTCAGCACGGTCCTGTCCCCCACGCGGTACCCGGACCCGCGCCGTCCGGGAGCCTGGCCCGGCCTCTCCACCAGTACTTCGGCGACCCGCGCCGCCTCAAGCCCCTCCGACACGGACATGGTGGCCGGTCTCAGCGCTCGCGTGCGGTCTGGTCACCGCTGACCCAGGGCCGCTGATCGGAGCCCCGGACGCGGGGCTCCAGGCTGAGGGTGACGCGGTGGGTGGTGCTGTGCGTCTGCTGGCCGGAGGCGCCCGCCTCGACGACCCAGAAGCGGATCCTGCCCTCCGCGGTGCCCGACCGCTGCACGGCGAACTCCGCCTCGAGCTGTACGGGACCCAGCTCGAAGTGCAGTGCGTCGTCCTCGGAGTCCTCTGCCGCGGCCATGGCGGCGGTGAGTTCCCCACGTAACTGCGCGATCATCTCGGCGAGTTCAATCACGCCGAGCCCCTACCCCCGGCGTGTCGCCGCCACACGGTGGCGGCGACACGGGGAGAGCCGAAGGGGCCGGCCGGCACGACGACGGCCGGCCCCCTGGCGGGCACTCAGTGGTTGTTGGTGCCGTTACCGGCCAGAACCGGGATGTCGTTGACGATGTGCGACAGCGGCTCGTCACCCTTGGCCTGGGTGGAGTTGTCCGCGCACTGCTGGTTCTGCGGGGCGGACAGGACCGGGATGTCCTGGACGGCGATCGGCACGAGGCCGACGAGCGAGCCGACGTTCGCCTTGACCGGCAGACCGATGCAGGGCTTGTTCAGCGTGCTCTGGACGAGCGTCGCCTGGGGGCTCAGGTCGCCCTTGGTCGCCTGGTTGCCGAACGCCGAGTCGGCTCCGTTGCCGCTCAGGGACGTGGTGCCCGAGTCGTCGCCGATAGCCAGGGCCTGGGGGGCCATCCCCGCCGAGATACCGGCGACGGACGCGGCAATGGCCGCGGAAGCCCACAGCTTCTTCATTTTGATTCCCTTTCAAGAGCGGGCTCCCTTGGCAGAGCCGCGTGATGATCAACTGCCTGATGAGGTGATGGTTGCGACTTGCGACCCGGTTGGCCCAGTAATCAGACGGCCGTCAACGGCACTCCAGCGTGTCCCCCCGGACGGTCGCCGGGCTGCTGAACCTGGGCGGATCGCTCAGCCTGGCCGTCGAGTTCCGGGCGGTCAGGGGGCGGTCCTGGCTGAGGGCCTTGAAGACCTTGCCCGCCTTGGCCCTGTCCCACTCCAGCGAGCCGTTCAGCGTCGTGCTGAAGCCGCTGACCGGCACCGTGGTGAACTCCATGGACGACGCGGGGAGTCTGCCCAGGTCCGACGCGAGCGTCAGGATCTGCTGGGTACTGAATCCCCGGTCGACCCGCGCCGAGCCGACGAGCAGCCGGCCGAGCCGTGCCGCCCTGACCGGGTCGGCCAGGACGTTCTCCTTGGTCACGCGGCGCAGCGCGGCGAGCAGGAAGCGCTGCTGGCGCTGGATCCGACCGAAGTCGGCGCTCGTGTCCACGTGGCGGGAACGGACGTACTGCAGGGACTGGCCGCCGCCCAGCAGATGGCTCCCGGGCGCGAGGTCGAGCTTCGTCGTCTTGTCCTTGAGCGCACGGGGCGTGCAGACCCGCACACCGCCGACCGTATCCACGCTGTCCATGAAGCGCCGGAAGTCGAGCTGCAGATACCGGTCGACGCGGACGCCGGTCATCGCCTCGACCGTCCGCACGGAAAGGGCGGGGCCGCCTTCCGCGTAGGCGCCGTTGATCTTCCCCGGGTGGGCCGCGCGCTCCTGCCCCGTGGCCTCGTCGCGGTGCGCCGGGATGTCGGCGTAGGAGTCCCTGGGAAGGCTGACGACGCTGACGCGGTCCCGCTTCTCGGAGAGATGGACCAGCATGAGCGTGTCCGTGCAGTTGCAGGCGACTCCGCCCGCGTAGAACTTGCGCTTCTCCTTGCGCGTGATGGTGTCGCGGCCATCCGTCCCCATCAGGAGGATATTCGTACCGCTTCCCTCGTTCGGTCGATTCTTCATGTCACCGAAGACATCGACGCGTTGAACAGGGAGCGGCAGAGCCGTGGCGTTTCCCATTCCAGCGGCGGCGACCAGAAGGACCGCCGGAATGGCCAGACGCAGCCTGCGCGCCCGCCGGGATCCGGTCGGTGAGTAAAGGTGAGTGAGCAAGTTGATCTCCGCTGCCGGGGGAACCGGGACGAAGAAAAGGTAAACCGCTCTACGGCACTGCGGTGCGTGGGAGTTCGCGGCACGCACGAACAACAACTCGTTCGCCCTAAGCCGTTCGGTTTCGCCTGATTCCACTGCTGGAACACATGGCTCCACACACGCCTTTCGATGGCGAGGGAACATGGCTGACTTCAAGCAGCAATGGAAGCGTCAAGGCCTCATCCCGGTGAGCAGGGATTCTCCGGAACGCCGCGTCGATGACCCCATCTACACGTCGTTGCAGGATTCCTGGGAAAGACAGGGCAAGACCGTTCCTGGCCGACCCGACCAGGAGTGGATGGCACTCGTGTCACGCGATCCCTGGCCACGGAGCTGACGGCCGGGCCGAGTTGACCGCGACAGGGTGAACGCGACAGCGGGCCGCCGGTGAACGGCGGCCCGCTGTGCACTGCGTGGGGGAGATCAGCCGTTGCCCGCCCCGTTGCCCGACAGGACCGGGATGTCGGACAGGATGTGCGACAGCGGCTCGTCGCCCTTGGCCTGCGTCGAGTTCTCGGTGCACTGCTGGTTCTGCGGCGCCGACAGGATCGGGATGTCCTGGACGGAGATCGGCACGACGCCGACGAGCGAGCCGACGTTCGCCTTGGCCGGCAGGCCGATGCAGGGCTTGTTGAGCGAGCCCTGGATGAGCGCCATCTGCGGGCTCATGTTGCCGTACGTGGCCGAGTTGCCGAAGGCCTGCTCGGCGCCGTTGCCGCTGAGAGACGTGGTGCCGTGGTCGTCGCCGATGGCCAGCGCGGACGGAGCAGCGGCGGCCGACATGCCGACGACGGAGACGGCAACCGCAGCTGCAGCCATACCCTTCTTGATCACAACTAATTCCCTTCTGGAGAAACCCCGTTCGCCGGAGCGCTCTGATTAACTCCACGCCCTCCGCATAGTTGCTCCGCTTCACTCTGATGGCCCAACGAAGGCCCGAAGAGGGACGGAAGAGGGCCCAACCGAGTGAAGCCCCGAAACCCAAACTCCGGTCGGCATGTTGGTCAGCTCGCAGTGACTCGAGCGTCTGCCCAGAAAAGGAACACACACCATGATGAAGAAGGCTATGGCCACGGCGGCGGTTGCCGTTTCGGTCGTCGGCATGTCTGCCGCTGCGGCCCCGACGGCGCTGGCCATCGGTGACGACCACGGCACCACCTCCCTGAGCGGCAACGGCGCCAAGCAGGCGTACGGCAACTCCGCGACGCACGGCGACATGAGCCCCCAGCTCTCGCTCGTCCAGGGTTCGCTGAACAAGCCCTGTGTCGGTCTGCCGGTCAAGGGCAACGTCGGCTCGCTCGTCGGCCTCGTGCCGATCGCCGTCCAGGACATCCCGGTCCTGTCGGCCCCGCAGAACCAGCAGTGCACCGAGAACTCGACGCAGGCCAAGGGCGACGAGCCGCTGTCGCACATCCTGAACGACATCCCGGTCCTGTCCGGGAACGGCGAGTTCAACGGCTGATCTCTGCCGATGTGAGGACGCTCGGGCCGCCCGCCTTCTTCAAGGCGTGGCAGCCCGAGCTCCTTCATTTTTGAATGCGGTAATTCGGGTGAATTTTCTGAACGGTCGAAACCAGCGGTTTCTTCCGCTCACTCAACTCGTTTGCAGACTGCGGGTCATGGTGCGAGACGTAAACAGAAGTGCTCGCTCGGTTTCGACTGCCAGATCGGCATGACCACAGAGAAGGGAACATCTGTGAAGCACAAGAAGAGCGCAACGATCATCGCTGGTGTCGTGATGGCCATGAGCATGGCGGCTCCCGCGTTCGCCGACGCCGGTGCCGAGGGTGCGGCCGTCGGTTCGCCGGGCGTTCTCTCCGGCAACGTCGTCCAGGTCCCGGTCCACGTTCCGGTCAACGTGTGCGGCAACAGCGTGAACGTGATCGCGCTGCTGAACCCGGCCTTCGGCAACACCTGCGCCAACACCTGATAGCACCCAGCCACCAGGCTGTTTCATGGCCGGCCTTGGACTGTCGCTCCGACTCCAAGGCCGGCTTTCCACTTGCACAGAGGAAGACAACTACCTTGCGACAGGTCATTGGTAAAGGGATGCTCGCGACCGCGGCCGCGACCAGCATCCTCTCCCTGTCCGGCTCGAACGCGTTCGCCGCGGGCGGGGACGCGGTCGCGGCGGATTCGCCCGGCATCCTGTCGGGCAACAGCGTGCAGGCCCCCCTCGACGTTCCGGTGAACGCCTGCGGCAACACCGCTGACGTGGTGGGCGCGGCCAACCCGGCCACCGGCAACAGCTGCGCGAACTCCGGGTCCGCTTCGAAGGAGCAGCACACGAGCGCCCCGGACCGGGCGGCCACGCAGGAGCGGGCGGCCACCAGGACGGACGACGGCGGATACGGCCAGAGCTCGGACACGGACTCGTACCCGGGCTCTCAGCCGGGCTCTCAGCCGGGCACGCACGCCGGCACCCAGTCGCTGGCCGAGAGCGACGCCAGGCAGTCGCCCGGCATCCTGTCGGGCAACAGCCTGCAGGCCCCCCTGGACGTGCCGGTGAACGCCTGCGGCAACACCGCTGACGTGGTCGGCGTGCTCAACCCGGTCACCGGCAACAGCTGCTCCAACGGAGTGCCCGCGCCGACGCCTCCGCAGCACGAGACGCCTCCCCCGGCCGTCGTGCCGCCCGTGGAGCCGCCCGTCGAGCGCTCCGTCCCCAGGCCGGTGCAGCACGCGGCGCCGCCGCAGCAGGTCGCGTCCTCGGTCGCCCGGCAGGTGTCCGCCCCCGCGGCGCCGCACGGCCACGCTCGGCTCGCCGAGACCGGAAGCGACCAGGACCTCCTGGCCGCGGCGGCGGCAAGCGCCGCGCTGCTGGTCGGCGGGGGGATCCTGTACCGCCGCGGGCGCGCCTCGTCCGGCCGCTAGCCGCCCGGACATGCCGCTGGCGGGGAAGAGACACCCGAGGGTCTCTTCCCCGCCAGAACGGGAGGGGGGCCGGCCCGCGAAGGCGGTGTCGCCCACCCACGGCGAAGACGCCGACGGCTGGCGGAGGGCAACCAGGCCCGTCCCATGACCACAGAGTCCACCACCTGATCGCCGCCGCCGAAGAACCGATTCACCCGTTCGCCGACGGCATCACCTGATCGAGTTCCCGACAGACGGGGTTTCCTCCTCAGCGCTTGACGGCGCCCAGGGGTGTCCGGCGGTCGAGCTCACCGACCGGCGCCGGGACCGCGGTCCCCAACGGCGTCCGTCGCAGGCTCCGTCGAACGCCCCGCACCAGCCTCCCCGCCGTGAACGACGCCCCGTGCACGAAGCGCATGGCCGGGCCGAAGCTGGACGCCGTCACCAGGCCCGCGAGGAACAGACCGGGGTACGAGGACTCGAACTCGACGGAGGCGTACGGCTCCTGTGCGGCGTTCACCGCAAGGCCCCGGCGCACGTCCGGGGCAAGCAGGCCGAGGCGCGCACTCGTGGCCCTGAAGCCGGTGGCCGCGATGACATGGTCGGTCTCGAAGTCCGGGCCGCCGCTCGCGTTGCCCACGGTCTCAAGACGCACCCGGCCCCCCGCGACCGACGCCGTGGCGACCTCGTGGTCGAGCAGCACCTCCACGCGTGACTCGACCCGCTCGCGTACCCACCAGGCCCCCGCGGGGCCGAGCGCCGACGCCGAGATGCGGGCGCGGGTGGCCTCGGGAAGCCGCCGGAAGCCGCCCGGCACCTCGGCGTAGAACCAGTTGCGCCAGCCGCAGCCGAGGCCGCTGTGCGGAGCGCGGGCGGACTCCCGCCACGGGCGCTTCCACTCCGGGGGCACGCTGTTCCAGCTCAGCCGGCGCGACCGTGCGAGCACCCGCACGCGCGTTCCCTGCTCGGCGAGGAGCGCCGCGGTCTCAAGCGCCGCCTGGCCCCCGCCGATCACGGTGACGTCCTTGCCGCGGAAGCGGTCCAGGTCCCGGTGGTGGCTGCTGTGCGAGACGTGCTCCGTGCCAAGGCCGTGCAGCGCCGAGGGGATCTCGACGAAGGGGATCACCCCGACGGCCAGGGCCACCGTGCGGCCGCGGACGGTCTGGCCGTCCTCCGTGACCGCCTCGAACCCTCCGGGGCAGGCGCTGACCGACGCCACCATGCGTTCGTCGACGTCCGGCACGGCGTGCTGCGCGAACCACAGGCCGTACGAGGCGAACGTCTCCACGGAGATCGGCTGGCCGTGCCTGGCCTCCATCCCGTTGCGCGTGCAGTACTCGGCGAGGCCGTAGCGGCGCCGGGGGTCGGAGAGGTTCGACGCCCAGGGCTCCGACTTCAGGAACATGCCCCGCGGCATGTGGTCGCGCCAGGACGCCATGGGTCTGCCGAAGATGCGTACGTCGAGTCCGGCATCGGCGGCGTGTGACGCGATGGAGAGCCCGTAGGGGCCGGCTCCGACAACCAACAGGTCATACATCAGCAACTGCTCGCTCTCTCGTCGTCGATACGGGCGGCTTCGGCACGGCCGGAGCCGTCAGGCGCTCCCGCCTGGCGCACCATCCGCACCCGCACCTCCTCCCCCGGTGGTCCGGTGGGGCGTACCGTCCGCCTCAGCCGGCCGAGGAGCCGCCGCGTCACGTGCCGGCACCACAGCACCCACATGGCACGCGCCGGAGCCATGTCGTCCTGGGCGTGCCAGGCCAGCTCGCGGCGCTGTGACGCCGTGGAGGCGGGCCCCGCCGTCATCAGGACGCGCAGTGCGGCCAGCGGGGAGTAGTTCTCCACGACGAACGCGCGGCCCGAGAGCACGGCGGCGGCCGGCAGCGGGCGGTAGGTCATGTCCAGGTGCTGGGCGCGCACCACGTCCAGGTCGGCCCCGTCGGCGAAGAGCCGGAACTGGGCGCCGGGCCGTGGGTTGAAGTCGAGCAGGCAGTGCTCGCCCGTCGCGGCGTCCACCCGGAAGTCGAGGTCGAAGATGCCCCGGTAGCCCAGCGTGTCGACCAGCCTCTCCACGCCGGCCCGCAGGCCCGGGTCGGGCGTCCACTCGCCCACCGCCGTCAGGCCCGCACCGCGCGGCCAGGAGCGGTGCTTGCGGCCGGAGCCGCCGCCGCGCACGGCGCCCGTCCGGTCGACGTATCCGTGGACGAACCAGTCGCGGCCGGGGCCGTCCGGCAGGAAGGCCTGCAACAGGAGGCGGCTGCCCGCCTCCTCGCTGCGCCGGTAGAGCTCCTGGGCCTCCGTCGCCGAGCGCACCAGGACCGTGCTGCGCAGATCGGTCCCTGCGGGGACGAGCCACGGGCGGCTCCACTTCGCCACCACGGGGAGCCCCAACCGGCGTACGGCGGCGGCTGCTTGGGCGGGGGATTCCGGCAGGAGCGTCACCGGGTGGGGAATGCCGGCCGAGGCGCACACCTGGGCCAGGGTCGCCTTGTCGGCCACCCGTTCCGCGAGGCCGCTCGCCTGGTCCGGCAGGAGATAGGACTCGGCCAGCTCTTTCTGCAGGCGCCCGATCGCCAGGGCTCCCGCGTCGTCCATCGGAATCAGCACGGACGGCCGGGCCACCCGGTGGGAAATGCGGCGCAGGACGGATGAGATTTCCTGGAGGGATGCCCCCGGCGGCGGCGGAGGGTGCGTCTGATGCAGATAGCGGGATCTGCGCACCGGACTCCCGGCGGAATCCGAGGCCGCTACATGTACCTCCACTCCCGCGCGGCCGAGGGACCGAACAGCTCCGAGCGTGCCGTGATGAAAGGGATTCCGGTCGATCCGCAGCAGAACCGCGGGGACTCGCGTGTCGAGAGTTAGCACGGCCAAATCCTCTCAATTCGATCCCCCATGCGGGCGATGGGCACGCCCAAAGGATTAGGGGCTCGATTGGCGCAATAGAAATACATATGACTGAGTGTCAGTAGATGGAGGAGCAGCATGAGGAGCGGCCATGGCTTTGCAGAGACGCCTGACCACCAGTAGACGGCTGGCATTCATTGCCGGCGGAATCGTCATGTCGGCGGCGCTCGCCGTCGGGCCCGGATACGCGTGGGGAGCCGGGCAGGACCCCGACCCACCGGTCGAGCTGCCCGGCCTCGCCGGGCTGCCGACGACGGCGCCCGTCCCATCCCCCTCCGCGGCCACCCCAGCGATCCCGGTCGGTCCGGACACCGCGGCGACACCGGACCCGTCGGACGCCCCGGCCGTCCCCGCCGCCCCGGACGCCAAGAAGCCAGCCTTCGGCGCCTACCTCACCTACGGGCCCCAGGGCGTGGAACGCATGGCCGAGCTCAGCAAGTGGCTGGGCGGCGCCGAGCTGCGCGTGGGGCACACCTACCTGCCGGGCGACCGGTGGAGCAACATCGAGGGGGCCCCGAACTTCCTCGAGAGCTGGGCCGAGTGGCGGCGCGCGCAGGACGACCGGCTCTTCGTGCTCAACGTCCCCATGATGGAGCGCAACGAGGACCGGGTCGGCGACTCGGAGGTCCGCTCGCTGCTGCGCCGGGGCGCGGCGGGCGATTTCGACGAGCATTACCGCGCGCTCGCGCAGCGGCTCGTGAAGCTCAAGGTGCCCGACACCGTCGTGGTGCTCGGCTGGGAAATGAACGGCATCACGTACACCCATCGATGTGGTCCCGACCCGGAGGCCTGGAAGAAGTACTGGAAGCGCATCGTCACGACGATGCGTTCGGTGCCGGGACAGAAGTTCAAGTTCGACTTCACGCCGAACAGGGGCCGGGACGCCATTCCGTGGACGGAGTGCTATCCGGGCGACGACGTCGTGGACATCGTCGGCATGGACTCGTACGACCAGCCGACGGGCACTGATTTCGCCGAGCAGGTCAGCGAGCCGTACGGCCTGAAGAAGCACGTGGAATTCGCGAAGGAACACGGCAAGGAGATCTCCTATCCGGAGTGGGGTCTCTTCCGCAACGGTGACAACGAGGAATACATGCGGAAAATGCTCGCCTGGATGGACGAGCACAAACCGCTGTACAACACCGTCACCGACTACTGCCCGCACGGCGTGTGGCAGTGCGACGACAATCCCAAGTCGTCCAAGGCCTACCGGTCCCTGCTCTTCGGCCGTAAGGACACCGAGCCGACCGTCCCGGAGCCGACGCAGCCGGCCACGCCCACGACACCGCCGAACTGTTCCCCGCTGAACCTCGGCGACTGGGTCGAGCACTGGCTCGGCGGCAAGCTGTGCATGCGCCTGGACTGGTACAAGCGGCCCTAGAAGGGAGCCCTCAGGACCGCTCCTGGCGTTCCCTGCGCGCCCGCAGGAACTCCTTGCCCCGGCTGCGGGCCGCCGCGTCCCACGCGGCGGCCCGCAGCACGGGGGCGGTGCGCCTGCGGGCGAGGAGCAGCCGGTGGTTGGTGGCCTCCTCGGGGCGCCAGTGGTGCTTGTACGGTTCGTTGCCGCGCAGGAGGCTCAGGACCCGGCTCCGGTCGCCCTCGGCGTGCTCCGTGCAGGCGTTCAGGAGCATCGTGGCCACGTCCACCTTGCGCTCCCGCAGCTGCGGATGCGCCCCGTAGAGGTAGCCGCCGACCAGGTGGGGCGAGAGCAGGGTCAGATCGGCGGCCACCACGGCGTCGTCGAGCCGGAACTCGGTGACCACCGCGTCGCCCGCCCTGACCATGAGCCCGACCGACCTGATCAGGTGCTCGGAGAACCGCGGCTGGAGGTGTTCGGACGTCACCTTGCGCCCCTGCCACTGGAGTTGGTGCAGGCGCAGGAGCGTGCGCACCGAATCGTCCACCTCGTCGTGGCGTACGATCCGCCGCTCGACGCCCAGCGCGTCCATCTTCCGGATCTTGGCGCGCGCCCGCTGGGCCCGTGGCGCGGGCAGCCGCCCGAGCAGTTCCTCCATCGACGCCGCGGGCAGCTCGAGGCAGAGCGAGTCCGCGAGGCGGAGCCGGGGCCCGCGCCAGCGTTCGTAGATGTGCTCCACGGCGGCTCCCGACCGGACCTCGCGGAAGTCGATCAGCGCGCTGCGGGCCAGTTCCGACAGGCCGCCCGCCAGCGCGTCCGCGGCTTCGTCGGCGAACGCGTCGTCGAGGAGCACGTCGGTGAAGTCGGAGATCGCGCCGCCCAGCGGCACGAGCGCCGGGAGCGGGACGTACGCGCGCATCAGCGGCGCCGCGGCGACGAGCTCGCCGTGCCTGCGCACGAGGACGACGCGCAGCCGCCCGCGCGTGCCGTAGGAGAGCCACCACGAGTGCAGCCAGGCGTGGCTCTGGAACGGTGTCGCCGTCCCGCACCTGCGGTGCAGCCGGGCCCACGCCGCCGCGAGGCCCCCGAACTCGCCCTCGTCCGTGCAGAGTTCGACGGTCAGGGCGCTTTCGGCCACCCCCATCACCTCTCCCGGTTGAGATCGGCGGACTGCGCGGGACCCGGCACCGAAGCCGGGACCGCGTCATCGCCGCGCCGGGGGCGCACGAGGAGGGCGAGCCCGCCGAGCAGGCCTCCCGCGCAGCCGCCCACCAGGGCGGTCATCGGCGCCGATGCCGACGCGGGGGCCGCGGGCTTGACCGCGCGCGAGAGCTGAAGGAGGCGTACCTGCGTACTGTCCTTGGTGTGGTTCGCGTTGTTGGTCAGGGAGCGCGACACCGCGTTGGCGATGTCACGGGCCTTGCCGGGCTTGGCCGCGGTCGCCGAGATCGAGATCATCGGGGCGTCGGGCGATGTGGCCGCCTGCACGCTGTCGCGCAGTGTCTGCGGCGAGACGCCCGACTCCACCTGGGCGTCGCCGAGCACCGCGACCTGCGTGGCGACCCGGCCGTACGCCGTGGCGAAGCCGAGCGCCGCCGTGGGGTCGGAGTCCTTCTCCGGGACCGCGATCACATAGCTCGTCGCGGTGTACTGAGGGGTCTTCACCACGCCGTAGGCCCCGCCTGTCAGGGCGCCGAGCACGGCGCCCGCCGGCAGGAGCCACCACGCGGGAAGCCGCTTCACGCGGGCCAGCATCGGGGCCGGGTGACCGGCCGGGCGGTGCCGCCTGCTGAGGGTATCGGTCATCAGGAACTCACTCTCGGGGTCGAGCCGGAGGCAGCTGCCTCGTAGACATGCATCAGCTGTGCTGCACTGCGGGTGATGCTGTAGTGGTGCGCGGCCTGAAGGGCGAGGCGCGGCCGCGCCCCCGCATCCCGGACCCGCAGCAGCGCCCGCGCGAAGGAATCCGGGTCGCCCGTGACGCGCTCGGCGCCGGTGGCCGCTTCCGGCGGGAGGTCCTCGACGGCGGGGCACCGGACGTAGAGCACCGGCAGACCGGCGGCGAGCCCCTCCACGACAGCGAGGCCGAAGGCCTCCTCGGGCGACGGCGACGCGAGGACGTCCATCGCGGCGAGGAGCGCCGGGAGGCCGGTGGTCTCAGAAGAGAGATGCGAGCGCTCCCCGGCGAACACCACCCGTTCCGCGAGCCCCAGTTGGGCCGCCGTCATGCGCAGTCTGTCCTCGTCGGGGCCACCGCCGACCAGGAGCACGCGTACGTCCTGGGGCAGCGAGGCGAGGGCGTGCAGCAGGACGTCGAAGCGCTTGCCCTCGACGATGCGGCCGACCCCGCCGACGACGAACGCCTCGTCCGGGAGCCCCAGTTGACGGCGGGCGGCGACGCGGGCCCGCGGGTCGAAGCGGAACCGCTCCACTTCGATGCCGTTCGGTACGACGTGGATGCGCTGCCGGGGCACGCCCCACCGGCTGAGCCGCTCGGCGACGGACGGGGACACCGCCACCGTGGCCCGGCCCAGGCGCTCGCCGGTCAGGTACAGCGCGCGGACGCCCGGGGTCAGCGGCCGTCCCTCCATCTGCGAGTCGCCGAGGGAGTGTTCGGTGGCGACGACCGCGCGCGTCCCCGCCAGGCGGGCGGCGATGCGCCCGTAGAGGCAGGCGCGGAACAGGTGGGTGTGCACGAGGTCGTACCGGCCGCCACGGATGACCTTCGCGAGGCGGGGGACGGCGCCCACGTCACGGTTGCCGGACATGCCCAGGTGGATGACGCGCACCCCGTCGGCCGTCAGGCCTTCGGCGACGGGACCGGGGTTGGTGAGGGTCACGACGTCGCAGGCGGCGGGCAAGTGGCGCAGCAGCAGGCGCAGTTGCTGCTCGGCGCCGCCGACCCCGAGGCCCGTGATGATGTGCAGGGCCTTCACTCGGCCACCGCCGGTTCGCGGACCGCCCGGCGGCGCAGCCGGTTGAGCCGCAGCTTCAGCTGGAGCCGCAGGGCGGTGTCCTCCTGCCCGATGTGGACGCGCGGCAGGGCGTGCACCCCGGTCAGGGGACCCGGGGAGATCGCGCACGCGTAGCGGTAGCCGGCCGCGCGTACGGTCTCGACGACCCGCTGGTCGACGGTTCCGTACGGGTAGCAGAAGCCCTCCACCTCGCGGCCGATGAGGTCGGACAACTCGACCCGGCTGCCACTGGTCTCCTGCCACAGGAGCCGGTCGTCCGCCCGGGTGAGGTCGATGTGGGTCAGGCCGTGCGAGGCGACCTCCATCCCCTCGGCGGCGGCGTGGCGGATGCCGTCCGCGGTGAGCAGCGGTTTGCGCGGGCCGAGGGGGTCCCACGCGTTCTCGCCCGCGAGGCGGCCCGGGAGCACGAACAGGGTGGCGTCGAAGTCGTAGCGGCGCAGGAGCGGCAGGGCGTGGTCGACGAAGTCGGTGTACCCGTCGTCGAAGGTGAGGCCGACCAGGTCGCGTCCCTCGCCGCGGGCGCGCGCCGTGAGGAGCCGCGTCATGCTCACCCCGCGCAGCCCCTGGCGGCGGAGCCAGCGCAGCTGGGCGGCGAGGCGTTCGGGCGAGACGGTGATCTTGTAGGGGTCGTCCGCGCAGTTGTCCACGGAGTGGTACATCGCCACCCACATCGGCGCCTGGGGCAGCCAGTGCCGCGTGCGCCGCGAACGTGGGGTCTCACCGAGTGCTGTGTCAACGGACATGCGTGAGCTTTCGTGTGGCGGATGTGACGGCGGTTGTGACGGATCGGACGACGGGTTCGATGGCCTGGGCCTTCAGGGCCCAGAGCACCAGGACGAAGACAGCGGCGACGGTCGAGGACCCGACGGCGAAGGCGAGGAACGGCGATTCGACGCGGCTCGCGAAGGCCCCGCCGAAGCCGGTGGCGCACACCATCGCGGCCACCGGCTTGACCAGTTCGCCAAGGACACGGCGGACCCGGATCGGCACATTGCGCGGCCCCATCCCGCACAGCAGCACGAAGGCGGTGACGCTGATCCCCGCCGCGTTGGCGAGCGCGATGCCGCGTACGCCCCACAGGTCCACCGCCCAGCCGCCGATCGCGGCGGTCGCGGAGACGCCGACCGCCATCGCGCCCAGCGGGAACCACGTGGCGCGCCCGCCGGAGAAGTAGGAGCGGACGAGCGCCCCGACCAGCGTGTGGCCCAAGAGTCCCAGGGCGTACACGCGCATCACGGCCGCCGTGGCGACGGTGTCGTCCGCGGTGAACGCGCCCCGTTGGAAGAGGAGTTGGATGAGCTGCGGCGCGCAGGCGATGACCACGGCGGTGCCGAGGAGGACCACGCAGCCGGCCAGGCCCAGGTCCCGCTCGACGCGCGACCTGGCCCGCTTGACGTCTCCTTCGGCCAGGGCCCGCGCGACGACGGGGAGCGTGACCGTGCACAGCATCAGGGAGAGGATCATCGGCACCTGCGCCACTTTTTGCGCGTAGTTGAGGTGCGAGATGGCCCCCGAGGGCAGCGAGGACGCGAGGAAGCGCTCGATGAGCACCTGCGACTGCCGGCACAGCGCGAAGAGCAGCACGGTGGCGATGAGGGTGCTGCCCATCAGCGCCGGGGCCGACGGTCCTGTCGCCTGCTCGTTCGGGGCGTCCGCCGTGTCGCGGGTGAGCTGCCGCCAGAGCGAGGGCGCCTGGACGAGCACCATGAGTACGCCGCCGACCGCGACACCCAGGGCTGCCGCGCGGACGCCGTAGCGGGGGGCGAGGACGAACACCGCGGTGATGATGCCGATGTTGTAGAAGACGTAGATGCCCGCGGGGGCCACGAACCGGCGGTGGGCGCGCAGCGCGGCGCTGCAGTACCCGGCGAGGCCGAACGTGAAGACGCAGGTGGCGGTCAGCAGCGTGCAGTCCACGGCGAGGCGCGGGTCGGGCAGGCCCGGCGCGAGGATCTCCACCAAGGCCGGCGCCCCGGCCATCAGGATCAGCGCGACGACCCCGGAGGCGAGCATCAGGCGGGGCAGCGTCGCGGCGACGAGCGCGCGGACCGGGTCGCGGCGCGCGCCCTGGCCGCGGCGGGCGAGCGCCATGCTGAAGGCCGGTACGAGGGCGAACGCGAGGCCGTCCTCGATGAGCAGGGTCGTGGCCACCTCGGGGACGGTCCACGCGACGAGGAAGGCGTCGGTCTCGGAGCCCGCCCCGAAGAAGTGGGCGAGCGCCTGGTCGCGCACGAGCCCGAGCACCGATCCGGCCACCGTGAGGACCGCGGTGACCAGGGCTGCCTTGGCGAGAAAGCCGTTGGAGGGGTCGGAGCCCCTGACGGGCTCGGCCTCGCTGGCCGGCGCGGGCACCTTGCCGACCGGGCCCGCGTCCACGGAGTGGGTCGTGGAGGTCATCGCGGCGCCTCCCCCGGCATCGGCGCCGCGAGCGCGCGGCCGGACAGCGCCCACCAGGCCACGAGCCCGAGGACCACGGCCATGAGCACCGTCGATGGCCCGCCGATGTCGGCGTACGCGAAGTCCACCAGCTGCCAGACGAGGAGTCCGCACGCGACGAGCGCGCAGTCCACGCCCGCTCCCCCGCGGACCCGCGCGAGCCGCCGCAGACCGAGCAGCAGGAAGGCCGCCCAGCTGCCCACGAGGGTGCACAGGCCGAGCAGCCCCTGCTCGCTGAGGACGAGCAGGTACATGTTGTGCGGGGAGAGCAGCGGCTGGCGGCTGAACTCCGCGCCCGCGCCTCCGGTGTCGCTTGCCGACGACAGGGCCAGCGAGGCGTGGCTGTCGCGGTGGTCGGGGAAGGCCTTGAGCCCCACGCCCGACACCGGTTCGTCGCGCCACATGTCCACCGCGGCGGCCCACATGGTGTACCGGTCGGTGACCGACTGGTCGGGGGCGTCGGTCACCTGCGTGATGCTGGTGATCCGCTCCTGCAGCATCTGCGTGCCGATGCCGAACCCGCCCACGAGGACGACGGCCGCTGCGGCCACCACGGCGAGGGACCGCAGGGCTCGCCGCACTCCCGCGAGCCCCAGCTGCGCACCGCACGCCACGACGGTGGCGATCCAGGCGCCGCGGCTGAAGGAGAGCGCGAGCGGGACGACCAGGAGCAGCGCGCACACCAGCGCCATCTGACGCTGCTTCGGGGATGCCGGGCCGAGCGCGAGAGCAACCGCGCACACCACTCCGTACGACACCACGGTCGCCATTCCCATGACGTCCGTCGGACCGAAGGTCCCCACGGCCCGGATGTCCGCGCCCATGTAGGTGGCGCCGGTCCCCGTGACGTACTGATAGGCGCCGAGCGCGCCCTGGAACAGGGCGAGCGCGACGAGCGACCAGGCCACCAGGCGGAAGTCGCGGCGGTCGCGCACGAGCATCAGGACCGCGGCCGGTACGAGGACGAAGATCTGGAGGTAGCGCACCAGGCCGGTCGCCCCGGCCGACGCGGTGCTCGCGCCGATCGCGGCGACCGCGATGCCGATCACCGGGAGGCCGAGCACGACGGCTGCGGTCCGGGTCAGCGGACGGCGTGCCCCGCGCACGGCGCGGGCCACGCACCAGAGCACCACGAGGGCGGAGACCGCGTCGGCGATCGTGCCGCCCCCGGAGCCGCCGTCGCTGGGCGGCACGGGCAGCGCGAGCAGGGCGACCAGGGCCATGACGGGCAGCACGGGGCCCGCGCCGCGCAGTGCCGAGGAGATCGCGGCGGCCGGTGAGCCGGGCGGGAAGAGCGTGATCGGGGCACTGTTCACCTGGGTCAGCTCCCCGTCGGACGGACGAGCGAGGCGGCGGTGCGCAGCAGGATGCACAGGTCCTGCCAGAACGACCAGCTGTCGATGTAGGCGTTGTCGAACCGGCACCGGTCCTCGATCGAGGTGTCGCCGCGCAGCCCCTGGATCTGGGCGAGCCCGGTGATGCCGGTCGGCATGCGGTGGCGCTCGGCGTAGCCCGGGTAGGTCTGGCTGAACTTGCCGACGAAATAAGGGCGTTCGGGGCGTGGGCCGACCAGGCTCATGTCGCCCCAGAAGACGTTCCACAGCTGCGGCAGCTCGTCGAGCGACGTCCGGCGCAGGAACTGGCAGAACGGGCTCATGTGCTGCTCACCCGCCACGGTCCACCGGGTCGCGGCCTCGTGCGGGTCGGCGGGGCGGTGCGTGCGGAACTTGAGCAGGGTGAACGGCCGCCCGCCCTTGCCGATGCGCTCCTGACGGAAGATCACCCCGGGGCCGTCGCTGGCCCGCAGGACGGCGGCGCACGCGAGGAGCACCGGGCTGATCAGCAGCAGCAGGATCCCCGAGGTCACGAGGTCGAGGGCGCGCTTGCTGAGGCTGAAGTGCCTGCGCCCGGCGGGCACGAGCGAGCGGCAGGGGAACCCGGCGAGCCGCCCGGATCTGGACTGCCGCCCCGGCGCGTCGTAGCCCGGCGGCTGCGTCGCGTCGATCGCCCATACGTCACAGCCGGATCCGCTCAGCGTGCGCAGCCAGCCGATCTGCTCCGGTCCCGGCGTCGGCCCGACGACCAGGACGGTGCGTACGGCGTTCTGGATGACCGCGCGGCGCAGCTCCTCGATCGTGGAGAGCACCGGCAGTTCGGCCCCCTCCGACTCCGTGCGCTCGGCGGGCGCCTCGCCCACGATGCCCACGGGCCGGACCCCGGCCTGCGGATGGCGCAGGACCGCCTCGGCCACGCGGCGGGCGACGGGGGCGGGGCCGACCACCAGGGCGGGGCGCGGCTGGCGCCGCGTCGCTCTGCGCGCCCACCAGTACAGGGCGCCTCGGCCCGTGCAGCACAGCACGCTCTGGAGCGCCGCCGCCGTGCACAAGGCGGTGAGGGAGAGCGGGCTCAGGGCGGAGAAGCTCGCGGCGACGAGCCCCACGGCGCCCCAGCTCAGCGCGGTCTGCCAGGCAAGCGAGGGCAGTTCGTCGAGGGCGGAGGGCACGGCGAGGCGGCGGTAGAGCGCGGCGCGCGCGTTCAGGCCGGTCACGGCGGTCAGGAGCAGGGCCACCAGCAGCGGGTGGCGCTGCGGATCGGTGAGCAGCACGGTGGCGAGCAGGGCGGCGCTGCAGTCGACGGCGACCAGGGGGAGGGCCGACGAGCGGCGTACCGAAGCCCCCCATCCGGTGCTCGTCCTGCGGCCGCTCCCGGCCCCGCGGGGAGGGATGACCGAGGCGGTGGCGATGGCGTGGTCGGCCGCCCGTGGCTGCGCGGCGGGGGTGGCGACAGTTCGTTCCGCACTCACGGGTTGATGGACTCCCTGCACTTGATGGGCCCCACGCCCGGTAGCTCGCGGTACACGGCCGCGACAGCGTCCGTGGTGTGCCGCACATCGTGGGTGTTCGATACGTGGCGGTGCGCTGCACGGCCGAGGGCTTCGCGAAGGGGCGGGTCGCCGAGCAGTCCGACGAGGGCTCGCGCCAGTGCGTCGGGGTCCTGGGCGGGAACGAGGCCGTGGGGCACGAGTGCGGGCGGCAGGCTCTCGCGCGCGCCGTCCACATCGGTGACCACCACGGGACGGGCGCAGGCCATCGCCTCCAGGGGTACGAGTGCCATGCCCTCCCACCGGGACGGCAGGACCACGAGGTCGGCCGCCTGGTACCAGGGGGTGGCGTCCTCGACGGCTCCGGCGAACCGCACGGAGGCGGGCGCCTGTTCGCGCAGGCCGGGCCCGTCGGGTCCGTCCCCGACGAGGACGAGCCGGGCCAGCGGCATCCGCTCGGTGACCGCCGCCCAGGCCCGCAGCAGGACGTCCTGCCCCTTCTGCCGGCACAGCCTCCCCACGCACACCACCAGGGGCGCCTGTTCGCAGAGCCCGAGTCCGGCCCGCGCGGCCTGGGCGGCCATGGGCCGGAAGTGCTCGACGTCCACCCCGTTGGGGATCACCGACCAGGGCGCGTCGATCCCCGACCGCTGTCCGGTGAGCCGCTCAGCCTCGCTGACGCAGACGACGTGCGTGGCCCAGCGCGCCCCGAAACGCTCCCAGCGCAGGGCGAGCCGCGCGGTCACGCCGCCGACGGCCTCGAAGGACCAGGCGTGCGGCTGGAACACCGTGGGGACCTTGCCGCGCAGGGCGAGCCGGGCGGCGAGCCCGGCCTTGGCGCTGTGCGCGTGCACGACGTCGGGCCGCAGCTCGTCGACGATGCGGGCAAGGCGCCGCACTTCGTCCGGAAGGCCGGGCCCGGGGGAACGGGTCGCCGCCCACCGGTGGACGTCGCTTCCCAGGCCGCGCACGGCGTCCGGCAGACAGCCGCTGTCCGGACACGCCACGCTGACCTGCATCCCGGCGGACAGCTGGGACTTCACCAGGTCGGTGACCACGCGGGCCACTCCGCCGTCGACGGGCTGGGCGACATGAAGGACGCTCAGCCGTTGGTCTGTTGCTGACAGTTGCATGCACGGCGCCTTGCTCAGGGGGAAGGTGGTGCGCTACCGCTTCGCGTCCACAGCGGCGAAGAGCACACCGGCCCACGCGGACTCTCGCTGCGAGGCAAGACGGATGAGCAGGCCCTTTCGGTCGGCCTTGAGGCCCCCGTCGAGGCGGAAGATGTCGGAGTCGTATCCGAGCGTGTTGGCGTACGCGGGCGTCCTCGCGCTCTGCCTGCCCGGCTCGCTGATGGTCGAGTTCATGACGTCGCGGGCGGGGTTGGCCGCGTCGGAGAGCCGCACGGGCCTGCTCCGGCCGGTGGACACGGTGAGCGTGTCGCCGGTCGTTCCGCGGTCGCCGTTGTACGTGACCATGCCGACGCGGCCCTTGGCGCGGGCCGGGACCGGCATGCCGCCGAGCCGTACCGCCTGGCTGCGCCCGCGCGCGTCGAAGGAGTCGAAGCCGTCCCACACGGTCAGGTGCCGCAGCGGCGCGGCCTCGTTCTCGTACGCGACGACCAGCGTCCAGCCGCCCCATGCCCCGGCCTTCGAGTGGCCCATCGCCACGTTGACCTGGGCGACGGTGTACATCCCCGCGCCGCTGGCCCTGACGAGGTTCGTGACGTCGGCCGAGGCCTGGAAGGCGTCCGCTCCGTTGGCGGTGCGGTGCCCGACCAGGGTGTCGGCCTTCACGTCCTGGTAGCTGCCGCCGGGTTCGGCGATCAGGGCCTTGCCGTTGTCCTTGGGCGGCTTCTGCTCACCGACGCGGAGGTTGCCGCCCCAGTACAGGCGCGCGTAGGACACCCGGGAGCCCCGCGGGATCCGGACCTCGCCGCGGCTCGAGTTGTAGGTGTTCGGGTCCTTGTCGACGTCGACGTAGAACATGTCGAAGTCGTTGTTGGCGGCCGTCTTGCCCCCGCGCGCGGAAGGACATGACACCGCGCGGACCGCCATCGGCTTGCGGCACGTGATGGCCGTGTTGGCGGCGCGGGTGATCCCGCCGTGCTGGAGGGCGTGATAGCGCTGCGCGAACTTGATGCTCGACGCCTCGGCGGCGGGGGGTGCGGGCGCGGCGGCCACGGCGGGGCCGCCCGGCGTGGCGACGACCGCGAGGGAAAAGGCACACAGCGTCACGCGACGCAGGAGGGGGCCCAGGGAATTACGCATGACCGGCGTTGCCCTTTCGGGAAAGGTTCCGAACCAGGAGGGAGAAGGTAAATGCGAAAGTCACACTCGACTCGTAACTTCCCGCACTTGTTCTTTCAAATGGCTTCAGGAGGAGAGCAACACTAGCCGCTTTCCGCATTAATCCAGGAAGGCTGACAAGTGTGTCGGAAACGTGAAGTGAGTAACGCTCGGGGCGTGCCCGGAGCACGGGCCGAGGGCCCCCGCGTTAACCGTGCGCCAGCAGATCACCCTTTTGGGCCCACAACTCCTGCGGGCGACGTCCGTTGATCCATGGGCCGGGCACCCCGCCCAGCCGATGCATCAACTGACCAAGGAGCAACTCTCCATGTCGCGTACCGCGAAGGCCCTCGCCCTCTCCACCGTTGCCGTGGCCGCCATGGCCGGCAGCGCCGGCATCGCCGCCGCCGACGCCGGCGCCCAGGGGGCCGCCACCAACTCCCCCGGCGTCGGCTCGGGCAACGCCGTCCAGGTGCCGGTCCACGTTCCGGTCAACGCCTGCGGCAACACCGTCGACGTCATCGGTCTGCTGAACCCGGCGTTCGGCAACACCTGCGTCAACGCCTGACACCTCAGCAGCACGCAGTCAGCGACGGCCGTTCTCCCCCGAGGAGGACGGCCGTCGTGCGTTCCCACGTGTGCCCCGAACGGCCGCCATGCCCCAAATGGCAGTCGCTCGGTTGCGGACGGTGTCCACCGCTTTCACGGTGAACACAAGATCCGACGCATCACCGAAGGGAACATTCATGCGCGCTCTGCCCGTACGGCGTATCGCGACCACCGTCCTCTGCGCTTCACTTCTCATCGGGACGGCCGGTCCCGTCATCGCCGCCGAGAGCGACTCTCACAGCACCAGCGCCCAGGAAGCGGCCCGCGCGCCGGTCCCCGGGGCGGACGCGCTGCTCGCCCAGGCCAAGACCCTGGGCGACGCCGGCGGTGTACTCACCCCGGTCACCGACCTGCTCACCGCCGTGCTCAAGGCCGACAAGGGCCAACTGCCCGCCGCGGACGCCACGAAGCTCGCCGACCCGGTGAAGGAGGCCATCACCAAGGCCTCTGCCGCGGCCCCCAAGGCGCCCGAACTCCCCGAGACCCCGGCGGCCCCTGACACCCCGGCACTCCCCGACACCGCGGCGCTCCCGGAGGCACCGGCCCTCCCCAAGGCACTGTCGGACGACTCCAGGGCCGCGGCCGCCGACCCGAAGGCCGACGCCCTGAAGGCGCTGCAGACCGCGGTCGACGCCCTGGTCAAGGCGGCCACCGGCGGCGACGTCACCAAGGTGGCGGGCGCGGTTCCGCCCGTGCTCACCGGCCTGGTCAACCTCCTCGCCGCCACGCTGCTCGGCGGCGGTCTCCCCGCACCCGACCTGGCGGGTCTGCCGGCCCTGCCCAAGCTGCCGGCCGCACCCGGCCTGCCGCAGGCACCCGGGCTTTCCTGAGCCTCAGTCAGTGCCCGTCGCGCCGGTCCTCAGGGCCGGCGCGACGGGCATGTGCGCGTCCATCTCATACGAGAATGAGACACCGCCTTCGTTCGGGTGGGTTCCTGGATTTTCCGCCGCACAGAGTTTCCGCCGTTCACAGCGCTCGTTACCCATGGCGAAGTGAAAATCCCCTCTGGCGACCGTCCGTCGCCGAAGAAAGGAACACGATGAAGCCCCTGAAGGCTGCCGCCGTCGTTGCCGGATCCCTGGTCATCGCAGGTGCCGCCGCACCCGCCTTTGCCGCCGACCTCACGCCCACCAGCCTGAACGGTGCACTGGACACGATCACCAGCCAGCCGACGCTCGACGCGGCCCCGGTGGCCACCAACGCCCTCGACGCCGAGAACAAGGACTCGGTCGTCAACAGCGTGTCAGGTGCCGCTGACGACCTGCACGCGGGCGGCGGCGCACCCGGCAAGCTTCTCGGCGGACTTCCCCTCGCGAAGTAGAACTCTTTCTTGCTCCTTCCGGACGGCGCATTGCGCCGAATGAAGGAAGCAATTACCTGGGCGTGTTCCTGCTGAGGCTTCCGCGAACAGGTCCATAAGGTAAAGCAAATCCGAAGGGAAGGTTTGATTATGAACACTGCCAAGAAGGCTGCTCTCGTCCTTGCCACCGCCGGTCTCGCCGCGGGTGCCGCCGCAGGCAGCGCCTTCGCCACCGACGGCAGCGGTTCCTCCGCCGAGGGCGCGGCTGTCGGCTCGCCCGGCGTCCTCTCCGGCAACCTGGCCGAGGTCCCGGTCCACGTACCGGTGAACGTCGCGGGCAACACGGCCAACCTGATCGGCGCCCTGAACCCGGCGTTCGGCAACACGGCCGTCAACAGCTGACGCACCCCCGAGAAGTACTGCCGCGAGCACACGGCACGCAGCAGTGAGGGCCGGTTCCGCAGACGCGTTCTGCGGGACCGGCCCTCGGGCTTTCCCCGGCACTTCACGCCTCTGCAGGGCCTCAGTTCGACTGACGGGCCCCGGAGTTCGACCGGCGCGTGCCTCGCGTGCCCCGATCGTGTGATCGCTCGCCCGCACTCACCCAGTCAAGTGACAGACGGGTCCGGGACATCAGGTCACGTCGATACCGTTCCGGGATGACCTCGACATCGAGCGAAACCCGCACCTTCCGACCCGCCGATCTGGGCACCCTCACCGTGGTCGCCTGGAGCGGTGAACACCCGGAGGACGAGAAGGACATGCCCTTCCTGCTCGCCTACTCGCTGGGCGACGGCGAAGGCGGTCCTGAGGCCGCGACCGAAGCCATCGAGCACCTGCTGCGCAACACCGGGCTCCCCATCGGCGGCCCCGTCGTGGAGAGCTCCCGCAACCCGAGCCTGCCCCTCACCCTCCTCGTCGAGGCCGGCCAGGCCGTCCTGAACATGCCGCACCTCAATGCCCAGTGCGTCGTACCGCCGGAGTGGCTCGCCGCGGTGGGCGAGCGGGGACACGCCTACTTCATGTTCACCACGCGCCCGTGGCCCGAGGCCAAGCCCGGGGTTCCGCTCGCCGAGGAGGACCTCGCGGCCTTCGCGGGCGCCGAGGAGACCATGACCAGCGCCGCGCACTGCCTGCTCACCGCGAAGAGCCTGCGCGGCTAGGCGCGGCCGTTTCGGCGGGCCCGCACGTGGCAGGGCCCGCCGGTCGGGACGGACCGGCGGACCCAAGCACTCCGTGACGCGGTGGTTCAGCGCATCGCGTCAGAGAAGACCGAGGTCCAGGTCCAGCAGGCCGTGGTCGTGGCCGTGGTGGTGGTGATGGTCGTCCCAGCAGCCGCCGTGGTCGCACGGGTGGGAGGCCGCCGCCTTCTGCGTGGGAACTTCCGCCGCCTGAGCGGCAGTTGTCAGCGGCACCGCCACGGCCAGGGTCAGCATGGCGGTCGCCGCGGCACGACGAAGCGTGATCTTCATGGGGGATCTCCTAGATCCGTTGGGGACGCGACCGACGCTAATCAGCCCCACAGACCCTGTCCTGCCGAGAGATGCACGACTACTGCAAAAGGGTGCCGACCCCGCCGCCCGCGAACCCAGTGAGGACCCAGCCGATGACCACCAGGACACCTCTGCCCCAAGCCCGTACGCCCGAGTCCCCGTCAGGGCGTGTGGACCCGCCATCCGGTGGTACCGGCGGGAGCCGTGCGTTCGCGCTGCTTCTGGTGATCACGGGTACTGCGGGTCTGCTGGCGGCGTGGGTCATCACGCTGGACAAGTTCAAGCTCCTTGAGGACCCGGACTTCACGCCGGGCTGCAGCCTCAATCCGGTGGTCTCCTGCGGCAACATCATGAAGAGCGAGCAGGCGTCGGTCTTCGGGTTCCCGAACCCGATGCTGGGCATCGCCGCGTACGCCGTCGTGATGTGCGTCGGCATGAGCCTGCTGGGCCGCGCCCGCTTCCCGCGCTGGTACTGGCTGACGCTGAACGCGGGCATGCTCTTCGGGGTCGGCTTCTGCACCTG